>CBDHDM010000031.1:0-264332 GCA_965261315.1 Endozoicomonas sp. | reverse complement strand
TAAGTTCTCAAAAACTGTTGGCAGCACCACACGGAAGATGACGTGAAGCCTCCTCAATCAGGTCACTCAATCCCGGAAATAACCCATCGCCCATTAGTCTGCTTTTCAGATAATCCCAAAAAGAGAGGACCATACAGGCGACACGTTTTTTTCAGGCTGGCAAAAGTGTCGCGACATTGCCGCCCTAAATCGCTTCGCGTCCCGCTACTGTCTGGATATAACTTGAACAGCGAATGCCTGTGGCCAACAGCTCATCTTTCTCAGCATGGAATTGCTCATGTCCTTTCGTAAGAAGCTGGCTGAGTTGCCCACTGGAAATAGAGATCCCAATGTCCCATAGCCAGTCCAGCAGTTCTGGCTGGGTAACGGAGCAACCGTGATACTGGTGCAGAACATAGGCCTGCAGCAATGGGTATGGATTTATCTGCCGATGGCTTTCGGGGCTGTTTACGCTGTTCCCTGGTGTTCTCGTTGGGCTTTTTAACCTTCTGCTTTGACGAGGTGTCTGGACTGGCCCCATCGTTACCCTCAGGAGCGGATGGATCTCCATCAGAGCTGCCAGTGTCGTCATCGGGAGGTTTGGTGTTTGGTTTGATGTCAGGCTTTTCTGGCAGTTTTTTTAGACGACGAACCTCGGCTTCAAGCGCTTCTATCTGCTCTTTGAGCTGAATGATCTGCTCTTACTGCTGAGTGATGAATCTCAGTAGAGCTTCAGGTTGTAACTGCTGGAGTTCTGGAAAAGCCATGCTGAGAGGATAGACGACTGACCGAAATTATCCTGCTTTCAGCACTTTTTGAGAACTTACATAAATACATGATTATGGCCCATTACCCTCAAGGTTATGAGCTGTTTGGTCAAATCGTAGCCAAGGGTAGCAAAGCCCCTCTGGAGACTCTGCTTGATGAGTACTTTCAGGGTTTTATGATTGCCTTGAAGCGACGGGCAAATCGAAAATCGCACACAAATACCATGATGCATATTCTTGGTTATGTTAAAAAGAACGTGGATAGTAAAGAGAGAAACCAGCTTCTCAAGCTGATCAAGGCGTACAGACAGGAAATGGTGCCACTCATTGCTCCCATGGCCATGCTTCGACACTTTATCAAAAATCATGGCAGCGCATACATACAAAACCAAGCCTATCTGACCCCTCACCCGGATCAGCTGGGTTTAAGAAACCGCCTGTAGTCAATAAAAAGGGAAAAGGAAAAAAGATGTCGATCTGGAAAAGACCCTATGACCCCAAATGCCGCAATGTTCAAGGAGAATATGTGTGACCACGTAGGCATTGAAATTACTGAAGTGGGCGATGATTTTCTACGAGGCACCATGCCAGTAGACCACCGCACTATCCAACCCATGGGGCTTTTACATGGTGGTGCATCCGTAGTCCTCGCTGAAACACTGGGCAGCATCGCCGCTAACCTTTGCTGCGAAGACGGAGCTTACTGTGTCGGTTTGGAAATTAATGCCAACCACCTCCGCTCAGCAACTTCTGGCAAGGTCACCGGCACAACACGACCGATACATATTGGTCGCAGTACTCAGGTCTGGGAAATTAAAATCGAAGATGAACAAGGCAGGCCTACCTGCATTTCCCGTATAACCATGGCAACAAAGAAATTTTAACGCCAAGTACCTGAAGAGCAGAGAAAGCTCACTTGATAATCTCAACCAGATCCTGCTCAAGCGATTTGGTTGGGCACTCAACAATGCGGCCAATCTCAAGGCCGTTCTGCATGACAATAAACGTTGGAATACGGCTGAATTCATGCTGTGCAGCCAAGCCTTCCTCATCTTTCTTATTTCGGTCAACAGCAATGTAAGTTACGTTGATGTTCGGGTTATCAATCTCGTCAATAATTCGAATAAAGCGAGGCATTTCCCGGTGACAGTCAGGGCACCAGACAGCAATGATAGCAACGATGTCCGTTGGCATAGATAACTGTCGAAGTGGTGCCACTGTATCAATATCGACCTGATAACTCTGATAGTACCGGCGAAATTCTTCCTGCTCAGCAACCAGCTTTACTTTATTAACCATAATTGCCAGACCCTCAAGCCAAATTTGCCGATATGCCTGGCTCGACAGTATATGCAATTCTCTCCCTTTAGCAGGATTCTTTTAGTAGACGCTTAATCTAATCAACAGCTAGAACGCATCAAGCAATAGTTTTTCAAGCTTAACCTGGTCAGCAGTAAAGTTCCTGATACCCTCAGCCAGTTTCTCTGTTGCCATGGCATCTTCATTCATAGCCCAGCGAAAAGCAGCTTCATCAAGAACCACTTTTTCATCACTGCATTTTTCATTATTCCCGCCGGAAGAGTCAGCAAACAGTTTTTGAGCAAGTGGCTCCTCAGAAGATTCCAGCTGATCCAGCAGATCCGGACCGATGGTCAGGCAGTCACAACCAGCAAGCTCAATAATCTCACCGGTGTTTCGGAAGCTCGCGCCCATCACCACCGTTTGATAGTCATACTGCTTGTAATAGTTGTAGATACGAGTAACAGAGAGAACCCCGGGATCCTCTGGCGCTGAGAAATCCCGTCCTTCAGCTTTTTTGTACCAGTCAAGAATCCGGCCAACAAAGGGTGAGATCAAATAAGCACCCGCATCTGCACAGGCCCGAGCCTGGGCAAAACTGAACAGCAGAGTCAGATTACAGCGAATACCTTCTTTTTCCAGAACCTCTGCGGCTCTGATGCCTTCCCAGGTAGAAGCAATTTTGATCAGCACCCGCTCACTATCAGCCCCCTGCTCTTTATAAAGATCAACCAGCTGTCTGGCCTTTTGAATAGTTGCTTCCGTATCAAACGACAATCGTGCATCCACCTCGGTAGAAACAACGCCAGGCACCACCTGCTGGATTTCTTTGCCAATACCAACGGTCAGCCAGTCACAGGCATAACGAGCACTGACCATTTTCTCTTTTGAATGATTGCGCCCAAAGACAATGGCTTCATCAAAAAGCTTTTTGTACGCAGGTAGTTGAGCAGCTTTTAAAATCAGTGACGGGTTCGTCGTTGCATCTACTGGCTGATATCGGCGAATGGCTTCGATATCACCAGTATCGGCCACAACCTTGGTCATACTTTTTAATTGGTCGAGCTGATTTTGCATGCTACACCTTCCCACAGCCGAATAAACAAGCTGAATTCATTATGATGAGTCAATCACGTTTAACAATTAGCGGTCAGTATCCATTGGGGCTCAAGGATTCCAGAGTATCTGCATTAGCTTTTGAAATCAAAACAATACAGAGTTCAAGAGGTATGCAGAGAACCGTTCACTTCAGCTAATTCCTGATCACACTGAATAAACTGTTCCACTTCAAAACGATAAGGTATAGACGACTGTGCTCCTGAACGCATCACTGACAATCCGGCACTGGCATTAGCAAAAAAAGCAGCCTCAACCAATGGCTTTCCTTCCGCCAGAGCCACCAGCAAAGCACCGTTAAATGTGTCACCAGCAGCGGTTGTATCAATGGGCTTAACAGGAAACCCTGGTATCAGAATACCCTGGGGATAACCTGTCTCTATTGACGACACATAAACACCATTGTGGCCCATGGTAATAATCACATCATTAATCCCTTTATCGTGCAGGATGGCTGCGGCAATGGCTGCAGACTTGAGATCAGTGACTTTTATGCCCGTCAGTATTTCAGCCTCTGTCTGATTTGGTGTAATGAAGTCAACAAGAGAAAGGAAGCTATCAGGAAGGTCTCTACCCGGTGCAGGGTTAAGTACTACAGTAGTATTATGCTTATTTGCAATATCTATAGCCTGGAGATTCACAGAATCAGGAACTTCCTGCTGTAGAAGTAGATAATCTACCCCCTTAACCAGCTGATCATTCTGATCAACAAACGCTTCAGTAAGACCGTTATTCGCACCAGAAGCGATACCAATCATATTTTCGCCCTTTGCATTGACGAAAATCAGAGCGACACCTGTACCAGTACCATCTACCTCTGTGATCGCTGAAGTACCAACCCCCTCTTCAGACAGCTGTTGTACTATTTCACGCCCGAGATCATCCTGACCAATCGAGGCAAGTATGTGCGTGTTACCACCAAGGCGAGCACAAGCTACCGCCTGGTTGGCTCCCTTGCCGCCTGACACAGTGCCATATGACGTACCCGTTACGGTTTGACCTGGCAGTGGAAAACGATCAACCCGAAGAACATGGTCAATATTAATACTTCCCAGAACTAGAATCTGTTTACTCATATCACCACCTGTATGAATCAGGCTGACCTGAAATGGCTTAATGAATAGTAAATTGTAATTCAAATGTCGTACGAAGCAGGAGGTTTTATAAGAATCAAGCTTAAGAAGCTCAGAAGTCTGACAAACCACCAGACTTCTGCTTGCAGATAGGGCTGTTACGAAGCTTTCAGATCGGAAATATACGTTCCATCAAGGGGCTGAAAAGTAGAATGCGGACGTTCAGGCAGGTAGTCATTGGTATAGCAACTCAGGCTATCCATTGTCTCATCGGTAATACCAAGCTGCTGTGCGTACAGCCCCACTTTTTCCCAGTCTCTGTCTACGTTAATCAGATCTCTGGAGAAATAAGGAAGGCAACTGATGTAGATTTTTTTAAAGGTTTCTGTTCTCAACCTTGGAATCTGATCACACAACAACTCATACGCCTTTTCCGGATTCTCAAGAGTCCAGTGCACTCCTCTCAGTGTTGCGCTCATAAATCGTCGTACTGTTTCCTGGTTGGCTGCCAGGTACTCCTCATGAACAAGAAAGAGAATGGAGCAAAAACAGCAACAACCCAAACCAGCCAACTCATCAACCCTTAATATTCCAGTCTCCTGACCAGTGGCCTGCTCAAGCTCAACCTGTTGAAAGCATCCAATACCCATACCTGCATCCACTTTACCCTGAATAATGGCATCGGTGATGTTCATTCCAACACGGACTGTTTCATAGTCACTGGGTTCAATGCCCGCCCGTCGCGCAAGGTCATCAATTATAATTTTCCCAAACCGGCCAATATAGCCAATCCTTTTCCCCCGGATATCATCAAATCCTTTAATGCCACTTGATTTTAAAAAAATAATCCCGGTAGGTGGTTCATGAAAAAGGGTACCTATGGAAACCACTTTGTACCCTTTATCTCTGGCCGCATAGGAATGAACCATCGCCTTCAGGGCAATATCGACCTTGTTCTGACCAATCAGATCGGTCACATCAGAAGGGTCGGTAGTTTCCATAATGGCTGGGGAAAGGCCTTCTTCTTTATAAAAGCCCAGGTAGTGAGCCATGAAGATGGGCGTGTGATAGGGGTTAGCATACCAGTTGAGAAGCAGGGAAAGTCTGGGCGTTGCAATCATGCGTCAATCCTCACTGCAGATGGGGTTCAATAAACAGCGTGACGCATAAAGGCCCGAATGAGGACAGCACCGCCCATAGCAAGAGCAATCGAACAGGAACAGCATCCTGACAGATCTTAAAAGGTTGGGTGATCGCTTTATGGCAGTTCCTACGCCGGTACTAACCGGTTCAGGTTCAACAGGTATAATCTCAGCCTGAAAGCTTACTGATCGAACAGGCACCCTGCGCCACTGGAATCTATCAGCAACAATCAGAAAGCAATGAAACCAGCAGACTCCTAACGCGAAATTATAGAGTGCTTTCTACCTTCTGCCAGTTGGTGGCCTTTCACAGGAACTGTTCGCCAATCCCCTCCTCTACAGTCGGGTCAGATAAGCAGTAACACTGATTGCGATGATGAGAAGCAAGCATTTTACCCATACCAGCTCAACAATCCAGACAGATAGGCTCATGGTCAGCCAGAGAAAAACTACCGCCAGAATGTACACTTTTCACTCAAAGAATGCCTCTTGAATCCGGGTGACATACTCCAGCTCAGCCAGTTTTTCCAGGGTCACCAGATAACCGACCTGGTATGTATCACCAACCACCAGGTACTGCTGCTTCCCACACTGTAAACGCCCCGGCGACTCTTTGTAGACGATGGCGGTTGGATCAATGGACATCACCTGCCTTGCAGTATTCACATGAGCAGGGATACAGAACTCATAACTCAGGGAACGCTTGCCATCAGCTGGCCCATAAAGACCATCGGCATCCAGACGACCCAAATCGAATTCAACCTTTTGCTGAATCTTCTTTTGCTGATCATTGCCTCTAAGAAAACCGTCCAGATGGCTACAGGCCGACAGCAGGAAAACGCCAAGCATTGTGACGCATAACTTTGATACGTTCATGGGATATCCAGTCAGGCAGTAACGCCTGTCATTATTATTGTCGGCTTCCCTGAAGGAAAGCCGAACCTGAAAGGCTACCCGAGAATCTTATGCGAGAGGCCTGAGACCCACAGCATGACGGATAGAGGTAAGAAAAGGTGCCGCTTCAGCCCGGGCCTTTTCAGCCCCTTTCAGCAGCTCCTTTTCAATAAATGCCGGGTCTTCAATCAGCGCATTGTAGCGCTCACGGGGATCTTTCAAATGAACATTCAGGAATTCGAAGAGTTCATTTTTCAGATCACCCCAACCCGCACCGTCCGCATATTGCTGACGCTTCACTTCTATCTGAGTTGCATCAGCAAATGCAGAATAGATCTGGAAAAGAGTACAGGTATCCGGGTCTTTCGGCTCACCCGGCTCCAGCGAGTTGGTTTTGATCTTACGAACCAGCTTAAGCAATTTCTTTTCAGGTACAAAAAGAGGGATCGTATTATCGTAGCTCTTGCTCATCTTGCGACCATCAAGCCCATTAAGAACCGCCGTGCTTTCGCCAACAATCGCTTCGGGCAGGACAAATTTTGTCTTGTAGTGATGGTTCATACGACCGGCAATATCCCGGGCCATCTCAATGTGCTGAACCTGATCACGACCCACCGGAACCTTATGGGCATTGAACATCAGGATATCTGCTGCCATCAACACCGGGTAGCAGAATAACCCCATGGTCACACCCTTATCCGGGTCCTTCTCACCAGCTTCTTCATTGGCCTGCACAGCCGCTTTATAAGCATGGGCACGGTTCATCAGCCCTTTTGCCGTCATACAGCCAATCATCCAGTTCAGTTCCATAATTTCAGGAACATCAGACTGACGGTAAAAAGTAACGCGATCGGTATCCAGTCCAAGCGCCAGCCAGGTAGCTGCAATCTCCAGCGTAGATTCATGAATACGTTTCGGGTCACGACCTTTAATCAAAGCATGGTAATCCGCCAGAAAGTAGTATGAAGCAATATCATCACGCCAGCTTTCCTCAATCGCAGGCTTAATAGCCCCCACGTAGTTACCCAGGTGTGGTGTTCCAGTTGTCGTAATACCTGTCAGTACTTTCGTTTTACTCATGAGCTCACTCGCACAGCGACGATTATACCTGGCCTGAAATGCAGGCCAGAAAGGGAAATCCTTAAACCTGGATTTCAGGAAAGGGCTGCATTATAAAAGAGCGCTGCCCTTTCTCACAATAGACACCGAATCTCAGTATTAAACGGCCATAGGCATCAACTCAGAAACAGGCATGCGATTCCGGCGAATGACAGCGCGCAGTCTCAGAGTTAAAAGAAAAGCCCCCATGGTCAGAGCCGTCACCAAACCAATCCATAAACCATGAGGTCCCATTGGCTCAACAATCCAGTCCGTCAGACCCAGGGTATACCCCAGAGGTAACGCCACGCCCCAGCAGGCAAACAGAATCAGCGCCATAGGCACCCGGGTATCTTTATAGCCACGTAAGGCGCCATTGGCCGCGATCTGAACACCATCTGCATATTGAAACAGTGCCGCATAAATCAACAGTTGGGCAGCCAGGATTGCCACTTCTGAATTCTGCGTGTAAATGGACGTCACCACACCCGGCAGGAACAACATGACCGAAGCACTGACCGTTGCACTGATCAATGTTGTCGCAATACCTGCGTAACTCGAGTAAGCAGCCTGCTCCGTTTTACCGGCACCCAATGCCTGACCGACACGAATGGTCAGCCCCATTGCCAGACTCATCGGAATCATAAATGTCAGGGACGTAAAGTTCAGAGCAATCTGATGCCCGGCAACCACGATAGCGCCTAACTTTCCAATCAGTAGAGCCACAACTGAGAAAATGCTGGCTTCAAAGAAAATGGCCAGACCAATAGGCACACCCAACTTTAACTGGCTGGAAATAATACTCAGGCTGGGCAAGTCCCAGTGGGCAAACAGGCCAACTTTACGATGTTGCTGGCCCAGCATCGTGTAACCAGCCATCAACAGGAACATGAGCCAGAAGCAAATGGCGGTCGCATAGCCACAACCAACACCACCCAGCTCAGGAAATCCAAACTTGCCATAAATCAGTACATAGTTAAGCGGAATATTCAGTGCCAGCGCCGCAAAACTGAACACCATGCCGGGCTTGGTTTTACCCATTCCTTCGCAGTAGCAAGTCAGCGCCTGAAACAGACAAATCGCGGGGATACCCCAGGCAAGTGCTTTTAGATACTCAAGCGTTTTAGCGGCCATCTCTGGCTCAACCTGCAACCATTGAAGTACGACATCAGACCTATAAATAAAAACCAGAGCCAAAAGGCTCATCAACAGAGCAACCCAGAGTCCCTGACGTACCTGCCCACCAATTTCCCCCGTTTGGCGAGCACCGTACAAATAGGCCACTGTCGGTGTAATGGCCATTAAAATGCCACGAATCAACAGATAAACCGGCATCCAGATGCTGGAGCCAAGCGCAATGGCCGCCAGATCCATGGCGGAATATTGTCCCGCCATGCTGGTATCGACAAAGGTCATCCCTGTGGTGGCCAACTGGGCACCCATAATGGGCCCGGCCAGATAAAGCAGTTCTCGAAGTTCTCCGCGATAGCGGGCAAAGGAAGAAAGGTTTTTTGTCATGTTCACTCACATAATCAACACCCAACGCCATACAGACCCGGTGCGATGGGGCGCACATTCTATCAGTGAATCAAACGCTACATTGACTATTAATTTCGAAATAATGCGTGGTGTTTATCCTTACTTACCCATGACTCCTTTGCAGAAAGCTGGGATACTCTCCCACATTTACCGCCTTATTTTAAGGCTCTTCAGAGATATCTGTGGGTAAATTGAGTATATTTCAGGAGGAAAAGCACCTGCCGAAACCCTCTGTATGTTTTTTTGCTACGAACAGAAAAGCAACAGAAGGCCCGACAAATGCTTATAAAGACTCTCCTTAATAAATGCCACAAATTCAAGTCTTTTATTTATCAATCAGTGGAGCTTGCCATATATCGAGGTGCTGAAGTGCTCGATATAACGGTGGTTCCCAGAAAGAATGGGCACGCTATCTGTTCTGTTTGTCACAACCCTGCACCAGGCTATGATCAACTCAATATACGCCGGTTTGAGTTCATCCCAATATGGGGTTACAGAACCTTTCTCCTTTATAAGATGCGTCGAGTTGATTGCCGCACCTGTGGCGTAAAGGTTGAGGAGGTTCCATGGGCTCAGGGTAAAAAGGAGCTTACCAAAGCATACATGCAATACCTTGCATTTTGGGCCAGGAAATTATCGTGGAAGGAAGTAGCCGTGACCTTTAATACCTCATGGGAAAAGGTCTTTCATTCTGTTGAATATATAGTGGACTGGGGGCTTAAGCATCGATGCCTGGACAAGATAAAAGCCATCGGTGTTGATGAGGTAGCTTACCAGGTAGGTCATAAGTACCTCACCGTTGTTTACCAGATTGACCACGGTTGTACGCGCTTGTTGTGGATTGGTGAGGAGCGAACAGAGAAAACTATTCGCAGTTTTTTCGAGTTCTTCACAGAGGCCAGAAGTAAGCAGCTGGAGTTTATCTGTTCTGATATGTGGCCGTCTTATGTGAAAGTTATTAAAGAATGTGCAGGACAGGCTCTGCACATTCTTGATCGGTTTCATATAGTAGCCAAACTGAACAAAGCTCTGGATGAAATTAGAGCGTCTGAGCATAAACAGTTAAAGGCTGACGGCTATGAACCGGTATTAACCAAAGCCCGCTGGTGCCTGCTCAAACGGGAAGAGAATTTGACCGAGAAGGAAGAGATAAAATTAAAAACAGTCCTTAAATACAATTTGAAAAGTGTCAGAGGTTATCTGCTGATACAGGAATTTCAGGTGTTCTGGAATTACGTTTCGCCGCATTGGGCAGGAAAATATCTTGACCGCTGGTGCACCCGGGTCATGAGATCAAAGTTGGAACCCATGAAGAAAGTAGCCAAAACTGTTCGACGACACAAGCCACTTATCCTGAACTGGTTCAAGGCAAAAAAGGCGTATTCAAGCGGTAAAGTCGAAGGGCTGAACACTAAAATAAAACTCACTATGAGAAAATCGTACGGTTTCAAAACCTATAGATGTGCAGAGATCTCGTTATATCACGTACTTGGCAAGCTCCCTGAGCCAGAAATGACCCACAGATTTTACTGACGAGGCTATTTTAAAAAGAACCCGTTTCAAACGCCGGGGGAGCAGATAGACATGCCGGAACTGCCAGAAGTTGAAACGACCCGGCGAGGTATAGAACCCCATATCGAAGGCCATACCGTTCAAGAGGTGATTGTCCGGGAACCAAGGCTTCGCTGGCCTGTACCGGACAACATTAATCAAGTTCTGAGTGGTAAAACCATCCGTCAGGTCAAAAGAAGGGCAAAATACCTTCTGCTGGATACTGGCTCAGGTCATCTGATTGTGCATCTGGGTATGTCGGGCAGCCTCAGGATTTTGAAAAAGGATACGCCGCCACAGAAGCACGACCATATCGATATTCTTCTGACGGATGGTCAACGCCTGAGATACACAGACCCCCGCCGCTTTGGCGCTGTTCTGTGGTCTGAAAGCCCTCTCCATGAGCATAGGCTGCTTAAAAACCTCGGACCAGAACCTCTGGACAGTGAGTTCACAACTCAGCGGCTTTACCAAATGTCCCGGGGGAAAAGACAGCCGGTGAAGACCTTTATCATGGACAATAAAGTGGTCGTCGGGGTTGGTAATATTTATGCCAGCGAAGCACTGTTCAAGGCCGGTATAAGACCTGACAGAGCCTGTGGAAAAATTTCCCGAAACCGCTATGAGCTGCTGGTTGAATCAATAAAAGAAACTCTGACCAAAGCGATTGAGCAAGGTGGTACAACACTGCGTGACTTCGTCGGTGGTGATGGCAAACCCGGCTACTTCAAGCAGGAGCTGGCTGTTTATGGACGGACAGGCCAACCTTGTCTGAAGTGTGGAAAAACCATTCAGGAAATAAAACTCGGAAATCGAAGCAGCTGTTTTTGCAGTACATGCCAGCGTTAACGGGGAACCCTTATGCCACCGGGCACCCCCTGGGGGCTGAATAAAATTTGCCAGAGTTGAAGGTCTCTGGCCCGAAACCCGCCTGCGCAGGACAGCAGGTAATAGCGGAACATCCGATAAAAAGATTCGCTGTAGTTTTCTCTTAAATCAGACCAGCCTGCAGTAAACCGCTTTTCCCATTCCACCAGGGTATGGTCATAGTCTGCGCCAAAGTTATGCCAGTCTTCTATGACAAACAAATCTTCTGAACTCTGGGTAATTTGCAGCATTGACGGCAGACAACCGTTGGGAAAAATATATTTCTCAATCCATGGGTTAATCGTGAGATCGGTTTTAAGAGAGCCAATGGTATGCAGAAGAAAAAGACCACTTTCTGACAAGACCCGGTTTACCACATGAAAGAAGGTATCGTAGTTACGTGGACCAACATGCTCAAACATACCCACTGAGACAACACGGTCAAATTGCTGATTCAGATCGCGATAGTCCTGAAGCCTGATCTCGACATCCAACCCCTGACACCGCTCCCTGGCCAGCTGGTGCTGCTCTTTGGATATCGTGATACCCACCACAGAAGCACCATACCGGCTGGCGGCATACTCCGCCAGGCCTCCCCACCCACAACCAATATCAAGCAGTTTCATTCCAGGTTCAATGGCTAACTTACGACAAATTAAATCCAGCTTTGCTTCCTGAGCGTCTTCGAGACCATCTGCTTTTTTCCAGTAAGCGCACGAGTATTGCATTCGGGTGTCCAGCATAACCTCGAACAGGTCATTACCCAGATCATAATGCTCTTCCCCGACAATCCAGGCTCGTTGTCTTGATTGCATATTCGCAATGCGAGCCCAAATAAGACTGATTAAAACAGAGAGCGGTTTCGGCATTTTCTCACCAAGATGAGCCTCCACCAAACGGGTAAACAGCAGATCCAGTCGTTCACACTCCCACCAGCCTTCCATATAACTCTCACCCAGCCCTATCACTCCATCTTGAAAAAGACGCCGATAAAAACACGGATTTCGAACCTGGATATCCCAGGGCTCAGTACCATTGAAACCAACCCCGGCACTCTCTGCTAATTGCTGTGCAGCACAAAGCCAGCGGTCATTCGTTTTTACCAGTTTATGGGGGGGTGGGGTAAGGAAGCTCATAACAATACCCTATGTATATAGAAGAAGCCGGAGGGAAAGTTATCCGGCCGATAGCAGTAAGGAGGTATAATCAGATCTAAGTATTTTAGTACATGACACTTTATTACCATGCAATCATCAATTCACGATAACTATCTTCCCCGAAATCCATTCAAGATTACCCTCGGGCGTTTTGTGCTCTGGCTACTTGGCGGGTGGAGGATTGAAGGAAATCTGCCTGAAAGTATCCACAAATATGTCATTATCGTCGCTCATCATACGTCAAACTGGGACTTCGTCGTTGGCGTTGCGGTCAAGCTGATCACCAGAATACGTGTCCGTTTTTTTGCCAAACACTCCCTGTTTTTCTGGCCTCTGGGCATATTAATGCGCAGACTCGGTGGGATTCCAATTGAGCGTGACAAGTCCATCAACCGGGTTGACCAGGCGATCGACGAGATCAAGAAGAGCGATCATTTCGTGCTGGTCATTGCGCCAGAAGGGACTCGTTCAAAAGTTCAGCGCTGGAAAACCGGCTTTTATCATATTGCCCGGGGAGCCAATGTGCCTATTGTGCCTATTGCCTTCGATTTTCGGGATAGAAAAGTCATTATTGGTGACCCCATGACCATGCTTGGAGAGATGCCCGCTGATTTCCATAAAATGCATGAGTTCTTTCTTCCCCATCCAGGGAAGCATCCTGAGCTGGGCTGCAACGGGCCGTTTGATACACCGGATATTTACCGTCAATAAATCGTGTAAACACCCCAGGGAGTGATATTCCACTCCCTTTGCTTTTCCTCCTATTCATTACCACTTTTCATTAACAGACGGGTTCGATAGAGTGAAGCAACAATAAAAAAGACAGTAAAGGACTCCCATGCCTCTGATTCAATTCATTACTCATAATGGCAATCAATACGAAGCAGAAATTGATGCGGGAAGTACTCTGATGCAGGGTGCTGTTGATAACATGATCGATGGAATCCTGGCCGAATGCGGTGGCGCCTGCTCCTGTGCAACCTGCCACTGCTATATTGATGAAGCGTGGACAGAGGTTGTTGGTTCTGCGGAAGGCATAGAGCATGAAATGCTGGATGTCGTCCGTGAGCCAAAAGAAAACAGCAGGCTCAGCTGCCAGATTGTCGTGACTGATAAAATGGAAGGCCTGGTTGTTCATCTGCCTGAGTCTCAATATTAAATGCCTATGTAGTTAGAAAATACAATTGGTATTACAATCCCCCTTTAAACCAGATTTTTTACAAGGTTATTGATAATCATTCGTAATCAGCCCAGATGGCTGCTTTCGTTTTAACGGCGAACCTTCATTAGCCCTAACAACTCAAATACCGAAAAATATCAGGAGTCTCCCATGCTCAGCCAAACCATGATCGACAAACTGAATGAACAGATTAACCTGGAGTTTTACTCCTCGAATCTGTACCTGCAAATGGCGTCCTGGTGTGAAAGCCAGGGGCTTGATGGCTGCAATCACTTTCTTCGCCGCCATGCCCGCGAAGAAATGGAGCATATGCAGAAACTTTTTGATTATGTAAATGAAACCGGTGCCATGGCGATTCTTGGCGGTATCGATACGCCACCGCACGAATTCTCTTCTGTGCGTAATGTATTTCTGGCAACTTATGAGCATGAGTGCGCAGTGACCCAAAAGATCAATGCACTGGCCCATACCGCATTTACCGAGCAAGACTATTCCACATTTAATTTCCTGCAGTGGTATGTTGCTGAGCAGCATGAAGAAGAAAAGCTGTTTAAATCTATCCTTGATAAAATTGATATGATCGGTCTGGAAAACAAAGGGCTATATTACATTGATCAGGAAGTGGCCAAGCTAATGAGCAACATGCCAGAGCCTTCCGCTTTATAAGTGCCCTCTTCTTAAAACAAAGAACCAGACTCTATTCGATTTTTGAAGTGAGGCTGGTTCTTCATATCAACAACCCACATCAGATCAGAAAGCGCTAACGTGATCACTGAATACCTGCACCATCGATACGCCCTACGCTGCTGTTATTCAGTCAGTCGATGCGTTTCAAGATTTACACCTCTTCTGATGACTCTGCTGATCACTGGTTGCGGTCTATTAAAAACCACACCTGAACAACAACCCGTAAAATTCAGCGAGCTTGAGGGGTGGAGTCAGGAACAGGCCATCGCTGTCAGACCTGCACTGGTTAACAGCTGTCAGCGACCTGAATCGTTCAGTGCTGACAGAGAAAAGTCCCTGGGGGAATTACCAGCAGTGGCAGTCTCTATGTAAAGAGCTGGGCCAAACCCCTGACCGTCAACTAAAAGTCTTTTTCGAGCAGAACTTCACGCCTGTACGCATCTTCCCCCAGGATAAAGGCTTATTTACCGCCTATTACTCACCCGTTATTCCAGGCAATCTCACCCCTTCTGAAGAGTATTCTATTCCTCTTTTGAAACTCCCCCACGACCTGGTCAAAGTCCGTCTTTCCGACTTTGGGCTCAGCGGTCAGGGACTGGTTGGCCGCATCGAGAAAGGGTTTCTGAAACCCTATGGTAGCCGGGCAGAGATCGATCAACAGACGCCAAAAGAGAGTGACGTGCTGTTATGGCTGAACAGTACGGTGGACAAGTTCTTCCTGCAGATTCAGGGCTCGGGCAACGTAGAATTACCGGATGGAAAAATCATTCATGTAGGTTATGCCGGCAACAATGGGCACAATTATGTAGCTATTGGAAAAATACTTAAACAGAAAGGAGAGCTTGAAGACGTTTCCATGCAAACCATTCAGGCATGGCTGGAGAAAAATCCTGACAAGAGAGAGTGGCTACTCAGCCAGAACCCACGTTACATCTTTTTCAGTTTTTCTGATGAAGGCGCTATCACCGCTCAGGGGAGTTCCCGCTACCAGCAGAAGAACGCTGGCTGTCGACCCATCCTATATCCCTCTTGGCTTGCCAGTCTGGCTTGATACCCGCCTCACGGCGACCGGTGAGAGATTTCAACAAATGATGGTTGCCCAGGATACCGGCAGCGCCATAAAAGGCCCTGCCCGAGGTGATATCTACATGGGGTTTGGCAAAGATGCAGCTCTTCTCGCAGGACCGCAGCAGGAACCTGGCAAGCTGTATGTATTAATACCTCGTTAATGAAGTATTACATACTCACTGTCACTTCAGAGTCTTTTATAGAAAGACTCTGAATCATTTGCTCCCAGAGGGATTTCAGCTCATATTTACTATTTTTATAACCAGTTTATTAATACCTGCTGCAGCCTCACTGATGTTTTGTGCCACCATATACGCTGGTGTTGTCACCAGCTTGTGAGACTCATCCACAACAATATCATCCACTGCACAGGCTTGATGTGTGACCCCGGTCTGCTCCATCGCTTCGGCAGTAGCAGCGTCGTTACCAATGGTAGCGATAACACCTTCCCCAAAAATACGCCCAACCATTACCGGCGCAATACAGATAAGACCAATAGGCTTACCTGCTTCGGCAAAAGCCTTAACGGCAACCATCATATCAACCTGTACACGCATTTCGGCTCCCTCGAAAGCAAAATCCGACAGGTTTTTTGCTGCACCAAAGCCGCCCGGAACAATCAGGGCATCAAAATCAGCAACCTTCAGGGCAGCCAGTGGTTCGATATCACCCCGTGCAATTCTGGCTGCCTCAACCAGAACATTTTCGCTGCTCTGCAGTTTCTTCACCCGTTAAATGGTTAATCACATGATGTTGATTCATATCAGGAGCAAAGCACTGATACGTTGCGCCCTGTTGCTCAATACTCAGGAGCGTCAGTACTGATTCGTGGATTTCAGCACCATCATAAACACCACATCCAGAGAGGATAACGGCGACTTTCTTCTGATGACTTGAACTCATTAGCGTATTCTCCTATCTATACATTTATTAATAAATCGCACAGAAGGTTTCCTGAAAAGGAACGGTTCCTCAACAGAGATTATTCATAAACCTTGAGTGTTCTATAAAGTAGCTCCCGACTCAACTCACGAATAAATCAATTTGGAGTCAATCTTGCATCTAGCAGATCGTTTTCAAGCCCCAATTCTGTGTATCCTCTCAATAATGATTGGTCTTCCCCTCGGGTGGTGGCTAAGAGATAACCAGAATAAATTTGAACTTCTAATAGTAGCTCCGAATAATAAAGCCGAACCGTTAAGTGATCACACAATTGCAACAAGTACTAACGAACCATCTCTTGCCGAAATTAAAACAACTCACCAGAAAACACGTGCTGAATTTATTCAGGCCCTTGACTCAGAGCACCTTGATGACGCTTTAATCATTTTTCAGCATCATGAGAAGTTTCATTCAGATATTGCAACAGAGCTTCATCATGAGCTAATCAACAAGGTTCGCCACTACCATAATAACAATAATCCTGAACAGGCTATTTCAATTCTGGAGTTTTTTACACAACACCATTATCAGGACACTGAACTGCTCAGTGAACTGGCTACCTGCTATATTGCTGAAAGCCAGTTCTCCAAGGCTCTGGAGGTCTATACAAATGCCAGATCCTACAGCTATATCAAGGAAGAAATACGATGGTTTGATGAAAAAATCCATCAAATGGCCCGCTCTCTATTTGAAGAGAGCAAGGGGCTGCCAGGCCTTGAAGGCCTTATCCCTATATTCCTGCGGTTAAGTTATCTGGAGCCAGATTACAGTTTTTACCGGCTGGCTCTGGCCGAAAGCTACCTTATGCTCAATGATACCGAGAGCGCGACCCGGGAATTACTCATTTTACAAATGGATGATGAACTCAATGAGCAAGCCAGCCAGCTTTTAGCCCGATTGTTACCCACCCCCATCAATGAAGACTCTGAGAATGAAAAAACAATCGTGCCATTATCAGGATCCGGAGGACATTTTGTTGTCGATACCCTGGCGGGTAATCAATACAATGCTCGTCTGCTTATCGATACCGGAGCTAGCCTCACAACCCTGCCACACCGTATTCTTGCGGAGTTACAACAGAAAAAACAGGCCAGAAAAATCGGATATATTGACCTGACAACCGCTACGGGTATCCACCGAACACCGCTGTATCGTCTTGATCAGTTCCAAATCGGGGACTTCCTTGTCAGCAATCTGGAAGCCGCCGAATTTGGTCCTATTGATCAAAATATTGATGGCTTACTTGGTATGAATATTCTGAATCATTTCAACTTTTTCATTGATCAAAACCTGCATCAGCTATCACTAATGCCAAGACAAATGGAGTGAAGCATCAGACTGGTGCTATCATAAGCTTGATCCTCATGTACCTACCCTTTAGGTCAAGAGTCACAAACAACCACGGTAACCCACTCTCTATGCAATTTATGCAAGACTTATGATGCCAGGCACCGGAATGTTCAGTTATACAACAGCGATTGCTGTCATGGTGCTTGGAGGCACACTTATTTTCTGGCTCATGCGCAACAGAAATCAGACAAAACGTTCTCAGCCCATCCTTGATCCTGAGAAAACCATTATCCCAAGGGATAAGCATCCGGTTTCACGTCGCAATATCAGTGATAATGCCCTGAAGGTCATTAACCGGCTGAATAGTCAGGGCTATGAAGCCTACCTGGTGGGAGGGTGTATTCGAGACCTGTATCTTGACCTTCACCCAAAAGACTTCGATGTTGCAACCAATGCCAGCCCAGAGGATGTTCGTAGACTGTTTCGTAATTCGAGACTGATAGGCCGACGCTTCAAATTGGTCCATGTCCTCTTTGGTCGTGACATGATCGAGGTCGCCACCTTTCGGGCTAACCATGAGCAGCACCATGGCCAGGAGAAATCCCGTCACTCCGATTCAGGAAGAATCCTCAGGGATAATGTCTATGGCACCATGGAAGATGATGCCATGCGCCGGGATTTCACCGTCAATGCACTCTATTACGATGGCCGGGACTTCAGTGTAGTTGACTTCTGCAATGGTGTTGAAGACATCCGTACCGGTACGCTCCGACTGATTGGAGATCCGGTTACCCGTTATCATGAAGATCCGGTTCGTATGCTTCGTGTGGTGCGTTTTGCAGCCAAACTCAGCTTCAGCATAGCACCAGAAACGGAGCAGCCAATCAGTGAGCTGGGACAATTACTGCGGGATATTCCATCAGCGCGTTTGTTTGATGAAGTGTTGAAGTTACTGCAGTCAGGCCATGGCGTAAGAACTTTTGAGCTGCTGCGAGAGTACCAACTGTTTGCGCCACTGTTTCCGGCAACGGATCACGCTCTTAATGAAGCACTGAATGAGCAGGATAAACACGTTTACTCACTGATTATTGAATCACTGAAAAGTACAGACAGAAGAGTCAAGCAGAGTCGACCGGTAACCCCGGCATTTCTCTTTGCCGCTCTATTGTGGTCACCCATGAGGCGACTGGCCAGGGAGCTTATGGATCAGGGAATGCCCCCCGTTCCGGCATTCCAACAGGCATCCATGACGGTCATCACCAATCAGTGCAACCATACGGCCATTCCCCGCCGGTTCTCGATGATGGTTCGTGATATCTGGGATTTGCAGATTCGGCTTGAGCGCAGACAACCCAAACTCATAGAGTCATTGCTGGAACACCCTAAGTTCCGTGCAGCCTATGACTTTCTGGTTCTCAGGGAACAGTCCGGGGAAACTCTGTCTGCTGCAGGGCCCTCGTCGTTAGGAGAATGGTGGACAGAGATTCAGGAAGTAGATGAACATGGTCGCTTTTCCATGATCAAGGCACTTTCCAGTCAGAGAGCCAGCCAGGGAGGCCAGAAAAATCCGGGTAACAAACGCAGGAGACGCAGAAGGAAGCCCCGTTCAGATGATGCTTCGTCTACCAATCAATCTGGAGAATCCTGATGGCAGAAACCGCTTATGTGGCACTGGGTAGCAACCTTAAGCAGCCGGAGCTTCAGCTACAGAGAGCCGTAGATGAAATCGACAGTGTGCCGCAAATGACTGTTTCTGCCTGCTCCAGACTCTACCGAAGTGACCCGGTTGGCCCTCCCGGGCAGCCGGACTACTGCAATGCAGTGGTTGCAGTAGATACTACTTTAAAGCCTCTCCAGCTATTGGATGCTTTACAGTCGATAGAAAATTCGCACGGTCGTATTCGATCTGTTCGCTGGGGACCCAGAACCCTGGATCTCGATATTATTCTGTTTGGCAACCAGAGCATTGAATTAGAAAGACTGACAATCCCTCACTATCAGATGCATGTTCGCAACTTTGTGCTGTGTCCTCTGCTGGATGTTGCACCTGAACTTGAACTTCCTGATGGAACCGCTTTGCAAGCAATGGTGGATGAACTGGGTTACCAGGGGCTGAATGTCATTGCCGAAAGCTACCCATGGATTTGAAAAAACCTGGTTCTGAAAACATGGCGGCTTGAGCATTGCGCCAAGCCCTTAACTGACAAGCATTCACACTTCTCGTATAATCCGCGGCAGCAACTAATCAAGGTCTTTACCCATGGCTAAAGTCACCCTAAGTATCCTGTCCGAGATGAAAAAAGCGGGTGAAAAATTCACCAGCCTGACTGCCTACGATTCCACTCAGGCCCACCTGGCCAGCAGCCAGGGCGTTGAAGTGATACTGGTTGGTGACTCCCTTGGCAATGTCTGTCAGGGACAAACCAGTACGGTTCCCGTTACTGTAGACGACATGTGTTATCACACCCGCTGTGTCAGTATGAAAGCAGGTGACTCTCTGTTAATGGCAGACCTGCCTTTCGCTTCCTACACCAACGAACAACAGGCTCTGACTAACGCTACGCGCCTTATGCAGGCGGGTGCTGAAGTCGTCAAGCTGGAAGGTGAAGCCTGGCTGGCGCCCATCGTGACCCGTCTTCGTGAACAGGGTATCCCTTCATGTGTTCATCTTGGCCTGACACCACAGTCTGTCCATGTACTGGGTGGTTATAAGGTACAGGGAAGGGATGAAGCCCGTGCCAACGCCATGATTGAAGCAGCCATCCTGCTTGAAAAGGCCGGAGCTGCAGTACTTGTACTTGAGTGTGTACCTTCTGTTCTGGCCAGAGAAATTACCCGTGCAGTTCAGATTCCTGTTATTGGCATTGGTGCTGGCGCGGATACGGACGGCCAAGTGTTGGTAATATACGACATGCTTAACATGACTGCAGGACGCAAACCAAAGTTCGTAAAGAACTACATGGCTGAAGGTGGCTCTGCACAGGATGCTGTTGCTGCCTACGTTAAAGAAGTAAAGAACGGTACCTTCCCTGGCCCGGAGCACGGATTCGAATAAACGGATAGCAGCTATGCAAAAATCCCCTATGCAAACAGTACACTCCATTGCTGAAGTTCAGGATATCGTTGGCGCCCGCAGATCTGAAAGTCTGCGCATTGGTTTTGTTCCTACCATGGGAAATTTGCATGGTGGACACCTGACGCTGGTCGAGAAGGCAAAAGAAAGCTGTGACTTTGTTGTGGTAAGCATTTATGTGAACCCATTGCAGTTTGGTCCGAATGAGGACTATGACTCGTACCCACGGACCATGGAACAGGACCAGCAACTGCTGATGGATCATGGTGTTGACCTGCTCTATGCGGCCAGCACCAATGAAATCTACCCGGAAGGCAGTGAAAACCATACCCATATCAGTGTTGATATTCTTGACGGTATGCACTGCGGGAACACCCGACCTGGCTTCTTCCGGGGAATTGCAACGGTAGTCACCAAACTGTTTAACATAGTTCGCCCGGATATTGCGGTGTTTGGTGAGAAAGATTTCCAACAGCTGACCATCATTCGCAAAATGGTGAAAGATATGGTGATGCCTGTTGAAATTCTTGGCGCACCTATTGCCCGGGAACCGACTGGACTGGCCATGAGTTCACGCAACGGTTATCTGACACCGGAAGAGCGTGGCGAAATTGCACCAACACTGCATCTCTGCCTGAGCGAGGCACGGGAAGCTATTCAGGCTGGTGAAACCGACTTTGATCTCCTACGCAGAAATGCATTTGCAAAGATGGCTCAAGCTGGCTTCAAGCCGGATTACTTTAATATCTGCAATCCAGAAACATTGCTTCCAGCTACTCATAATGAGGAAGCATTGGTGATTCTTGCTGCGGGCTATCTGGGCAAGGCACGATTGATTGATAATATCCATTTCAATCGTTAATCCTTGATCACTACTGGGCCTGTGCTTTTATGGGCTCAGTAGCGACAAATTCAAATGCCCCCACTATCGAACTTGCCTCTTCCTACGGCTTTATGCCGTCAGTTTGCTATAGCCAACAATACCAGTAGAACTTCCCGTATTCATCAGGAGCACTGAGGAAAATGCCAAAAAAATGGCACCCTTGAAAAGAAGGCTTCAACCCTCTTAATTACTCAAACCAACTCTAAATATGACAAAAGGAGCGACCACTTTTAAGCTGAATATTAATGAAGAATTTTCAAGGAAGAAAATAGTGGATAAGTTTCAGCCTGACATCAATCATAGCCAGCATCAAAACCACCTGTTAAATAATACTGAATCACCTGGTGAGACGCTTGAAATATCTGGAAATAAGTTTGAAGCCAGCCCCGCCAAGCCAGGGTTTGGAAAGATGATCAGAGCACTCATAAAAAAAGGTGAAGGTACCGTTGGCTTGAAGAATCCGCCTACAGATTCTTCCAAAAATCCTGCTTCACGCTCTATTAGGGACCACGACATAAAAACAAACCCACTATTTGATGAACACCAGTCCCCAGGCCAATTGATGTTTTTACCACAATCTAAGAACATGCTTCATATGCATACTCATGAAGCTATTCATCAAAATGGATTGATGCCCCATAGCGATGCCAGTGATGACCTTGAATCAGATTTGGAATTATTTAAAGAACAACAAACAGCACAAGATGAAGCAATGGGTTATTCGGTCGTAGAAGATGCAGTTGTTGATCATGAAACAGGTGAAAAAATTCGACAGCCAATAGACTCCTCAGAAGAAACCAAGCACTCTGAATCCATGGATATAAAAATTGAAGAAGGTCAGTTAAGACCGACCAAAGAGACAAAACTCAAAGGTAAAAGTGACTGGAAAATCACGAAAGGTTTATCAACATTTAGCAGCACAATTATTAATAGAAAGCATGGTTTAAGTGATTGTGCTCAAAAAGTTTCAGAAGCAATCAAGCAACGAGATCAAGTCAGTTTTAAAGCTGCACTCCATGGCCTTATAGAGTCTACTAAATTACACAATACGCAAAATCCATCTAATATAATCACCTATCATGAGCAGCTGGAACACCTGCATGTCAATGGTAAACCATTGCTTTATGCACTGGCAGAATCTGATTCCCCAGAGTTCGTTCATATGCTATGCCAGGATGAAGCGTTAAAGCTGATGAAACCAAGATCTTTCTACGCTCTACCCGTTTTCCAAAACCGCTCGCTAGATGAATATATCACTGATCACCTTCATGTTGGTGAACTCAATCGTTCTGGTTGGTGGTGTTATCCAGAGTCGCCTGTCTGCTTTGCATTGGCGTCTGGAAATATTAATACAGCAATTACTTTTATAGAAAATGGTGGCTCTATAAAAGGCAGCGAAAGAATTCTGAAAAAGCTACCAGAAGAAGATTTAGATAAAATTTCCAGAGCACTATCTAAACAGCAAAGTAATATTAAACAAAAAATAGAAGACTCCGAAGAAGAGATTGCTCAATTGGAAAAAGACCCAAAGCAAAAAGAAAAATACAATCAAAACCGACTTAGAATTACCGCTATAGCTGCACAGGGACATCAGAATTTAGAAGATATAAGTTTACTAAACGCCGTAACTAATCAAGATAGCTAAAAACTAAAATCCAACATATTTATATCAGCTCCATTCTGGACCAGAAGCTGGGAAAACTTAACATATTGTTTATTAATAGCAATCATTAGAGGGGTATCACCGCCCTTTGCCCGAATATTCATATCTAAATCACGACATCTATTACAAAAAATCTCTAACATTTTTTCATCTCCCTGTTCTGCAATCCTATGCAAGGGATAACAACCATAATAAGAACATTCATTAGGGGCAAAACCATTATCAAGTTCCGCACAAACCTGATAATACTGTTGTTCAGTAATAGCTCTAATAACAGGGGGCTCACTTTGCTCTTGACTAAATATTGCCAGACCATGACATCCTGTCCTTTCATTTATTAACACACTTGGAATAATATGAACTGAACCAGGTTCTACCAAACTATTACTCATTAACATCCCACTTTTTTCTTCTAGTCTAGGAGTTTTTCTTGATACCTCTCCTGAAAAATGCCCCCGACAATACTATGGCATCGATTTAATCCAATAACTGAATATCCTGATTCTTTTAATTTAGTTCCTTCGCTTTCTGATGGCACTTTCTTTCTAACTTTACCATCGTCAATGGCTTGAATTCTTTTATCTGCTGAGGACCTGCCCTATAGATTGGGAACCAATTACATTTGAAAATATTAAGAAGAGCAATTTCATGTGAAAATAAAATTTTTTCAGAATGACAGAATAAAACAAAAGCAAACCATGAATAACAAAAAAAACAGCTATATATAAGCACCAAAAGCTTGACTTGAATTATGCTTATTATTTTCACTCCCCCTGCAATATAGGGTATATTTTCCACCTCGCTTACCCAGCCTACCTTCCACCCTTATCTAATGAGGCAAGACAGTGAGTAACTCTACTGCTCTGGACCACCTGCCCGCATCCAAAGATCTGGCTGCTCTGCAACAGCAAATGGCAAACACCCACCTGCGAAACCTGTTTGCTGAAGATCCCAGTCGATTTGAACGTTACACCCTTGAAGCTGCCGGCCTGTTTCTTGATTACTCAAAGCACCTGATTAACGACGATGTAATGACATCACTGGTTAATCTGGCGGAACAGGCCAACCTCACGCATGCCCGTGAAGCCATGTTCAGCGGTGAAAAGATCAATTACACAGAAAAACGCGCAGTGCTTCATACAGCACTGAGAAGTTTTGGTGATGCTCCGGTTATGGTGGACGGTGAAGACATCATGCCCATGATCCGTGAGACCCGAGCCCGAATGAAGACCATGACCGAGCAGGTTCACTCTGGCCAGTGGCTGGGTCATACCGGTAAGCCAATCAAGCACATCGTCAATATCGGTATTGGTGGTTCCTACCTGGGACTGAAAACGGCCATTAATGCCATGACGCCTTACCATGTTAAAGGGTTTGAGCATCATTTTGTGGCCAATATTGACCCCAATGAATTGTCTGAAGTTCTGCGTAAGATCGATCCGGAAACTACGCTGTTTATCGTTGCTTCCAAATCCTTTAGTACGCTGGAAACCCTGCAGAATGCACAAGCTGCCAGAGCCTGGATGATTGAAAAAGGTTGTGCTGAGCAGGATATTCGCAAGCACTTTATGGCCATCTCGACCAACCTGAAGGCTATTGACCAATTTGGTATCGCCCAGGAGAACACCCTTCCACTGTGGGATTGGGTAGGTGGCCGTTACTCCCTGTGGTCAAGCATCGGTCTGCTGATTTCCATGGTTGTGGGTTATGACAACTTTGAGCGCCTGTTGAAAGGTGCTGAAGCTATGGACCAGCACTTCAGCTGTGCACCTCTGTCTGAAAACATGCCGGTTATTGCTGGCCTGCTGGGTGTCTGGTATCAGAACTTTATGGGGGCACAGTCCCATGCGGTCATCTCTTATGATTACTTCCTGCGTGATCTGCCTGGTCATCTGCAACAGGTCGATATGGAAAGTAACGGTAAACGCACCCGCGAAGACGGCAGCACGGTTCCTTACCAGACCGGCTCAGTGATCTGGGGAGGAACAGGCACCAATGATCAGCATGCTTACCATCAGTTACTGCACCAAGGTACACGACTGATTCCAGTAGACTTTATTGCACCAGCCACAACCCATAACCCCATTGGCGAACAGCACCCATGGCTATTCACCAATGCACTGGCACAGAGTCAGGCCATGATGCAGGGTAAAACACTGGAAGAAGTCAGGGATGAGCTCTCTGCTTCAGGTATGAGCACTGAAGAGGTTGAGCAACTGGCTGCTCATAAGGTGATTCCCGGAAATCGACCCAACAGCATGATTGTGCCTGAGAAGATCACACCGGAAACGACCGGCGCCCTGATTGCCATGTATGAGCACAAGGTCTTTGTGCAGGGTACCATCTGGCAGGTTAACTCTTTTGACCAATGGGGTGTCGAGCTTGGCAAGGTGCTGGGCGACCGCCTGATTGAGAAGATTCGTTCCAAAGAAGAGACTACTGACCAGGACAGCTCAACCAATGGCCTGATCAAGCGCTTCAAGCAGTTTAATCGCTAAGACACTCTCAGATGTCCGGAATAACAGGGTTTCTGGACATCTGTCTCTTTCAATCATAATAAAAAAGTAGCCATTTTTTTTTAAAGATATAAAATTAAATATCGCAAACAAAAATGCTTACCAATACTCATAATATTTTCTTTTCCTCTAACAAAATATGGAACTATATTCCAACTTACTGGTCTTAATTACTAATAACACTCAATTGGGCAGAGGCTGATTACATCTAACCCAATATCAAACACCTAATCATATATGGAAGATATGATTAGTAAATTATTAAAAATTCAAGGAGGGTTCGTAAGTTCTCAAAAACTGTTGGCAGCACCACACGGAAGATGACGTGAAGCCTCCTCAATCAGGTCACTCAATCCCGGAAATAACCCATCGCCCATTAGTCTGCTTTTCAGATAATCCCAAAAAGAGAGACCATACAGGCGACACGTTTTTTTCAGGCTGGCAAAAGTGTCGCGACATTGCCGCCCTAAATCGCTTCGCGTCCCGCTACTGTCTGGATATAACTTGAACAGCGAATGCCTGTGGCCAACAGCTCATCTTTCTCAGCATGGAATTGCTCATGTCCTTTCGTAAGAAGCTGGCTGAGTTGCCCACTGGAAATAGAGATCCCAATGTCCCATAGCCAGTCCAGCAGTTCTGGCTGGGTAACGGAGCAACCGTGATACTGGTGCAGAACATAGGCCTGCAGCAATGGGTATGGATTTATCTGCCGATGGCTTTCGGGGCTGTTTACGCTGTTCCCTGGTGTTCTCGTTGGGCTTTTTAACCTTCTGCTTTGACGAGGTGTCTGGACTGGCCCCATCGTTACCCTCAGGAGCGGATGGATCTCCATCAGAGCTGCCAGTGTCGTCATCGGGAGGTTTGGTGTTTGGTTTGATGTCAGGCTTTTCTGGCAGTTTTTTTAGACGACGAACCTCGGCTTCAAGCGCTTCTATCTGCTCTTTGAGCTGAATGATCTGCTCTTACTGCTGAGTGATGAATCTCAGTAGAGCTTCAGGTTGTAACTGCTGGAGTTCTGGAAAAGCCATGCTGAGAGGATAGACGACTGACCTAAATTATCCTGCTTTCAGCACTTTTTTGAGAACTTACGACGCAAATAATTCCCAAAGGGCCTGTGATGGATTTGGAAAGTCCTCACTTGCGGGATGTTAATTGCTGTTAGATATCCCTTTTGTGGTGGCAGAATCAATGCTCACAGATAAGGGAACTCTGATCTGAATTATGCTCAGGTTTTGCCTTCAAATAGTTTCTGGTATTGCTGTCAGGGAACTTTTGGCAGCCTGTGCACACTAATATTTGCAAGTTGTATATGTGCGACCGTTGAAGCAATTATTTGTTTGGAAGAGGCTAACACTTTAAAGCCCTCTTAACTTTTTGCTTGATCATTATCAGATAGTCTGAGTTCAGGTTTTGCCTGTTAGGCCTTTTCGTTCCCCCTTTTTCGTTACCCTTTTTTCGGAAGTGGCGGGAGTGGGTTATCTTAATATTAATTTCAGTAAATCAATCAGTTGTATTATTCAGGCTACCTGTTTAGTGAGAACTTTTTAGATGTTCTAACTGTCCAAACGGCAGCGCGATACTTTTGTTGGAGCAGTTTTGTTAGAGCAAGGTTTTCTGGAGATTGTTTTACCGTGTTAATTGTTACTGATACGCCTCGTCTGATACTTCGTACCTGGCAGCTGCAGGACGTGGATGCTTATTCTGCTTTACTGGGTGAAACGCTTTCCCAGTCATCAGATGCTATGGCAACAGAGCCAGGCAGTCTTGCAGAAACCGAGTTGTGGCGGTATCAGGCCGAACTCGATAAGTGGGGGTGGTCTCGTTGGGCTGTGGTACTCAAAGAGAATAATCAACTGATTGGCTACTGTGGCTTTTCTCCCTATGGTAAACACATCGAGATGAGCTGGCGATTTTTACCGGCATACCGCGGGCAAGGTTTGGTACTTGAGGCAGTTGAGGCTGTGACGCAGTTTGGATTTAACCAGTTGGGGATGGAGGAGATTATTTCTTATACAACACCCAGTAATGAGTTTGCTCAGGGGGTCATGCAACAATTGGGTATGAAACTTGATCGCTTTGAAGGATGGAGCACCTGTACTGTTGCACGTTATCGCATACAGTCACCGATTTGAACTATCATCAGCTGCCCAGTATCACCTAACCCAAGCAGCTTCGTCGTTGCAATTCGATCACAAAGACCCGAGCTTTTTTGCTTGAGCCTCAAAGCCTTTTATTTGTAAATTCACTCCCTTATTTCGCCTCTGTAAATAACACGGTTGGAATGGTTTTTCTGACACTGAAAAGTGTTTTAAATCGCAGTATAATTTCCTTACACCACTCTAATATATATTCTTCAACTTTCATTCACTGTCTTTTTTACCTGAATTCATGAGCAATAGCTGCACAGACACTCTGAATAGCTGGGAGCAGAAAATTACCTCCTGGTTACAATCCATGGGCGACGATAATAATGATGCATCCCATGACTTTTTCCATTTTCAGCGAGTGTGGAAGACTGCACAACAGATAATGGATCAGGAAACCGATCCCGGTAAATCGATTGGTGGTGCTTGCAGCCTGCTATTTTCATGATGTTGTGGTTCTGCCAAAAGATCATCCTGAAAGATCTCAGGCATCCTCGCTGGCTGCCATAAAAACCAGAGTTTGCCTTGAAGAAATGGGGTTTCCTCATGAGCTTATTGATAACGTCTGTCACTCAGTAGAGAGCCATAGTTATTCTGCGGGTATTACACCAGAAACGATTGAAGCAAAGGTTGTACAGGATGCAGATCGGATGGAGGCTCTGGGTGCGATTGGTTTGGCCAGGGTTTTTTATACGTCAGGTCTCTTACGGCGAAAGATGTTTAACCCGGAAGACCCGCTGGCAGAGCATCGTGAGCTTGACGATTGTGAATATGCTCTTGATCACTTTCAGGTAAAGTTGCTAAAACTATCTGAAACCATGCAAACAACGGCTGGGCGGAGGATGGCGGAACGGAACTCTGATTACCTCAGGGAGTATATGGGTAAGTTGCTGAAAGAGCTGGATGGGGATTATTCCTGAGTACTATCCTTATCGACATGTTCACCTTTATAATTCCCGTATCTTGTCGGAGTGCATGTAGCTGAGATCGCTGCGTTTTCAGACTTCCATTGGGAGTTATTTG
Organism: Endozoicomonas sp.; assembly: GCA_965261315.1. Taxonomy (GTDB): domain Bacteria; phylum Pseudomonadota; class Gammaproteobacteria; order Pseudomonadales; family Endozoicomonadaceae; genus Endozoicomonas. The sequence continues at coordinate 235,381 of CBDHDM010000031.1, read as the reverse complement.
CAGCAAATCCGTTGAACCTGCCCGGGGTAATACCTGCGAAGGGAACAAGAAAAGATAAAGGACATACATGGCTTGTAACTCTCATCATCAGGGTATTCAGACGAGTACTCCAATTTCTGACGGTCAGTCACTTCTGGCAGAAGCCTGTCGTCCATTTCCAGCTTCCAGAAAAATTTATCTCACCGGTAGTCGTGATGACATTCGTGTGGGCCTGCGCGAAATAGCGATTGGACAGAGACAGGGGGTGTACAGCAAATTATCAACTGAATCTTCCATCAGGGTGTATGACACATCCGGACCTTATACTGATCCAGAGCATAGCCTGGACCTCCTTCAGGGGTTGCAGCCAATTCGTTCAGAGTGGATACGGGGACGTAAAGACTCAGAAGAACTGAGCAGCTAAGGGATGATGCACTGTCCCGGGCTCGTTTTGAGTTTCGTTGGGAGGACCAGTTTAACCTGGCCCTTGATCCGGATACGGCAAAAGCTTATCACGATGAAACCCTTCCTCAGGACAGTGCCAAGGATGCAGGCTTCTGTTCAATGTGTGGGCCAAACTTTTGTCCGATGCGCATGACTCATGATGTTCGTGAGCTTGAAAGCACTTCCTGAACCTTGTCTATCAGGTGCCGGGTCTGAGTAATATCTCCCAGAGTTATTCTCAGCCCCTTGCGCCCACTCTGGTCAGCTTTTGGCCGGACAAGAATGTTGTAGTTACGCAAATGCTGCTCAATAGCATCCGGGTTGTCAGGAAATGCCCAGATAAAATTGGCTGCGCTGGGCCAGTAAGGAATTTTCTGCTGGTCAAGGAACTGCTCAAGCAGCGGTTTGGAATCCTCCATAACCTCCCTAACGTATTGCCGGGTATACTCTGGATGGTCCAGCGCTGCATTAATAGCGACAGCTGCAAACTGATTGACATCATAAGGGCCGCGAATGTTCAGCAGTGCTTTGATGTTATCGGGATGGCTGATGACATACCCCAGCCGTATGGATGGCAGGCCCCATGTTTTTGAGAAAGTGCGCGTAATCAGGATATTCGGGTATTCCATCACCTTATCGGCGATGGTTGTCTGAGAGTATTCAAAGTAGCACTCGTCGACCAGCAGTGCAGTATCGGGTACGGCTCTGGCTATGGTTAGAATGTCCTCGCAGTTGATTTTTGTTCCGCTGGGGTTATTCGGGTTGGCTATCACAATCATCCGGGTGCTGGGTGTGATTGAGTTCAGTACTTCATTGACAGGGAAGCCTTCATCCAGCGTATAGGCTGGCTCTATGATTTTCAGTCTCTCAATATTGGCGCACTGCTGGTACATTGCGAAGGTTGGCCCGGGGATGATGATTTCATCGTCCTCCGTGCAGGCAGCACGAATAATAATGTCGATACCCTGATCGGAGCCGTTGGTCATCATGACCTTTGATTCGCTGACACCCGCATAACTGGCAATCTTTCGGGTCAGGTCACCATAGGAGGGGTACATTTGCAGTCGGTCATCATTGATAAAGTCTATAAGCGCCTGCTTAACATGATGGCTGACGGGTAATGTTCTTTCATTGAAGTCCAGTAGCAGATGTTTATGAGGATTCCTGCCTTTCAGGGGAGGGGTGTAGGCACTCATCCGGGTGATGTGGGATTTGAAAATGCTCATCTGCTGTTTCCCTGATCCATCGGTTGTTTTCTATATTTAGAATTTAGAGAGTATGCAGTATAGGTAGAGTCAATAAAGGAATCTATTAAATGGAAAAAGTATTAGAGCTGCTGTCTGATGGCAGTTTTCACTCGGGTGAGGCGCTGGGCAGCGCTTTGGGCATTAGTCGTGCTGCGGTGTGGAAAAAACTGAAAATGCTGGAAGAACTTGGCCTGCAGCTGGATTCAGTGAAAGGGAAAGGTTACAGGTTACATCCGGGAGTTGAGCTGTTGGATCGGCAGAAAATTCTGGGTGATCTGGATCAGGCTGTCAGAGAATCGGTAGTTATTCAAACCTGTCTTAAAACGGCTTCAACTAATGATCTGGTCAGGGATATCCATGTAGATAGCCCTGCAATCAAGGCTGTATGCCTGGCGGAATACCAGACCAGTGGTCGTGGCCGCCGGGGCAGGGCCTGGAATAATCCGTTTGGCTCTACCATCAGTATGTCTGTCAGATGGTCTTATAGTGCCGGCATGGCCTCTCTTGAGGGGCTGAGTCTTGCGGTCGGCCTCTGTGTTGTTAAATCGCTGGAGTCCTGTGGTGCGAGCAACCTGAAGCTAAAGTGGCCTAATGATGTGCTCTGGGAGCCTTCAGCGGGTAAAGGGTCTCAGGAGGGCTTTCAGAAGCTCAGTGGCATTTTGCTGGAAGTACATGGCGATCCTACTGGTGACTGTGAGGTTATTATTGGTATTGGTGTCAATATTGCCCTGAGTCAGGAGCAAATCAATACTATTAATCAGCCAGCCGTGGATATTCAGCGAGTCTGTGGAATGGCGGTCAGCCGGAACCGTGTAGCAAGCGCACTGATCAGTGAGTTGTGCCAGACTCTGGATGCTTTCAGTCAATATGGCTTTGGTCATTTTATGAAACAGTGGGAGCAATACGATGCTTTTGCTGGTCAGAGTGTTGTTTTGGATGCATCGGGAAATAGTGTTTCTGGTGTGGCCTCTGGGGTTAATGCCCATGGTGGACTGTTATTGAAGACTGGTGAGGGTATGATGGTTTTTAATGGCGGTGAAGTTTCATTGAAGACTGCTGGCCCTGGAAAGAGCACGTAAACATGAGAATTCTGGAACTGGATGCTGGTAATAGCCGATTAAAATGGCGACTGTTAAATGGCGATACCGTAGCTTCCCATGGCTATCTTGCAAACAGCGATAACTGGCTCCAGGGTCTGCCCTTGTTAATGGGGCAGGTTGGGCAGATAGACTGTGCCAGAGCATCCATTGTTTCGGGTTGGGAGCGTTTTGAGTTGCTTAATGCTGCCATTGACCGGCACTTCAATATTTCTCTTCAGCAGGCTTCGGTTAAAACTGAATGGCGGGGAGTTCGTGTTGCTTATCCTGGTCTTGGGGTCGATCGCTGGCTGGCAATGCTGGCGGCTAACCATCAGGATAAGCAGACAGATAAAATCGTTGTTAGCTGTGGTACGGCTATCACCCTTGATATGTTAAACCGTGATGGAGAACATCTCGGTGGGTATATTGTGCCGGGTATCGGGTTGATGAAAAAGATGTTGCACACCAGTACGGCTCAACTGCCCATGGTGGAAATGGCAGCCTCCAGTGTCAGTCCGGGCAAAAATAGTATGGACTGTATTAATAACGGTGTTCTCGCTATGGCGACAGCAATGGTGAATGAGCAACAGGCTACGCATAAAGATCGTGTCGTATATCTGACCGGAGGTGATGGTGCGCTACTTAAGCCTTACATTAACGGTGAGTGTTTTTATCATCCTGAACTGGTGATGGACGGTCTGTCGCTTGCTTTTGAAGAGGCGGTGCTGGGATAAACGATGCGCTGGACAGTTATTTTTCTTGTATTTGCCAATCTCAGTTATTTTGCCTGGGGCTCCTATCATGATTCCAGGGGAGGGTACTGGCTTCCCGAAGAAAGTGATGGTTATAAAGAAGTGTTGGGTGAACGACTGATTTTGCTTGCCGAGACAAGTGGGGCGCACTCAGCAACTCCAAGTGATATGGCTGGAGTAAAACCTTTGATAAATTCATCGATCCAGTCAGGACGTAAGCTTGTAAATGAATGCCTCGTTGTAGGGCCTTTTGCCAATGTGGTTGAGGTGGATGAACTGCAGCAGCGTTTATTTGCAGTGGGGGTTAGTAGTCATGAAAGGGCTGATGAAAATAGCCAGCAACAGGATTACTGGGTTCATATACCGCCTTTACCCAGTCGTGATGCTGCGATCCGTTTGTTGAGAGAGTTGCAGGCGCAAAGAATTGATAGCTTTGTGATTACTCAGGGGGAGCTGGCCAATGGTATATCATTGGGGCTTTTCTCGCGGAGTGAGTCTGCAAAAGCAGTTAGTCGTCGTTTAACTGATGCGGGTTATGGTGTTGCGATCAAGTCACTACCCAGGGTTCCTGAACAATGGTGGCTCGAGATGGATTCTACTGTTGAAAGCAGGTTGAGTTCTTCGTTCTGGGATGAAACCGCAGATCAGTTTCCTGAACTGAAAAAGTTAAAAAAGAGTTGTAAAAGCATTGCAACGAGCAAAGAGATTCTCTAGTATACGCCTCGCTGCTCAGGGAGACAGTTAACCGAACCGGGAAATTAAAAGTTGATCTGAAAGATAGAATCATCTGGAAGAAAAAGGTTGGGTTGACAAAGAAAACTTCCTGAATAAAATAGCGCAGCATCTGGTGGGGTTCCCGAGTGGCCAAAGGGATCAGACTGTAAATCTGACGCGAAAGCTTCGCTGGTTCGAATCCAGCCCCCACCACCAGATTTATTCTTCCTTGAGTTGAAATTAAGCTTGATGGCTGGTTTCCAAATCCTTGGAATTCGTGCAAGATTGGTTTGCATGATTAAAGTTTTGTTTTTGCGGGTATAGTTCAACGGTAGAACCTCAGCCTTCCAAGCTGATGATGCGGGTTCGATTCCCGCTACCCGCTCCAGTTTCAATCTTGTCTATAGATGGTTGTCATAGATAGCAAGTGCTCTTATAGCTCAGTTGGTAGAGCGCATCCTTGGTAAGGATGAGGTCACCGGTTCAACTCCGGTTAAGAGCTCCATATTCGAGAGGCTCGTGTCTCTTTTTTTTCGAGCGGTAGTTTTTTTGTGCTCGAATAGCCACAAGGCTTTTCAGGTCGGTTGATGGGGATTATAATTCACCGGCTCTGTGATTCAGAGTGATAAGGATTTAGGCCAGTAGTTCAATTGGTAGAGCACCGGTCTCCAAAACCGGGGGTTGGGGGTTCGATTCCCTCCTGGCCTGCCATTTCCGATGATCAAGCTCTTGCTCCTGGGAAGCTTGCTCTTAGAGAGTCTAGATAGAGAAAATCAAGCTGATGAGTGGAAATTCTGAAATTGCGACTTCGGGTCGACTGGATGGTCTCAAATGGGGCCTTGTGGCGATTCTGGTCGCTGTTGGTGTTTACGGTAATTATTATTTTGCTGCTGAGTCGCTTCTTCTTAGGGTTGTCGGCTTGTTGGTGATTGCGGCTGTTGCCGGGTTTGTTGCTCTGCAGACTGTGAAAGGTGGTGCCTTCTGGACGTTGTTGAAGGATGCCAAGACTGAGATTCGCAAGGTTGTCTGGCCTACTCGTCAGGAGACGGTGCAAACCACTCTGGTGGTGGTTGCTGTCGTATTAGTGATGGGCCTTATTTTGTGGGGGCTCGATTCTCTGCTAGGCTGGATGATCAGCAGCCTGATTTGATAGGGACAGGACATGGCGAAACGTTGGTATGTGGTTCATGCCTACTCTGGATACGAGAAGCAGGTGTTGCGCTCTTTGAATGAGCGTATCAAGCGTCTTGGTATGGAAGAGTACTTTGGCGAAATTCTGGTGCCTACCGAGGAAGTGGTAGAGATTAAGAACGGCCAGAAGCGTAAAAGTGAGAGGAAATTCTTTCCGGGCTATGTATTGGTCCAGATGGAGATGAATGAAGACTCGTGGCATCTTATTAAAGATACGCCGAGGGTGATGGGCTTTATCGGTGGTACGGCGGATAAGCCTGCGCCTATTACTGAAAAAGAAGCGGACGCTATTCTTCGTCGTGTGCACGAGGGTGCTGAGGCTCCCAGGCCTAAGACTCTGTTCGAGCCGGGTGAGATGGTTCGTGTTGTTGATGGTCCTTTTGCTGACTTTAATGGTGTGGTGGAAGGTGTCAATTACGAAAAGAGTCGTCTGCAGGTTGCAGTAATGATCTTTGGTCGCTCAACGCCGGTAGAGCTTGAGTTTGGCCAGGTTGAGAAGGTTTAAGCTTTAATATAAGCAAGCTTTCGAATAGCCCCGTTTTGCCTTTATTGGCTGGCGGGGCTTTGTTTTTCTCAGCCATTTTGTAGAGTTGGATGGGCGCTTTGAGGTGATTGTGTGATTTGCAGTTATCTTAAGTGTTTTTGCGCTGGTGATTTCGGAATGATTTCTGTAAACTACCGCGCTTTGTAGACGGGTAGCCGTGGATTTGAACGCTTCTTTTCTTAAGGCCTTGGGTTTTGGGAGGGGGGTGTTGAATAAGGCAGTGACCCATGTAGAGGTTGAAAATGGCCAAGAAAGTACAAGCTTATATTAAGCTTCAAGTGCCTGCTGGACAGGCAAATCCATCCCCGCCTGTTGGTCCTGCTCTGGGTCAGCACGGTGTAAACATCATGGAATTCTGTAAGGCGTTTAACGCTAGCACCCAGAAAATGGATGCTGGTATGCCGATTCCTGTTGTTATTACTGTATACAGTGATCGCAGTTTCACTTTCGAAACCAAGACTCCACCTGCCTCTGTTCTGCTGATGAAGACCCTGAAGCTGAAGAAGGGTTCTGGTCGTCCAAATACCGAGAAAGTGGGTACTGTGACTCGTGAGCAGCTGCTTGAAGTTGCCAAGATCAAAGAACCTGATCTGACTGCTGCTGACGAAGATGCAGCGGTGCGTACCATTGCTGGTTCAGCTCGTTCCATGGGCCTGATCGTGGAGGGTGTTGAGTAATGGCTAAGCTGTCTAAGCGTGCGAAACTGATCGCTGAAAAAATCGACTCTACCAAGTCTTATGGCTTTGAAGAAGCAGCTAGCCTGCTGAGAGAGATCTCCAGTGTAAAGTTCAAGGAAACTATCGAAGTTTCTGTGAATCTGGGTGTTGATCCTCGTAAATCTGACCAGGTTGTTCGTGGTTCTACTGTTCTGCCTAACGGTACTGGTAAGGACGTTCGTGTAGCTGTGTTCACCCAGGGTGCCAATGCTGAAGCCGCTAAAGAAGCGGGTGCAGAAATTGTTGGTATGGAAGACCTGGCTGAGCAGGTTAAAGCTGGTCAGATGGACTTCGACGTTGTTATTGCTTCTCCTGATGCAATGCGTGTTGTTGGTCAGCTGGGTCAGATTCTTGGACCGCGTGGTCTGATGCCTAACCCTAAAGTGGGTACTGTAACACCTAACGTTGCTGAAGCGGTTCGCAACGCTAAGGCTGGCCAGGTACGTTTCCGTACGGATAAGAACGGTATCATTCATGCCGGTGTTGGCAAGATTGACTTTGAAGCCGCTGCGCTCAAGCAGAACGTTGAAGCTCTGCTGGTTGATCTGAAGAAGCTGAAACCTTCTTCCAGCAAAGGTGTTTACATGAAGAAGGTGTCTCTGTCCTCCACTATGGGGCCAGGCCTGACCATCGACATGTCTTCGCTCACAGCTTAAAGAAGCTGCTTAAGAATTAATGGAGCTTGAGTTTGCTCGGGCTTCTGGCTGGTTTCGTACTGGCCGCAAAAGACTTTGGGGTCCCTGCTCAGGCAGGGGTCGTCAAAGATCACAGGTGCTGGATGCTGTTCCTGCTTGCAGGGTTCGCTACTTGGTAGTGGGTAAAAGGCAAAAGGCTTAATTTCCTGTGTAGACGGTGAAAATGCTACGACTCAATAGTGGTGCATGGACCCTTCACCGTATTGTAAGTGTCTGATTGTTTATCTTGATAAATGGTTAGATGTGACTTCATAAATTTGGAGTAAAGCCCATGGCGTTAGGACTCGAAGACAAGAAGGCAATTGTTGCCGAAGTCAGCGAGGCTGCACAAAGCGCTCTGTCGGCTGTAATCGCGGACTACCGTGGTCTTTCTGTTGGTCAAATGACCGCTCTGCGTAAGCAGGCTCGTGATGGTGGCGTCTACCTGAAGGTAGTTCGTAACACGCTGGCTAAGCGCGCGGTTGAAGGCACTGAACTTCAGTGTCTGCAGGAAGTGCTGGTAGGCCCTACTGTGCTTGCTTTCTCAATGGAAGATCCAGGCTCCGCCGCGCGCGTGATGCAGGAATTTGCCAAAGAGAATAAAGAGTTGGAAATTAAGGCTCTGTCTGTTTCTGGACAGTTGCTGGGTGCAGAGCAAATTGATGTTCTGGCCAAGTTGCCAACTCTGGATCAGGCTCGCGCAATGCTGATGAGTGTAATGATTGCACCGGTAACCAAGCTGGCAAGAACTCTGAACGAGTTCCCGTCAAAAGTTACCCGTGCTGTGGCAGCTGTTGCCGACGAGAAAAAGAAAGCCGCTTAATTCTGATTGAATTGACTGTCTGGCTTTTTTGCTTAAATAAATTCTGGGGCTTTCTTGTAAATAGTTACCCCAAAGAAAATTTTTGGAGATATAGAGATGGCTCTGTCCAAAGAAGATATCCTGAACGCTATTGCTGAAATGTCTGTAATGGACGTTGTTGAACTGGTTTCCGCTATGGAAGAGAAGTTCGGCGTTTCTGCTGCTGCTGCTGTTGCTGCTGCTCCAGTTGCTGCTGCTGCTGCTGCTGTTGAAGAGCAAACCGAATTTGACGTTATTCTGACTGCTGCTGGCGACAAGAAAGTTAACGTAATCAAGGTTGTTCGTGCTGCTACCGGTCTGGGCCTGAAAGAAGCCAAGGCTGTTGTTGATGGCGCTCCAGCTCCTTTGAAGGAAGGCGCTTCTAAAGAAGAAGCTGAAGAGCTGAAGAAGCAGCTGGAAGAAGCTGGTGCTTCTGTAGAAATCAAGTAATTTCTATAAAAGCATTGCATAATCCCGAGTCTGTTGCATAATAGATTCAGGTGGCTGGTGCCTGCGAGGGTGCCGGCCTTTTTTCCGTTGTATGAGCTATATCGTCTGAGTGATTCTGTTTGCACATAAGATCTCTTTCTCGTCATGGCGTATCTACCTCTTCAGTCCTTCTGGGCAGGAGTGGCTTTGTATGGTTGTGTTGTGGAATATTTTCGGTGCAAAAGGGATATGTGCTTAATGAGGTTACTGAAAAGCTTGATGGTTTTTCCGTAGTTCCATGCTTCAGGCGTTGTGCTTTTCAAGCGTTGCGTGGTGGTGTCGGGCGGTTCGTTACTTGAACTTTTCCAACAGATTAGTACCGCTTCGCATTAAGCTGTGAGATGATGGCAGATTGCTGTAAAGAATTCAGAATCTAACCGATTTGATCCGGGCTGAAATACATAAATGTTGCTTGATAAGTGATGGGCAGCCTAAAAAATACCGCTTTCATTGCCTTGTGTGATGTGAGCGGTATTGCCGTGAAAGCAGGGTGGTAAATCTGAACAGTAGTATCAGATGGCTTTCACCCAGGCGCTAAAGCTCATACAACGGTTACAGTGTCTACAACGACATTGAGAGTATCTACAACGACTCTAGTAGTCGAATAGTCGAAAATTTATTGGTTTTGACAGGGAGCCACCCGCTCTCGAACTAACCTACTATGGCCAGGCGATGCCGCCTGAGGCCAGAAAACAGGTAACCAAGCTGGGGAACGCTGATGGCATACTCGTATACTGAGAAAAAACGCATCCGCAAGGACTTCGGCAAGCTGCCGAGTGTCATGAATGTGCCGTATCTGCTGGCGATTCAGCTTGACTCGTATCACAAGCTGTTGCAGTCAGATAAAGAGCCGGCAGCAAGGGAAGATATTGGGCTTCATGCAGCCTTTAAATCCGTTTTTCCAATCGTAAGCTATTCCGGCAATGCGGCACTTGAATATGTTAGCTACAGACTGGGCGCTCCTGCGTTTGATGTCAAGGAATGCCAGCTGAGAGGCGTCACTTACGCAGTACCTCTGCGTGTTAAGGTGCGTCTGATTATCTACGATAAAGAATCGTCTAACAAGGCAATCAAGGATATCAAGGAGCAGGAAGTGTACATGGGCGAAATTCCGCTCATGACCGATAACGGTACCTTTGTTATTAATGGTACAGAACGGGTTATCGTATCTCAGCTGCACCGCTCTCCGGGCGTGTTCTTTGATAATGACCGGGGTAAGACTCACTCTTCCGGTAAACTGCTCTACTCTGCCCGTGTCATTCCTTACCGTGGCTCCTGGCTGGACTTTGAGTTTGATCCAAAAGATCTGCTTTTTGTTCGTATCGACCGTCGTCGGAAATTGCCAGCAACAATCCTGCTGAGAGCCATTGGTCTCTCTAATGAAGAAATTCTTGAGAATTTCTTTGATTTTGTTGAATTCAAAATCGGTGCTGAAAATGTCAGCACTGAGTTTGTTGCCGATCGCCTGAGGGGTGAGGCAGCCAGTTTTGATATCTATGATAATGATGGCAATGTCATTGTAGAACAGGGTCGTCGTGTAACTGCACGTCATATCCGTGATCTGCAAAAATCCAGCATCAAGAACCTGGATGCACCCGTTGAATACATCTACGGTCGTGTTCTTGCCAAAACCGTTATTCATAAATCTACCGGTGAAATCATTGTTGAGTGCAACACTGAAGTCACACCTGAAGTGTATGAAAAACTGCTGTCAGCAGGTATCAAGTCTGTAGAAACGCTTTATATCAATGAGCTTGATTGTGGTCCGTTTATTTCTGACACACTGCGTGCAGATACGACAACGAATCGCCTGGAAGCGCTCGTTGAAATTTACCGTATGATGCGTCCTGGTGAACCACCAACGCAGGATGCTGCAGAAGCGCTGTTCCAGAACTTGTTCTTCTCAACTGAACGTTATGACCTGTCAGCGGTAGGTCGTATGAAGTTCAACCGTCGCCTGGGTCGTGATGAAGATACGGGATCCGGTGTTCTGGATAACTCTGACATCATCGATGTACTGAGAATCCTTGTTGATATCCGAAATGGTAAGGGTATCTGTGACGATATCGACCACCTGGGTAACCGTCGCGTACGTTCTGTTGGTGAAATGGCTGAAAACCAGTTCCGTGTTGGCCTGGTGCGTGTTGAGCGTGCAGTTAAAGAACGTCTGAGCCTGGCTGAGTCTGAAGGCCTGATGCCTCAGGACCTGATCAATGCCAAGCCGGTTGCAGCTGCCATCAAGGAATTCTTTGGTTCCAGCCAGCTGTCCCAGTTTATGGATCAAAACAACCCGCTGTCTGAAATTACCCACAAACGTCGTGTATCGGCGTTGGGCCCAGGTGGTCTGACTCGTGAACGTGCCGGCTTTGAGGTTCGTGACGTACACTCAACTCACTACGGTCGTGTATGTCCAATCGAGACGCCTGAAGGTCCAAACATCGGTCTGATCAACTCTCTGGCAACCTACGCCCGTACTAACGACTATGGTTTTCTTGAAGCACCATACCGTCGTGTAGTTGATGGTCAGGTAACTGACGAGGTGGATTACCTTTCTGCAATTGAAGAAGGTGAATACGTTATCGCTCAGGCATCCGCAGCAATGGATGAAAACAAGCAGCTGACTGAAGAGCTGGTTGTTGTGCGCTACCGTGGTGAAGCAACACTGATGGGGCCAGATAAAGTCCAGTATATGGACGTGTCTACCAAGCAGATGGTGTCTGTAGCAGCTTCCCTGATTCCATTCCTTGAGCACGATGACGCGAACCGTGCATTGATGGGATCAAACATGCAGCGTCAGGCCGTACCAACACTGAGAGCCGAAAAGCCTCTGGTTGGTACTGGTATGGAGCGTAATGTAGCTTCTGACTCCGGTGTCTGTGTGGTTGCCAGGCGTGGCGGTGTGATTGATACCGTTGATGCTGCCCGTATTGTTGTCCGGGTTAATGATGATGAAGTTCAACCGGGTGAAGCGGGTGTAGATATCTACAATCTGACCAAATACACACGTTCTAACCAGAATACCTGTATTAATCAGCGTTCACTGGTGAAGGCCGGGGATCAGATCGCCCGTGGTGACATCATGGCCGACGGACCTTCTGTCGATATGGGTGAGCTGGCGCTGGGTCAGAACATGCGTGTCGCGTTTATGCCCTGGAATGGTTACAACTTTGAGGACTCCATCCTCATTTCTGAGCGTGTGGTTCAGGAAGACCGCTTTACCACTATCCACATTCAGGAACTCACCTGTGTGGCTCGTGACACCAAGCTGGGCTCAGAAGAAATCACGGGTGATATTCCAAACGTTGGTGAATCTGCCCTGAACAAGCTGGATGAAGCCGGTATCGTTTATGTGGGTGCTGAAGTCGGCGCTGGTGATATTCTGGTGGGTAAGGTTACCCCGAAAGGTGAAACCCAGCTGACTCCGGAAGAAAAACTGCTGCGTGCCATTTTCGGTGAGAAGGCTTCTGACGTTAAGGATACGTCTCTGCGTGTACCAACCAGTGTAAAAGGTACCGTTATTGACGTTCAGGTCTTTACCCGCGATGGCGTAGAGAAGGACGTTCGTGCCCTTTCCATCGAAAAGGCACAGCTGGATGAATACCGTAAGGATCTGAACGAAGAGTTCCGTGTGGTAGAAAATGACACGTTTGCCCGTCTGCGTGGCGCTCTTCGTAACCAGCCTGTTGTCCGCGCTCCTGCACTGGCCAAGGGTGACCTGATCAGCGATAGCTACCTCGATGGTCTGGAGCATGAGCAGTGGTTCAAGCTGTCCATGGCTGACGAAGCACTCAATGAGATGCTTGACCTGTCCAGAGAGCAGTTGAAAGAGCGTCGTGCCCAACTGGATGAGCGCTTCGAAGACAAGAAGAAGAAGCTCCAGACTGGCGACGACATGGCGCCTGGCGTGCTGAAGATCGTTAAGGTTTACCTGGCCATCAAGCGTCGTATCCAGCCGGGTGACAAGATGGCGGGTCGTCACGGTAACAAGGGTGTTATCTCCATCATCATGCCGGTAGAAGACATGCCGCACGATGAAGAAGGTAATCCGGTTGATATCGTACTGAACCCTCTGGGTGTACCTTCCCGAATGAACGTTGGTCAGGTTCTGGAAACTCACCTGGGTGCTGCGGCCAAAGGGTTGGGCGTGAAGGTCAATCGCATGCTGGAAGCCCAGCGGAGCATGGCTGAGCTGCGCAAGTTCCTGGATGAGGTCTACAACGGTATTCCGGGTTCCAGCCCTGTGCAGATTGATTCGTTCAGCGATGTTGAAGTGCTTGAGCTGGCCCGTAATCTGCGTGGCGGTGTGCCGATGGCAACTGCGGTATTTGATGGCGCCAAGGAAACTGAAATCAAGCGCCTGCTGCGTCTGGCGGACATGGATGACAGTGGTCAGGTTAAACTGTTTGACGGTCGTACCGGTGAGTTTTTTGAGCGTCCGGTTACCGTTGGCTACATGTACATGCTGAAGCTGAACCACTTGGTAGACGACAAGATGCACGCACGTTCTACTGGTTCTTACTCTCTGGTTACCCAGCAGCCTCTGGGTGGTAAGGCACAATTCGGTGGGCAGCGTTTCGGGGAGATGGAGGTATGGGCACTGGAAGCGTACGGTGCTGCCTACACTCTGCAGGAAATGCTGACTGTGAAGTCCGATGACGTCGCTGGCCGTACCAAGATGTACAAAAACATCGTGGATGGCGACCACAGAATGGAAGCCGGTATGCCGGAATCCTTCAACGTACTGTTGAAAGAGATCCGCTCACTGGGCATCGACATCGAACTGGAAACCGAATAACGAACGTGTGGCCAGGGTGTTCTTGGTTCTGTCGGTAGATAGAGATAAGGACACCTTGCACCGCGAGGAGATACGATCTTGAAAGACTTGTTGAATCTGCTCAAGACACAGGGCCAGACGGACGAATTCGACGCTATTCGGATTTCTCTGGCTTCACCGGATATGATCCGGTCATGGTCCTACGGCGAAGTGAAAAAACCGGAAACCATTAACTACCGTACGTTCAAGCCTGAGCGTGACGGTTTGTTCTGCGCCAAAATTTTTGGACCAGTGAAGGACTACGAGTGCCTGTGTGGTAAGTACAAGCGACTGAAGCATCGCGGCGTTATCTGTGAGAAGTGTGGCGTTGAAGTTGCTCTGGCCAAAGTGCGTCGTGAGCGCATGGGTCACATTGAGCTGGCCAGCCCGGTTGCTCACATCTGGTTCCTGAAGTCCCTGCCATCCCGTATTGGTCTGTTGCTTGACATGACCCTGCGCGATATTGAGCGGGTACTCTATTTCGAATCTTACGTTGTTGTTGATCCGGGCATGACGACGCTGGAGAAAAACCAGCTGCTGTCTGATGAACAATACTACGAAGCTCTGGAAGAGTTTGGTGATGACTTTGATGCCCGTATGGGTGCAGAGGCCATCAAAGGTCTGCTGGCGGATATCGACATCGAAGACGAAGTCAATACGCTGCGTGAAGAGATTCCACAGACCAACTCTGAAACCAAGCTGAAGAAGCTGAGCAAGCGTCTGAAGCTGCTGGAAGCTTTCCATAACTCAGGCAACAACCCTGAGTGGATGATCCTGACTGTTCTGCCGGTTCTGCCGCCTGATCTGCGTCCGCTGGTGCCACTGGACGGTGGTCGTTTTGCGACGTCTGATCTTGAACGATCTGTATCGTCGAGTGATTAACCGTAATAACCGTCTGAAACGTCTGCTGGATCTGAACGCACCTGACATCATCGTCCGTAACGAAAAGCGGATGCTGCAGGAGTCTGTTGATGCCCTGTTGGATAACGGTCGTCGTGGTCGTGCCATTACCGGTTCTAACAAACGTCCTCTGAAGTCCCTGGCCGACATGATCAAGGGTAAGCAGGGTCGTTTCCGTCAGAACCTGCTGGGTAAACGTGTAGACTACTCTGGTCGTTCGGTTATCACCGTAGGTCCTACTCTGCGTCTGCATCAGTGCGGTCTGCCTAAGAAAATGGCCCTGGAGCTGTTCAAGCCATTTATTTTCGGCAAGCTGGAAGCCAAAGGTCTGGCAACCACGATCAAAGCTGCCAAGAAAATGGTTGAGCGTGAAACCCCGGAGGTTTGGGACGTTCTGGCGGACGTGATCCGCGAACATCCGGTCATGCTGAACCGTGCGCCGACGCTTCACCGTCTGGGTATTCAGGCGTTTGAACCGGTTCTGATCGAAGGTAAGGCGATTCAGTTGCACCCATTGGTGTGTGCGGCTTACAACGCCGACTTTGACGGTGACCAGATGGCGGTACACGTACCTCTGACTCTGGAAGCCCAGCTTGAAGCCCGTGCCCTGATGATGTCTACCAACAACATCCTGGCACCAGCGAACGGCGAGCCAATCATTGTTCCTTCTCAGGACGTTGTACTGGGTCTGTACTACATCACCCGTGATCGTATTAATGCGAAGGGTGAGGGCATGGCTTTCGTTGATATCGATGAAGTTATGCGTGCGTACCGTACCAAGGCTGTTGATCTGCATGCCCGTATTAAAGTGCGTGTGCATGAGAAGTACAGAGACGGGGAAGGTAACGAGTACGACAATAAGTTCCTCGCGGATACCACTGTAGGCCGAATGATACTGTGGGATATCGTGCCTGAAGGTCTTCCTTTTGCCCTGGTTAACCAGGCAATGAAGAAGAAGGCAATCTCCGGTCTGTTGAACGCCTGCTACCGTAACGTTGGTTTGAAAGAAACCGTTATCTTTGCTGACCAGATGATGTATCTGGGCTTCCAGTATGCAACGATTTCCGGTACATCCATTGGTGTTAACGACTTCGTTATTCCTCCTGAGAAGGCTCGCATCATCGATGACGCCAACGAAGAAGTTAAAGAAATTGAGAACCAGTTTGCTTCCGGTCTGGTAACTGCCGGTGAGAAGTACAACAAGGTAATCGATATCTGGTCCCGTGCTAACGAAATGTTGGCCAAGCGGATGATGGATAACCTGAAATCCGACACTGTTATTAATAAGCAGGGCAAGGAAGAAGAGCAGGAATCTTTTAACAGCGTTTACATGATGGCAGACTCCGGTGCGCGGGGTAGTGCGGCACAGATTCGTCAGCTGGCGGGTATGCGTGGTCTGATGGCCAAGCCAGACGGTTCCATCATTGAAACGCCAATTACGGCGAACTTCCGTGAAGGTCTGAACGTACTCCAGTACTTCATCTCTACTCACGGTGCTCGTAAGGGTCTTGCGGATACCGCTCTGAAAACAGCGAACTCCGGTTACCTGACCCGTCGTCTGGTTGACGTTGCCCAGGATCTGGTTGTCACTGAAGACGACTGTGGCACCAGCGAAGGCCTGCTGATGACACCGCACATTGAAGGCGGTGACGTAGTAGAGCCGCTGGGTGAGCGTATTCTGGGTCGTGTTGTGGCTGAAGATGTACTCAAGCCAGGCAGCGACAGCGAAATCGCCGTACCGGCCGGAACCCTCATCGATGAAATGTGGGTGAAGCGTCTCGAAACCATGAACGTTGACGAGATGCGTGTACGCTCGCCAATCAGCTGCGAAACCCGTCACGGTATCTGTTCCAAGTGCTATGGCCGTGATCTGGGTCGTGGTCACCTGGTTAACAAGGGTGAGGCTGTCGGTGTAATTGCTGCTCAGTCCATCGGTGAGCCGGGTACACAGCTGACGATGCGTACCTTCCACATCGGTGGTGCGGCGTCCAGAAACGCAGCAGCAGACAGTGTAACCGTTAAGAACAAAGGTTCTGTTCGTCTGTTGAACCTGAAGTCTGTTGAGCGTAAAGATGGCACTCTGGTGGCTGTCAGCCGTTCCGGTCAGCTGGCGGTCGCTGATGAGTTTGGTCGTGAGCGTGAGCGTTACAAGCTGCCTTACGGTGCCATGATTTCGGTGAAAGACGGTGACCAGATTGAAGCGGGTCAGACCGTGGCAAAGTGGGATCCACACACTCACCCGATCATCACTGAAACTGCCGGTATTGTTGAATTCCAGGGTATGGATGAAAACATTACCGTTAAGACTCAGACGGATGAACTGACCGGTCTGTCCAATATTGAGATCATGGATCCGAAGGATCGTCCATCTGCAGGTAAGGATATTCGTCCTGCCATGCAGCTGAAAGACGCGAATGGTAACGAGCTGAAGCTGCCAGGTACGGATGTACCTGCTCAGTACTTCCTGCCAGCTAACGCGTTGGTGAACCTGGTGGATGGTGCCACTGTGGAAGTGGGTGCGGTTCTTGCCCGTATTCCTCAGCAATCTTCTGGTAACCGGGACATCACCGGTGGTCTGCCACGAGTTGCCGACCTCTTTGAAGCCCGTAAGCCAAAAGAGCACTCAATTCTGGCGGAAATTTCCGGAACCATCGGCTTTGGTAAGGAGACCAAGGGTAAGAAGCGTCTGGTCATCACGCCGACTGACGGTACTGACCCCTATGAAGAGCTGATTCCGAAGTGGCGTCACCTCAACGTGTTTGAAGGTGAACAGGTCACTCAGGGTGAAGTTATCTCTGACGGTCCTACTAACCCTCATGACGTACTGCGTCTTCTGGGTGTCAGTGAGCTGGCTCGCTATATCGTTAACGAAATCCAGGATGTATACCGTCTGCAGGGTGTAAAGATTAACGATAAGCACATTGAGACCATCCTGCGTCAGATGCTGCGGAAGGTGGAAATTACCGATACCGGTGATTCCAGCTTTATCCGTGGTGACCAGCTTGAGTACAACCGTCTGCTGGAAGAAAATGACCGTGTTGGTCGTGAGAACGGCTTCCCGGCCAAGTTTGACCGTGTACTGCTGGGTATCACGAAAGCGTCTCTGGCGACAGAGTCCTTCATTTCGGCGGCTTCCTTCCAGGAGACCACCCGTGTTCTGACTGAGGCAGCCGTTCATGGCAAGCGCGATTACCTGCGTGGACTGAAGGAGAACGTAGTTGTAGGTCGTCTGATTCCTGCAGGTACAGGTCTGACTTACCATGCTGAGCGTCGTAAAGGGCGTGAAGAAGTTGAGTTCGAAACACCAGCCAAGGTATCTGCTTCAGAAGTTGAACAGGCTCTGTCTGATGCATTGAACTTCGGAGAAGTTTGATCGTTGAGTAAAGAGGGATTATTCCCTCTTTAGCTAATTCTTAAAAAGCCACCGCTACGGTGGCTTTTTTTATGGCTGGCGGAACTGGAGTGTAGGGTTTTATTTTGTTGGCTTTATGCTGTGGAGGGATGATTCAGACATTACGTTCTTTACAATGGAATGAAGGAACCAGAAATTCTGTTTTTGCTCTAAAAGTCAGGTCTGATTCTGATATTTCAATAAATAATCAGAGTTAATTGAGACAGGTTCTGGCTTTTCAGGTGTGGAAACATGGCAAATTCGAATGCGTTGCACAGTAACAGTGCTGTCAGTTCAAATGGGATTACGAATTGTTTCCGGACAGTGCATGATACAGGGTATGGTCTCTTTAAGGGGATGATAACTACAGCTTTGGAATTAGTGAAGCCGTTTGCAGTAAAAGCGGAGCAGGCATATGTTGAGAATTACAGGTGGGCTAATACAGGCGGGGCAGCAGCAACTGGCTTGGGAGGGGTGATGTACTTCTGCTATTCCCCATGGTCATGTATATGGACTATCGCAACGGTGGTGCCAAGTATATATTTGGGTCACAGGATAACGCAGTCGTATAATTCAGTCCATGCTGTAAACCCTGAAGTTATTGCCGAATCAGCTGTTACAGATGATTTTCGGCTCCGTACAGGCAGTCATCGCGAAGATGTTTCTTTGCCTGCTTCAGTTGCTGCTCTGGATCATTGTTCATCGTGCTCGTCAAATTTGTCAGTAAAAGTTGGAGGCACATTATCTGAGAAGGGTTCAAAAGAAATCTCAGCCACGGAGTTAGTTAAAGTATTTAGGCTTGTTGAAAAAAACACGTTCAATTTGATGCAGATGACAGATGATCTGGTGGACCGCCAGTCTGTCATCTTGACTGAAAATATATGCCGAGGAGCAGCTTTCAGTCCAGATATTGTTGTTATGGCGAGGAAAGAGTTGAAGCCCCGGTTTTTCCAGGCATTGCTGCTTTTTCAAGTGACTTATGGTGATATTTCGCTGATAGTTAGGGATATCTTAAAGGGTCAAAACAATTACCATATTACTAGGTTGTGTGATTCTGAGAATGTTGATATTGAAAGGTTGACAGAACATTTTCTCAATTTTGCCAGGAATGATCGTAGAGAAACAGACTTGATAAAAGATGGGGATTCTTTAGCTTTTCTTCTTAACAAGGCGACAAATGCGTTGATTGTGTCACCTTTGGAAGAGGGGGGGGCAGTGAGGGTGGAGGGTAGAAGCAACGACGAGCAAAGAGCTGCTTCCATTAAGGGAGAGCTAGAGCGTTGTTTATTAGAACACTGTAAAAAGGTAAAGGCTTTAATTCTGAAGCGTGCCGGTAGCCAAATGTCTCAAAGCAATACATACAGCACACTATCAGCCCCAGTTACTGATGGGTCTGCAAGTGGTGGTTTAAGGCAGCGAAGAGGTAGTAGGCAGGACTCCACAAGTTAGTGGGTTGTGTATAATGACGGATCAGTAGTTATTGTTTGGTGACGTGTTTTATTTATGCGCAGACTCGATCTTATTCTTGTGGATCAGGGTAAAGTTTCTTCTCGAAGTCGAGCCCAGCGTCTAATTAGTGAAGGCAAAGTAAAAGTCCGTCAATCCAGCGACTGGGAGACTCCAGTCAAGGCGGGGCAAAAATATCCCGACTGGATTGAGGTTGATATCTTTCAGGATGAGCGTGATAACTTTGTTTCTCGAGGAGGGATGAAGCTGGCCGGTGCGCTGGAGATTTCAGGTTTGTCTCTGGCTGAAACGACAATTATCGATGTGGGTCAATCTACCGGTGGATTTACAGACTGTGCTTTACAGGCTGGAGCGGCCAGGGTGGTTGGTATTGAAGTCGGGCATGGCCAATTGGTTGAGGTCCTACGTAACGATCCGCGCGTGGTTTGTCTTGAAGGAATGAATGCCCGTGCATTGCCAGTGAGCCTGCTTGAATATACGGATCAGCAGCAGGGATTTGATCTTGCGGTTATGGATGTGTCGTTTATCTCTCAGACCAGGGTATTGCCCTCGCTGGTGCCGCTGCTAAAGAAAGGCGGTCAATTGCTCAGCCTGGTCAAACCACAGTTTGAAGTCGGGCCTGCCGGACTGGGTAAAGGTGGAATTGTCAGGGATGAGAGGCTGTATCCGGAAGTTGAGCAATCTATCAAAACCTGTTGCATAGAGCTTGGGTTGCAAGTTTGTGGGTACTTCGATAGCCCGATTACTGGTGGTGATGGTAATCGGGAGTTTTTTATCTGGGCTGAAAGGAATTAATACCAATCGTGCTTTCTAACTACTGTAATGAGCATGGTGATATGGACGTCAGAACAAGGCAGAATGACGAGTAATAGTGGTTCTATTGCAAGGAATTCCAACGCAGGCCTGGTGTCCATATCACCAGCGCAATAGCGTAGTTAGAAAGTCCGATTGGTATAACACCGCTTTCTACTGTCCGCTTCCAGCAAAAGCAACTCCAGGAGTTTTGGAATAGTCACCCTATGATGAGGCCGTCAAAAATAAGATTCATGCTTTATTCAGGTTGGAAAATAGGATGAAGTCTTTGGCCCACAAAATTCCAGCTTATATTTTGTGGGCAGCGAATTCACGGCCCCAGCCTCCATAGCCGGATGGGCAACCGGTAGTGGTTGACCACCGCTTTCAGTCGCTGCCAGTAGGTCTCGTCTTGAGCATGCTTTAATACCAGGACAATACCGGCTTGCTTGCTGGTCAGCATGCTGTAATCCAGTGCCTGGCCAACCGCTTCCGGCCATTTTCTGGCAAATTCAATTTCGATGGCATGGGTGTCGGTCAGGCAGTCAATGCGACGGCCATCTTCCATGCGTACCTCGACCTTTCCTTTCATTCCCCTGCACCAGACATTCTGGTACCAGGCCTCAACTGGTGCGGCCCATGTCGATCCATGGCCTGTGATGAACAGGAGTATCGTGCTGACTTTTATCAGGTTGTACCAGAATCGAAGGCTGTCTTTGCTGGTCATCCATCGGTCCCAGACTGTTTGTGATGATAGCCATATCGGCATATACGGCCAGAAAACCAAGCGGTTAAGTGTGTTGTCAGTACGACTGACCGGGGTGTCAATGCGCTTTACGTCCTGGTGAACTAAGCTGGGCCTGATTTTAAGGCTTAACTGAGGTGGCGTATGGCATTGCCAATAAGTGGAGATAATACTGGCTGTCATTTTCAGGCTTTCCTGCGTGATGAAAATAACAAAGTGCAGAAGGCTTTTGCCAGACGTGTAGGCGTGGCGGAGTCGGATGATGGTTTGATGATTAAGCTGAGTGAAGAACGCTCTGGAATGGCAACTTATGAAATAACCCGTAGCAAAACTGGAAATGATATGGATTCTGGTGAGCGGTGGACATTGGCTCTGTTTACTTCTGGAAAACTGAAGTCTGGTAACAGCGGCGAGAGGATTATTATCACACCAGAAAAATACTCATGGTTTGCTGAGGCGGGGCAGATTTCTATAAAAAAAGGCAGGTTAACCGGAGAAAGAGTGGGCACCTTAATGATGGTGAACCCGGAGAACGTTCAGTTACTCAAGAAAAATAACCCTGGTACTTCTGGCTCTTGTCTTTCTGTTTTGTCCTCGGCTACTCGAAGGCTGTTTGCTGTCTGTCGGGCGGTAGCGCCTACGGCCTCCTGCAGCCCACGTAATTCTGACACGGCGGATTTTGAAAGTGATGAAAGTATCCACCAACTGATCGAGATGATAGCCACCACGGCCAGGCAGTCCTGTATCTATGAACATAAAATAAATGGACTGCCAAAGCTGGTAGAGAAGGAAACTCTTCCCGGGTTGATCAAAGGGTGGCCTCTGCTGAGGGGGCTGGGAGAACGATACTCTGCCAGAAAAGACGCGCTGCCCGGATCAGTGACGAAAATCGTCGCTGATATGAAAACGGTGGTAGGAACGATGGTATCTATGCATGATAAGCAATGGGCTCATGGGGATATCAAGCTGAGTAATCTCAGGAGGGTGGATGGCATTTTAGGGCTGGCTGCTCCTGAACGTTTCAGCGTGGTTGGAGGGCAGCCAGGGCCTGATAAGCTGGGAGAAAAACGGTTTACTTTTTATAACAATGCCTGGCATGCGGCAGAGCTGCGTTTTCCGGGAGAGGTCGACGATAAATATGTCTGGCCGGAACCGGAATGCCGCTTTCAGAGAGAGAGCCTGATCAAAAAGACAATATTCAAGCCCTGGCAGTATACGCCCGCGACAAAAGAGGGGGATGTCTGGTCTTTCGGTTCTTTGCTGGCGGTAATGATCTGTCGTATTCCGGGGGGTAAGGCTTTGCTGGAGAAAGAGAGAGTGTTGCAGTTATCGCTGTCTGATTATATGACTGCGTCTGGCCAGTTTAATGCAGGAGTGTTTCATGAGGGCTGTGATAAATTCCTGTCGGATAAGCGAAGCTTGCTGGAACTGAATCTGCCAAAACAGGATCGACAGCCTGAACAGAGCGATACAACACAGTTACCAGGAAATGCTGAAAAACTCAGTCAACTTGTTGCTCTGGTAAAAGACTGTACAGACCCTGCTCCTAAGAAGCGTCCCAGTGCAGAAAGTGTGTATAAGAGGCTGGGTGAAATAAAGTGAGCGTGAGAAGGCCGCCTTTCCCCCTGTGGTGGATAGGTTGCCATGACATTCAATGGCGTGAGCCGACACTCTGGTAAGATCGTCGGCTGCCAATTTCAGAATCAGTTTACTTGAATCCGCGGGCTTTCAATAAAGCCTCTTTAAAATCAACCTCCACATCCTTGGCAATACCGGGAATCATGGCGTCCGGTGCTTCATTCTTCATTTTTAAATGATAGATCAATAGATCATCCGTCACTTCATTTAGGGTGCCTTTATGGCCAGCTTCTGCAGCCAGGGTTTCGATGATCTGAGCCAGATTCAGGTGACCCTGCTTTTGCCACTCAGGGGTGAGGAGTTCAATCAGTTCGTTAATTCTGTGACAGCTCATACATCAGTACTCAACAAAATGGCATAGGCAGCCTGGGAGGGGCTGCTTATGGCTGGCATCGTTTTAAATGCGATGGTGTTTCTGGTCGTTGGAATCAAAGAATAATGCTTTTAATGTCATCATCCTTGCGATCCAGGTAGTGGCTGGATTGAATGCGGCGAATTGTCCGGGATTTGCCACGAACTACCAGAGTTTCAGTTGTCGCGATATTACCCTTGCGCATGATACCTTGCAGCAGGTCGCCCTTGGTAATGCCAGTGGCAGAGAAGACGACGTTATCGGAGCTGGCCAAATCATTCAGTTTGAGTACTTTACCTGGCTCAACCCCCATCTCCCTGCATCGTTCAGCCTCCAGCTTGCCCGCTTCAATGTTTTCAGGCGTTTCTCCCTTGGCCTGATTCCTGGTGACCAGTCGGCCATGCATATCACCACCCAGGGCACGGATTACGGCAGCTGAAACAACACCTTCGGGGGCGCCACCAACACAGTACATCAGGTCTACGTCGCTGTCTGGCATACAGGTCAGAATAGAGGCAGCAACGTCGCCATCAGGAATGGCGAATACACGGACGCCCATGTCCTGCATCATCTTAATAGCGGTGTCATGCCGGGGTTTGGCCAGAGTGATAACGACCAGACTTTCAATGGGCTTATGCAGGGCACGGGCAACGTTCTGGATATTTTCCCGCAGCCCCAGGTTCAGATCGATAACGCCTCTGGCTCCCGGGCCACAGACCAGCTTTTCCATATACATATCGGGGGCTTTCAGGAAGGAGCCTTTCTCACCAGCGGCAAGTACCGCAATGGCGTTGTTTTGTCCCATGGCGGTCATGCGGGTGCCTTCAATCGGGTCGACGGCTATATCAATGTTTTCTCCGGTGCCGGTACCTACTTTTTCACCAATAAAGAGCATGGGGGCTTCATCGATTTCGCCCTCACCGATAACAATCTCACCGTTCATGGAAACCTTGTTCAGCATGGTGCGCATTGCTTCGACAGCAGCGCCATCAGCAGCATTTTTATCGCCGCGTCCAAGCCATTTATAACCTGCCAGGGCTGCGACTTCGGTGACCCGTGAAAATTCGATTGCCAGTTCGCGTTTCATTGAGTTCTAAACTTTGGAGGTGAGTGAGGGTGCGACTTTAGCATATCCATGAATCGTCTGGCATAAGTGCAGACAAAGTTGGGTTAAGAAGTTGTTTTTGTAGGCTTTAAGTTGAAATATTTATTAAAAATCATTGGTTTATGTTTTATTAGTGCTATCTTTGGGTTTGTTGTAGACAAGAATTTTCAGTCAGTTATACCGGTCGTCTGTTGAAACTGCTCCTTTATTGGCTGCATTTATGCCCTTTAGGCTGCTCGCTCACCCCGGTTACTTAAGTTTGTCTAAGCGCCCTGGGCTTCGCTTGCCGCCGAGCAGTAACTCCAAACTCTTTGGGTATATAGTGTTGATCTTCGCAGTTATTGCGCTTCTTTGATCCTTTTTACAAAGAAGTACCCGCGAAACTGGCTTGTTTGCCGAAATATGGGTTATTCATCGGTTTATATGACTGAATCCCGTACTTGACGTTGCTTTTAACGATCCGTAAAATTTATGCGCTTTATTCTACCCTTGGTCCGGTTGTGGGCCAGGTAGAGCATAAGCGGCTGATGCCTGCTTATGCAGTTTAAAGCACGAGTTTGGACTGCAAATCCTCTGACGGTTCAAACTCAATACTTAGAAACGGTTTTCGAAACAGATTTTCGAAATAATTGGAGTTCGCTGAATGGCAACGATTAACCAGCTGGTGCGTAAGCCCCGTAAGCGCAAGGTCAGAAAAACTGACGTGCCTGCGCTTCAGGCCTGCCCACAACGTCGCGGGGTTTGTACCCGTGTTTATACGACTACACCTAAGAAGCCTAACTCAGCGCTGCGTAAAGTATGTCGTGTGCGTCTGACTAACGGCTTTGAAGTTACTTCCTACATCGGTGGTGAAGGTCACAACCTTCAGGAGCACAGTGTTGTGCTGATCCGTGGCGGTCGTGTAAAGGATTTGCCAGGTGTTCGTTATCACACCGTTCGCGGTAGCCTGGATACTCAGGGTGTTAACGACCGTAAGCAGGGCCGTTCCAAGTACGGTACCAAGAAGCCTAAGTCTTAATCGCCTGATTAGCTTAAGTTTCCGTCTGTAATGCTCAGACAAAACACTCGAAAGAGTCAGAATTTAATATCAGGTTGATGAGAGTAAGGCCAGGTCAGGGTGCTTTGTTAGTTTAAAGCCACTGAATGATCCTGGATTACCTGAAGACCGACGTAGAGGGCTTATCAATGCCAAGAAGACGCGTAGTCGCTAAGCGCGACGTATTACCAGATCCTAAGTTTGGTAATAAAACACTCACTAAATTCATCAACCACGTGATGGTCAGCGGTAAGAAATCTGTCGCTGAGCGGATCGTTTATGGTGCTCTGGACGTCGTTCTGGAACGCACCAGCAAGGAGCCTCTGGAGATCTTTGAAAAAGCTCTGGAAACCATCGCTCCTATGGTAGAGGTTAAGTCCCGCCGTGTCGGTGGTGCGACTTACCAGGTGCCTGTTGAAGTTCGCCCTGCGCGCCGCAGTGCGTTGGCCATGCGTTGGCTGGTAGACGCTGCGCGTAAGCGTGGTGAAAAATCCATGAAGCTCCGCCTGGCTGGAGAACTGATGGATGCTGCCGAAAGCAAGGGCGCAGCGGTTAAGAAGCGTGAAGACGTGCACCGTATGGCTGAAGCCAACAAGGCATTCTCCCACTACCGTTTCTAAGTATCAGAGGATTGAGTCGTGGCCCGTAAAACCCCGATCAACCGCTATCGCAACATTGGTATCTGTGCCCATGTTGACGCGGGTAAGACAACGACTACAGAACGTGTACTGTTTTACACCGGCCTGAGCCATAAAATCGGTGAAGTTCATGATGGCGCTGCCACCATGGACTGGATGGAGCAGGAGCAGGAGCGTGGTATTACCATCACTTCTGCAGCGACTACCTGTTTCTGGCGCGGAATGGATGCTCAGTTTGATGAGCACCGCGTTAATATCATCGATACGCCAGGACACGTTGACTTCACTATTGAAGTAGAGCGTTCCCTGCGTGTGCTTGACGGTGCTGTCGTTGTACTGTGTGGCTCCTCCGGTGTTCAGCCTCAGACTGAAACCGTATGGCGTCAGGCGGACAAGTACGAAGTTCCTCGTATGGTCTTCGTTAACAAGATGGACCGTACCGGTGCTGACTTCGAAATGGTTGTCAGTCAGCTGCGTGAGCGTCTGAACGCTAATGCGGTACCTATGCAGATGACCATCGGCGCTGAAGATGAGTTCAAAGGTGTGGTTGACCTCGTGAAGATGAAATCAATCATCTGGAACGAAGAAGACCAGGGCATGACCTTCACCTACGAAGACATCCCTGCTGATATGGCTGACCTGTGTGCCGAAATGCGCGAGTACATGGTGGAAGCGGCTGCAGAAGCTACCGATGAAATGATGGAAAAGTACCTCGAAGAAGGTGATCTGTCCGAAGAAGAGATCAAGGCCGGTATCCGTGCCCGTACTCTGGCGAACGAGATCATTCCTGTCTTTGGTGGTTCTGCCTTCAAGAACAAGGGTGTACAGGCCCGTTCTGGATGCCGTTATCGAGCTGATGCCTTCTCCAAAAGAAGTTAAAGCGATCGAAGGTATTCTGGACGATAAAGACGGTACTGCTGCTGTTCGTGAAGCAGATGACAGTGCGCCTTTCTCAGCGCTGGCGTTCAAAATCGCTACTGACCCATTTGTGGGTACGCTGACCTTTATCCGTAACTACTCCGGTGTTTTGAACTCCGGTGATACGGTGTACAACCCGGTTAAGCACAAGAAAGAACGTGTTGGTCGAATGGTGCAAATGCACGCGAACAACCGTGAAGAGCTTAAAGAGTGTGTGGCTGGTGACATCGTTGCCCTGATCGGCATGAAAGATGTAACCACCGGTGACACGCTGTGTTCAATGGACAGCATTATTACTCTGGAGCGCATGGAGTTCCCAGAGCCAGTAATTTCTGTTGCTGTTGAGCCAAAGACTAAAGCTGACCAGGAAAAAAATGGGGTATCGCTCTGGGCAAACTGGCTCAGGAAGATCCATCTTTCCGTGTTCACGACCGACGAAGAAAGTGGCCAGACCATTATCTCCGGTATGGGTGAGCTTCACCTGGATATCCTTGTTGACCGTATGCGTCGCGAGTTCAAGGTAGAAGCGAACATTGGTAAGCCTCAGGTTGCTTACCGTGAGAAGCTGAAGGGCTCTGTTGACGCGAACCACAAGTTTGCCAAGCAGTCTGGTGGTCGTGGTCAGTACGGTCACGTTGTTGTTGAATTCTCGCCTGCGGATGCCGGTGAAGAAGGTCTGGAATTCATCAACGAGATCGTGGGTGGTGCTATTCCGAGAGAATACATCCCGGCGATCCAGAAAGGTATCGAAGAACAGATGAAGAACGGCGTTATCGCCGGCTACCCATTACTGGGTCTGAAAGCTCGTCTGTACGATGGATCTTTCCACGATGTTGACTCTAACGAAATGGCGTTTAAAATCGCTGCTTCGCAAGCACTGAAGAAATAACGCGCCACAGGCCAACCCAGTGCTGATGGAACCTATGATGAAGGTCGAGGTGGTCACACCGGAAGACTACATGGGTGACGTTATGGGTGACCTGAACCGTCGTCGCGGTATTGTTCAGGGCATGGAAGATCGTTCTTCCGGTAAAGTGATTAACGCTCAGGTGCCGCTGGGTGAAATGTTCGGCTACGCTACCGACCTGCGATCTGCAACTCAGGGGCGTGCAACATACACCATGGAATTCCATGAGTATGCCGAAGCGCCCGCCAGCATTGCTGAAGCGGTCATTAAAAACCAGGGTTGATATTGAACTGGGGGTTCTAGACCGCCTGAGTCTATGGAAATGACAGAATTTTTTATGTTTTTTTATCATGAGAAATTCTTTCCGGTGAAAATGGCTGTTAGAATGCCCTGCTTGGTATTACTACCCCCGAAATCGAACTATCTATAGCTAAAGGTTAAGAGACATGGCTAAGGAAAAATTTGAACGCGTCAAGCCGCACGTAAACGTCGGCACCATTGGACACGTTGACCACGGTAAAACTACTCTGACTCTGCTGCACTGACTCGCGTTTGTGCTGAAGTATGGGGAAGCGGCACTGTAAAAGCTTTCGACCAGATCGATAACGCTCCTGAAGAGCGTGAGCGTGGTATCACCATCTCTACTGCACACGTAGAGTATGACTCCCCTGCTCGCCACTACGCGCACGTAGACTGCCCGGGCCACGCTGACTATGTTAAGAACATGATCACTGGTGCTGCCCAGATGGACGGCGCTATCCTGGTATGTTCTGCTGCTGATGGCCCCATGCCACAGACTCGTGAGCACATCCTGCTGTCTCGTCAGGTTGGTGTACCCTACATCGTGGTATTCCTGAACAAAGCTGACATGGTAGATGACGAAGAGCTGCTGGAACTGGTGGAGATGGAAGTTCGCGAACTTCTGGACTTGTACGACTTCCCAGGCGACGACACGCCAATCATCATCGGTTCTGCCCTGATGGCTCTGAACGGTGAAGACGCCAACGAAATGGGTACTACCGCTGTTAAGAAGCTGGTAGAAACTCTGGATTCTTACATCCCAGAGCCAGAGCGTGCTATCGATCAGCCGTTCCTGATGCCTATCGAAGACGTATTCTCCATCGCTGGCCGTGGTACTGTTGTAACTGGTCGTGTTGAGCGTGGTATCGTTAACGTTGGTAACGAAGTAGAAATCATTGGTATCAAAGATACTACCAAGACTACTGTTACTGGTGTTGAAATGTTCCGTAAGCTGCTTGACGAAGGTCGTGCAGGCGAGAACATTGGTGCCCTGCTGCGTGGTACCAAGCGTGAAGACGTTGAGCGTGGCCAGTGTCTGGTTAAGCCAGGTACTGTTACTCCTCACACTAAGTTCGAAGCTGAAGTGTACATCCTGTCCAAAGAAGAAGGCGGTCGTCACACTCCATTCTTCAAGGGCTACCGTCCACAGTTCTACTTCCGTACTACTGACGTAACTGGTGCTGTTGAACTGAACGAAGGCGTTGAAATGGTAATGCCTGGTGACAACATCAACTTCGTTGCTACCCTGATTAACCCGGTGGCGATGGAAGAAGGTCTGCGCTTCGCGATCCGTGAAGGTGGCCGTACCGTAGGTGCTGGTGTTGTTGCTAAAATCTTCGAATAATAAATTTTCTATCGAAAATTTATAAGCGAAACCCCATAGAAACCCCGGCCTTTGCCGGGGTTTCTCGTTTAGGAAGGAAAGTAAGTGAGTGTTGAAGTTGCAGCATCAGAGGATTACCCGGAGCTGCTGAGGGTCTGGGAAGACTCTGTACGTGCTACCCATGACTTTATTACAGAGGACGATATTGAGTCCTTTAAGCCTATGATTATGGAGCAGGCTTTTCCTGCGGTGGAGCTGTGTTGCCTTAGAAGTAATGGGGTGATTCAGGGCTTCGTCGGAGTCTATGAGCAGAAAATAGAAATGTTGTTTCTCCGTAATGATGCCCGGGGTTGTGGAATCGGCAGGCAACTGCTGAGTCACGCTATTGACACCTTAGGTTGTAACAAGGTGGATGTTAACGAGCAAAATCCACTGGCGGTTGGTTTTTATCAGCATTGTGGGTTTGTGATTGAGTCTCGCTCTCCTCTGGATTCCCAGGGAAAGCCATTTCCTATCCTCCATATGGTGCTCTGAATGAGCATGATTAAGATGTTTATTAACTCCCAGTTACCACACTCAGTGTGGTAACATCCAAGCTCTATTAACTTTTATAACGATAGAAAGTCCATCAGAGATAGGTAGTAGATATCATATATACACGACTTATGACGTAAGTTTTCTTGTTCAATGTTTCCAAAGTCGTAGTATCTTCATCATTTGTATTATCATCCTCCATTCTGCCACTCCATAATACGTTATAAATAAATGTGAATTCGATGGTGAAAGACAGGGAAGCCCCAGTCATTTGGCTATCTTTCTGATTATCAAACAGGCCAGTTATCAACTGGGTGCAGAATTAAGTTGGCTGGGTGATCAATGGCAGTTAGTGAACGGCAGCTCCACAGTTATGTGGACAGTAAGGAGAAACTGCAGGGTGTTACCTGGAAGTTTAATCTGTTTAATACCCTGCTGGCGTTTATCTATAACTTTGATAACCCTTTCTATGCACTGTCTACGGTAGAAGCCCGGTTCACATCCGGGTAAGCACTGCCGGAAGTTGTGTCATGTACCCAGGGTGGCCATTAATCCTAAGGGCCTAACAGCAGGGGACGGTGGAGATAAGAGCTGGTATCAGCAGATCTAAGTGCACTACAACGACTTCTCATTTAATGAGTACCTGTTTGATCTGTATGGGTTCTGAGACCATGGTTAGGTTGAGCCCCTGAATTAAAACCGGACACTGTCTTCCTCAGGGGTAGGGGTAAATGTTTCAGGGAATGAGTGGTTCAGCGTTGATCTGACAGTGGCCAATGCGATGGAAGAGGTAGCGCCTGATCAGGATAATACCAGCCTGTATGCCCGTATTACCTGTCACTGTATAGACTGACTGTCAGACGACACTGGCAATCATAATATCGTGAATATCATGCTTCGATGTTTCCAGCAGTTCACCAATACCCAGTGACGGGTGTTCTCCCATCTGGGTGATCATCTCTCCTGCTTCATGGGCGTGGGTCAGTGTTTCTGTGGCGGCACTTCGCAGCCAGCCAACGATAGGAATACGACTGTAGCCAAATACCATAAAGCTGTAATGGGTATAACGAACAACACCGGCCAGTTCATGTTCGAGAATAGTATTAAGCTTGGCAACAATGGCTTGTTTGTTATCAGTCATAGATACTCCGATTCTGACTACAGGTCGAAGTATCATTATAGATGGCGGAGTCAGTATGGATGGCAGTGCAGGGGGGGCGGTCATGGAAACTGACTTGGATAAGCCAGTTTCCATTTTTTAGTGACTCCTATTCTCCCCAGACTTTTTCTGCATAGTCAGCGATTGACCGGTCAGAAGAAAAGCCACCCAACCGTGCTGTATTCAGCACCGCCTTGCGCCACCAGATTCTTGGCTTACGGAATGTCTCGGCAACTTTGTTTTGTGCTTCGCGATAGCTGTCAAAGTCTGCCAGCGCCATGAACTGGTCACGGTGCATCAGGTCTTCAGCGACGGGCTTCAGAAGGTCCGGCTTATGCTGGCAGAAGGAACCATCCATCAGAGCATCAATTGCCCGCTTCAGTACCGGGTTACTTTCATAGTAATGGTATGGGTTATAACCCTGCTGCTGCAGCTCAGAAATCTCATCTACGGTTTTACCAAAGATAAAGATGTTGTCGTCGCCTACGGCTTCCGCAATTTCTACGTTGGCGCCGTCCAGGGTTCCGATGGTTAATGCGCCGTTGAGACCCAGCTTCATATTACCGGTACCAGAGGCCTCGAAACCGGCAGTGGATATCTGCTCGGAAAGGTCTGCTGCAGGAATAATCTGCTCCGCCAGGCTGACACGGTAGTCTGGCAGGAATACCACTTTCAGGCGGTCATCAAGACGACGGTCGTTGTTGATAACCTGGGCGATCTTGTTGATGGCCAGAATAATCTGCTTGGCTAACACATAGCCTGGAGCTGCCTTGGCACCGAATATAAATACACGAGGTGTATGGTCGGCTTCGGGGTTATCCAGCATTTCATGATAGAGGCTGATGATGTTCAGCAGGTTTAACTGCTGACGCTTGTACTCATGAAGCCGTTTAATCTGAACATCAAACAGGGCATTCGGGTTAACGGTAACCTTGCACTCTTTTTCAATCAGACGGGCCAGTCTTTCCTTATTCTTGAAACGGACATTGGCAAAGGCATCCAGAAAATCCGGTGACTCGGCCAGTGGCGTCAGTTTTTCCAGCTGGTTAAGGTCGGTACGCCATTCCGTGCCAATATTCCGGTCCAGCAGGCGGGCAAGTCCGGGGTTACAGTGGGCCAGCCAGCGTCTTGGGGTGACACCGTTGGTGACATTCACCAGTTTCCCCGGATAGAGTTCATCAAATTCCGGGAAGAGGTTTGCTTTAACCAGACCACTGTGGAGCGCGGCAACACCATTGACCCGACGGCTGCCAATCACGGAAAGGTTAGCCATACGGATCATTCGGTCACCATTCTCCAGTTCTTCGAAAATGCTGACTTTCTGAATGATCTCCATATTGTCTCCCCACTGTTCTCTGGCTTCGCCATTCAGGAACACATAGTTGATCATCTCAATGATCTGCAGGTGTCTTGGGAGAATACGGCCCAACAGTGATGCGGACCATTTTTCCAGTGCTTCCGGCAACAGGGTGTGATTGGTGTAGTGGCACATCTTGCGGGTGATGGCCCAGGCCTGATTCCAAACCATGCCTTCCTCATCCATCAATAGGCGCATCAATTCAGGAATGGCGATAGCCGGGTGGGTGTCGTTCAACTGCAGAGCGTAATGCCTGGCCAGGTCCCCCAGCGGCAGGTCACGCTGTTTATGCTGACGAATAATATCTTTCAGGGAGCAGGCGCAGAAAAAGTACTGTTGGATCAGGCGAAGATCCTTTCCCTGTGGTGTGGAGTCTTCCGGGTACAGAACGCCGGAAATGGTATCGCCATCCACCAGGTTTCGGCAGGCTTCCAGATATTCTCCCTGGTTGTACTTATCCAGATCAATTGGATAAGCGCCGACCAGGCTTTCCCACAGTCGAAGGCGGTTAACGTATTGGCCACCAAAAGAAGGGATGGTGATATCCCAGGGCACACCAAACATTTTTTTACCGGGCACCCAGCGGTTGTTGCCATCGTGATCCATTTCCATATGGCCGAACAGGCCGATTTCTACGGTTTCTGATGGACGACAGGTTTCCCATGGGCTGCCAAACTCACGCCAGACATCTGGCATCTCTTTTTGATAACCATCTTCAAAGATCTGGCGGAACAGACCGTAGCGGTAGTTAATGCCGTAACCGGTGGCTGGAATCCGCTGGTTAGCCAGTGAATCCATAAAGCAGGCGGCCAGACGACCCAGGCCGCCATTCCCCAGGGACATATCCCGTTCCTGATCCAGTA
The DNA here is from genome assembly GCA_965261315.1 of Endozoicomonas sp. Lineage (GTDB taxonomy): Bacteria > Pseudomonadota > Gammaproteobacteria > Pseudomonadales > Endozoicomonadaceae > Endozoicomonas. Next base: position 202,472 of record CBDHDM010000031.1, on the reverse strand, counting down.
CGTCAGACAGGCGGACGCCGTACGTTTGCAACAGGGTGGCTGCGGTTTCATAAAGGCCAAGATTCATCAGGGCATCACCCAGCAGGCGACCCATTAGAAATTCCATGGAGAGATAGCAGACATGCCGCTCTTCCTGGTTTTCATCCAAACCGCTTTGTTGCAGCTGATCCAGGTTGATGTCTCGCAAGGTCAGTGACAATGCCTGCCACCAGTCGTGGGCTGTTGCCCGCTTGGGGCTTGTACCCAGCTCACGACGCAGGTGCTTTTCCAGTTCTACAGTAAATGAGTTGTTGTCCATTAGGGTTGTTTCGCTCTTTTTCTTACTCATAAACAAGATCTCTGGCAGTGGGTGATATAATTATTGGCATTTTTTTCTAATTCAGTAACCCAATGAGACTGTCATAAAATTTTTAAAGAACAGGTGATTCTTTATTCTTGATTAATAGTTAAACAATTTTGAACATGCATATTAGTTATATTACTGGTGATTTTAAATACAGTAGAAATGAAAATAAATTAAGAACCCTCCTTAAATGCTGACATGTTGATGTGAATCACGATGATACTCTGCTCATGCGTCTGTTTGAGGTCTTTTTTTAAGAGTGAAAGCGCGGAGGGTGTGCTTTATATTACGAAAATCGGTTTATTCGTGCATCAGTTCTGATCAGTACCCACACCCTGCCATAATAACGTGAAGGATAATTTAACGGATACGGCTCCACTCAAAGTATGGGAGCCGTGCTATATGTCAAATAAAGACTTCCCCGGACTCTGCAGGAATAGTCATCGTCAGCTGGCCATCCTTAGCGATGATATTCTCCCGTCCAGACAGCAATGAAAATGATTGGTTATTAATGCCCGTCTGCCAGATGGGCAAGGTGATTGTGACGGCTGTAGTGCCACGGTTAATAGCGCAAACCACCACTTCATCATCCTGGCAGCGGGCAAAGGCAAGAACATTATCCTCGGCGTACAACCACTGAACACTGCCGGATTGCAGCGCCGGTGAGTGAGCGCGTAGTGTGGTCAATGCTTTAATAAACGTCATCATATCCTGACGGGATTCCAGTCGTTCCCAGGGGAAGCAACGCCGGTTGTCCGGATCATGGCTTCCCGCCAGGGCAACCTCTGTACCATAATAGATACACGGCACACCCACCCAGCAGAACAGGAACACCAGCGCACTGCGTAACGTTGCTTCATCGCCGTCAGCCATGGTCAAAAACCGCATGGTGTCGTGACTATCCAACTGATTCAGCTGGCTGAGCTGATTACGCCAGGGAATTTTGGCCGCTGCTTCCATTAACCAGTCAACAAACGCTTTGGCATCAAGATGGCAGGGGGCAAAAACAATATCCAGACCGGTAAAGAATGCCCTCACCGGATGAGCAAAGCCGTAGTAATTCATGGCGCCATCTTCCTGATCGCCCTGCAACCACGATGATGCCTCATAGAAGTGTTCGCCCAGCAGGTAACTTTCCGGGTTTTCCGCCTTTGCCGATTCCCTGAATTCCTGCACATAATAAGCATTATTAGTAGCGCCCTCCCCTTCACCCAGCATGTGAATAACATCCAGGCGCCAACCATCAATGTTATACGGCGGCCTGAGCCAGTGTTTGATAACGGCATCGTCGCTGGCGTAAAAATAGTCCCGTACTTTCTGGTTCAGAAAATTCAGCTTGGGGAGTGTGTGAATTCCGTTCCAGCCCACATAATGATCGGAATTGCCATCGAATTGATAAAAGTCCCGATAGGGTGAGTCGGGGTTTTGCCATGCTCCCATGTCGTCACTTCTTTTGGCAAAGCGATCAAACCACGGATGGTTCAGTGAGGTATGGTTGAACACCGCGTCCAAAACAATCTTCATACCACGGGCATGGAGGTCCGCCACAAATTCTGCAAACTCTTTATTGGTACCCAGATGAGGGTCAATATTGAGATAATCCGTTGTGTCGTATTTATGGTTACTGGGCGCCGTAAAAACAGGGTTCAGATAGAGCGTGGTAACGCCCAGCGATTGCAGGTAATCGAGTTTTTCCCGAATACCCTGAAGATCGCCACCAAAAAACTCACTGGCTCCATGCCGGCCATGATCTGATGGCGCATCCACCCAGTTTTTTTCCACCGTCGGCTGCTCACTACCGTGAAGGTAATATTCATTGGTTTTTACGCTGATGTCCGGATTACCATTAGCGAAACGATCCGGAAATATCTGGTAAAAAATCTGCTGTTGCACCCACTGTGGAGGCTGGGCCAGGGCATTGTATCTGAACTGTTTCTCCTGACCCGGTACCCGGCCTGAAATGCCTGTGCCCTGTAACCACCACTGTCGCCCATTCATAACTGCCTTAAAGCAGTAAACCGTTGTCGCTTTATCCTGATTAAGCGGCAAATCTGCTGACCAGATTTTCAGTTTTCCCTTTGTACCGGACACCTTCAGGGCAATCAGACGTTCTTCATTATCAGGCTCACAGCGAAGATAAAAAGCATCAGGTTCAAAACCCTGCCCGGTAGCTACATGAACCGTCAGGGCGTTATCTGATGGAATAACCCAGTCAGAGCCCTGACCATGAAACATAAACGGTGCTTTCATAGGTATCTTCTCCATATAAGGGGCGCTTCCCGCTGCCCGTAAAGCATGCTCTTGTCTTTATCGGGCGGCGGGAAGCGGGTAGAGGGCGGCGAAAACAGACAAATCCTAACGGATATTCCAGACAGTTCTGGCGTAATCGGCAATAGAACGGTCGGACGAGAAACCACCCAGTCTGGCCGTATTGAGCACCGCCTTGCGCCACCAGAGCCTTGGCTTGCGGAAAGTTTCCGCAACTTTGGCCTGGGCTTCGCGATAGCTGTCAAAGTCGGCCAACGCCATAAACGGGTCACGGTGCATCAGGTCTTCAGCCAGCGGTTTTAGCAGGTCCGGTTTGTGCTGGGAGAAGGAGCCATCCATAAGAGAGTCAATGGCACGCTTCAGCACGGGGTTGCTCTTATAGTAATGGTACGGGTTATAACCCTGCTGCAGTTCTGAAACCTCCTCCACGGTTTTTCCGAAAATAAAGATATTGTCGTCGCCCACCGCTTCGGCAATTTCCACATTGGCACCATCCAGGGTTCCGATGGTTAATGCGCCATTGAGCCCCAGTTTCATATTCCCGGTACCGGAGGCTTCATAGCCGGCAGTGGATATCTGCTCAGAAAGATCAGCGGCCGGAATAATCTGTTCAGCCAGGCTGACCCGGTAATCCGGCAGGAAAACCACCTTCAAGCGGTCATCAAGACGACGATCGTTGTTAATTACTTTGGCGACTTTATTTATGGCCAGAATAATCTGCTTGGCCATCACGTAACCGGGAGCGGCCTTGGCACCAAAAATAAATACCCTTGGCGTGTGCTCTGCGTGCGGGTTATCCAGCATGTCATGGTACAGGCTGATGATATGCAGCAAGTTCATTTGCTGTCGTTTGTACTCGTGCAGCCGTTTGATCTGAACATCAAACAGGGCCTTGGGATTAACGGTAACCTTACACTCCTTCTCGATCAGCCGGGCCAGCCGTTCCTTATTTTTGAAACGGACATTGGCAAAAGCGTCCAGAAAGTCAGGAGACCCCGACAGCGGAGTCAGTTTTTCAAGCTGCCCAAGGTCGGTACGCCATTCGCTGCCAATATTCCGATCCAGCAGTCGTGACAGTCCAGGGTTACAGTGAGCCAGCCAGCGTCTTGGGGTGACACCATTGGTGACATTAATCAGCTTGCCCGGGTAAAGGGCATTGAATTCCGGGAACAGGTTGGTTTTGACCAGACCACTGTGCAGGGCTGCCACCCCATTGACACGACGACTGCCTATTACAGAGAGATTGGCCATGCGGATCAGCCGCTCGCCGTCCTCCATCTCTTCGAAAATACTGACTTTCTTGATGGTCTCGTCATCAGCCCCCCATTTATCCCGGGCTTCACCTTTAATAAACACATGGTTGATCATCTCAATGATCTGCAGATGTCTTGGCAGAATGCGTCCCAGCAAGGTCGCCGACCACTTTTCCAGTGCTTCCGGCAGCAGTGTGTGGTTAGTGTAATGACACATCGCCCGGGTAATCGTCCAGGCCTGGTTCCAGACCATCCCCTCTTCATCCATTAACAGACGCATCAGCTCCGGAATGGCCAGTGCAGGATGGGTGTCGTTTAATTGCAGGGCATAATGCTGTGCCAGTTCACTCAGTGGCAGCCCCCGCTGTTTGTGCTGACGAATAATGTCTTTCAAAGAGCAGGCGCAGAAGAAGTACTGTTGAATCAGGCGAAGATCTTTGCCTTGGGGAGTAGAGTCTTCAGGATAGAGAACGCCGGAAATGGTATCGCCATCCACCAGGTTACGGCAGGCTTCAAGATACTCACCCTGATTATACTTATCCAGATCAATAGGATAGGCACCGACCTGACTTTCCCACAGGCGCAGGCGGTTGACATACTGGCCGCCAAACGATGGGATGGCAATATCCCAGGGTACACCAAACATGGTTTTGCCGGGTACCCAGCGGTTGTTACCATCGAGATCCATTTCCATATAACCAAACAGGCCGATTCCCACGGTTTCTGATGGCCGACAGGTCTCCCAGGGGCTGCCAAACTCGCGCCAGACATCGGGAATTTCTTTCTGTTCGCCATTTTCAAAGAGCTGACGGAACAGCCCATAACGGTAGTTAATACCATAGCCGGTGGCGGGAATATTCTGGTTGGCCAGAGAATCCATAAAACACGCCGCCAGACGTCCAAGGCCGCCATTGCCCAGGGACATATCCCGCTCCTGGTCCAGCACATCGGAAAGGCGGACACCGTGTGACTGCAACAGAGTTACGGTAGCCTCATACAGTCCAAGGTTCATCAGGGCATCACCCAGCAGGCGGCCCATCAGAAATTCCATTGACAGGTAGCACACATGACGCTGTTTTGCTTTTTTCGGTTGCTTTTCACCCAGGCTGCTTTGCTGCAGTTGATCCAGGTTAATGTCCCGCAGGGTCAATGACAGTGCCTGCCACCAGTCGTATGCCGTTGCCCGCTTTGCCGTAGTACCCAGCTCCCGGCGCAGGTGTTTTTCCAGCTCTGTGGTAAATGCTTTTTGATCCATTGGGTTTATTACGCTCTTTTTGGAGACCAGATTCGTGCGATCTTATAATGGTATTACCGTCGCTGAGACTTTCCTCACCCGGGGGCCTCAGAATTACCGACTAAATGACCGCTTCGATTGCATCAAAGTGTTGAGAATTCTGGTTACAGTTTTAAATGGATTTTCATTAAAAATAAATCATTGGATTAATGTAAACGCTTACAGGAATGCTGAATATAATGACCATTTTTCAGGGGAATAATGAGATCAGGGTTTTGGCAAATCAGCCGGTTTGTTATCGAGTCCTGAGTGCAATTCCCCGAGTTATACCGGCTCAGTGATCTGATCGATGAATCAAACCGGTAATACCGCATTAAATAACACTTGTGAAAACGATTTCATCAAAACCGATTCTTCTTTGGAAATTGCTGTATATCAATATAAACCATTGCTGCCAGTTGATAATAACAGCCGATCATGACCCGACTCCGGGTATTGTGCCGTACCTACCAGTAACTAAAACCAACGAAATACAGAATGAATCATAATTTTCAGAAGCTTTGTCTTGCCGCTGTAATCTCCAGCATCGTCATGATGACTGGATGCAATGATGACGACGACAACAATAATGCTGTCCCGCCACCACCCTCCGAAGGCGTGGAACTGGAAAATAACCAGGTTGCTATCTACTACCAAAGAGCTGATGGTGATTACCAGAACTGGGGTTTACACCTCTGGGATTTACACCTCTGGGATAATGATAGCAGTGACAATCTGGCGGCGGGTGTTGCTACCGGCTGGGACGCGCCCAAAATGGCTGATGGCATTGATGACACCTTCGGTGCCTATTACATAATTAACCTGAACGAAGATCGGCAAACTGGTCAGACATTCAGCTTAGTGCAGATAGATAGAGTTTCGCCCTAAGTTGAAAATGGTTCAATTTGAGCTTACTCGCCAGAAGTTCAAGCCGGAATGCTGAGTATATCGACATGAATAGATGATTGCTCTGCGTCAATTTATCATTCGCGACAAGAAGGGTAACAAGGATTGCGGTGACCGAAGCTACAACGTCAGTGAGTACGGTCAGGATGGTTACACTATTCATGGTAGCTGTGAAGTGGGTGATAACCCGGTCACTGTATCACTGATTCGTGATGCTTCTGCTCACTTGCTGGATGGTAAGGCCCTGGTCTGGAATGTGCCAGAAGGAACCATCAGCGTGGAACTGATCAGTGCCGCTGAAGGTGGCGTTACTAATGATGAAGCCGGTAACGATCTGACGGGTGCAGGGCTGGAGCGCATTGAGCTGGTTGCCGATGGAAACCTGTCGGCGGATGCTGACTCAGTCTATCCCGCATTTAACGGCATGAAAAAATGGACATTGCCAGATACTGTTACCGGCAGCGACCTTAAAAACTTATTGAAAGGTCAGCTGGTAGTACTGGCAAAAGATGCCGAAGGTATTGGCCTGCAAGCGACACAGGTACAGTTCCCTTTTGCGCTGGATGCGCTCTATTACAACGCGACAAACCTGAAAAACATCAACCTGGGCGCTTCTTTTGAAGGTGACCGTGTAGTGGTTCGTCTTTGGGCTCCGACCGCAAAAAGGATCACTCTGCAAACATCCGATTCGGGTATGCCGGGAGCTGAAACCACGGATGCCGTTATGAATTATGATGACGCCACTGGTATCTGGAGCTATTCCACCACTAAGGACCAACTGGATCGAAAATTCTATCGCTATCAAATAGAAGTCTACCGTCGTGATACTGATAAAGTAGAAACCATTACCGTCACTGACCCCTATTCTCTGAACGTTTCCGCCAATGGGGCTTTCACCCAGGTGGTAAATCTGGATGATGCCGATACCCGCCCCGCCAATTGGGACAGTGTTAGTAATGCCGGTAAGCGTCCTGAGAATATTGTTATTTATGAAACCCATATTCGGGATATCAGCGGGTCAGATAAGACTGCAGAAGGTGTGGTTTCGGCCAATAACGGTAAATACAAGGCATTTGCCGAAGGCAACCGTGCCAGTATGACCCACCTGAAAGAGTTGAAAGACGATGGCTTGACCTATTTGCAGGTGTTGCCCGCCTTCGATATAGCTACGGTGGATGAAGACCCGGAAAAACTGGCCGACCTGAATGACCCATTCAGCAAACTGTGCGAGCTGAACGAAAGCATTAAAACAGACAGTGACTTCAGTGGCTATTGTGGTGGCACTGAAACCATCGGTTCCGTCTTTGACTTGATTAAAGAGGATGATGAAAAGCCTCAGGCGCTGAACAACTACCTGCGGATGTACGACAGCTTTAACTGGGGTTACGATCCTTTCCATTATACCGTTCCGGAAGGCACTTATGCTTCTGATGCCGATGGTGTTGCCCGTATCAAAGAGTTTCGGGAAATGGTGGTAGCCCTGGATCAAATGGGGCTGAACATTGCTATGGACGTGGTGTATAACCACACCAATGCCGCCGGCACTGCACCCAAATCTGTGCTGGATAAAATCGTACCGGACTATTACCAGCGACTGGATATGACCACCGGTGCCGTTGAAAACAGCTCCTGCTGCTCCAACACGGCCAGTGAACAGAAGATGATGGGCAAGCTGATGGTGGACTCCCTGAAAGTATGGACGGAAGACTACAAAATTGATGCATTCCGTTTTGACCTGATGGGGCTACACCTGAAGAGCAACATGCTGGAAATTAAAGAAGAGCTGGAAGCTATTAACCCGGCCATGTACCTCTACGGCGAAGGCTGGACCATGGGCTTTGGCGGTGGTGCCGGTCACCCCGAAACAGCGGCAACCCAGCTCAATATGGCCGGCACCAACATTGGCACCTTCAGTGACCGTATGCGGGATGCTGTCCGTGGCGGCGGCCCTTTTGATGGCGGTAACGATATCCGCAAGAATCAGGGCTTTGGCAGTGGCGCCTGGGGAGTTCGCAATGAGCTGAACCAAATGCCAGCTAAAGACGCACTATTGAACCAGATGGATCTTATTCGTGTAGGGCTGGCGGGTAACCTGGCAGACTACCAGTTCACTAATTACCAGGGTGACACCGTTAAAGGCTCCGCCGTAGATTACAACGGTGTCGCTGGTGGTTACACCATGTCGCCTATTGAGAACGTCAGCTACGTTTCCAAACACGACAACCAGACACTATGGGATAACAACCAATACAAACTGGCTGAAAACCTGACCTCCAGAGAACGTACCCGGATGCAGATTCTGGCCCAGGCATTGCCAATTCTTGGACAGGGTGTGCCGTTTATTCATATGGGCGCTGAAGTGTTGCGATCCAAGTCCATGCAGCGGGACAGCTACGATTCCGGCGACTGGTTTAACCGGGTAAACTTCGATCTGAATGATATCAAATGGGATAACAACTGGAACAAGGGCCTGCCCAGTGCTGATAAGGATGCCGATAACTGGTCGCTTATTCGCAGTATCACATTAAACGACAAGATTGCACCAACCCGTGAAGATGCCCAACTGTCTGTGGATATGATGCGAGAGTACCTGTCTATTCGTAAGGACAGCCCATTATTCCGGTTGCAAACAGCGAGTGATGTCCAGAAGGCCGTTAAGTTTCATAACACCGGTACTGATCAGGTGGGTGGCGTCATTGTGATGGAGCTGCGTGGTGATGCGCTGACACCGACAGTTAGTGAAAACCTGGTGGTTATGGTTAATGCTACCGCAGAGGAAAAGTCTCATACCCTGGATAATTATGCGATAGGTTATAGCATTCACGACCTGCACAAAAACTTCACCAACGGCCCGTTGGGTACCGCCGTAGCTGATGGGAAAACCCTGACCATTCCTCCACGAACCGTCGTTGTCTTTACTGAAATCAAGTCATCATAAAATGACAACACCCGATCAGAGCTGTTCGCTCTGATCGGGTGTAGAAAGTGAGATGACAATGATTGCCCGCTACCGGCAAGCCCTCAGTTCAACGCTTTGAGAACCACCAGACTATGAGGAAGTACTTTATAACCGCTTTGGTCGATCAATGGCTGGTTGATAAATGACTGGCCTTCACTGGAATCCACAATAACCATGGTCGATTGAGAATGAACCAGCTCCGGCATTTGCACGGTGACAGCGTCTTTACCAGAATTCATCATTACCCACAGCGCCCCTTTATCCTGATCATTCGGTGCGTGAATTTTGATGGTCAGGGTATGGCAGTTATGCTGTTTAAAGAAACCGGCATTCACCGGGTTTCCTTCCGGAGAGTACAGCTGATATACCGTATTATTCAGATCATCCGTCAACAATGGTTCATTGCGGCGCAAATGAATCATCTGACGGGTAAAGTCGTTCATTTTGGCCCCGTCGGATTCAAGCGGGTTTTGCAGCCAGCTCCAGTCCATCCAGGCAATGGGGGAATCCTGACAGTAGGCGTTATTATTACCGTCCTGACTGTTACTGAACTCATCGCCAGCCAGCAGCATGGGGGTGCCTTTGGCGAGCATCAACATACCGATCAGGTTTTTCCGGCTTTTTAGGCGGGCGTTGTTCACTTCTGCTGAGTCCGTTTTACCTTCAACGCCGTGGTTCCATGAATGGTTATGTTCATCGCCATCACGGCCATCTTCACCATTGGCCTGGTTATGGCGCTGGTTATAAGACACCAGGTCCATCAGGTTAAAGCCATCGTGACTGCAGATATAGTTGACCGTTGCCAGATAACTCTGTTCGGTAAACATATCTTCAGAGCCGGTAAAGCGCAGAGCCATTTCTGTCTGAGCGCCTTTCTTTCCTTTCCAGAACTTACGACAGCCGTCACGGTAACGGTCATTCCAGGACTGCCAGTCGTTCGGGAAGCCGGTAACATGGTAACCCTCCGGACCAATATCCCAGGGCTCGGCAATCATTTTCATCTGGCTCAGAACCGGGTCCTGGCTGATGGCGTAAAAGAATGGGCTGTCCTTGCTAAAGTGACGATGCTGACGGGCCATGGTAGGAGCCAGGTCAAACCGGAAACCATCAATCTGATACTCTTCCACCCAGCAGCGCAGGGAATCCATGGTCAGCTTAAGGGTTTGGTGGCTGTCGAAGTTCATGGTATTGCCACAGCCACTGTAATTGACCGCAGAGATTTCACCATCCTGGTTATCCATATGGTAATACTCGTCTTCTGCCAGACCACGCATGCTCAGGAACGGGCCGCCATGACCGGCTTCGCAGGTATGGTTGAATACCACATCCATAATCACTTCAATACCCGCCCGGTGCAGTTCACGAACCATGGTTTTCATTTCGGTGACCGGGTCCTCAATCGCAAAGGCAGCTTCCGGTGCCATCATGCAGATGGGGTTGTAGCCCCAGTAGTTTTTCAGACCAAGACCCGCCAGTCGCTCTTCACTAACCTTGGAGGTTACCGGGAGTAATTCCACGGCGGTAATGCCAAGATCTTGCAGATAGGCGATAGTGACCGGGTGACTCATACCAAGGTAAGAACCCCGAATGTGTTCCGGAATTTCCGGATGTGTCTGGGTAAAACCTTTCAGATGTGTTTCATAAATAACGCTTTGCTGGTCAGGAATATGGGGCTGTCTGACACCCTGCCAGTCAAACTCCGCCTCTCTTACCACGCAACGGGGCATATAGGGAGCGCTGTCCTGCTCATTCAATACCCAGTGTTTGTTATCCCGGTGTTTGTTATCAATAGCGTAGTCAAACAGTTGCTCGCACCATTGAACATCGCCTTTTACTTCACGGGCATAGGGGTCCAGCAGTAGTTTGTGCCGGTTAAATCGTGGTGATGCTTCGGGTGACCAGTGTCCATCTGCCCGGAAAGCGTAGTGCTGTCCCTGACCAATGCCTTCTACATAAAGGTGCCAGACGCCTTCGCTGGATGGCACCATTGCCAGCTGTTCTTCCTGACCATTATCGTCAAAAAGAGACAGGAATAGATGTGCAGCTTTTGGCGCATAAACCGAAAAATTGACACCGGATGCCTGTTCAGAAGACGCTGGACGTAAATATTGATCGACCAGGTTGGCACCTTGCGGTGCGGTTTTTCCCGGAGAGGAAACATAAGCTGATTGGGTATCAGACAGCATATTCATATAGTAGTGCTCAGTATGACTAATAAGGATTGGGCGTATTATTCTCGCGAATAAAGCGACAGAGAAGCGGGTTGTTGCTGTAAACGATTTCAGAAAAGTCCAGCGCTGCCGCAGGCAGTCCGCTGGAGATTTTTACCGTTATATAAACCTATTCAATGGTAAGGGTAAGCATGATCGTCGCCAGTGGCGGCAACGTCAGAGTCAGCCCTTGTTGCTGACCATGCAGATCCGCTGGCTGAGTTGACACGGTTTTGTTAACCATGTGACTGCCACCATAGCGGCGATCATCACTGTTGATAATTTCCTGCCATTCACCCGCCTGAGGCACCCCGACTGAATAATTGTGTCGTACATCTGGCGTCATATTGCAAATAACGACCACGGGCCGGTTATTGCTATCGGTACGATAAAAAGCCAGAACGCTCTGATTATGATCATCCAGAATCAGCCAGTGGAAGCCACTCCGGTCGTAGTCCTGCTCATACAATGCCGGATAGCTCTGATAGATTTGGTTCAGGTCTGCCACCAGCTGCTGAATACCTTTATGGAAATCACCCTGCTCAAGTAACGACCAATCCAGCGATTCTGACGGGTCCCATTCCTGATGGACGCCGAATTCAGAGCCCATAAACAGAAGTTTCTTACCAGGATGACCGAACATAAAACCCAGGTAAGCTCTCAGGTTGGCGAATCGTTGCCAGTCGTCACCAGGCATCCGGGTCAGCAGCGTTCCCTTGCCGTGAACCACTTCATCATGAGAGATAGGGAGCACAAAATCTTCGGTATAGGCGTACACCATACTGAAGGTCAGTTCATTATGATGATGCTTGCGATGGATCGGATCACGCTTCATATAGGCCAGGGTGTCGTGCATCCAGCCCATATTCCATTTGTAGTCAAAACCAAGGCTGAGGTGGTTTACCGAACGGGAAACCCCCGGCCAGCTGGTGGACTCTTCGGCGATGGTCATACAACCGGGAAAACGATGATGAATCTCATGATTCAGACGCTGCAACAGTTCCACTGCTTCCAGATGTTCATTGCCACCATGAATATTAGGCGTCCATTCGCCATGGTTTCTTGAATAGTCCAGGTACAGCATCGAGGCAACGGCGTCTACCCGCAGACCGTCAATATGGAACTCATCCAGCCAGAACAGGGCGTTGCTGATCAGAAAGTCCTGTACCCAGCGGGAACCAAAGTTATAAATGCAGGATTTCCAGTCAGGGTGCCAGCCTCGCTGAGGATCTTCGTACTCATAGAGTGCAGTCCCGTCAAAGCGGGAAAGCCCATGGTCGTCTTGTGGGAAGTGTGCGGGTACCCAGTCCAGAATCACACCAATGCCCGCCTGATGGCACTGGTCGACAAAGTAACGGAAATCATCCGGAGCACCAAAGCGACTGGTCGGTGCATACAGCCCCAGCGGTTGATACCCCCAGGATTCATAAAGCGGGTGTTCGGCAACCGGCATCAGCTCAATATGGGTAAAGCCCATTTTGTTAACATAAGGGATCAGCTCATCCGCCAGTTCCCGGTAGTTTTTAACCTCATTCTTGTCGCCACTGTCGTTTTTCTTCCAGGAACCCCCATGCACTTCATAAATAGACAGTGGTTTCTGGTGGTTGGAATCCCGCTGTGCCAGCCACTGACTGTCAGACCAGGGAAACTGCTGATCGTTCTGAACAATGGATGCCAAACCTGGCCACTGCTCTGCCTTGCGGCCGAATGGGTCGGCTTTCAGGGGCAGGCAATGACCCTGTTGGTCATGGATTTCAAATTTGTACAGGGAACCCTGAACCACACCCGGAATAAACAGTCGCCAGATACCGTCATCGGCGCTGGCCATGGGGTGACAACGACCATCCCACTGATTGAAATCACCCACCACACTGACGGAACGGGCATGGGGTGCATAAACTTTAAACAGAGTGCCATCAATGGTTTTTGTTTTGTTCAAATGATGCCGGACTGGCAGCGCACCAAGGTGGTCGTATAACTTTAAAGGGTCTATATCGGTCTGGCTGAGTACATATTCCCCAAACTGGTAAGGATCGTAATAACAGCTGATCGAACCATCTTTCCCGGTTGCCAGTAGCTGATAGTTAAAGGCTTTTTTCCGACGGGGGAAATGGAGCTCAAACATTCCGTCCGACAGCGTTTCCATCACTCCCAGTGTTTTTCCCTGGGGCTGAGACACTACTTCTATTGACTGTGCGTAGGGATACCAGGCTCGAATAACCAGCCCCTTACCCGAGTCGTGAGGATGTATTCCCAAAAGGCAGAATGGCGTCGCATAAATTGCATTATTCAGGTTATGGATGATCGGGACAGTTTCAAGGACCGGGTTCATTTGGAAGGGATGCCTGATAGTGATAGATAGAAAGCAGCGCTGTTATTCCTGAAGCGGAGTCAGGTTATAAATCGGCGTATTGTTGTGATGGCAGCTGGTTATTGGAATCTGTAAACGTTTTACTATCTTGGGTCGAACGGAGTGAGCCCCAACAATTTTACCGATGGTGCAGAGAGTTTGTTAGGGCTCGCATTCGCTCGACCCAACCTACGTCATTTGTCAATGTCATTGAGATGGCGTACCAGGTTTCCGGTCAGGGTTGAGTGGTTCTTTTTGGGCTGTAGAGAGTTGTCGTATTTTTCTTAGGGTTGGTCATTAGCTTTAACTCTGTATGGGTTCCATGCAGAACGCAGGAACCAGAGTGGATATTAATGTGTGTTTGGTGCGTAAAAAAAAACGGGGCAGAGCCCCGTTAAATAAACACAGTCAGGAGTTAGCGGGTGGGTTAGAACCAGATTTCAGCTTCTACACCGAACTGGTAAGTGCTGTTGTCGTTGCCGAATTCATCACCCCAGCCATTTGCATCATCATAGGCGTTATCCGCATCTTTAACCATATAAGTTACGAAAGGCTTGATTTGTGGACGACCGAAGAAGTCAGAGTTAACGGTAAATACGGCAGCTACTTCAGCTGCGTAATAGTTAGTCTTTTGCTCAAGGCCTTTATCATCACCACTCGCATCTTTACCCCAGTAGGCTTTTTCGAAACCGTAAGAGCCAGTAAATTCCCAGCGGAAGTTTTCATTCACTTTGTAGGTAGGACGGGCAGCAATTAACAGTCGGTCAACAGTATCACCTTCTGCACCAGCAATTGTACCTAGGCCCCAAATTTTTTCGCCGTGAAGGTATGTTACTTCAGTCATAAGTTGCCAACGGTCATTGATATTCATCACACCGTAGGTAGTGAAGAATATACTTTGGCCTTCATCACTGTCTGTGGTAGAAGTACTTCCACTCCATTGACCAAAGTTGACACCTCGGTTAGCAGCCAGTCCCTGACCGTAAGCAATCGCAGTAGCAGACCAGCCATCCATGCCATAGAAGTCACGCTTGTAGGTAATCGCACCGCCGATGCCGTCGGTAGCTTCATTATCGTCAAAATTAGAGCTTTCACCGGCAGTCATAACTTTCAGGTCAAAGTTGAAACTGCCGTCAAGAGCTTCGTGGTTGTAGCTGTAGAAATCCATAGTGTGAATGGTTTTTCCGTCGACCTTTGGCGCATTGTCGCCCAGGTCAGCAGAAACCACCGCAATACCATTACCATTCTGCTCATAACCAAAACCAACACCGGAAGACTGCTTCCAGAATTCACCAGACAGTGTGCCAGCTTCACGATTCAGGAAGCGACGACCCGCCCAGATTTCTGCGTTTTCAGGCAGGTAGTCAAAACCGCCCAAACGGATAAAGGCTTCTTTAATTTCAAAATCACCTTTGCCGTTATTGTCTTCGCTGCCGCTGGAAGAGTAGAAGCTGTGGTCACCGTTACCAAACTCAGCACGAACCCCCAACTGAGACCACACGCCATTCTGGAACGTGGTGTTCTTGCTGATATTGAACTCTACCTGGTTGGCACTTTTCGCCGTGGTGCCTGCAATATTGTAGTTTGGCTTGCCATATTCATTACTGGTGGAAACACCATTCTCATTCACCCGCCATCCAGTACGAACATAGCCGTTTACAGTCCAACCATCGGTCAGAATATCAGTAGGCTTCAGGGTAATGGTTTCAACATTGGCTTCATTAGCAATAGCACTGGCAGAGAAGATCACTGCCGCAACGGCACCAGCCAGCGGTAAAAGACGCATGCTCTTGGACAAAACTCAATTCCTTAAAATGTGCGAGTGTTGTTTTGTTAATTTGCCATGTTTGCTGCCCTCCCCTTCTGATACCTGAATGCTCAGGTCCAGACTTTGTCAGCAGGCAATACACGACATTGACGTTTTGTTGGTGGTGGGATTTTTTGTGAGCGGCCCTGCAAAAGCAATCTGAAAAGGTTTTTAGGAAAAATTGCTCAATTGTTGATCCATGTCTTTATGTGATACTGCAAAAGGCAATAAAGTACCGCACCTCAGCTATTTCTGAGCACTGACACTGTTGGAAGTACGCACAAACCTTATGGCAAAACATCATTCAAGCGGGCAATCAACCATTCTGCAGGTAGCCGCCCAGGCGGGTTTATCGATAGCGACGGTCAGTCGGGTGCTTAACGGGGGGAAATATGTCTCCGAAAGCACCCGGGAAAAAGTGCTTAAAGCCGCAGCAGAGTTAAATTATCAGCCTAACTATATGGCCCGTCAGCTGCATGGGCAGGATGCGTTTGTGGTGGGTGTTATTCTGGGGCTGGATCTGGGCACCATTTCACCCTTTGCCCTGAAAGTCTACGAAGCCCTGAAAATCCAGCTGGAAAGACAGGGTTATCGGGTGAAGCGGGTCAAGTTTTCCCCCGAAGGTGAGTTGCAGACCGCTGCCAAAGCGTTTGTGGGAATTGGCCTGCATCACGAAGACCCACGCTATATCAAGGCCCATGAACACAATACCCCTTACATCAGCATTGGCGATGTTCGGGATGGTCATTTCTGGATCACCTCCAATGATGAACAGGGGGGCTATCTGGCCACAAAGCATCTACTGGAGAACGACTGTCGTACTATTTACTACGTGTGTCTGCACAGTGAACATGCGGTTTCCAGCATGCGTTATCAGGGGTATCGCAAGGCGATTCTGGAAGCCGGCCTGATCCCCTCGGAATCCATAGAAATTTCCGTCAATACCGGCCTGCCGGCACTGGATAGCTACCGTCGTATAAGAAAACTGCTGGAATCCGGATTACGGCCCGATGCGTTTGTCGCCTTTTCAGACATTGTCGCTACCGGTATATCCATGGCTCTGGCGGATACCGGTAAACGGGTGCCCGATGATGTGCAGGTTGTTGGTTACGATGGTATTGATGATGATCGTTATCATTCATTGACGACCATTCGCCAGGATATTGAAAGCATTGCCGTGCAGGCTGCGGAGTTAGTTATGGAGGCCATTAAGGACGGTACCCCCAGAGGGTGTTTTACCGATGTCCTGCTGAGAAACGGGCAAACAACCTGCTCGGTCAGTAATAGCACTGCCACGATACAGTGAGTTTGACCGGTTGAGTCACCTGTCGACTTCAATTAAACCATCCCCTCGTTCCCATGCTCTGCGAAGTTGTCGCGAAACCCAGTGGCACCTCCGGAAACCTCGTTCCCACGCTCTGCGTGGTAATGCATACCGGAACTGGCCGAATGAGCAACCGCCTGTTTTTACCCGGAATTTTGGGAGTTTAATGCGGACTGTCTCATTTACGGCAAGGATCGGTATGCATTACCACGCAGAGCGTGGGAACGAGTTCGGAGGGTTTCGCGACAACCTCTCTGCGTGGGAACGCGTCATGGATTGTCCCAAACACCCTTCGACTCCGCTCAGGGTGAACGGAGATCGAATTATAAATCGGGACGTTAATTTCTAATTCCACTTTCAATGGCGTGTTATTAATAATCAAAGCTTGTTTCTACTGATTTATCATTGTCGTTTTTACATCCTCACTGGTCTGCCTGACAGATCTTTTTCCTACGGATTTACAGACAACAAAATATCCTGATTTGGAAACGTTTACACATTGAATCAATAGCAGTTACTCAACATTATACTCGCCAATTGTCAGTCCTGATTGCCGACAGTTTCTGTTGCAACCAAGAATGAGAGAGTCCTGTCTTTCTTAATCCACAAAAAAATTTATCACTATTGTCTGGAGCTAATAATGGCCAAGAAGTCTCGGGCTGTCAGCGAGGTATTCGCTGACATATTGTCCGGCAAAGGACTGTGTTGGGGGGCGGTGACGCTAATAGACCTTGCGCTGTTGTACGTTGTCACTCTGATGTATGCCCAGGGGGAAATCGCCTTTGCCCTGGTCATCCTGATCATTGCCGGTTTAGGTACCTGGATTTTTACCAGCGAAAAGGCATACAACTTCCGTTATGTATACCCCAGTTTGCTCGGGGTGATTCTGTTCATTGTTTTTCCGCTGATTTATACCATTAATGTTTCGTTTACTAATTACAGCTCCGCAAACCTGCTAAATTTTGAACGCGTCAAAGAAATTATTCTGGAACAGAAATACAGTGGCGGCGACAAATTCTCAATTGCCCTGTATCAGGAAGGCGAACAATACCAGCTGCAGCTCGCCAGTAAAAAAGGCGAAGCAAAAACCTTCGTTACCGACCGTTTTCTTGCCACCGATGTCAATAAAACCATTAATGCATTAGAAGGTGTCACTCCTGCCGGTGAAAAACTGGCCATGGGTAAAGTCATCAAGATGCGCTCAACCCTGAGCTCGCTGTCTGTCACGTTGCCGGATAACAGCGAAGTGGTGATGACCAGCCTGCGCGAGTTTGGCGCCATGCTGCCCCTTTACACCGAAGGGGACAATGATGAACTGACCAATAATCGTACGGGCATGGTCGCCAAACCTGATTTTACCACCGGCTTTTATATGACGGAGGACGGAGAACAGCTGAAGCCCGGATTTACCGTCTACGTCGGCTGGGATAACTTTGAAAAAATCCTGACGGATTCCGGCCTGCAAGGACCTTTCCTGCAGATTTTCAGCTGGACGGTTATCTATTCCGCTCTGTCGGTGATTCTGACCCTGATCGTTGGCTTGCTGCTGGCCTGCCTGATGCAGTGGGAGCCATTAAAAGAGAGTGGTGTTTACCGAGTTCTGTTGATCTTGCCTTATGCGGTACCCGGCTTTATTTCTATTTTGATTTTCCGGGGGCTGTTCAATCAGAATTTTGGTGAAATCAATATGGTGCTGAATGCATTGTTCGGCATTTCGCCCGACTGGTTCAGTAATGAACTGCTGGCCAAAACGATGATTCTTATCGTCAACACCTGGCTGGGTTATCCCTACATGATGATTCTGTGTATGGGACTGCTGAAATCGATCCCGGATGATCTCTACGAAGCCTCCGCTATCGATGGTGCCAACCCGCTGCATAACCTGCGTCACATTACCATTCCGATGATCATTAAACCGCTGGCACCGTTATTGATTGCCAGCTTTGCCTTCAACTTCAACAACTTTGTGTTGATCAATTTGTTGACCGGCGGCATGCCCAGCATTATCGACGCAACAACCCCGGCAGGAACCACCGACCTTCTGGTGAGTTACACCTTCCGTATTGCCTTTGGCAGTTATTCACAGGACTTTGGACTGGCCTCCGCTATTGCCGGTTTGATCTTCCTGGTGGTTGGTTTTATTGCCTGGGCGAACCTCAAGGTTACCCGCATCGTACAGGAGCAATAAGTTATGGCGATGGTTCAACCCCGTAACCTTAAATACCGCGTATGGGCGGCCCGGGTCTTCATGATTCTGTTCCTGAGCCTGATCCTGTTCCCGTTCCTGATGATTATTTCGGTGTCATTCCGGACCGGCAACTTTGCCATGGGCAGTCTGATTCCCACCAACCCGAGTCTGGAGCACTGGTATATGGCATTCGGCATTCCCTGGGAAAATGCCGATGGCACGATGACCACGCCCACTTACCCGGTACTGACCTGGCTGTGGAACTCCACCAAAATCAGCCTGATTACCTCTTCGGTCATTCTGATGCTGTCGACCACCGGCGCCTATGCCTTTGCACGACTGCGGTTTCGATTCAAGCAGAACCTGCTGCAGACCATGATGATTCTGCAGATGTTTCCGGCGGTACTGGCACTGGTGGCGTTCTACACCATCTTTGACAAGCTGGGTAACTTTATTCCCTGGCTGGGCATTAATACCCATGGGGCGCTGGTGGTGGCTTACCTTGGTGGCGTGACCATGAATATCTGGCTGATCAAGGGCTATTTCGAAGGGATTGATAACGCCCTTGAAGAGTCTGCCGCCATCGATGGCGCGACTCCATGGCAAGCCTTCCGCCATATTTTGCTGCCGTTGTCTGTACCCATTCTGGCGGTGGTTTTTATCCTGTCGTTTATCGGTGTGATTGGTGAGTATCCGGTGGCCTCGGTGCTGGTTCAGGATATGGACAAGCTCACCCTGGCGGTGGGTGCCAAGCAGTACCTGAATCCACAGAACTACCTCTGGGGTGACTTTGCGGCCGCCGTTGTCTTAACCGGTATGCCCATCACCCTGATCTTCCTGGCTGCCCAACGTTATCTGGTCAGCGGCCTGACGGCTGGTGGCGTTAAAGGTTAACAGATCGGCCAGTATGTAAACGACCACTGGCCGACATTGGTTATTTGAGATTGATTATTTGAGAATTACGTTATGGCTGAATTAAAACTGTCCGGGCTTGATAAAAGTTACGACAACGGCAAAACCTACGTGTTGAAGAACATTAACCTGGATATTGCCGATGGTGAGTTTGTGGCTTTTGTCGGGCCTTCCGGCTGCGGTAAGTCAACACTGTTGCGCATGATCTGTGGTCTGGAAGATATCACGGCCGGTGACCTGCATATCGCCCGGGAACGGGTGAATGATATGCCCCCGAACGAACGTCAGGTGGGGATGGTGTTCCAGTCTTACGCTCTCTATCCCCATATGACCGTTGCGGACAATATGGCATTTGGTCTGAAGCTGGCGAAAAAAGATAAGGCGGAGATCAATCGTCGGGTGCAGGATGCGGCCCGTATTCTGCAGTTGGAGAAACTGCTGGATCGTCTGCCCAAGTCCATGTCCGGCGGTCAGCGTCAGCGTGTTGCTATTGGTCGTTCTATTGTTCAGGAGCCTCGGGTGTTTCTGTTCGATGAACCCTTATCGAATCTGGATGTATCGCTCCGGGTGCAGATGCGTCAGGAACTGGCCAGTATCCATCATCGCTTAAAGACTACTGCCGTTTATGTAACCCACGACCAGATTGAAGCCATGACCCTGGCGGACAAGATTGTTGTCCTCAGCCCCCTGGCGGATGGTGCAGAAAGTAACCTGGAACAGGTGGGAGCACCGCTGGAACTGTTCCATCATCCACGTAACCTGTTTGTTGCCGGTTTTATCGGTTCTCCAACCATGAATTTTATGCGTGGCGAGATCACCGAAACCGGTGCTGAAACCACCCGTGTCAAGCTGGAATCCGGTGAAGAAATCATCGCCTGCAATAACACGGTTGCAGCGAAAAAGGGCGATAAAGTAACGCTGGGTATTCGTCCACAGGATGCCAGGGAAGCCGGTAAAAACAGCGGTAATGTTGTGACCTGCAATATCCGTGCGCTGGAACGACTGGGTACCGAGTCATTTGTCTACCTGAATCACGGTGCGGTGGAAGAATCATTCATTCTGCGAATAGAAGACTCCCGCCGTCGGGAAGAGGGATCTGAATATCAGATCGAGATTCCCCAGGAAAACTGTCATCTGTTTAACGCCTCCGGTGAAGCTTTCGCGCGAACCATGGCTCCTCATTTCGATTAAGGCAAATCATTACATGCTGGACCACTCTTTAGATCAAAAGCTCGTTAATCAACTGGCCGAACTTTGCGGACTGACTGGTAGTTACCAGGACTGGGATAGAACGGTCACGATTGCGGTTGAGAACAAAATACTGCTGCTCAAGGACATGGGCTTTGACCTGAGCAGTAATGCCACACTGACAAAAGCGATTGCCGGAGTACAGAAATCAACCTGGACCCGTCGTATTCCGGTGGTCAGTGTTGTGCATCAGGGACGTAGTTTTGAACTTGTGTTGCGCACCGCCGCAGCGCAACTCAATGATGCCGTTGATCTGACCGTGAAGTTTGAACAGGGTGGCAACCTTGCTCTGACAATGACTCCCGCTGAACTGGTCGCCATTGAACACGCAATGATTGAAGGCTCTGAGTATGTCGCCGTTAATGTTGTGCTGCCCAGCGATATTGCACTGGGTTATCACACCGTCACAATGACTGGCAGTAACGAAGAGTGCTCCCTGATTGTTGTTCCCGAAACCTGCTATGAACCGGAAGCCATGCGTGGTGATGAAAAGAGCCATGGCAAGAAAATCTGGGGTTCCGGTATTCAGCTCTACTCCGTGCGCTCTGAAACCAACTGGGGTATGGGTGATTACAGTGATCTGGACGCCCTGATTAAAGGGCTGGCGGATAATGGCGCTGACTTTATTGGCCTGAATCCCCTGCATGCGCTGTATCAGTCGAATCCGATGCATGCCTCACCTTACAGCCCATCCAGCCGCACCTATGCCAATGTGCTGTATATCAACCCGGAAGCGGTGCCTGAATTCGCAGAATGCCCAGCGGCTCAATCCCTGATTCAGGAATCAGACTTCCAGAGTCGCCTGGCTAATGCCCGTGCGCAGGATTATGTTGACTACGCCCTGGTCGCTTCTCTGAAATACAGTGTACTGGAAGAACTGTACCTGCATTTCTGCGCTGAACATCGGGCAAACAATACTGAACGTTCTCAGTCGTTTAATTCATTCCGTGAAGAGCTCGGCGGCAGTCTGCGCCGCTTTGCCACCTTCGATACCCTGTACGAACATTTCCGCAAACAGGATGAAATGAGCTGGGGCTGGACCTGCTGGCCGGAAGCTTTCCAGAAGCCGGATAGCGAAGAGGTTAAGGCTTTCGTTAAGGCCAATGACGTTCGCGTTACTTACTTTGAATACCTGCAATGGCTGGCCCGTGAGCAATCGGCAACGGCCCAGAATACCGCGAAAAAGAGCGGCATGATGCTGGGGGTCTACCGGGATCTGGCGGTAGGCACCGACCGTGGCAGTGCGGATGTGTGGAGTGATCCTGAGCTTTACTGCCTGGATGCCAGTATCGGCGCACCACCGGATGGACTGGGCCCGCAGGGACAGAACTGGGGGCTGCCACCGTTCAAACCAACGGAACTTTATGCCCGGGGTTATGCGCCGTTTATCCGCATGGTGCGTGGCAATATGAACAACTGCGGCGCATTGCGGATTGACCATGCCATGGGTCTGTTCCGTCTGTGGTGGTGTCCTGCGGGCAAAGGTGCCAAAGATGGTGCTTATGTTCACTACCCGCTGCAGGATCTGCTGGGCATTATCAAACTGGAAAGCCATCGTCACCAATGTCTGGTCTTTGGTGAAGACCTGGGTGTGGTGCCGGAAGAAATCAGGGAAGCGCTGCCACCGGCGAAAATGTACTCCTGTCTTAACGGCATTCATATGCAGTCCGGCGACCGTTACCCGCTGCTGGATGAGTACAAAGTCAAGGCGATGTGTAACCTGACCTGCCATGACACACCTCCGCTGAAAGGCTGGTGGGAAGGCAAGGATATTGAGCTATACGGCCAGCTGGGCATTTTTGACAAGAAACTGGTCAGCAAAGAGCTGAAGGCCCGTGGTCGTACACGTCAGGCGGTGATTAACACACTGACACAAGTTGATGAACTGCCTGATGGTGTGACGCTTAAGAATGTGCCAGCGTCGTTCAGCCGTGAGCTGATGGAACGGTTCAACTACTACCTGGCCCGCTCTGACGTGCAGGTGGTCAATGTGCAGCTGGAAGACTGCATGCTTATTGACACCCCGGTCAATGTACCGGGTACCAGTGACGAATATCCAAACTGGCGTCGTCGTCTGACCGAAACCGTTGAAGACTTTTTCAGTAACGAAGAAAACACCCGTTTCTTTGCCAACCTGGTTGAGTGTAGGAAATAAGACCGCTGCCCGCTGCCCGTAAAAGCACAAGTGGCTTTTGCAGGCAGCGGGCGACGGGAAGCGGGCAGCGTTTATTTTTAATAGAGCAGAGTGGAAGTAATAATGAAAAAATTTGCAGCACTGGCGCTGATGACAGCGATGACCGCGAGTACCGCTCAGGCTTTCAGCGAAGATGAGCTGGTGGTCTGGATTGGGGGCGACAAAGCGTTCAAAGGTCTGGCTCAAGTGGGTGAGCGCTTTGAAGAAGAGCTGGGCGTTAAGGTCCGGGTTGAAAACCCTGAAGGGATTACCGACCGTTTTCAGCAGTCTGCATCTGCCGGACAAGGACCGGACATTATCCTGTGGGCCCATGACCGTATGGGCGGCTGGGCGGATGCCGGTCTGATTTCGGCAGTAGAACCTTCTGATGAGTTCAAAAGCCAGTATTCCGAGATGGGCTGGGATGCCATGACCCACAATGGCAAGGTTTACGGTTATCCGGTTTCCCTGGAAGCCATCGGCCTGCTGTATAACAAGGACATCGTTGCAGAAGCACCGTCGTCTTTTGAAGAGATGCTGGAGCTGAACAAGAAACTGGCACCAAAGGATATCTCTACCATCATCTGGCCTCAGATGGATGCTTACTTCTCAATGCCGTTCTTTACCGCCAACGGTGGTTATGTATTCAAGCGTGAGAATGGCAGCTATAACGTAAAAGATACCGGTTTGAACAGTGAAGGCTCCAAAATCGGTGGCAAGATGATGCTGGAACTGATTGAACAGGGCGCAGCGCCTCGCGGCACTGACTTCGCCATTGCTGAAGCGCAGTTTGCAGCCGGTAAGGCAGCAACGATTATTGCCGGCCCCTGGTCCTGGTCTAACTTTGACAAGCTGAATATGAACTACGGTGTAGCGCCACTGCCAACTATTAATGGCAAGCCAGCTAAAGCGTTTGTTGGTGTCTGGGGAGCCATGGTCAACAAGGCTTCTCCAAATGCAGCGATTGCGCAGGAGTTTATGGAGAAATACGTCATGACCACTGAAGGTCTGCAGACGATGAATAAGGACGTTCCTGTGGGTGTTGCTGCTAACAAGGAGTACATGAAAACCATGCAGGCGGACCCTCGCATTGCGGCGGCACACCAGAGTGTTAACCAGGGACAGCTGATGCCAAGCGTACCGGAAATGGGACGCTTCTGGAGCTCTTTCACCCCATCACTGGAAAATATGATTACCGGTCGTGAAACCGTAGACAAGGCACTGGATAAAGTTGCTGCCTACGTTATTGCCAGCGAGTAATTTTTAACAAGGAGTATTCCTGCCAGCCACTCAGGGAGGAATGGCTGTAATCGTTTTCAGACATAATTCATGGGTTCAATTCGGTAAACTTTTACGATCGATACCATTCAATCCGGTTTACCCATGAAGAAACTTGTTTTGTGTCTGGCGCTAAGCGCACTGGCTGGTTGTGCTGCAACTGGCTCCTTACCTCAGGGCGAGTCTGCTCAGAAAGCTCAACCTGCCATTACTTATACGTCACTGGCGTCTGTTGAGTACACGCCATTAAGCATCTACGACGAAGCCGTAAAACATACCCTTGGAATCAGTGATAAGACGGGCCAGCTGGTGACGTCTGATACGGTATCCAGCGTCGTTGGTTGGAAAATTCCCGCTTATGGTGCCTATCGTTTCAAATTAAGCAGCCAGATACAGAGAGCCAAATTCGGTACTGCTGCGTCTGCGTTTATGCCACAGGTGCATTTGCTGGATAAGGATTTTCAAGTGGTGGAAACCCTTTCTGCAAAACAGCTGGTCTACCAGCCGCCGGGACTGCTTGAACAGGAACATTTCTATCACAGCTTTGTGGTGGATAATCAAGACCCAATGCTGCCGTTGGTTGAGTATATGGTAATGATCATGACCAACGACGGTCGTCGTCATAAAATCCAGGTGGTTGATCTGGAGAAAGAGTATGCAAAGGCCAGGGGCTATTTACCGCCGGCCACGAAAGATGTGATCGCAACAGCCAGTGAAAGTGGTTCTGTCACTCTGGAAGCGATGATGCTGACTTCGGCATATGCTGTGGGCTCTGCTCCAAAGCCTGCCTATGCTCCCCCTGTTCAAACCGGAAAAATGTCAGCGGTTACGCATACTGATACCGTTCTGTTGAGTAAAGCGTATCTTGAAGCGGTTCAACAGTTGTTGACTGCTGGGGATATACAGGGAGCGTTGATATTGCGTGAAAATGCTAATCGCTTGTATTCAGGCTTGCAGCGATTGTTTTCATCGCAATATAGTAGGGCAGGCAGAGTGATGACTGATGAACCGGTTTCTGAAAACGAAAGCATTGATCAGCGGCTTGTACAGGCTTACCGAAAGCAGCTGGTTACGCATTTGCAACAGGACGACGTTCAATCTGCTCTTGGCGTTATTGATCAGTCGCGTACGCTGATCGGTCACATCAATGCGCTTTTTTAATTCTGATAAAGTTACCTGAAAGCAATGTAATTTTTCAATAAGGAGTCTGTTGAGCATGGATATGCAACGGATAAAACGTCTGGCCGAATGCTATGGCCTGAGTGGGGAATACAACGACTGGGCAGGTAATCCGGTCAAGGTGCCTGTTGAAAAAATGATTCCCATGCTGAAGGCAATGGGCCTCAGTCTGGATTCCGATAAACGGATTGATGAACAGATTGAGCAAATGGAAAAGTGCCGTTGGCAATCTGTTTTACCAACCGTTGCGGTATTGCACAGAGGTAAGCCTTTAGCGTTGGAAGTGCATCTTCCAGCCAATAAGCTTAAAGATCCTGTTAAGTTGGATTTGACTCTGGAAGGTGGAAAGGCGTGTCTTTTGGAGCTCTCCTGCAAAGAGGGGCAGCTTCAGGAACTATCACGCAAAACACTGGGGCGCTCAACCATCGTCAGGCTTTCTGCCAGGTTGCCGGATGATCTGCCGGATGGATACCACCAGTTAGCACTGCATAGAGGAAAAAGCAGTAAGAAGAGTGATAAGAAAGTAGAGCGTACCGACAGCTGTTCTCTGATTATTGCACCTGAAACTTGCTATGAGCCACAGGCGCTGGCGGATGGCCAGAAAATCTGGGGATCGGCTATTCAGCTTTATACCCTCCGGTCTGAAAGAAACTGGGGGATGGGAGACTTTACGGATCTGAAAGAAGCGGTGAAGGCCCTGGCCGCTCAAGGCGCCCATATTGTTGGGCTGAATCCGATACATGCGCTGTATCCTGCAGGCCCTCAGCACTGCAGTCCGTATAGCCCTTCAAGTCGAAGCTTTCTGAACCCTCTTTATATCGATGTAGAAGCGGTTGCTGAGTTTGAGTTTTGTGATGATGCTCGCCGGTTGATGGATGATCCTGAGTTTCAGGCCAGGTTGTCAGAAGCCAGGTCTGCCACTCATGTGGATTATCCAGTCGTTGCCGGACTGAAGATGGCGGTACTGGAACCACTCTATGAAACCTTTATCGCCAGGGAAGTCAGCAGTAAAAGCCAGCGCAGCAAGCAGTTCAAGGCTTTTTGTAAATCTCGAGGAGAAGGGCTGGAACGGCAGGCTCAGTACGATGCACTGTTTGAGTATCACCTCAAGCAGGATGCCCATGCCTGGGGCTGGCGTCATTGGCCAGAGCCGCTGCAGAACCCGCAAAGTAAGGAAACCAGGGCTTTTGCCAAAGCGAATAAAGAGCGAGTTCGTTTTTACATCTGGCTGCAATGGGTAGCGGATTGTCAGCTGGAAGAAGCGCAGCGGGCTGCTGAGCAGGCAGGCATGATGGTGGGTCTGTACCGCGATCTGGCGGTTGGGGTTGATAGCGGTGGGGCGGATGTATGGTCTGACCGTAATCTCTATTGTCTGGATGCCAGTGTGGGTGCGCCACCTGATGGTGTGGCCCCTCAGGGACAGAACTGGGGTTTGCCACCTTTCAATCCGCAGGCTCTGAAAGCGTCAGCTTACCAGCCTTTTATTGAGATGGTTCGCGCCAATATGGATCACTGTGGTGCCTTGCGCATTGATCATGTCATGGGGTTGTTGCGACTCTGGTGGTGTCCAAATGGTAAAACGGCAGACTTTGGCTGCTATGTTCGATATCCGCTGCAGGACCTGTTGGGTATCATCAAACTTGAAAGTCAGCGTCATCAAAGTCTGGTATTTGGAGAGGACCTGGGGACTGTACCGGAAGAAATTTCAGAAAGCCTTCCACCGGCAAAATTCTACTCTAATACGGTGGGGCTGTTTGAAAAGCTGGAAGGTGATCGTTTTACAGCTCCAGCTGATTATCCGGGAAGAACGCTGGCCTGTATGTCCAATCATGACATACCCACGCTGAATGCCTGGTGGAACTGCTTTGATCTTGATCTGTGGCGTGAACTGGGCACCTATGATGAGGCTCGCTGTGAGCAGGGGAAGAACGAGCGACATATTGCCAAGGTTGCGCTGCTGAAAACACTGGCCGATATGGGTGAGCTGCCACCGGGAATGAATCCTGAGCAGATAGAGACCATGGCATTTTCCCGTGAGCTGATGGAGCGGCTGCATTATTACCTGGTACGCTCCAATGCACTGATCACAGTCATTCAGCTGGAAGACTGCATGATGCTGGATACGCCGGTGAATGTTCCGGGAACCTGTGAGGAGTACCCCAACTGGCGTCGTCGATTGACCAGTGATGTGTCTGCGTTGGTTCAACAGGAAGGGATGGAGCAGTTTCTTAAGAACGTGAATATTATCCGGGGAGCAGAACGAGCCGTTTTTTAAGTTTTTACCAGGTGCAGAGCCAGCTGTTAGGGCTCTTTAGGCTCGTTCCCTCGGGGAGAGGTTGTCGCAAAAGACCAACCAAAAGCTTTTTTGGAACCACAAAGGACACGAAGAGCACAAAGTAATTTTTTTCAAAGACTTAGTGCTCTTCGTGCCCTTTGTGGTTAAAACGCCTGTGCGACTTTCGCGATCGTGGGAACGAGTTCTGTCTTGGCTGGCTTCCTAATCCTGCTGGTGCCCACGCCACATCTTGTAATTATTCATCAACAAAGACTTACCCAGCAATTGTGCTGCGACAGGGGCCGTCATCAGGATGAATGCGATAATACCGACTGCCCGTGAAATGACAGACGTATCGTGAAAGTGCAGCGCGACAGCCACCATAATCAAACCAACCCCGATGGTGCCCGCCTTAGTCGATGAATGCATGCGAATATAGGCATCAGGCATTCGTAAAATGCCCAGCGCAGAGAAAAAACTGAACAGTACTCCGGCGATTAAACAGCTGGCGACCACCCAATCCATCATAATTCTTCTCCTGACTTTGAACCTGAGTCTGCATCCGACTGACTCAGTGGCACGCGCATAATAAAGCGGGCAAAGGCAATCGTACTGAGAAACGCAACCAGTGCCAGAGTGATGGCAATATCCATAAACGCGGTGGCGTTGCTGTAAATGGTAAATACGCCAATAAAGCCAATCGTAATAAAGGCGATCAGGTCTAGAGCGATAACACGATCGGCCAGCGACGGGCCTTTACACAGTCGTATAAATGCCAGAGCGAGGCCGGCCAATAAACCGGCAAAGGCGAAGTTGGTCGCAAAAGCCATAATGTCAGTCACGGGTCACCTCCAGAATACGGCGTTCCAATGTCTCTTTGATATCGTCGATCACCGACTGCTCGTCCTGGCTGAACATGGCATGTATGACCAAATACTTGCGATCTTCACTGACGTCCAGACTCAGTGAGCCCGGAGTTAGTGATACGATATTGGCCAATAACATGATTTCAAAGTCAGACTCTACCTCTAGCGGCACTTTGATGATGGCCGGATGACTCAGGTGGGTTGGTGTGATGACATCCCACACTACCTGCAGGCTACTGGTCAGCAGTTTGTACAGGAAAACGGCCAGCAGTTTCAGGGCTGCCCAGAACTTGCGCCCATAATGGGGTTTATTTCGGAAAGGTTCCGTCAGCAACAGCGCAAAAAAACCGACCAGAAAACCAATGGTAAAATCGATGCTGCCATAGTTGCCGTTCAGCAGCATCCAGCCAAACGCTAACAGAATGTTTAACAAAAACAGGTTCATTGTTGCGATCCTCCTGCTGTTGCGGAAGGTATGGAGAGTGACGTTGAGTAGGGAATGCTGTCGCTGCCAAGTACAGCATTAATATAAGGCTGTGGATTGAGCAGGTTCGTTGCGGAGGCTTCCGCCAGTTGATAAATGGGTTCGACCATCAAACCAATCAGAATGGTAATCACTGCCAGTACTGCAATAGGTGTGATGTAAAGGCAGTTTTCCTTCCACGTCAGAGTAATCGGTGCGGCGGCATTCTCCGGGAGCGGTTTCCAGAACGCTTCGGTCCAGATTTTGGTCATTGAGTAAATGGTCATCAGGCCAACAAATAACGCCGTTGCTGCCAGCAGATAATATTCAGTTTGCAGGCTTGCTTTAATCACCAGAAACTTACCCCAGAAACCGGACAGTGGTGGAAAGCCGGCCAGAGAGAACGCTGGTATCAAAAACAGCAGCGCCAGCCAGGGCATGGCACTATAGGCACCACCCAGCTCACGCAGGTTATCGCTGCCCTGTTTGCGTTTCAGAAAACCGCCAATCAGGAACAGGTTAGCCTTAACAATAATGTGATGGATGATGTAGAAAATAGCCCCTGTGATGGCCAGCGGTGTATAGATGGCCAGGCCCATCAGCATATACCCAATCTGACTGATAATATGAAACGACAATATTCGTTTAATATTGAACTGACTGGCAGCACCGAGAACACCGGTGAGCATGGTCAGGCCGGCAATCACAATCAGTAATGGCTGGTAACCACTGTCGATCAGGTCAAACACAATGGTGAAAACGCGCATTAATGCATAAACACCAACTTTGGTCAGCAGCGCAGCGTACAAGGCAACGATGGCGCTGGGCAGATGATGGTAGGATGCTGGCAGCCAGGAGAAGACCGGGAACGCCGATGCCTTGATGGCAAAACCAAAGAGAAACAGCCCGGAAATGAGCATCATGGTCGTGTCGGGTAGCAGTGTAACCTTGGCGTGCAGGTCGGCCATATTCAATGTGCCGGTAGCACCATAAAGCAGCCCGATGGCCAACAGGAAAACCATGGTGGATATCAGGTTGAGCACGACGTATTTCACCGCCGCATCAATTTGCTGTTTATTCGCCCCCAGCACCATCAAACCGAATGAAGTAATCAGCATTACTTCAAAAAACACATAGAGGTTGAAAATGTCGCCGGTTAAAAAGCTGCCCATCACACCGGCCAGCAGCGCATGAATCAGGCTGTGATAAATGGCATAGAACGGTTTGCTGCGTAAATCAGCGGTGCTGTAGAACACAATGGCGATACCGATAATGGCAGTAATCAGCACCATGCTGGCGGACAGCAGGTCGGCAACAAAGACAATACCGAAGGGGGCTTTCCAGTTTCCAAAGGCGGTCACCTGCAGTCCTTCTGAGATAACCTGTTGCATCAGCAATAGGGCAACACACAGAGTAGCGATAGCGCCGCACCCGCTGATCACCGACGACAGTGAACGGGCACGAAAGCTGAAAGCGCAGGCCGTTGCGGTAAGCAATGGAATAAAAATAGGCATAACCAGCAGCCAATGCGTCATTGCTCGGCCTCCGCGTGTTGCATTTTGTCCATGTCTGCAGTGCCAAGCTCTTTGATGGCGCGATAGGCCAGTAATAAGGTGAATAACAACAGACCGAAACCAATCACGATGGCGGTAAGAATAAGCGCCTGAGGCAGAGGGTTAGCGTAACCGGCAGCAGGGAGTAAAGCATCACTGGCAATCAGCGGTGGATTGCCGCGGGTTAATCGACCGGCGACAAAAATGGCCAGGTTGATGGCATTGCTGACCAGAATCATACCGAACAGAAAGCGTACGATATGGCGCTCCAGCATCAGGAAAACGCCACAGGCAGTCATCAGGCCGACGACCAGACACCAGAGAAATTCCATTAACTTAACTCCTCTTCCACATTCAGCAGAACCATCAGTACGGAGCCGATGACGGCGAGATAAATGCCGATATCAAACAACAGTGGGCTGCCGATTTTGCCCCACCACAGGCCGGAGAGAAAAGGCTGCCCAAAAAACAGTGGCAGCAGTCCGGCCAGAAGCGCTATTAACACACCGGCGCCAGCAAAGGCAGCCGGTGGATAGACCAGGCGGTCGCGCACATAGTCAATATTTTCGGCCAGCATTAACAGGGCAAAGGCGATCACCGCAATAAGCCCCGCGATAAACCCACCGCCCGGATTGTTGTGGCCACGCAACAGCAGGTAGACGGAAAACACCAGCATCAGCACAGTAACGATATGGGCACTGGTACGAAAAATAATCGATGACATTAATGATGCCCCTTGTCGGTTTCAGAGACCAGCTTGTTGATCTGCTTACCCGCTAATACGGCAACGGCTGCCAGTCCGGCAATCACTACTACTACGGCCTCACCAAGGGTGTCAAAAGCGCGGAAGTCAACCAGAATCACATTGACAATATTGCGTCCTTTGCCACCGCTGACGCTGGTTTGGGCATAGAACTCGGAGATTTCCTGATTCATGGGGGCTGCGGTGATAATCCACAGTGCCAGAGTGATGCTGATCCCGATACCCGCAGCAACGCAGGCGTGAACCAGGCGGCGCGATGTTGAATGCCGGGGGACGGAGGTGACAGCGGATAAGTGGCGCAAGACGATGGCAATAAAGACGACCAACAGGGTTTCGACCAGCAGCTGAGTTTTGGCAACATCCGGTGCGCTGTATACCAGAAAGACCAGGGTGGTTAGAAAGCCAATCGTGCCAAGTGCGGCAACCGCCAACAGCAGGGTGCGAGCCTTGACCACTACAAAAGCGGCAATGACCAGAAATGCCGCGAGTATAACGTCGTAGTAATACAGGTCCCATTCAAAAGGCGGCAGTGGATTTATTTGCCAGAGTACCGTCCCAAGAAAAGCCAGTAAAACCAGAAAAAACTGCAGGCTGTATTGGGTGAGCTGGCCATGCTGCAACACGCGGGTTTGCCAGTTCGCCAATTTAATCACCGCATCCAGCAGGCGCTGATAAACCGCTGGCCCGGAGGGTAATCCCGACATGAGTTGATCGAGCCGCGGTTTCAAACGTGGATAGACGACATAGAGCAAGATACCAAGTAACAGCGTGAGCGCACTTAACAGCAGTGGCAGGTTTACTCCCTCCCAGAGTTTGACCGTTTTTACCGAAGTGGTAGACAGCATTACCGCGGCTGCCGGATCAATCACCAGACCCTGATACCAGTTCAGCAGTGCCACTGGCACAATAACCGACAGCAGTGCCAGAACGATGGGTGGCAACCACAGCAGCTGATTATGCTCAACGGC
Source organism: Endozoicomonas sp. (assembly GCA_965261315.1). GTDB lineage: Bacteria > Pseudomonadota > Gammaproteobacteria > Pseudomonadales > Endozoicomonadaceae > Endozoicomonas. The sequence continues at coordinate 169,913 of CBDHDM010000031.1, read as the reverse complement.
TTTCATCGGTGCGGCTTTTGCGTGATGAGGCCGTAAAAAGGGCTTGATTACGATCAACAGGGCCAGCGCCACCATAATGGCATTGGCCAGTAGCATGGTGCCGGAAAGCACCCAGCCAAATTCCAGTCCTGCTTTATAAAGGTACTCTTTGGAAAGGAAACCAAACGATGGTGGCAGGCCAGCCTTGGAAGCGGCGGTCACCAAAGCGGCGGTAAAGCTGATCGCCAGCACCGCACGAAGGCCCGCTAATTCATGGTATTCACGGGTGCCGGTGGCTTTATCGATATTGCCGACCACCATAAACAGCCCGGCCTTATAAAAGGAGTGAGCTGCAATCAAGAGTAACGCCGCAGTGATGGCATAGCTGCTGCCAATACCGATCAGCATGACCAGCTGGCCGAGAATGACATTGGTACTGAAGGCGAGCATCAACTTCAAGTCGGTCTGACGGTAAGCCTGAATTGCGCACCACAGGGCGGTAAAGGCACCGGCACTGCACAACAGAGAGAACCATAACGTGCTGTCTCCATACACGGGTAGCAGCCTTGCCAGCAGATAAACGCCGGCTTTCACCATGGTGGAAGAGTGCAGATAGGCACTGACAGGGGTGGGTGCAGCCATGGCGCCCGGTAACCAGAAATGAAAGGGAAACTGTGCCGATTTAGTGAATGCACCAAGCAGAATAAGCAGCAGTGATGGCGTAAACCAGGGGTGCTGAACCAGAGAAGCACCTTGGGTGATGATGGCGCTGATACTGTAGGTGCCCGCCATTTCACCCAGCATAATCAAGCCGACCAACATCGCCAGACCACCAGTGCCGGTGACCAGCATGGCTTGCAGGGCGTTCTTGCGTGATCCTTCTTTCTCGTGGTTAAAGCCAATCAACAAATAAGAAGTGAACGTGGTTAACTCCCAAAACACGAACAGCAACAGCAGGTTGTCGGCCAGCACCAATCCCAGCATGGCCAGCATAAACAGGGTCAGATAAAGGTGGAACGCTGCGCGACCTTTATAGGGTTTCATGTAGGCAATGGCATAGAGCTGGACTAGAAACCCAACGCCGCTGATTAAACTGGCAAATAAGACGCTGAGGCCATCAAGGCGGAGCGAAAACTGGATATCCAGGGATGGGATCCAGGGCCAGGACAGTAGGGACTCTGGTGGTTTATAGCTGGCACCTATCAGCAGAAAAATCCCGAATGGTAGCAGTGCGCAGAATGCTAACCAGAGTTTGAGTATTGGATTTTGCATGAAGTTAGGCCGTAAATATCGTTTTAATGAGAAAGCCGAGAATAAAGACGGGTATTATAATGACACTTGAGTCCTACGATATACAAAAAGTTATGCTTCGAATCAGGGGCTGTTGATGTTTCGTTGTGTGTTAGCTACGGCATCTACAGCGATTATTGCTGGCTATGCTTGTGGGTTATACGGTTTCCTGGCAAGAGCACTTATATCGAGTTACAGCAATCCACAATATAAATGATGTTCACCCGACAGCTATAATGCCTGCCAGATAAAATGACATTCCTGCACTTCCACAGATAAAAACTTGTTTTGAACGCTTGTGTTGACAGCAGGTTTTGTGGTTAGTAGAATTTCGCGTCCTTTTGTCAGGGTGACATTGATTGCCCGACGTTGTTCTTTATAGATGCCATGGTTAGAACAAAATGAGTCAAGCTCAGCAAATACGTATCAGATTGAAGGCTTTTGATCACCGCCTGATTGATCAGTCTACGCAGGAAATCGTTGATACTGCGAAGAGAACTGGTGCACAGGTGCGTGGTCCAATCCCTCTGCCAACCCGAAAAGAACGTTTTACAGTTCTGATTTCTCCACACGTCAACAAAGACGCTCGTGATCAGTATGAAATCCGTACTCATAAGCGTCTTCTCGACATTATCGAGCCCACCGAAAAAACTGTAGACGCACTGATGAAGCTGGATCTGGCAGCCGGCGTTGAAGTGCAGATTAGTCTCGGTTGATTGCGGCCACGGGCGCCATATCAAAGTGTGCACACTTTTGTGTAACAGCTCTGAAGATGAGCGGCCATAGTGGGTATTAGCCCCGTACACGAGAGAGGATGAAATGACTAAAACTAAAATTGGTTTAGTCGGAAAGAAACGCGGTATGACCCGTGTTTTCACCGAAGACGGTGCTTCCATTCCAGTTACCGTAATTGAAGTAGATCCAAACCGCGTTACCCAGGTTAAGAGCCTGGAAACCGATGGGTACACTGCAATTCAGGTGACTGCTGGTAGCAAGAAAAGCAGCCGTCTTAGTAAGCCAGCAGCTGGCCACTTCGCCAAAGCAGGCGTTGAGGCGGGTTCTGGTCTCTGGGAATTCCGTATCGACGCTGACGCTGAATACAAAGCGGGCGACGTGATCGGAGTAGACCTGTTCGAACAGGGTCAGATGGTCGATGTTACCGGTGAGTCCAAGGGTAAGGGGTTTCAGGGCGTAATCAAGCGCTACAACTTCCGTATGCAGGACGCGACTCACGGTAACTCTCTGTCTCACCGTGCACCTGGCTCTATTGGTCAGTGTCAGACTCCAGGTCGAGTCTTCAAAGGCAAGAAAATGGCTGGACATATGGGCGCTGAGAAAGTGACCGTACAGTCCCTGGAAATCGTTCGTGTTGATGGCGAACGTAACCTGCTGCTGATTAAGGGCGCAGTACCCGGTGCTACCGGTGCTGACGTAGTTGTTCGTCCAGCAGTTAAAGCTCGTGCCTGAGGGGATTAGACTATGGAACTGAAGGTAAACGGTGCAGAGGCTGTTCAGGTCTCAGACGTGACGTTCGGTACTGAATTCAACGAAACTCTGGTTCACCAGGCAGTCGTTGCATTTATGGCCGGTGCGCGTCAAGGTACCAGAGCTCAGAAAAACCGCAGCGACGTAAGTGGCGGTGGTCGTAAGCCCTGGCGTCAAAAAGGTTCCGGCCGTGCACGCGCCGGTACTATCCGCAGCCCATTGTGGCGCGGGGGCGGCAAGACTTTTGCTGCCAAACCACAGAATCATGCTCAAAAGCTGAATAAGAAGATGTACCGCGCAGCACTGCGTTCCATCTTGTCTGAGCTGGTTCGTCAGGAGCGTATCATTGTGGTTGAGGAGTTCAGTGTTGAATCTCCAAAGACCAAGCTGGTTGTTGCCAAGCTGAATGAACTGAACGCTAATGGCGCGTTGATCGTATCTGATGAAGTGGATCAGAACATTTATCTGGCTGCTCGCAACATTCCTTATGTGGATGTTCGTGACGTGCAGGGTATTGATCCGGTTAGTCTGGTTGCTCACGACAAGGTTGTGATGACTGTAGCTGCCATCAAGAAGTTCGAGGAGATGCTGGGATGAACCAGGAACGTATTTATAAAGTTCTGCTTGGTCCACACATTTCCGAGAAGGCCACTGTCGTTGCTGAAGAGCACAATCAGTACGTCTTCAAGGTAGCTAAGGACGCAACCAAGCTCGAGATCAAAAAAGCGGTTGAGCAGCTGTTTGAAGTCAGCGTTAAAGCTGTCAGGACTGCCGTTGTTAAGGGCAAGACTAAGCGCACTCGTTTCGGTATGGGCCAACGCTCAGACTGGAAAAAGGCCTACGTCAGCCTGGAGCAAGGTCAGGAAATTGACTTCGCGGACGCGGAATAAGGAGCTAGAGAATGGCAGTTATCAAATGCAAGCCGACTTCTCCAGGTCGCCGCTTCGTTGTCAAGGTAGTTAACCCTGACCTCCACAAGGGCCGTCCTTACGCGCCTCTGCTGGAAAAGAAAGGCAAAACTGGTGGTCGCAACAATGCGGGTCGTATCACTACCCGTCATCGTGGTGGTGGTCACAAGCAGCACTACCGTCTGGTAGATTTCCGTCGCAACAAGGATGGCATTCCAGCTATCGTTGAGCGTCTGGAATACGATCCAAACCGTACCGCGCACATCGCCCTGTTGAAGTACATGGATGGTGAGCGTCGCTACATTATCGCGCCTAAAGGCGTGAAAGCCGGTGATGAGTTGTTCTCCGGTGTTGATGCCCCTATCAAGGCGGGTAACACATTGCCACTGCGCAATATCCCCCAGGGTTCCATCGTTCACTGTGTAGAAATGAAACCTGGCAAAGGCGCTCAGATGATCCGCAGTGCGGGTACATCTGCTCAGCTGGTCGCTCGTGATGGTGCTTATGTCACCCTGCGTCTGCGCTCCGGTGAAATGCGTAAAGTTCTGGCTGACTGTCGTGCCACTCTGGGTGAAGTCTGCAACAGTGAGCACAATCTGCGCTCTCTGGGTAAGGCTGGTGCCAAGCGCTGGCGTGGTGTTCGTCCGACCGTTCGTGGTGTTGCCATGAACCCGGTAGATCACCCACATGGTGGTGGTGAAGGTCGTACTTCCGGTGGTCGTCATCCTGTGACGCCGTGGGGTGTTCCGACTAAGGGTCGTAAGACTCGTTCCAACAAGCGTACTGATAAAATGATCGTACGTCGTCGCAGCGCGAAGTAAGCCTAAGAGGATTCGACAGTGCCACGTTCTTTGAAAAAAGGCCCGTTTATCGATCTTCACCTGTTGAAGAAAGTCGAAGAAGCGGCTGATAGCGGCAACAAGCGTCCGATCAAGACCTGGTCGCGCCGCTCTATGATTATCCCAACCATGGTCGGTCTGACCCTGGCCGTTCATAACGGTCGTCAGCACGTGCCAGTCTTCGTAACTGAAGATATGGTTGGCCACAAGCTCGGCGAGTTTGCTGCCACCCGGACCTATCGCGGTCACGCGGCGGACAAAAAGGCCAAGAAGCGCTAAGAGGGTTATGAAATGAAAGAAGTTGCTGCTATGCATAAAGGCGCTCGCATTTCTGCCCAGAAAGTGCGTCTGGTCGCTGACCAGATCCGCGGTAAGGCAGTTGGCGATGCCCTGGATCTTCTGAGCTACAGCCCTAAAAAAGCTGCGGTTCTGATTAAGAAAGTGCTTGAGTCTGCTGTTGCAAACGCTGAGCATAATGACGGCATGGATATCGATGAGCTGAAAGTGTCCACTGTCTTCGTTGACGAAGGCATGACCATGAAGCGTATTCGTCCTCGTGCCAAGGGACGCGCTGATCGCATTCTGAAGCGGTCTTGCCATATTACGGTTAAGGTTGCAGAAGTCTAAGGAGCGATCAGATGGGTCAGAAAGTACATCCTAATGGAATTCGCCTGGGCATCGTAAAGCCCCACCGTTCAGTCTGGTTTGCAGATGGCAGCGATTACGCTGACAAGCTGAATGCCGACCTGGCAGTGCGCAGTTTCATTGAGAAGAAGCTGAAAAATGCTTCAGTTAGTCGTGTTGATATCCAGCGCCCGGCTCAAAGCGCTCGCGTTACCATTCACACTGCCCGTCCGGGTATTGTGATTGGTAAAAAAGGCGAAGACGTTGAAAAGCTGCGTCAGGCTGTGTCCAAAATGATGGGCGTACCTGTGCACATCAACATTGAAGAGATTCGTAAGCCTGAACTGGATGCCATGCTGGTAGCCCAGAGTATTGCCAGCCAGCTGGAGCGTCGTGTGATGTTCCGTCGTGCTATGAAGCGCTCTGTGCAGAATGCAATGCGTCTGGGGTGCCAAGGGCATCAAAATTCAGTTGAGCGGTCGTCTTGGTGGTGCTGAAATTGCGCGTACCGAATGGTATCGCGAAGGTCGTGTTCCACTGCACACTCTGCGTGCAGACATCGACTATGCACATTACGAAGCACTGACCACTTACGGTATTCTGGGTGTGAAGGTCTGGATCTTCAAGGGTGAAGTTATCGGTGGCATGGCGCCAACCGTTGATTCCCCTAAGGAACAGCCAGCTCGTCGCCCTAAGAAACGTCAGGCTAAGAGCTAAGGAGCGCGGAAATGTTACAGCCTAAGCGTACGAAATTTCGTAAGCAGCAAAAAGGCCGCAATCGTGGTCTGGCACTCCGCGGCTCCAAGGTTAGCTTCGGCGAATACGCATTGAAAGCAATCGGTCGTGGACGTATAACAGCTCGCCAGATTGAAGCGGCTCGTCGTGCCATGACCCGTCACATTAAACGTGGCGGTAAAATCTGGGATCCGCGTCTTCCCTGACAAGCCGATTACCGGTAAGCCTCTTGAGGTTCGTCAGGGTAAAGGTAAGGGTAACGTGGAATACTGGGTGTGCCAGATTCAACCAGGCCGCGTTCTCTATGAGATGGAAGGTGTGTCCGAAGAGCTGGCTCGTGAAGCCTTTGCTCTTGCTGCAGCTAAGCTGCCGCTGGAAACTGCCTTCGTTAAGCGGAGCGTAATGTGATGAAAGCTGCTGAACTGCGTGAAAAGTCTGTAGAGGAGCTCAATACTGAGCTTCTCTCTCTGCTGCGGGATCAGTTTAACTTCCGTATGCAGAAAGCTACTGGCCAGTTCGGTCAGAGCCATCTGCTAAAGCAGGTTAAGCGCGACATCGCTCGTGTGAAAACCATCCTGAACCAGAAGGCAGGAGCATAAGATGGCTGAAGACAAGAAGGTCCGTACCCTGACCGGTAAGGTCGTGAGTGACAAGATGGATAAAACCGTCACTGTTCTCATCGAGCGCCGGGTAAAGCATCCGCTCTACGGTAAAATCGTTAAGCGGTCCACCAAGTTGCACGCTCATGATGAAAACAACGACTGCCGTATGGGTGACGTTGTAACCATCAAAGAGACGCGTCCTCTGTCAAAGAGCAAGACGTTTGCGCTTGTATCTATTGATGAGCGTGCCACTCAGATCTAAGGCATTGGTGCTTTGGGCTTGAGTTAATGATGGCCGGTCCGGCAGGCTTTTAATATGTCTGCAGGGTCGGCTGTTTGTATGATAGCCGGCAAGTACCCGTCTGCAGTTTGGGCTTGGAGATAAGTAATGATCCAAACAGAAAGTCAACTCGAAGTCGCTGATAACAGCGGCGCCCGTCGAGTTCAGTGTATCAAGGTGCTGGGTGGATCCCATCGCCGTTATGCGCACATCGGTGACATCATCAAAGTATCCGTTAAGGAAGCGATTCCTCGCGGTAAGGTCAAAAAAGGCCAGGTGATGAACGCTGTTGTTGTTCGTACCCGTAAAGGTGTTCGTCGTCCAGACGGTTCCCTGATCAAATTCGATAGCAATGCGGCCGTTCTTCTGAACGCAAACCTGCAGCCTATCGGTACCCGTATCTTTGGACCAGTGACTCGTGAACTGCGCGGTGAGCAGTTCATGAAGATTATCTCACTGGCCCCAGAAGTACTGTAACGGGAGCAGATCATGAAAAAGATCCGTCGTGATGACGAAGTCATCGTAATTGCCGGCAAGGACAAGGGTAAGCGCGGTAAAGTGCAAACCGTTCGTGCTGACGGCAAGCTGATTGTTTCTGGCATCAATATGATGAAGAAGCATCAGAAGCCTAACCCGATGCTGGGCACCCCTGGTGGAATCGTTGAGAAGGAAGCTGCAATTCAGGCTTCTAACGTTGCGGTTCTGAACCCTGAAACCAACAAGGCTGATCGTGTTGGCTTTACCCTCACTGAAGAAGGTAAAAAGCAGCGCGTATTCAAGTCTGACGGCAAGCCTGTTGATGCGTAAGGGGTGAGAAATGGCGAATTTTAAAACCAAATATCGTGAAGAGATTCTGCCTAAGCTCAAAGAAGAGCTGGGTGTGAAGAATGTTCATGAAGTACCTCGCATCACCAAAATCACCCTGAACATGGGTGTGGGTGAGGCGATCGGTGACAAGAAAGTCATCGAGCATGCTGTTGCTGACATGGAAAAAATTGCCGGTCAGAAAGCGGTAGTAACTAAAGCGCGTAACTCAGTTGCAGGCTTTAAGGTCCGTGAAGGCTGGCCAATCGGTGTTAAGGTAACTCTGCGTAGCGATCGCATGTATGAGTTCCTTGAACGTCTGGTTGATATCGCTCTGCCACGTGTACGTGACTTCCGCGGTGTGAGCCCTAAGTCTTTTGACGGCCGTGGCAACTACAGCATGGGTATTAAAGAGCAGATCATCTTCCCTGAAGTTGATTATGATAAAATCGACACTCTTCGCGGTCTGGACATTACTCTGACCACTACTGCCAAGAATGACGATGAAGGCCGTGCTTTGCTGAATGCTTTCAACTTCCCATTCCGTAACTGAAGCAGGTACGAGTTTTATGGCAAAGATATCCATGAAGCAGCGGGAGTTGAAGCGTCAGCAAACCGTTGCTAAATTTGCGCAAAAGCGCGCACAGCTGAAAGCTGTGATCAAGAATCCTAACAGCACTGAAGATGAGCGTTGGGATGCACAGGTTGCTCTGCAGAAGCAGCCACGTGACGCCAGCAAGGCGCGTCTGCGTAACCGCTGTCGCATTACTGGTCGTCCTCATGGTGTTCTGCGTAAGTTCGGCCTGAGCCGTATCAAGTTGCGTGAAGCCGCCATGCGTGGTGATGTTCCAGGTCTGGTTAAGGCCAGCTGGTAAGCGCATTTCATCTTCAGGAGATATAGATAATGAGTATGCAGGACCCGTTAGCAGATATGCTAACTCGTATCCGTAATGCCCAAATGGCAGAGCACGCCTCTGTCAGCATGCCATCTTCCAAAATCAAGGTTGCAGTAGCAGCGGTTTTGAAAGATGAAGGTTTCGTCGCTGACTTTAAAGTTGCCGGTGAAGCTAAAGCTGAGCTGGTCATTGAATTGAAGTACTTCGAAGGCAGGCCTGTCATCGAAAACCTGAAGCGTGCTAGTCGCCCGGGCCTGCGTGCATACGCTGGCAAGGAAGCACTGCCAAAGGTTAACGGTGGTCTGGGTATCGCTATTGTTTCTACCAACAAAGGTGTAATGACCGATCGTGCTGCTCGTGCAGCCGGTGTTGGTGGTGAAGTTCTCTGCACTGTGTTCTAAGGGAGGGGTAATATGTCTCGAGTAGCCAAAAGCCCTGTTGCTGTCCCTGCTGGTGTAGAGATCAAGCGCAATGGCCAGATCCTGGTAATCAAAGGATCTAAGGGGCAACTGGAACTTAGCGTTCACGCTAATGTCGAAGTGGCTCAGGAAGAAAACGTTCTGACGTTTGCTCCACGTGATGGTGCCAAGCACTCTCGTGCTTTGGCGGGTACTACGCGTGCACTGGTTAACAACATGGTGACTGGTGTTACTGCAGGTTTCGAGAAGAAACTGCAGCTGGTCGGTGTTGGTTATCGTGCACAGGCTAAGGGTACCACCCTGACTTTGAACCTGGGCTTCTCTCATCCGGTTGAGTACGCTCTGCCAGCGGGTGTAACAGCGGAAACGCCTAGCCAAACTGAAATCCTGGTAAGAGGGATTGATAAGCAGTTGGTTGGACAGGTTGCTGCGGAAATTCGTGAATTCCGTCGTCCTGAGCCTTATAAAGGTAAGGGTGTTCGCTATGCTGACGAACGTGTTCGTCGCAAAGAAGCCAAGAAGAAATAAGGTAGGGTGAGATCATGATGGATAAGAAGTCTTCTCGCCTGCGTCGTGCCCCTTCGTGCAAGGGTTAAGATGCGTGAACTGGGTGCTGTTCGTCTGAGCATCCACCGTACGCCTCGCCACATCTATGCGCAGGTCATCGCTCCACAGGGCGACAAAGTGCTGGCAACTGCCTCCACTGTTGAAAAAGAGCTGCGTAGCGATGCTACCGGTAATGTTGATGCTGCTAAAAAAGTGGGTGCTCTGATTGCTGAGCGCGCCAAGGCAGCAGGTGTGACCAAGGTGGCGTTTGACCGCTCTGGTTTCAAATATCACGGTCGTGTAAAGGCGCTTGCCGATGCTGCCCGTGATGCCGGACTGGAATTCTGAGGGTAGGCGTCATGGCAAGAGATGATCGTAAAAGTAACAACGACGAAGGTCTGATTGAGAAGCTGGTACAGGTTTAACCGAGTAGCCAAGGTGGTGAAAGGTGGTCGTATCTTCGGCTTCACAGCGCTGACTGTTGTTGGTGACGGTAAGGGTAAGGTTGGTTTCGGTCGCGGTAAAGCCCGTGAAGTACCGGTCGCTATCCAGAAAGCTATGGAAGCTGCCCGTCGCAACATGATTAATGTTGACCTGAACGGCGACACCCTGCAGTACCCGGTTAAAGCCCGTCACGGTGCTTCCAAGGTTTACATGCAGCCTGCATCTGCTGGTACTGGTGTTATTGCCGGTGGTGCGATGCGTGCGGTTCTGGAAGTTGCTGGTGTGCACAACGTACTGGCCAAGTGCTACGGTTCTACCAATCCGGTAAACGTAGTTCGTGCTACTTTCAATGGTCTGCGCGACATGCGTTCTCCTGAAGGTATTGCTGCCAAGCGTGGCAAAGCGGTTGAGGACATCCTGGGGTAAGTCATGGCTAAGAAGATGATCAAAGTGACGCTCTTGAAGAGCACCAGCGGTCGCCTCGAAAGCCATAAGGCTTGCGTACGGGGTCTGGGTCTGCGTCGTATCAGGCACACTGTTTGAAGTGGAAGACACTCCAGCGGTTCGTGGCATGATCAACAAGGTTTCCTACCTTGTCCGGGTAGAAGGAGAATAATATGCGTTTGAATACTCTGAGCCCGGCTGAAGGTAGCCGCAAAGAGGGTAAGCGCGTAGGTCGTGGCATTGGCTCCGGCCTGGGCAAGACCTGTGGTCGTGGTCATAAGGGTCAGAAGTCCCGCTCCGGTGGTTCTGTCAAGCCTGGTTTCGAAGGCGGTCAGCAGCCACTGCAGCGTCGTCTGCCAAAGTACGGCTTCACTTCCCGCAAAGCGCGCTTCACTGCTGAGATTCGTTTACACGAACTGAGCAAGGTAGAGGCTGATGTTATTGACCTGACAGCATTGAAAGCTGCTGACCTGGTCGGCGGTAGCATCCAGCGTGCGAAAGTGGTACTGTCTGGCGAATTGGCTAAAGCAGTCACCATTAAAGGTCTGGCTGTTACCAAAGGCGCCCGTGCTGCGATTGAAGCTGCCGGTGGTAAGATCGAGGACTAAATGGCTAAGACATTACCTGTTGGGAATCAAAGCGGCTTAAACGAGCTTTGGTCTCGTGTTAAGTTCGTGTTTCTGGCGATCCTGGTTTACAGGATCGGTGCGCACATCCCTGTGCCAGGCATCAACCCTGATGCGCTGGCTCGGATGTTTCAACAAAATGAAGGCACCATTCTGGGTCTGTTCAACATGTTCTCTGGCGGTGCGCTGGAGAGAATGTCGGTACTGGCTCTCGGTATCATGCCTTATATTTCGGCGTCCATTATTGTTCAGTTGATGAGCGTAGTGAGTCCGCAGTTGGAGCAGCTCAAGAAGGAAGGTGAGTCCGGACGTCGCAAGATCAGCCAGTACACCCGCTACCTGACCGTAATCCTTGCCCTGGTGCAGGGCACAGGTATGACTGTCGGTCTGGCCAATCAGGGTGTCGCGTTCAGTACTGACATCGGCTTTTATGTTGTTGCCGTTGTTACATTTGTCACTGGTGCCGTCTTTATGATGTGGCTGGGTGAACAGGTGACTGAGCGGGGGATCGGTAACGGTATTTCGATTCTCATCTTTGCAGGTATTGTCGCTGGTCTTCCAAGTGCGATTGTGCGGTCTTTCGAGTCCGCACGTCAGGGCGATGTTAACATCCTGATGTTGCTGGCCGTTGCTGTTCTGGCGGTTGCGATTATCGCGTTTGTGGTCTTTATCGAACGGGGTCAGCGCCGGATTACCGTGAACTATGCCAAGCGCCAGCAAGGGCGTAAGGTGTTTGCGGCTCAAAGTAGTCATCTGCCTTTGAAAGTAAATATGGCTGGTGTTATCCCTGCTATTTTTGCTTCAAGCCTGTTGCTGTTCCCTGCGTCTATTGCGCAGTGGTTCGGCCAGGGTGAAGGTATGGGGTGGCTGCAGGAAATTGCTCTGGCGATGGGTCCGGGTCAGCCGCTGAACATCGTACTGTTCTCGGCAGGCATCATCTTTTTCTGCTTCTTCTACACTGCCCTGGTCTTTAATCCAAAAGATGTGGCAGATAATCTGAAGAAGTCAGGTGCATTTATTCCCGGGATTCGTCCTGGTGAGCAATCTGCACGCTATATCGATGGTGTCCTGACTCGCCTGACCATGTTCGGTGCTCTCTATATGACAGCAGTATGTCTGTTGCCACAGTTCCTGGTAGTCTCGGCGAATGTGCCATTCTACCTGGGTGGTACCAGTCTGTTGATCGTGGTAGTCGTGGTGATGGATACCATGGCGCAGGTGCAGTCACATCTCATGTCGAATCAGTATGAGTCGCTGCTGAAGAAATCCAATCTTAAGGGCTATGGTGGTGGTTTGATCCGCTGATCAGGTTCTGCAACGGTTGTGGAGTAAGTTATGAAAGTACGTGCGTCGGTTAAAAAAATCTGCCGCAACTGTAAGATCATTAAGCGTAAGGGTAATGTGCGCGTGATCTGTCAGGAGCCACGTCACAAACAGCGTCAGGGCTAATCATTTTTAGGAATCTACGGATTCTTTAATGACCCGGACTCTGGTCTAATGTGACCTCAGATAAAAACAACCGTTCATGAAATTGTTCGTGAGCGGTTGTGTTTTATCGAAAGGGGGATTATAATTTCCGCCTTTCGACCTGATGGAAGTGTTTAGGTGCATATCTTTTCATAATTGATTGCGGCTAAAGTGATCCTGTCAGTATGAAAGCAGCCATCTCAGGGGCCGAGTAAAGTTTACTTTGCTTTCTGCTATGGTGACGTGCTTCGGTTTAGTTGGTGTTCTTTTTGAAGCTTTTTATGAAGAGCCAAAGTGAATACTGATAGCTGATGCACGGTTAAATGTAATAACGGAGACGATTGAATGGCCCGTATTGCTGGCGTCAACATTCCAGATAACAAACATGCCGTTATCTCGTTGACCTACATCTTTGGTATTGGTAAGACCTCTGCTCAAAAGCTGTGTGTTGCCACAGGCGTTAACCCGTCTGCCAAAGTATCTGATTTGAGCGAAGATCAGCTGGAAGCCCTGCGTGGTGAGGTTGCAAACCTTAACACTGAAGGTGACCTGCGTCGCGAAATCAGCATGAACATCAAGCGCCTGATGGACCTGGGTTGCTACCGTGGCCTTCGCCACCGTCGCAGTCTGCCGGTTCGTGGTCAGCGCTCGAAGACCAATGCTCGTACTCGTAAGGGTCCGCGCAAACCGATTCGTAAGTAAGAGCGTTGCATTTCTTTAAAGAAACTCTTTGTATAGAGATCATGCAACGAACTTTTTTAATACAGGATTTGTTCTGATATGGCAAAGCCAGGTACTCGTACACGTAAGAAAGTTAAAAAGTCGGTTGTGGATGGCATTGCCCATATTCACGCCTCTTTTAACAACACTATCGTGACAATTACCGACCGCCAGGGTAATGCACTGTCCTGGGCTACTGCCGGAGGCTCTGGCTTCCGTGGTTCCCGTAAGAGCACACCTTTTGCTGCACAGGTTGCAGCTGAGCGTGCCGGTCGTGCTGCCGCTGAGTTCGGTCTGAAGAATTTGGACGTGAATGTTAAAGGGCCTGGTCCAGGCCGTGAATCCGCTGTACGCGCGCTCAACGCTTGTGGTTTCAAGATCAATAACATCACTGATGTTACCCCGATCCCACACAATGGTTGTCGTCCGCCCAAGAAGCGTCGTGTATAAGCAGGAGACCGGTAAATGGCTAGATATATAGGTCCTAAGTGCAAACTGTCTCGTCGTGAAGGCACTGATCTCTTCCTGAAGAGTGGTGTCCGTGCGCTCGAGTCAAAGTGCAAGGCAGAAAATGCGCCTGGTCAGCATGGCCAGCGTCGTGGTCGTCTTTCTGACTACGGTGTACAGCTTCGTGAGAAGCAGAAAGTTCGTCGTATCTACGGTGTACTGGAAAAGCAGTTCCGTAACTACTACAAGGAAGCTGACCGTCTGAAGGGTGCTACAGGCTCAAACCTGTTGCAACTTCTTGAGTCTCGCCTTGATAATGTGGTTTACCGCATGGGATTCGGTTCTACCCGTGCAGAAGCACGCCAGCTGGTCAGCCACAAAGCTGTCACGGTTAATGGTAAGACTGTAAATATTTCGTCTTACAAGGTTGCCCCCGGTGACGTAGTTGCCATTCGTGAGAAGGCTAAAAACCAGCTGCGTATCAATGCAGCCCTTGAACTTGCTGCTCAGCGTGGTTTTTCCACATGGGTAGAAGTTGATGCCACTAAGAAAGAAGGCGTCTTCAGGGTGCTGCCCGAGCGGAGTGATCTGGCGGCTGACATCAACGAGAGTTTGATCGTCGAGCTGTACTCCAAGTAAGGGATAGACAGTTAGGTGGGGTGTAACATCCATGCAGAATTCGGTTACTGAATTTCTAACTCCTCGACATATTGATGTTGAGGAAATCAGTCTGACACGGGCTAAGGTCACCCTGGAGCCGCTGGAACGTGGTTTTGGGCATACCTTAGGCAATGCCCTGCGTCGCATTCTTCTTTCTTCCATGCCCGGCTGTGCCGTGACTGAAGTAGAGATTGATGGCGTGCAGCATGAGTACAGTGCTATTGAAGGTGTTCAGGAAGACGTTATTGAAATCCTGCTCAACCTGAAAGGCCTGGCTATTCGCATGACTGGCCGTGACAGCGTTACTCTGACTCTGAGCAAAAAAGGTGAGGGTGTCGTCACAGCGGCTGACATCCAGCTGGATCACGATGTTGAAATCGTGAATCCTGATCATGTTATTGCCCACATGAATGACAAGGGCAATCTGAACATGAAACTGAAGATTGCTCGTGGTCGTGGGTATGAATCAGCCGACAGCCGCCGTCAGGATGAAGAGGAAACTCGCGCTATCGGCCGTCTGCAGTTGGATGCCACCTATAGCCCTGTATACCGTGTTTCCTATGTCGTAGAAAGTGCTCGTGTTGAACAGCGTACTGACCTCGACAAGCTGGTTATTGATCTGGAAACCAATGGTACTCTGGATCCAGACGAAGCGATCCGTCGTGCTGCTACTATTCTGCAGCAGCAGCTGGCTGTCTTTGTTGATCTGGAAGGTGAGTCCGAGCCTGAGCCTGTGAAGGAAGAAGATGAGGTTGATCCTATTCTTCTCCGCCCAGTTGACGATCTCGAACTGACTGTACGTAGTGCGAACTGCCTGAAGGCAGAGAACATCTACTACATTGGTGACCTGATTCAGCGCACTGAAGTTGAGTTGCTCAAGACCCCGAACCTGGGTAAGAAGTCCCTGACTGAGATCAAGGATGTTCTGGCCTCACGTGGTCTGAGCTTAGGTATGCGTCTCGACAACTGGCCACCTGCCAGTTTGAAGAGTGACGACAAGGTTTCTGCTTAATTGCGGCTGAGAGCTGCCACCGTTGCGCTTTTCATTACTAAAAGCGAGGCAGCTCTTAGAAAGAAGAGGAAGTTTGTGCCATGCGTCATCGTAAGAGTGGCCGCAAGCTTAACCGGAACAGTTCTCATCGCAAAGCGATGTTCAAGAATATGGCTGCTTCCCTGGTTGAGCACGAAGTAATCAAGACAACACTGCCAAAAGCTAAAGAGCTGCGTCGCGTTGCTGAACCGCTGATCACCCTGGCAAAGGAAGACAGCGTTGCTAACCGTCGGCTGGCGTTCGATCGTCTCCGTAACAAGGCTGTAGTTGGCAAGCTGTTTACTGATCTGGGTCCGCGTTTCAAAGAGCGTCCAGGCGGTTATATCCGTATCATCAAGTGCGGTTTCCGTCATGGTGACAACGCGCCAATGGCTTATGTTGAGTTGCTGGACCGCCCTGCTGTTGAAGCAGTAGAGTCCGTAGACTAAGCATAACGTCAGTTAAAATAAAAAAGCCGGGTTATCCCGGCTTTTTTATACCTTGCGGTTTTTATAAAAGTCCCTCTGATTTTCCTGCTCAATTTTTATTTGTCTTCCCTTTTAAAATATCTGGACACTCTGTGTTCCAATAGAAAAAGATGAATTACCTACTTTTTCAGGTAGATATTTCTTCATTCGTATTTCTTTTTGGCCGGTTTTAATAAATCCAGAACTATTCAGCCTAGTCGAGATCATAGTTGCATTAGTTATTTCCATAAGGAGATAGGGCATGGACTCATTAATGCCTCAGCCTGCTCGTGCTCACTATCCAGGATATGCAGTTAAAGCCAATGATGGGGCTCATGTTCTGGACGGTAGAGATAAAAAAAGGGCTAATGCTCTTGAGCAAAGGTTTAACCAGAGTGATAAGCAAACCTGTCTTGTTGATAAAGCTGATTCAGAAAATACGTTCGTTGCTATTCCTTCCAGTAGAGGGAATCTGAGGCTTTATCTTGTGTCTGATGGTGTTGGAACAACCCCACTGGCGCAAAGTTCAAAAGGGGTGCTGTTTTCAAGTGTCCGGCTACACAAAGAACAAAATCATGATTGGTTGGTTTGTGATAAAGGAGTAATGCAGGTTCCAAATACGGCTGTTGGTGATAGGGCCGACAGTACTTCTGTTGAAAAGGTTAATGGTGATGTTAATTTATATAGAGCTTTTCGAGATATTCCAGGAGGTAGCACGATGCAGAGGGTGCCTTATGGAAATTTCAATGATGTAGAAAAATTTGAGTTTGCACAGAGACTGTTACAAACCTGTGAGACGATTAGTAAAACAGGGCGGAGTGTTGAGACGGTTATTAGACCTGAAGCAATCCGGCTTCTAGGTGGTGGCAAAGAGATCGTTTTGATCAATGATGCTTGTACTGAGAAAACACCTGAAGGAGCAAGAGTAAAAGGTACCTATGGAAAGGTGGCTTACCACTTTCCAGAAGGTTCTGGTCATCGCGTAAGCCAAGAACAGAAAGATGTTTTAGCGTGCGCTGTTTTTTTAATGAATCTGTTCTCAGAACAGCCTGAAGGCTGTTCTGCAGCAAAAGTGACGTTAAATGGTGACCATGCTTATGTGGATCGAAAAGAGCATTTGATTATGAAGGGGGCTGAAAAGATTGCTCCTGAAGTCAGGTCATCCTGTATTCAGATTTTTAAGGATATGTCTTCTAGTAGGGCCTCAGCAAGACCTGATCTTAGTGCTTGTTTCGAAAAGTTGTCTGAGCAGGGGGAATTCTATCAAGGCATTTTGCGGAGTGTTGAGAGTAATGAAGCAGATGCTATACGTCGTAGAGAGGACGTGCATTCGTTACAGCTACAAATCGCAAACGTTACGAAATCAAAAGACCTTGAGAGTGGTGAAAAAGAGAAACAGCTTTCCTTTTTAGAAAAGCAGCTAAGTGAAGCAAAGGGTAAGCTTGAAGAGTATGAAGAGAATCTGAAAAGTATTATCGAATCCAAGGAGTTAATGGAACAGTCTATTAAAAAACAAGAGAAGGAACTTAAGAGGAAAGACCAGGCATTGCAAATGGAAAGAAGTGAGAGGAAAAAGTTAGTAGAGGAAAAAGATGGACTGGTTCAGGCTCATGAGGAGCTTATCAGAAAGCAAAAAGAATTATTGCGGGAAGCAGAGGGTTTGGGAGGCAAGATTCAGGAGTCAGCCAGGGAGCGGGAACAGCTCAATCTTAGAAATGCATCTGATAAGAAGTGTTTTGAGGATGAAGCACAGCATCTCAAAGATGAACTAGCTGAAAAGCAACAGAAAATCAATGAAGTTACTCTTCAGCTAAAGACTGTGGAAAAAGCAAGGCAGGAGTGTGATCAAGCAAATCGAGAGCGCAGTAGGAGAGCTCTTGGTGAACTGAAATCCTTGGCTTCGAACGATAACGCTATGAAAAAAGTCTTTGTAGATAGAATTCCCGGGGGTGTTCTTGCATGGCCTTTGGATGAGCGTATAGGGGTTTTGGATGATATCTGTCTTCATGTCATTTTGAATCCAAACGAAACCTACAAACAACGCGGGAGTTCTCAGTCCTATCGCCCTTTCATCAATTTTACTCAGACACAAATAGATCATCTTAATGCTCTTAGAGCACAGGCAATGGATGTTGTTAAAGAGATGATTAAGGGGGGGGATGCTTTAATAAAGCAAAAAGCCTGTGAATACCTTGATAACAGTTTGGTTTTACACTTTCAAGCTTCCCATACTCTTGAGCCTTCGGATAAGAAATGTCAGGCAGAGTGGCAAGAACTGATGGTGGCAAGTCCGGAAATATGGAGGTTTCGTAAACCTGGAGAGAGGTGTGATCAGAAACTTGCCTATCACTTTAAGGATGGTAGGGGAGGGGATGCAGCCAAAGGGAAGGAACTAAGTCAATATATGAAGCATATCTCTACACTTGGGCGGGAGAAAGCGGGTCAGTATCTGTTGCATAGCTATATGTCTGATAAGTCAGCGGCTGTTGATAAGCTCAAGGCGCTGGAAAGTTTATTTTGTTATGTTGCCTTTGACCCTAAAGCCTACACTAGGGGGGAGGGTCATATTGTTACAGACTCTGCGGAAGCTTTATGGGATGTGGTTGCCGGTGCAAGTCACCCTCGGGAAGATATTGTGGAGCCAACAAGAACCAAGGTTGATCATATCATGCTTATGCAGCAAGCATATCGCCAGGTTTTAACAGAATTTAAGGGCAAGCCTCTGACAGTATCCGAAGTTAAGGCCTTATCAGAAAGTCGATTGGCAGAATTTATTCCTGGGCAATACCAGCATGAAGTAGAGAGGCAAAGGGTTTCAACACTCCGTCTTGAGGTTCAGTCTATATTAGAGGAGCGACAGAACTCCGATAGACTCAAGCAGTACTACAAGGAAAAATACGAGCTAAAACTCTGAGGATTTGAACTGGGCAACCTGTTTTTAAGGTTCAATGAGAATGAATAACTAAGTGACGTGAGTTCGATGATAAAAGACAGGGAGCCCCAGTCATTTATATGTATAAGTTCGGATCTAATCTGACATTTCTTCTCAAATAAGAGAGAGGGTTACCTATTTAGAAAGAAGGTGAACCACCTGAAATCGACATCATAAAATGGTAACCCACATGATTCATACTTCTTATCTAATCGTTAAACACAAGGTTGGACTCCTTACCCTTGCGGATGAACTTGGTCATATCTCCAAAGCCTGCAAGATGATGGGCGTCTCCAGAGATACTTTCTATCGTTACCGGGACGCGGTGGCCGATGGTGGTGTTGAGGCACTGCTCGACCAGAGTCGCCGGGTACCCAATCACAAAAACGTGTTGATCAAACCGTTGAAGATGCCGTTGTTGAGTAGGCTATTCAAGACCCCCCATGGTCAGGTTCGCATATCGAATGCATTTCGAAAAAAAGTGTGTTTGTTTACCCCAGTGGCGTTCGCAGCATTTGGAGAAGAAGTGATCTGGCCAACTTCAAACGGTGATTAAAAGCCTTGAAAGCCAAGGTTGCAGAAGGTGGGATTATTCTCACCGAATCCCAGGTCCTGGCTCTTGAGCGCAAGAAGCTGAATGACGAGGCCTTTGGTAAGTTGATACGGTACACCCTGGTTACCTAGGATCTCAGGATACGTTCTATGTGGGCACGTTCAAAGGCGTCGGTCGTGTTTACCAGCAAACCTATGTTGATACCTATTCGAAAGTCGCAGTTGCTCGTATTACGAATACTCACCGACAGGGGAACGGAATATTGTGGTAAAGCAGAACAGCATGATTACCAGCTTTACCTGGCGTTCAATGAGATCGAGCACATGAAAACAAAGGAAAGGTATCCCCAGGAGAATGGTATGTGTGAACGTTTCCATAAAACGATATTACGGGAGTTTTATCAGCCAGCGCTCAGGCGAAAGCTCTACGAGTCGATTGAAGATATACAGCAGGATCTGGACGACTGGCTGAATCACTACAATACTGAGCGTACACATCAAGGCAAGAAGTGCTGTGGCAGAACGCCGATGGACACGTTACTTGATGGTAAGAGATCTGGATGGAAAAGTTCGTTAACGTAGCTTGACCTGACAGACACCTTTTTGAAAATCGGTAACTGTCAGATTGGGTCTGGATTTATACACTTTAGTACTTCATTTCCGTTATATGTCTCTATCCTGTTGGTCATTGAACTTGCTTTTTAGTTCTCTCATAAGATCAGTAATTCCCGATGGTTTTCCTTTTTTGCCTTCCTGTGTCACAGGCAGAGTTGTATCAGGCTCTGTTGTTTGGCCATCCGCCTTAGTTACAGGCTTTTTATTTTGCATCAATGGACTGTTGGCTATTGCCTTTGCAAGTGGGTTGCCATGTGTACCATTCTCTTGCTGTTTTTTAGAAGGCTCTGGTTGTTTGTTTGGTTCTAGCGGTTTCAGTTTCATTCCTTCTCTAATATCTTTAAGCAAATTCTGACGACCATTATCACCAGGTGTAGAGAAAATAGGGGGAGGTGGTGTCTTTGGCGGAGGTGGAGCCTTTGGGGCGGGTGGCGGTGTTTGAACAGGGGGGGGGCAGCTTCTTCAATAGACTCATCTTCTGTTTCAAGATCAATCAGAGGCATGGGCTCTTCTTTTGAACGAGTTGTCAGAGAAAAAGTGCTGTCAAAAGTGCTTTCAAGGTCACTCTCTGAGTCTGAGTCACCCGCAATTGCTTTTCTTCTGGCAGCAAGATCATCGGGTGATAATAGGCTACTCCCGGTTGCAAATCATTGTTGTCGAATCTTGGGGCTGTTCGGGTAAACAAGGGCGCATCAGCTTGTACCTGGCTCTTGTTTCTCTTGGCTGGACGCTTTTTCATTAAGCCTGTCTTCTGGCTGAGTAGACTCCTGAGGTGCTAGTACTTCAGATTCTGTTGTTATGGGCTCTTTATCAAATGAAGATGTAAGCTCCTCAAGCTTTTCAATGAGCAGATCTAAGTCATCGTCTTCTGCTTCTTCATCAAAATCAAGGTCGTCCAGGGCGTCAGTCTGTGAAGGGTTATCTATCTGATGTTTTGCCAGGACCCAGGCATGCTGTTCTTCCTGGAGGTCTGAATCGGTCCAGTTGAAGCTGACTGCCATTTGAATATTAAGAATGCCGTTATTAATTGCCTTACTGGTATGGCGATATAAGGATGCCGCCGCCATAAGCTGTTCAAGTTGTGGGTGGTACTCAAGACTCGCTCTTGCTATATCACGACAGATATTAAATACCAGAGACTTTGCCTGTTCAGACTCCTGGGTCAATATGACCCGGCAGTTATCAAGAATACCATTCAATACAGCAGCGGATGCATCGGTTGGGTGTTGGTCTGAAATAAACTTATGGTAAATGAATTCCAGAGTCTGGCAGTCAATTGGAGATGCCAATACTTCTGAAACCAGTCTCTGTGTTAATTGGTTTACGCTATTCTGCTGTGCTGCCCATGCCGGGTTATTTGAGAGTTGATGTATATGTTTGGCCAGCTTGGTATAGCTATGCGTGTTTCGTGCTTCAGCAAATAAGCGGTCAATGCTTTTTTGGCTTGCTCGTGCACTGTTTGCAGCGTGTGGGGTATTTATCTTTTTGGGCTGTGAAAGTGATTTCTGTCTGAATGCAGTTGGTGATTTTGGGTATTGTTCAGTCGGGCTTTTTACCAGATCTCCTGAACTGATACTTTCCCCAAGAGCGCTATCCAAAGTGGCAATTAGCTGCTCTGATGCAGTGATGCCTTTCCTGACGGACTGGTTGGCAGGTTCTTTGTTTGCTGTATCCGGAAGGTTATAAGTTATTTTGAGTGCTCGCTTTGCCCTGGGATCTGGAAATTTACTGACTTGATTTGAAACTTTACTCAGCTCCTTTTGGGTGGGCTGGGCTGGGTCTTTGAAGTGCTTTTTGACGAGGTTGGAAGCTTGGCTTCTTATGGATAGTCTTATTTTATGAAATGGCATTATTTGCCGGTCGGTAGGGGGTTCGGGAAGGTACTCTTTACGCAAACCGGATAGTTTTTCATAAGTCTTACCCAGTTGACTCAGGCTGTTAGCTTCCTTGATTTCAGCTTCTAGTGCTTTCAGCTTATTAGCTGGGATGCCTCTATGGCTGGACTTGCTTCCTGCTTTGGTCTGTCCGGTCAGCGGGGGAAGGTCTCCAAGTGGTTGGTTTAACCCTTTCGTTTTTAAAGCCGTTGTTTCTGATACTTGTCTGCCAGTAACGGTATTGCTACGTTCAGTTTTTTTCTGTGTTTTTTGTCTGTTTAACTGTGTTGTTACCCGAATGATTACTTTGGACAGAGCGGTGCTTGTGCTTGCCTTCTGGTGGCTGTGCGTTTTTATCCAGTTCTTTGGCACTTATATCAGCTACCTGTACTGTCTGACCCTCGACTCTCTCTGCCATCCTTGTCTCCAGAAAATATCCCTGACCCTCTTTCTCTTAGTGTAGTCATCCTGATTTTTATTCTTTTATTTTATTAAAAATAATTTTTTATTATTTTTTATTTTTAATCTGTATATTTGCTCTTAAAGAACAGCCTGCTAGATTGTTTGCCTGAATTGTTTAGCGCTAAATGAAAAACCAGTCCTTTTCAGGTTATTTATGATCACGAAGCTCCATCATCTGGCAATTATTGGTGCAGATAAGACCGCCTCCTTGTATTTTTATCGCGATCTTTTGGGTTTTGAAGTGGTAGGAGAGTACTATCAGGAGGGCAGAGAAAGCTGGAAGATTGATCTTGTGATGTCCGGTGGCGGGCAACTTGAGCTGTTTATTTTCAAAAATGCCCCCTTCCGCCTGAGTTACCCTGAAGCCAGAGGGCTTCGTCATATTGCTTTTGAAGTTGATGACCTTGATAAAACGTTAAGCAATCTTTCTGAAAATGGCATTGCGGCAGAGCCAGTCAGGGTGGACCCATATACTCAGGCCAGATTCACTTTTATACAGGACCCCGATGGTCTTCCAGTTGAGCTTTACCAGCCTGAATGAGTAAATTTGACTCTGCAGGTACTTATCTGGTTATAACCTGTTAAATATTAAGGAGATTTACCATGGGTCTGTTTGATGCCCTATTGGGTAATGCGGGCGAAATGACCAATGCGGAAGCAATGGACGACCTGGCGACTATTCTCAACCCGTCAGAATCTGTTGAGCTTGCCTATAAACTGGTTCGCGATATGGTGGTGCTGACGAATCACCGGTTGATTCTTATTGATAAGCAGGGGTTGACTGGTCGCAAGGTTGAGTATCGTTCAATACCGTATAAATCAGTCACTATGTTTACGGTAGAGTCTGTAGGTCACTTTGATCTGGATGCCGAATTGAAGATCTGGGTTTCAGGTCAGTCAGAGCCAATGCAGATGGAGTTTAACAGTAAGACTAATATTTATTCTCTGCAGGCAATACTGGCTGCAAAGGTGGCAGGCCAGTAACCTTTATCAGGTTCTGTTGACATAAGTTTGCAGGCGTGTAGACGGATTGGTGTCGGTAGTTACGCTACACCAAACCAGTCCAATGAAGCTGGAAGGCGGCTATACGAGCCACCTTTCCGGGCTTAAACCAGAGGCCTCGTGACTGGTATTCCTGCGTTCTTGTGTCTGGCCCCAAACAGCTCTGGTTTGAGCCAGAAGCCTCATATCAACAGAACCTAAGTCTGGGTTAAACTCGATTCCGCAGTTCTTGATCATTGACAAGTCTCATTAATTTTATTAGGCAGCCTGTCTCGCATGATAGATCAAAGATTCAGTTGGCTCCTGCCTGCCAAGATCAAGACCTGCCATATGCTTACTGGAGTCTCGTGTTGGCAGCGTCTTCTCTATGGCCTTGATCAGATCTTCCAGCGACTTCTCCGGATCTGGCGACTCAATCACTTCCCTGATGGTTCCCACCAACGCTTCCATCTTCAGACGCTCGACCAGACAGCCAACGGGCAACCCGGGCTTTTTGAGCTTTAACGAACAACCGGGCAGACAATATTGTTACCCGACGTTCTTTGGCCCCCCGAACCATAAGAATACTCTCAACGCCTCGCTGTCTGGCAAATACGGCATCAACACGAGCCTGTGAGTTACGGTTGGAGACAATTTGGTTGGAACGGATCTGGCTGACAACCTGCGCGCCGCCGGTAATCTGTGAGATCTGACCCATGAACTCACCCGTTCCATAAAGCGCATCCGCCAAAACCCCTTTTATGGTGATTTCGGGAAAGTTTTTGACAAAATTCCGAACCATATCAATGGCAAGTGCCTGCATGGTGGGATAACGACAATGGTCAGGCGTTGGCGCTTTCGGACGATCCTTTTTCGCGACACCTTTCTGTCTCAGTTGATTTTGGTGGTCATTTTGAGCGTTTCTTTTCCGAGTCATCAATGGCCAAAACTCCGCTACTGACACCGTACTGGCGCAGAACATGACGGGTACTGGCTTCCAGCAGGTGATGCCAGAAGATCTTGGCAGAGTAACAAAACCAACGCAGGTTTGATGGTTTAACCTTGCCCAGACTTCTTCGTTCAAAGGCTGCCCAGTTAAGAGTTTCCGTAACAATGATGCCAACGATGATGAATGCCAGCATCGCTTTTTGGGTGCGAGTCAGTTGAGCTGATGGCCTGATGGATTTCAGTGAATAGCTCAGGGCATCGATATAAGCGTTAACAATGGGCAGAGGGCGAATTAGCACAAACAACAATTGACGTTAGAGATAAGAAGAAGAGATCTTACACGATCAGCCTGCTGTTGT
Source organism: Endozoicomonas sp. (assembly GCA_965261315.1). Taxonomy (GTDB): domain Bacteria; phylum Pseudomonadota; class Gammaproteobacteria; order Pseudomonadales; family Endozoicomonadaceae; genus Endozoicomonas. The sequence continues at coordinate 145,478 of CBDHDM010000031.1, read as the reverse complement.
GGTGTTAATGGAGTCTCGCTGGGCTTGATTCCGGAGCTACAGCAGTAGACTGACTTCTATCCTTTCCCGCCTTGAACCTCTTATCTCCCAAACTCACCTTTTGTCAAGTTATTTACGGTCAATTTTTGGATTAAAAACTGCGGAATCGAGTGTAAGGAGTTAGTATCCATTTTATCTGATACTCGGATATCTCTACCCGCATGGCGCACAGATGAAGAGGATTCTGACTGACTCTTACTATTGACTGAAAAGTAAGCCTCTCCATTATTTTGATAACGCCCCACAGTTTCAGCTTCAAGAGTCATAGAAGATTACCTATTTTCACGTATGAAAATGGGTATTAAAGGCTAAAACCTAAACAAGTACAGAACATCAAGCCAAAAAAACCTGCGCTGTAACAGCTACGCAGGGCTTTATTGATTATTAAGGAAAAATATATAGAGTTGAGTGATGTCTTAATCAGACATGCTTCACTTCATCAATCTCATACTCAACACCACCAGAAGGTGTGTTAACCACAACGACATCACCTTCTTCTTTACCGATCATGGCGCGGGCAATGGGCGAGTTCACGGAGATCTTGTTCACCTTGATGTCCGACTCATCATCACCAACAATTTTGTACTCCACTTCCTGATCATTTTCCATATTGATCAGCACAACGGTTGTACCAAAAAGGACCTTACCGGTTTTGTTGATAGACGTAATATCAATCACCTGAGCATTGGACAACTTGGCCTCAATTTCATTAACGCGACCTTCTGCAAAACTCTGCTGCTCACGGGCTGCGTGATATTCAGCATTCTCCTTCAGGTCTCCCAGCTCCCGGGCTTCTGCAATGGCTGCAGAAATACGCGGGCGCTCAACCCCTTTCAAATGGGCCAGTTCCTCACGGAGGGCTTTTTCTCCCTCCACAGTCATGGGAATTCTTTTCATCCAACGTTACCTTCGTGTAAATCCTGAAGTCGTCTGACCAACCTTTCTGATCCAAAGGCGATTGAACGTGCAATCGCTTCTGCTCCCGCCATGGTGGTTGTATATAGCACCTTATTGGTCAATGCGGAGCGACGAATCAAGTAAGAATCGGCAATGGCCTGACGACCTTCAGTGGTATTAATCATGAAGGCTATATCACCATTGACAATCATGTCCACCAGATGCGGTCTTCCCTGATGCACTTTATTGATGGTGGTAACCGGCAGGCCAGCTTCTTCAATGACTTTAGCAGTACCTGAAGTGGCCAGCAGTTCAAAGCCGATATCCATCAACAGGCGAGCAATCATGGGTACTTCAGGCTTATCAAAGTCCCTCACCGTGAGAATGACCTTACCACCGCTGGGTAACTGCATATTCTCTGCCAGCTGGGCTTTATGGAACGCTTCCGGGAACGTTGCACCAACCCCCATAACTTCACCGGTAGACTTCATCTCCGGGCCGAGAATCGGGTCCACACCCGGGAACTTATTGAATGGGAAGATCGCTTCTTTCACACTGTAGTATGGTGGAACAATCTCTGTGGTGAAGTTCTGCTCTTCCAGACTCTTACCCATCATGACCCGTGCAGCGATCTTGGCCAGAGAGTGGCCAATGCACTTGGAAACAAAAGGCACGGTACGGGAAGCGCGGGGGTTCACTTCGATCACGTAGATCTCGTCATCCTGGATGGCCAGCTGAACGTTCATAAGGCCAACAACACCCAGCTCCATTGCCATGGCGCTAACCTGTTCACGGATAGCATCCTGATGACGGCGACTCAGGCTGTATGGCGGCAGAGAGCAGCTGGAGTCACCAGAGTGAATGCCAGCCTGTTCGATGTGCTGCATGATGGCACCAATGACCACACGCTCACCGTCACAAATCGCATCCACATCCACTTCTACCGCACGGTTCAGGAAAGAATCCAACAATACAGGACTATCGTTTGATACCTGAACCGCCTCTTTCATGTAACGAACCAGTTCGTCTTCTCCCGCTACAATTTCCATAGCACGACCACCCAGAACATAGGATGGACGAACGACCAGTGGATAACCGATTTCATCGGCTTTAGCGACGGCTTCATCTTCACTGCGAACAGTTGCGTTGGCTGGCTGCAGGAGATTCAGTTTCTGAATCATCTGCTGGAAGCGTTCACGGTCTTCAGCGCGGTCAATCGCTTCCGGGCTGGTACCGATAATCGATACGCCTTCCGCTTCCAGTGCACGAGCCAGCTTCAGCGGGGTCTGCCCTCCGTACTGAACAATAACACCACCCGGCTTTTCTACATCAATGATCGCCAGAACATCTTCCAGTGTGACTGGCTCAAAGTAGAGACGATCAGACGTATCATAATCGGTGGAAACGGTTTCAGGGTTACAGTTAACCATGATGGTTTCATAACCATCTTCACGCGCGGCTAATGCAGCATGAACACAGCAGTAATCAAACTCGATACCCTGGCCAATCCGGTTAGGACCTCCACCAAGGATCATTATCTTTTCACGATCAGAAGGCTCTGCTTCACACTCTTCATCATAAGATGAATACATGTAAGCTGTCGTAGATTGAAACTCGGCAGCACAGGTATCAACACGTTTGAATACCGGTTTCACACCCAGCTCGCGACGAAGGTTTCTTACTTCCGCCTCTTTCACACCCAACAGCTCAGCCAGACGAGCATCACTGAAGCCTTTTTGCTTCAGGCGGAACAGACGTTTTTTGGACAATCCATTGAGAGGAGAGTCTGCGAGTGATTCGCTGGCCAGAACGGCTTCTTCCTCAACAATGTCCTGAATCTGAACCAGGAACCAGGGGTCAATCTTGCACTCAGCAAAGATCTCTTCCAGAGAAAGGCCGGCACGGAAAGCATCCGCAACGTAATAGATTCGGTCAGCCTTTGGGGTCACCAGTTCACGACGGATAATATCCAGCGCATCTGGCTGCTTTGGATCCAGCATTGGATTAAAACCAGTGGCTCCGGTTTCCAGACCTCGCAACGCTTTTTGCACAGACTCCTGGAAAGTCCGGCCAATGGCCATCACTTCACCCACAGACTTCATCTGAGTGGTCAGACGATCATCAGCCTGAGGGAATTTCTCAAAGGCAAAACGTGGGATTTTGGTAACGACGTAGTCGATAGCAGGCTCAAATGACGCAGGAACCACACCACCGGTAATCTCATTCTTTAACTCATCCAGAGTGTAGCCCACTGCCAGTTTAGCCGCTACCCGGGCAATCGGAAAACCGGTTGCCTTGGATGCCAGAGCAGAAGAGCGGGAAACCCGAGGGTTCATTTCAATGACCACCATACGACCAGTATCCGGGCAGATACCGAACTGTACGTTGGAGCCACCGGTCTCCACACCAATTTCACGCAGTACCGCAATAGAAGCGTTACGCATGATCTGGTATTCCCTGTCGGTCAGCGTCTGGGCTGGTGCGACAGTAATAGAGTCACCGGTATGAACCCCCATAGGGTCGAAGTTTTCAATGGCACAGACAATGATGCAGTTATCTTTACGATCACGCACCACTTCCATCTCATACTCTTTCCAGCCAATCAGTGATTCATCAATCAGCAGTTCACTGGTGGGTGAAAGATCAAGCCCACGGAAACAGATCTCTTCAAACTCATCCTTGTTATAAGCAATACCACCACCGGTACCACCCATTGTAAACGACGGTCGAATGATGCATGGAAAACCCAGCTCATCGAGAACAGCACGGGCTTCTTCCATGGTATGAGCAATACCGGAGCGAGGGGTTTCAAGACCAATGTTTTTCATGGCCTTGTCAAACAACTGCCGGTCTTCCGCCTTATCGATGGCTTCCTGGTTGGCACCAATCATGGCGACGTTGTACTTTTCCAGAACGCCTTTATGGAACAGATCCAGGGCACAGTTCAGAGCGGTCTGGCCTCCCATGGTCGGGAGAATCGCATCAGGACGCTCTTTTTCAATGATTTTTTCGACGGTTTCCCAGCGGATCGGCTCAATATAGGTTGAGTCCGCCATAGCCGGGTCGGTCATGATAGTAGCGGGGTTAGAGTTAACCAGAATAACCCGGTAACCCTCTTCCTTCAGCGCCTTACAGGCCTGCGCTCCGGAATAGTCAAACTCACAGGCCTGGCCGATAATAATTGGACCAGCCCCGAGTATCAGAATACTTTCAATATCAGTACGTTTTGGCATCTTTCTCTCACATCAAAACGGGGTTGGTTATTTCGCTGCCTTAAGCATCTCAACAAAACGGTCAAACAGTCCGGCAACATCATGTGGGCCCGGACTCGCCTCAGGGTGTCCCTGGAAGCTGAAAGCAGGACGATCTGTCCGCTCAATCCCCTGCAGACTGCCATCAAACAACGACTTATGGGTCGCTCTCAGGTTTTCTGGCAGAGAGTCTTCCGCCACCGCAAATCCGTGGTTCTGACTGGTGATCAACACCTGTCCAGATTTGAGATCCTGAACCGGGTGGTTGGCACCGTGGTGACCAAACTTCATCTTCTCAGTCTTCGCACCACTGGCCAGCGCCAGCAGCTGATGCCCGAGACAGATGCCAAAAACCGGCAGAGAAGTTTCGAGAATTTCCTGGATGGCTGAAATCGCGTAATCACAAGGCTCGGGATCACCAGGACCATTGGAGAGAAATACACCATCCGGGTTCATAGCCAGAACGTCTTTGGCCGGTGTTTTGGCTGGAACAACGGTCAGGCGACAGCCTCGCTGAACGAGCATACGGAGAATGTTTCTCTTAACACCGAAATCGTAGGCAACGACATGGAAAGGCAGGTCAGTCACTTCAGCATGACTGTCAGTTTCCAGACTCCAGACACCCTCTGTCCACGGATAAGCCTGGTCAGTGGTGACTTCCTTCGCCAGATCCATACCTTTAAGGCCTGGGAATTCACGGGCTTTGGCCAGCGCCAGAACTTCATCAACGCCTTTTTTCTGAAGAGCTGTGCCTGCGATAATGCAGCCATTCTGAGCCCCTTTTTCCCGCAGAATACGGGTCAGCCTACGGGTATCAATACCAGCAATCGCAACAATATTTCGAGACTTCAGATACTCATCCAGGGACATCTTGCTGCGCCAGTTGCTGGCCAGCAGTGGCAAATCTTTAATAACCAGGCCTGCCGCATGAATTTGAGGAGACTCTTCATCTTCCGGAGTAATACCGGTATTACCAATATGGGGATAGGTCAGCGTAACAATCTGGCGGGAATAGGAAGGGTCAGTGAGAATTTCCTGATAACCGGTCATTGCCGTGTTAAAAACCACCTCACCACTGGTTTCACCATCAGTACCGATGGCAATTCCCCGGAAAATACTACCATCTTCCAGAGCTAAAACAGCCGTCTTAGTCAAAGGATCCTCCCATATTTGAACCTGAGCGTCTTATGCCCGAACGCTATGATGCCGTATATCCTCCAGTTTGCAGACCCAAAAAAAGCGAGATGTTTTTAAAAACCATCTCGCTTGTGATCACACATTCTGTCGCCAACACCATAAATTCAATGCAAATTTTTCGCATTTAATCACAGCAACCAACGGCTGTCTATCATTATTTCCGAACAGCCATTTCAAAACAATTCACACAAGCCTATTTCAGGCCCAGCACATCCTGCATATCGTACAGGCCGGAGCGCTTATCAGAAATAAAGCGAACCGCACGCAATGAGCCCCGAGCATAGATTACACGACTGCTGGCTTTATGGGTCACCTCAACCCGTTCTCCTTCACAGGCAAACAGCACCGTATGATCACCAATTACATCGCCTGCACGAACCGTGGCAAAACCAATCGTTTCCCGATCTCTTGGCCCGGTATACCCTCCACGACCGTAAACAGCGCACGCCTGAAGATCGCGGCCAAGTGTATCGGCAACCACCTCTCCCATTTTCAGGGCGGTTCCAGAAGGAGAATCTACTTTATGACGGTGATGGGCTTCAATCACTTCGACATCTGCATCATCGCCAAGCACTTTAGCCGCCATCTCCAGCAGCTTGAACACCAGGTTGACGCCAATGCTCATATTGGGTGCAAAAACAATGGCTATATCGTCTGCAGCCCTGGTCAGCGACTCTTTTTGATCACCACTGAGACCCGTAGTGCCAATGACGATGCCTTTGCCATTCTGCCGACACAGCTCAACGTTTTTCATCGTCAGCTCTGGCGTCGTGAAATCAATCAAAACATCAAAATCATTAATAGCCGCCGCCAGGTCATCCGTTAATGCCACACCCAGTGAACCAATACCCACAAGGTCGCCGACATCGATACCCAACAGGTTCTCACCTGGTTTGATAATTGCGGCCCCCAGTCGACACGGTTCATCTCCGGCAACCGCTTCTACCAGCATCCGCCCCATTCGCCCGGCAGCACCCACAACGGCAACTCTGGTCACGTTATATTCCCTCTGATCTGGCTTTTGAATCGGTCTTTGAAACTCGAATCGTTGAAAAACGAAAACAGTCTATCGGACTATGCACAAACAGCAAGCCAACTGAGAAAAATACGAGTCCATCTTTTATTTTTTAAGAAAAAAACGATAACCTACCACCAAATAGCATCCCATACCGGTTGTAGGTGAAAAATATGATCCAGCAGTTTATGAAAGATGTTCGGGAGATGCACTGGGCACCCAGACTGATTCTGGCACTGGTAATTCTGAAAACTGTCTCAGTAATGATTCGGGAAGCGCAGATAATTTAAGCGAGACAGAGAACCGATCTAAGAAAAACCGGCGATCACTGCAGCTAAACCTGGAGATTTCCATCATCAATCAGGTTATTAATAATCTCAATATCTGTAGAGCCGCCCCCATAGTTGGATAGATCAACACCATCGAGTGTAATTTTCTGGGTAACATCTCCTGTTTCAGAAGATTTGATATCAATGATTGTACTTCCATCTTCAAAATTCAGAGCCAGGAGGTCTTCAACAGCGCTCCCTTCTTCTGTTATCAGGTCACTGATATCCAGTACATCACCACCTAGCCCTGCATGAAAATCAGTAATGACATCTTCAATTGGTGATTGAGAGTCACTCACATCGCTCACTTGCCATGAGAAGGTATCTACACCTTCCCCTCCACCATAAAACTGTTTAAACCAGTCACTCACAATAATCTCTGGTGCAGAATCAAGGTACTGTTGAGTAAAACCTTTCGAAGTCAAGTCAACTATTTGCGACTTTGTAGTCCGGGTGAAATTAAAAGTGTTCATCAGGGCCTTTCCGACCAACAAAATCTACATTTGAACGATAATATAGGAGTATTTCTCACCCATCATTAAGTACCATGTCCTCACCTATGTCTCTTGCGGATAGACTTGCTGCCCACCCTGAACTAGAACGTAGAGTTTCTACACTCTTGGATATTGTTGAAGCCGAGTCTGGCCTCATGGATCAAGCGGACGATGCTGAAGAGGCTGTCATTGCTAATCTGCGTAGTATGGGCAATGAACTGCTTACTGACTGGGGTACCTGCAGCATTATGGTATTGATGTTCCTGAGTCTTCTGTCCGCGCCATAACTCTTGAGCATGCAAGCTGCATGCAAAATGAATCCATCAGTGCATTACAAAATCGCCAGAACTGCCCTGGTGACGCTGCACAGTTCGTAGGAGAAATGGCAGGAAGCTAAAGTGATGGAGCGACCTGGATTACCAACCAGACAAAGAGGGTGTTTGGAGAGCAAGGCAGTTATCTTGTTGATCATTACCATCTCTCTGAGTACTTCGCGGATGCGGCAGAAGAGTGTGTCGGCATTAATATGGAAGCTCGTGTGCAGTGGCGGCATATCCAGCAGGAGCGTATGAAATCTGGAAATATTAGTTCGGTCATGGCAGAGCTGGATTTGCACAGAAATGGAAAGAAAGGTGCGATCGTGCAGATGCGACTAAAAATACCAGGTGCCTGGTGGAAACCTTCCAACGGAGGAGTAATGCTTTGCTTAAGAGCATTGCGTTCTAACGGGGATTGGGATAACTACTGGAAAAAAGCAGAGTAATGGGTGGGTGGAACACTTTTAATTCCACCCGTCAGCACCTGCGCCTCCAACATACACATCATTACCGGCACCACCTTCCAGAACATCATCCCACCCGGCTCCATAAAGAACATCTGCCAATAAAGAACCGGCTAAAAGTCCTGCTGAGCCGTTCCGGTAACTTCATTGAGTTCAGTAAGAGCAACATCTTCAATAGATAATTCATCAATCAGAGGATCATTAGCTGTAACTGAGCGATCAAAATGAATGACCAAGGTATCTGCAATCTGGACTGAAACCATGGCATTAAGCGGTGGATTGCCCGCAGCAAACCGGGCAACTTGATTATTTGCGGAAAATTGCCCCACACCGGAAGAATCTACAAAAATGCCAGATGAGCTGATTTTGACAAACTGCTTTAAATTGGAGGAGTTGACCCCCTCTCTGGCAAAAGCTGACTGATATCCAATACATCTTCATGATTAACAAGAAATTTTCTTGAGATAAAAGATGACTGTCTATATATGGTCGAAGTGTCAAAAACACTACACTTTTGCTTATATCGTACGATCCCGGAGCAGATTCATGGTTTTTACTCAAGCTCCTGACCACCAAAGACACATCACTCACTAATGGAGAAGCATTAGAGTTCATGATGAGTTATAGTACGCCGTTAATGATGTTGATTCTCATTTAAGGTGGTCATGAGCAAGAAAGTAGCGGTAATAGAAGGTGAAGAGCTTGCAGCAATCGCCAAGAGCTGTCAGAAACTGGTTAATAGTCACAAGACCCTGACTCTCTCAACCCTGTCCCCGGAAGGAAGGCCTGAGATCAGTTATACCCCTTACCTTCGTGGAGAAGATGGAACTTTTTATATTTTCATCAGTGAACTGGCTCATCACACACCCAACCTGCAGACTAACCCTGTTTGCTCTATTCTTTTCGCAGCGCCTGAGTCAGAAACCAAAAACCTGTTTGCGCGAGAGCGAGTATTTTTCCACTGTCAGGCTGAAGAGCTGGTAAGAGGTACAGAAAACTGTGATCACTGGCTGAATCTGATTCAGGAAAAGTTTGGTAGTACCGTTGAAGTGTTGCGCAACCTGCCAGACTTCCACCTCTTTGCCCTGAAACCACAAAATGGACAGTACACTGTTGGTTTTGGCAAAGCGTTTAAAATCAATGCGGATGGCACATTTAGCCATATTGTTATCGATAAGAAAAAATAAAACCAAGTAAGACGAAGCGCCATACCCGGCGCTTTCCGTTTTTACTCAAGCTACCAAAAATCCCCCGCCCCTTTTCTTAGTCTTCTCCCCCTCCGCTGCCGTACAGTACTGTTTTTATAACTTAAGGTTTTACTTACACTTAATCCATACTCTTTCAAAGCATCGATTATACTGGAATAATCTTTATTTTTATTTTTTTAATTGCGATATCCAAGGGATTTAAACCTTCTCTATTCTTTCGAGTTAATACGCTATCCTCAGTATTCGGCTGACAATTTTCAGAATAATTGAAGATATCTCCCCCGTTTAAAATCAATGCGGATGGCACATTTAGCCATATTGTTATCGATAAGAAAAAATAAAACCAAGTAAGACGAAGCGCCATACCCGGCGCTTTCCGTTTTTACTCAAGCTACCAAAAATCCCCCGCCCCTTTTCTTAGTCTTCTCCCCCTCCGCTGCCGTACAGTACTGTTTTTATAACTTAAGGTTTTACTTACACTTAATCCATACTCTTTCAAAGCATCGATTATACTGGAATAATCTTTATTTTTATTTTTTTTAATTGCGATATCCAAGGGATTTAAACCTTCTCTATTCTTTCGAGTTAATACGCTATCCTCAGTATTCGGCTGACAATTTTTCAGAATAGCGATTGATACGATATCTCCCCCGACAGGAATTTCGTGGCTAATTTCAACCGCAGTATGTAATATCGAGTTACCTGAATAATCAACTTTATCTGCTGACACACCATTAACTAAAAGTAGCTCAACCATTTCCGGATAACCATATGACACTGAGATATCCAATGCCTCTACTCCATTATCCGAATTAAGGGAAGCACCGCTCTTAACAAGAAATATCCCCAGTACTACCATCAGCTGCTGGCTTGCTGTCTGGTGAAACCGGGTAAGAAGGAAGTACTTCCTTTTATGCCGGAATCCATAATTCAACAGGTTCGTCAATGGTGTCCCCATCAATAAATCTCATACTGAACTGTTAACAGCAATAATCGCAGGAAAGAGTATCCGCCTGAAAACGCTTATGCTGGATACAACATAGACTCTCAGTATTCTTATGTTTTCAGTGTTCAGTGTGTCTACAAAGTAATCTGGAACTCTGTCTTAATACGGAGCGGGTTGGTTCATCCATAAATAGTATGCTTGGTTAATATAAAGCTATACGACTTAAGGCGTATAGCTATCGGGAATTGCTGCAACTCAGTACCAGTAAGAACTCTTGTTGCTTCTAAAGCCGGATTCAACGGCATACCACCAAAAGGTTCAAAACCACTGATTAATACCGTTTTCATAATTCTAAAACCAACAGCAAAAATGAAATTATAAAAATACTTAAGAGAACTTACTTTTTTCTGAACTTTCGGTCAGAAAAATAGTCTTACCTCCTATAACTTTACGGATTAAAAAAACCTTCCTACGCACATAAATAGACTGAAAAGCCGTAATAACTGGTCTGAAAAATACTGATTTCGAACAATACATGCTTTGTTTTTTAGATCGAAAATTTAAATAGACACTCTGCACATTTTTTCTGATCACACACAATTAAGGAATTGTCCCGAAATAAAACCGACATTTCATTTTTCGTCTGGTACGGCAGTGTAATTCCATTTTGGCAGAAACGTGTCAAATTTAATGCTCATCTTTTCTTTAAAATCGGCGGCATATTTACGGCCTTTTTCAAAGACCTTATCGATTATTTTCACGACTACTTTCAGCCCCGTCGTCGTTTCAGTTTTCTCAATATAGTGCTTCGCAGTCTCAATACTTTCCAGAGGTACACCACTACAGGCTCTTGTCACATGAGGGAATACCCGGTGCTCAATTGGATTGAACTTTGAGCAATAAGGGGGATAGTGTGCAATACGAATCTTTAACCCCAACCGGTTGGAGAGTGCTTCCAAATCTTCTTTAAACAGGTAGGACGATGAACTATTACTACCGCCACCATCACACACAACCAATACCTCATCTTCACCTGCATAGTCTTGCTGTCCATGATCAAGCCACCAGAGAGCCAGACACTCGCATGAAAATTCAGATGTATCTTTACTGGTATTTAAATGAACCAGTGCCTTGTTTTTACCTAAGTCGTATATCCCATGAGGTATAACCGTAAGCGCCAAAATAACCCACGTTCTACCCGGCTAAACGCTGATAAGGAATCATAAGGTCTCTGATTACACGGAGGCTCCGATGGACAATCCAAAAACTACCCGGGAACAATGGCAGCAACGAGTCGAAGCCTGGCATGACTCCGGGTTGAGCCAAAATGCCTGGAGTCGACAGAACGGCGTTAAGCCATCACAACTTGGATACTGGAAAAAGAAGTTGCGGACTGGGAAAGCTCCTGCTTTATCATCAAAAACTGTTTCTGCCTTTGTGCCCGTTTCCCTGACGCAGAACCAGAGTCAAACTTGCGAAGAATCATCCCCTTTAACGGTATCATTGCCCAGTGGGCTCAGTGTTTCCGGGATTAATCATCAAAACCTCGCTCTGGCTGGTGAGTTGATTGGATTGCTGCGATGAATCAACCTGTAATGCGCCCGTCGTCCAGCTTGCCTGAGGTCTACCTTTATCGGGATCCCATCGATTTTCGAAAGTCCTTCAAGGGGCTGGCGGTACTGATCGAGCAGGAACTTGGGCATAACCCTTTTGATGGTCACCTCTATGCCTTCACCAACCGTCATCGCAATAAAATCAAGTGCTTGTTCTGGGAAGATAATGGTTTTGTGCTTTATTACAAGAGCTTGGCAGAGGATAAGTTCCACTGGCCAAAGCCCGATGACGAACTGTTAGCCTTAACAGGCCAACAGCTCAATTGGCTGCTTGATGGCTATAATCTCAGTGCGATGAAACCCCATAAAAAAAGACATTACGAAAGCTGTTTTTAGTCTTAAAACTCAGCCGCTTATGGTAAAATATCGGCTATGAAATCACCCATTGACACCCTCATTTATCAGCCAAAATCCGCCCTGAGTTTACTGGCAGGAAGCGCTGAAACAGCTTTGGATCTGGAGGCCTTACTTGAGGCCATCCAGGCCATGGACGGTGTCATTCTCGAAAAAGACAATGTCATTCTTGAGAAAGACGACATTATCCAGAAAAAGTCTTTTGTCATCGAAGAGCAGAAAAAACGCATCGCTATTCTGGAAGAATACCTGCGTTTGGAACGTGCCCGCCTTTACGGTCGAAGCTCTGAAAAGTTCAGTGGTCAGGGTGAAATCTTCAATGAAGCAGAATTAACGGACTGTGCCGTTGATCCGGATGAAGATGCTCAGGAAGAAACAGAGGAAAGTCCAAAGCCCCCAAAGAAACGCAAGGGGCGTCAACCTCTGTCGCCGTCACTGCCGAGAGTCCAGGAACGTATTGAACTGACCGAAGAAGAAAAGCAGGGTGCCATTGAGACCTTCTTCACCAAAGTCCGGGAAGAACTGGATATTATTCCTGCCAGGGTTCAGGTCAAGGAGATTATGCAGGAAAAAGCCGTATTCATTGTGAAGGATGAACAGGGCGGAGAATCTCACGAAAAACGCGTCATTAAAGCCGCTGAACTCCCAAAGCACCCCATTCCAAAATCGGCGGTCACCGTCAACATGCTGGCCTGGATCATCGGTGCCAAATATTGCGATGCCCTGCCACTGTATCGGCAGGAAAAGATACTGGCTCGTTATGGTGGCTCCATCACCCGGACGACGATGGCCAACTGGATGATCCGGTTATCCCTGCAGCTGCAGCCACTGATCAACCTGATGGAAGACCATCAGCGCACAGGGCATATCATGAATGCCGATGAGACCCGGGTTCAGGTGCTCAAGGAACTCAGTAAATCACTCCACTCTGATAAATATATGTGGGTGACACGGGGTGGTCCACCGGGGCAACCGGCGGTGCTGTTCCATTACGATCCTTCCAGAGGCAAGGAGGTTCCCCTGCGCCTGTTCGAAGGGTTTAGCGGTTACCTGCAAACTGACGGTTATGCCAGTTACAGCGCCGTGTGCAAAAAAGAAGGCATTATCCAGGTTGGCTGCTTTGATCATGTACGCCGTAAATTCACCGATGCCAAAAAAGGCGAAGCCAAACCGGGCAAGAAGGTGAAGAACAGCAAGGTCAGCAAAGCCGATGTTGCGTTGGGTAAAATCCGCAAGCTGTATGCCATTGAAGAGGCCATCAAAGGCCTGACTGCTCCGGAAAAGAAGACTCGGCGACAACAGGAGAGCAAGCCCCTGCTGGATGACCTGCACCAGTGGTTACAGAAAAACATCACCCGGCTGGTACCTGACAGCCTGACCCATAAAGCAATGAGCTATGCCCTGAACCAATGGCCGAAACTGGTCGTGTACTGTGAAGATGGGGATATCAATATCAGTAATGCAGTGGCGGAAAATGCTATCCGCCCCTTCACTCTTGGTCGCAAGAACTGGCTCTTTGCAGACACACCCAAGGGTGCCAAAGCCAGTGCCATCTATTACAGCCTGATTGAAAGCGCAAAAGGCAATGGGCTGGAGCCTTTCCAATACCTGAGCCACATTTTAAAAGAACTGCCTTACGCTGACACGATTGAGAAACTGGAACAGCTTCTGCCCTGGGCAGTGAAGGCGGCTCAAGAATAAGCAGATCTGTTGGGATTGGCTATAACGCTGGTTATATTGGCGCTTACGATCAAACTATGTCTAGGAGTCTGTCGGGCTTAGAGACAAAATTTGGAGAATGAGGCCAAAAACTCTCAATTTTGCCGGATCAGCCTCTGACACGCACTGATTTCACCAGTTGCTCATGCCATAACGTCCAAATAGATGCGATAAGCAACCTGTAAGCCCGTGAAAACAGCATAAAAGTTAGACCGTTCTGAAGATCTTTCAGCATTAGGCTGAACATTTTCTTCAGGTTAAAGCACATGCACAAGAGATCCCATTCGGCAGACACAGCTTCAAGGCCGCGAACCAGGAATTGGCGGTAACCCATCACTTCTTTTTGTATGCCAAATGTTGGTTCAATAGTGCTTTTCCGCAGTGCATATACCGCTCGCCCTTCCTTGGTTGATAATCGCCAGCGCATCAAATCCAGTGCAGTAACATCGTCGCCTTCAGGCATCGGATCATCAGGCTTAAAACGCTCCAACAGGGGTTTGTTATGGGCATCCCGCTTTTCTGCAATGTAAGGTATAGCACCAAAGTTATCCACAGCAGACACGTTGGCCTGGCTGAAGTAACCCGTATCAGCAAGGAGCGCAGGGGGCTTGCCAATCACCTCTTCACGTGAAGCCAGTACTTCAAGAGCTGGCTCGATCTGTTGTTTGTCATTCGTCGCTTGAGTGACGTGATTTTCAACGATCAGGCCACTGTCAGTATCGACTGCTGCCTGTACGTTGTAGGCCTGCACAAAGCCACTGCCTGATGTGGGCATTATGCGTGATTCCGGGTCAGTCAGGTTGACCTGATCCTTGTCTCCAGGGCTTGGAACCGGTGCCTTGGGCTCTTTGCCCCGGGGCTTTTTTCCTGTTTTTTTGACGGCTTCACGACGGGCAATTTTTTCCTGATGCTCTGCCAGTTCCTGTTGATAACGATCTTCGGCTCGCCGCTCAATTTCAGCCTTGGCGTCAGCAATCACCTTAAGACGATCCTCCCTGCGCTTGAGCTCATCAGGAATGGAAAGCGCATCCGGAAGTTGTTCTGTATCTGCTTTCTCAGCCATCTTGAGAAGCTCTTCAACTTCTGCCTTGAGCTGTGCCTCAAGTTTGCAGGCGTGCTTGTAACTGAGTGCCTTGTGCTTGCTGGCATTGGCTTTCATTTTGGTACCATCGAGGCTGATGGTGCCCATTTTCAACCAGTTGGCTTGCCTGGCAATCAATAATATCTGGACGAACAGTGCGCTGATTTCTTTACGGAAGCGCTTGCGAAAGGTATTGATACTGTCGTGATCGGGATGCTCATTGGCGCAGATGTATCGAAAGGCGATGGAGTCATAAGTCGCTTTCTCAAGCTTGCGGCTGGAAAATACCCCTGTCGCATACCCATAAAACAGTAGCGATAACATGAGAGCAGGGTGCCAAGCTTTCGACCCTGTTCCTTTATATGCACTGGTAAAAGAAGTGAGATCAAGCTGTTCAACTACTTCGACAACAAAACGGGCGAGATGCACCTCCGGCAAATAATCCTGCACAGAAGCAGGAAAGAAGTCAGGGGTATCTCGGTCAATGGGTTTGAAAGTCCATTTTTTCATTGGCAGACTTGCTTTCGTTTACGATCTTGTCGAGGATTATACTCAAAAATTGTGCTAAGTCCGACAGGCTCCTAGCCGTCATATTGCAGAGGCTGCCAGCAAACGCCATCCAGATGTGAAAGGGGACATCAGGAATATGTGTAAAAAACTGAAAATAGATGTGAGCAGATTTTCTCACATCTATTTAGATGCCATGAATCGGGAGCAGGAAGAATACAATCTACCCCGGTTTGAATTTGAGGTGCTGGTTACTGGTTACGATGTTGAGCGTCGAGCAGCCGTACTGAAAAGGTGGTATGAACTGGAAACCGGTCAAGCTACCCCGTTGAGCCAGCAATCCAAAGAGTCAGAATTGCCAGCTGACCCCAATAAGCAGATAAATATAGCTATTCAGTCAATAGCCTTGGCCAAGGCATACGGTTTCGAGGGTAACCAGGCTGCGTTGTCAGCGGATCGGGCTACAAAATACATAACGGGTTTCTCCCCCCTGGAGGCTATGGGTCAGAAGCAGCTACCAGCCCCCATTCAGGAAATGACCTTTACCCCGACCCAGCTCGGCCAGATGATGACACCGCCAACTAATCCACGTGAGGTGAACCAGCTACTTGAGGCGGCGGGTATGCAGGGCAAGCTCGATACCCAGTGGATACCCACAGATCGGGGCATGGTGTTCTGCGAGATTCTGGATACTGGCAAAGCGCACAACAGTGGTATACCCGTGAAGCAGGTCAAGTGGTTCAAGAAAGTACTGGGTTGCCTGCTTACGCCTGCTATCCCTGAAATACCAGTTAACCAGAACGACAGCCTAATCGAGGCTGATCCTGACCAGGAATGCATTGAAGGCGATAGTAATTCCAAACGTATCCATACTAGGCAGCTAGGGCGTTATGGGCTCAAAGACTATCATTCGTTCACCGAACTGGCCGAAATTGTGGGCTTGCTCAGACGGCAGGTGATCGCACTGCTAGAGGGGCAGGGAATCATCCGATATGTAAGACTTGGCAAGACAAGCAAGAAATACATACTCACTGAAAAGGGCTGGGTATACGGCGCTATGTATCATCCTACTGAAAAGATATTTATCGAGAAAAGCAGTCACCGCCTGATTAGGTCAAATTGTCAGCCGGTATTTAACGACAGTGTTATTGATTTGTTTTGAGTCGGATATGGGGGCAGGTAAACATTTACTTTACCCCCCCCCCGGATTTGTTTTAAGGGAATAGAGATATGAAAGATA
The DNA here is from genome assembly GCA_965261315.1 of Endozoicomonas sp. Lineage (GTDB taxonomy): Bacteria > Pseudomonadota > Gammaproteobacteria > Pseudomonadales > Endozoicomonadaceae > Endozoicomonas. Next base: position 128,807 of record CBDHDM010000031.1, on the reverse strand, counting down.
TGACACTGGTTTCAGTGAGAGATATTTGCAAGATGACCACTCTGGCCACTCCGAGCATCTACCGGTTGATCAAGGAGGGCCGGTTTCCGGCTGGTAAGCTGATCACAAAAAATCGTCGTGTATGGCGGCTGTGTGATGTTCAGCAAGCCATCGACAAACTGTGGGAGGAGGCGGAATAATCCGTCCTCTCTCTTTACCCTTCCCCCCTACCCAAGATTGTACTTATCAAAGATAGTCACCAGATAGGTCTGGTAGTTGAACGTCTGATATATTTTCCGCAGTTCCGGGCATAGCTTCTGTGATTTGAATACATGGCAGTACGTATCATCATTAGCACAAAGAAAGTCGATAAAGTCCGCGTAAAGCTGAAAAGCGGTTCGCATAACATGAATTTGTTGTGCCTGATTGTAGACGGCATCCATGCCTTGTTTTGAATGGCCCGTCATGGCGGTGGTAATGTCTTTGGATACGCCCAGATTGTTTAACGTAGTTTCCAGTGTGCGGCGTAAGTCATGGTTGTTTTTATCGCCTACTCCATAATGTTCCCTGTACGGTTTGATATAGTTATAAAAGTTTCTTTCTGAGGCGGATCCGGTTTTGGCCTTTTGCCAGCGGCCTTCTATAAACCCGTTGGTTTTACCGCCGAATACATGGGTGTCATTGCCAAAGCCTTGTATAGCCTCTTTAATAACGGAGGCAAACTGTTCTGACATCGGCAGTTGAAAGGGTTCTTTATCGTCTTCATCCAGTCTTTGCTGGTTCTTTAGCCGATCCGCAGGGATAGTCCAGATACCACCATCAAAATCAAATTCTTTAATTTCTGCATGCATGATTTCGGTGCGGCGGCATCCAGAAAAAAGAATTGCCTTGTGTAGCAGATGGTAGTCGTAACCTAGCTCAACACTGTCAGGATTTAATAAAAGTCTCTTGATTTCTATCATCGAATAGTAAGTTTTTCTGATGCCCTTTTTGCGTTTCATGCCCAGTTCTGCGAATGGGTTTTTATTGATCCAGAATTGCTTTATAGCAAAATTATACATATTGGAGGTGAGCCGGATGGTGTCCACAACGGTCGTTTCTGTTTTGGTTACATCGGCTCGCATTTCGATGACAAACGCTTGTATTTCTTTTACGGGTATAGTCTCTGCAATGTGGTCCCCGAACTTCGGTAGCACATGATTTTTGATCCGGTTGTAGGGGCGAGGGCCGATATCATTGGCTTCTATATACTCCTTGATATATCGGTCAAACAGCTCTGTAAGAGTCATGCCTGCCTGATGTTTGATCGGTACTTTATCGCCCATCACTTCCTTATAGATTTTGGCCCTGACGGAGTTATCCAGAATGTCCTCCCCGTGCTGTCGGGCAGACACGGTTAAGGTGTGAATCTGGCGGGCATGTTCCAGGGATAAAAAAGGATAGGCACCGTATTCGATCCGGTCTTTTTTGCCCTTGGCGTGCTGGTTTACGAACCGCCAGCCGAACACTTTTTTACCGTCCGTGAAGTGCCTGAAAATAACACCGCTGCTGTCACGAATCTCGACCAGCTCCTTCGGGGTTTTCATTTTCCGTAGTTTTACGTCCGTGAGATATTCAGCTTTAGCCATAACATTTACCTCTTTATTTTTATGGTCGACCAGAAGTGTAGGCTGCCGTGGTGAAAATGACTTTGCTGGTTTTGGAATCTGCCGGTCTTTTAACGGTCTTTTATGGTGATATAGTACCTAATCTGTGTGCTGAATGGAATGTATGTACTATTAAGATTAACAGCAATATGCCGCTTGGAATGCCTTGTAATATGCTGATTTATAAGGGGAGTGTTTGATATGAGAGGGTATGTAAGAAACCTCCCCACCCTGCCGCTGTCACGTTTGCCCGTGGCCGTAACGGTCACGGTGGGGGCTGCTGAGGTGAATCGGGCTTTCCGCTACGAGGCGGACCTGCACTCCAGCACCTGCCAGGAGCCCCCTGGGTAGTATTATCGGCTCGGGACGTATGGTGACTGGCGAACAGACCAGGGAGGTTTCAACGGCATTATATCGACAATTGAAAAGATGTCTGCAAGTTTTTTTGGCTATCAGTAGCTGCGGAAAGTACAAAAGGTTATCAGCTCATCGTTCAACCGCTGCCAGTGCCTGATCGAGCTTACCCAGCAGTTGGTCAATATGTTCCTGAGTATCCATCTTTTCATCTTCATTCTGGCGACGGCTATGCATCAGCTCATAGCTGATGTTAAGGGCAGCCATCACGGCGATCCGTTCGATACCAACGACTTTGCCTGAAGAGCGGATTTCCTGCATCTTTTCGTTCAGATAGCGTGCAGCTGTGTGCAGTGCGTCCTGATTATCATGGGGGCAGGCGACACGGTACTCTTTGTCCAAAATATGAACGGATGTGATCGATGCTTTATCCGTCATGATTCATGCTCCAGAGACCTGAGACGCTGAATCATCGCTTCCACTTTATTGCGTGCAACGTCATTTTTCTCCATCAACTTCGCTTTCTCAGCTCTCCAGGACTGCTCCTGCTGCCGAAGTTGCCTGTTTTCAGTAGTCAGCTTCTGGCAAAGGGCAACCAGATAGTTGATTTTCTGGTCGAGGGCGATGAAATCGGATTCTTTCATAGCTTCCCTGAATGCTCGGTTATTAAGTTTACTATAGCCTCTGGAGAAATTCAGAACAATGACTTAATGGTTGACAACGTTTTATGGCTCTTCGTCGTTTCATATGGATTTGAGGATGTCTGTAACAGGGCTGGCAATCAGAAAAATCATCATGATGAAGGTATCAGTATTTCTATACCCTTTAACTCTTGCCCTTGCAGCTTGGAACAGACTATTCAACCCTTCCATGCGCGCATTTGTGTAGGTTGAACTCCAACGCTCAAGGATCTTATCCGCATGGCGCTCTACGGTATCCAAAGCTTTGCGTACAGGCTCAAGGATCTCCACATCACCCAGCTTCTTCTTGGCGTAACTTATGAAGTTCGAAAGACGCCAGCGAGCGCCTCTGACCGTTTCAGCCTTGCGAATCCAGCGTAATTTCTCTTTGATTTGCCAGGCAATTGCCGTGTGTAAGTCACCTGCTTCCAGTTCAGCAAGCACGGCCCAGCGAAGTGCTTTCGGGATGTGTCGAAACTTTCGCTCCGTTTTGCGAACGTCGTCTAATGCTTTCGTAAACAGTTGCACCACATGAAACCAGTCAATGGTCACATTGGCATTAGGAAGCTCTTCTTTGGCAGCTGCCAGAAAGGCTGGAGACATATCACAGACCACCTCCAGAATGTTGTCTGCTTTGCCCTGATGATCTTCGAGAAACGCCTTGAATTGCATGACCGTTTTCTTGCCCTTGCCCGGTGTGGCAAACACAACAGGCTTGTCGGTGCGTTCCATGTCGATGAATACTGTGACGTAATTGTGACCCCGTTTAGAAGCCGTCTCATCCAAGCCAATTGCTTTCAACTCAGAGAGGTCCATCTCTAACAAAGCCCTGCCAACATAATACTTGATCACTCGCCAGATGCGTTTATCAGGAACGCCGATATACTCGGCACAAGCTTTTACTGGCATCTCACGAGTCAGCATCAACAGTGCCTGCTCAAATAGCAGCGTGAATTTGCTGTTTTCTCTGGCCCAAGGGACATTAATTCACGGGACTCCATGTTCTTCGCACTTGGTTCTGGGCACCTGTGCAGTGATAAAACAGTGATGCTGAAAGAAGTTTAGGTGCCGCCACGTCAGTGCTTTGAAGTCGTGTGCAGGACAGGCCTTACCGCAACATGGGCAAGGATAAAGGCTACCACGATCGGCTGCGACATTAAGTGTTAGCGCATTAGGCTTGCTTGAGGTATCCAAATGCTGACCAACCAGCTTCCAGGGATGTTGCAAGCCAAGACCGAGTATAAAAATCTGATTTCCATCCATGGTTGGACACGACTTCGGCAGAGATTAAAACGGCCCGAATTATGTCTTATATTTCCTGACGAAATCCACAGCAAAGGACGAGGAGCCCCTTTATTCCGTTGAGAAAGTCCCCAGTGACTCTCGCCTTCGTGAACTGCTCGATCCCATTGAAACCCGATATTTGAGGAAGTTTTTCACGACCCTGTTTGCCTATGTTCAGCGCTCCGGGCGGCTCAAACAATTTGAGTATTTTGAGGAAGGCTATCTCGCCCCTATTGATGGAACCCATAATTCAACAGGTAGATGCATCAAAAAACGACTGTGAGCAAACCGCTCTCAAAAGACTTCTGGCGAACATTGCCAGAGAGCACCCGCACCTGAAACTGGTGCTGAATTTTGATGATTTGTACTCCGATGGGCCCACGATAAAGCTGGTTAAATCCTACAACTACAGCGTAAGCGCCAATATAACCAGCGTTATAGCCAATCCCAACAGATCTGCTTATTCTTGAGCCGCCTTCACTGCCCAGGGCAGAAGCTGTTCCAGTTTCTCAATCGTGTCAGCGTAAGGCAGTTCTTTTAAAATGTGGCTCAGGTATTGGAAAGGCTCCAGCCCATTGCCTTTTGCGCTTTCAATCAGGCTGTAATAGATGGCACTGGCTTTGGCACCCTTGGGTGTGTCTGCAAAGAGCCAGTTCTTGCGACCAAGAGTGAAGGGGCGGATAGCATTTTCCGCCGCTGCATTACTGATATTGATATCCCCATCTTCACAGTACACGACCAGTTTCGGCCATTGGTTCAGGGCATAGCTCATTGCTTTATGGGTCAGGCTGTCAGGTACCAGCCGGGTGATGTTTTTCTGTAACCACTGGTGCAGGTCATCCAGCAGGGGCTTGCTCTCCTGTTGTCGCCGAGTCTTCTTTTCCGGAGCAGTCAGGCCTTTGATGGCCTCTTCAATGGCATACAGCTTGCGGATTTTACCCAACGCAACATCGGCTTTGCTGACCTTGCTGTTCTTCACCTTCTTGCCCGGTTTGGCTTCGCCTTTTTTGGCATCGGTGAATTTACGGCGTACATGATCAAAGCAGCCAACCTGGATAATGCCTTCTTTTTTGCACACGGCGCTGTAACTGGCATAACCGTCAGTTTGCAGGTAACCGCTAAACCCTTCGAACAGGCGCAGGGGAACCTCCTTGCCTCTGGAAGGATCGTAATGGAACAGCACCGCCGGTTGCCCCGGTGGACCACCCCGTGTCACCCACATATATTTATCAGAGTGGAGTGATTTACTGAGTTCCTTGAGCACCTGAACCCGGGTCTCATCGGCATTCATGATATGCCCTGTGCGCTGATGGTCTTCCATCAGGTTGATCAGTGGCTGCAGCTGCAGGGATAACCGGATCATCCAGTTGGCCATCGTCGTCCGGGTGATGGAGCCACCATAACGAGCCAGTATCTTTTCCTGCCGATACAGTGGCAGGGCATCGCAATATTTGGCACCGATGATCCAGGCCAGCATGTTGACGGTGACCGCCGATTTTGGAATGGGGTGCTTTGGGAGTTCAGCGGCTTTAATGACGCGTTTTTCGTGAGATTCTCCGCCCTGTTCATCCTTCACAATGAATACGGCTTTTTCCTGCATAATCTCCTTGACCTGAACCCTGGCAGGAATAATATCCAGTTCTTCCCGGACTTTGGTGAAGAAGGTCTCAATGGCACCCTGCTTTTCTTCTTCGGTCAGTTCAATACGTTCCTGGACTCTCGGCAGTGACGGCGACAGAGGTTGACGCCCCTTGCGTTTCTTTGGGGGCTTTGGACTTTCCTCTGTTTCTTCCTGAGCATCTTCATCCGGATCAACGGCACAGTCCGTTAATTCTGCTTCATTGAAGATTTCACCCTGACCACTGAACTTTTCAGAGCTTCGACCGTAAAGGCGGGCACGTTCCAAACGCAGGTATTCTTCCAGAATAGCGATGCGTTTTTTCTGCTCTTCGATGACAAAAGACTTTTTCTGGATAATGTCGTCTTTCTCAAGAATGACATTGTCTTTTTCGAGAATGACACCGTCCATGGCCTGGATGGCCTCAAGTAAGGCCTCCAGATCCAAAGCTGTTTCAGCGCTTCCTGCCAGTAAACTCAGGGCGGATTTTGGCTGATAAATGAGGGTGTCAATGGGTGATTTCATAGCCGATATTTTACCATAAGCGGCTGAGTTTTAAGACTAAAAACAGCTTTCGTAATGTCTTTTTTTATGGGGTTTCATCGCACTGAGATTATAGCCATCAAGCAGCCAATTGAGCTGTTGGCCTGTTAAGGCTAACAGTTCGTCATCGGGCTTTGGCCAGTGGAACTTATCCTCTGCCAAGCTCTTGTAATAAAGCACAAAACCATTATCTTCCCAGAACAAGCACTTGATTTTATTGCGATGACGGTTGGTGAAGGCATAGAGGTGACCATCAAAAGGGTTATGCCCAAGTTCCTGCTCGATCAGTACCGCCAGCCCCTTGAAGGACTTTCGAAAATCGATGGGATCCCGATAAAGGTAGACCTCAGGCAAGCTGGACGACGGGCGCATTACAGGTTGATTCATCGCAGCAATCCAATCAACTCACCAGCCAGAGCGAGGTTTTGATGATTAATCCCGGAAACACTGAGCCCACTGGGCAATGATACCGTTAAAGGGGATGATTCTTCGCAAGTTTGACTCTGGTTCTGCGTCAGGGAAACGGGCACAAAGGCAGAAACAGTTTTTGATGATAAAGCAGGAGCTTTCCCAGTCCGCAACTTCTTTTTCCAGTATCCAAGTTGTGATGGCTTAACGCCGTTCTGTCGACTCCAGGCATTTTGGCTCAACCCGGAGTCATGCCAGGCTTCGACTCGTTGCTGCCATTGTTCCCGGGTAGTTTTTGGATTGTCCATCGGAGCCTCCGTGTAATCAGAGACCTTATGATTCCTTATCAGCGTTTAGCCGGGTAGAACGTGGGTTATTTTGGCGCTTACCTCTTTCCTGCGATTATTGCTGTTAACAGTTCAGTATGAGATTTATTGATGGGGACACCATTGACGAACCGGAACCAGTGTCGATTGCCGTCTTCGTCGGTATACCCATGACGAACTACTTTATCCACTGCGTCATAAAGTGATACGTGACTGGGGTCCTTCGCAACCATGATGAAGCTGTAGTTGTAGGATTTAACCAGCTTGTTGAATTATGGGTTCCGGCATAAAAGGAAGTACTTCCTTCTTACCCGGTTTCACCAGACAGCAAGCCAGCAGCTGATGGTAGTACTGGGGATTATTGCTATCCGGCTTTTTCACACAGCAGTCAGGACAATGTACGGTTCCAGAAGCAAAATGCCCTGTTCCTGCGTATTCTGGCCGACCGTGAACACCCATTCTGGTCGCGACAGGCGAAGCCTGAGAATGTGGGAGGTTCAAATGAACTGAAATCATTCATTGAAATCCAGCAGGTTCAACTCCTGCCCGGCAAAGACTAACCATCAGTCGGAAGCGAGTCTTGCATAGCCAGTGGTGACGCTGGTTGTGAAGCGTAGACAGCAGGTACTGAAGCCGTGGGATTGAGTCTCGAAATGGTGCAACTGTCGGGGGCTTCATTGTCCGGAAGATGGGGTCAGCATTGGTTCGTCGATAGGGTGAGACAACGCCAACCCGACCGGGATCATAGACCAGGGCAAAGGTACAGGATGGATTTCTCAGGAACCTGTGAGGTCCAGTGCTGACCTGTGTGCAGTTGCCATTGGTTCTATGGCTGAAACGAACCCGGTCGTCTGGAGGTGCTTCAGACCAGACGAAGCGAATATGAAGCAACACTCAGGAATCCGGAAGCGAATCCATAAGTGACCGGACGGTAGGTACTGGAAGTCTTAGTGTCCCATAGTACTGATGACAACGGGGAACTCTGCTCAGGAGGACCCGGACGAGGAAAGGGGGACATCGTAGTTATTGACCCGTTTGTGGGAAACACAAGAGGTGCACAGAAACCTGTGTTTGTGTCAACGAAACAGAAACGGATAGCCACACTGGCCAGAAACAACCCGGCCATGGCTTTCACTTCTCTCAATCATCACATGGATTACCAGTGGCTTTATCAGGCATACCAACTGACCCGTAGAGATGGTGCTACAGGAGTGGATGGTCAGACAGCTGAGATGTATGAACGGCAGCTGGAGTCTAATCTCCGGAATTTGCTGGATCGCATCAAATCCGGAAGCTACCGCGCTCCCGCTGTAAAGCGAAGCTACATCGACAAAGGGAAGGGGCAGAAGCGGCCTTTAGGCATTCCTACCTTCGAGGATAAAATTGTCCAACGAGCAGTAGTTATGTTGCTGGAACCCATCTATGAACAGGACTTTTACCACTGCTCATTTGGTTTCCGGAAGCAGAGGTCGGCACATGAAGCCCTGCGGAGCCTGCGAGAAAATATCATGAGAGATGGTGCCTACTGGGTGCTGGATGTGGATATACAAAAGTATTTCGATACGATTGACCACGGACAGTTGAGACAGTTTCTTGCCAGACGGGTGACTGATGGCGTAGTAAGAAAACTGATCGTCTCTTCATGAAAAGCATGGCTAAAGGCCGGTATCCTTGAGTCAGGTGAGATTGTTTACCCGACGCGGGGAACGCCACAAGGCGGAGTAATTTCACCCTTGTTAGCCAATATTTACCTTCACTATGTTCTGGATGACTGGTTTGCTAAGACAGTACAACCAAGAATGCGGGGAAGATGCAGTCTGACGAGGTTTGCCGATGACTTTGTCATGGTGTTTGTGACCCCTGAAGATTGCTGCAGAGTGGAAGCGGTGCTGCCCAAGCGATTTGAACGCTTTGGGCTGAGCCTGCATCCGGAAAAAACACAGAGAGTTGATTTTCGGCCATACAGGCGAAAGGAAAACAAGCGCTGTGGTCTTTCGGTTAGCTTTGATTTCCTCGGATTTACTCATTTCTGGGGAACATCCCGGAAAGGAAATACTGTTGTTTACCAGAAAACAGCAAAAGGGCGGATTGCCAGAACCCTGAAAGCATTCAATGACTATTGTCGAAAACATCGGCATAAACCGTTGAGTGAACAGTATGTGGCCTTGAACCGGAAACTCCGGGGGCACTATGCATACTTCGGGATAACAGGTAACGCCAAATCGTTAGATACCATCCAATACAACGTGAAGAAAATCTGGCACAAATGGCTCAGTCGTCGATCGCAAAAGAGTCATATTACTTGGGAGAAGTTTAATCTCTTTCTGGATCGTTTCCCCTTGGCACCGCCAAAGATCCTTCATCAGTATTCATACAGTTGTCGGTTAGTGAATCAGTAATTATGAGGAACCGGATGCCTTAATTGGGCACGTCCGGCTCTGTGAGGGTTGAGGTCGGTAACGGCCTCTTCTACTCGGAAAGTATCCGGCCACCCCTTCTCGGAGCGCAGCGACGCATCGGTTTGCAGCTTAGGGCGTAGGTTCGGACTTCGCCAGTTTTGCCTGTTTCTTTCTCAGTGATTCACCCTTCAGGTGGACGCGGTGAGCGTTATGAATCAGCCGGTCCAGAATCGCATCTGCCAGTGTCGGATCACCGATCAGTTCATGCCAATGATCAGCCGGCATCTGGCTGGTAATCAGGGTGCTCTTGAGGTTATGCCGGTCTTCAACCAACTCCAGCAGGTCGCGCCTGTGACTCTCGTTTAACCTAAATTCAGCGGTTACCCCCTGAGCTAAACTCTAACCCTCACCAATGCCGAGGGCTCACAAATGGTTCGACCACCCAAAGGGTGAGCTGTCTGAAATGGAAAAAGACCCCTTATCCGTCACACTCGAAGTCGATTCTTTCGACGGTAAAATTCATGTCGAGTGGGAACCGGAAGCATCCGTCACTCCAATGGGACAGCTTGCTTTTTTTATACAATTTTTAAAAACAGGTCACCGGTTTGAACCCTGGGTTAACGATTGCCCGTTAACTTATAAAAGCCCAAACGCCCCTGGAAAAGTGGATGTAATTGGCTCACTAATGCTTTCCATACTTTCAGGGCATAAACGTTATGCACATATCGGAACGATTATTGGTGACAATGTAAATGCTCAACTGCTTGGGATGAAAAAAATTGTCAGTGATGATTCCGCTAGACGTGGTTTAAAGAAAATTGATGAAGATGAAGGCGTTGAATGGATGCAAAAACATCTTCATCTATGTTTTGATCCGTTATTAACCATTCCATGGATTATGGATGTTGATGTTACCGTGAAAACCATTTACGGACATCAGGAGGGAGCAATGAATGGCTATAACCCACATAAGAAAGGAAGGCCCTCTCACACTTACCACTCATATATGATGGCCAATCTTAAATTAATACTGGAAGTTGAAGTCAGGCCCGGAAATGAAAGTCAAAGTAAATACTCTTTACCCGGTTTAATGGAGCTATTAAATCGACTTCCAAAACGTTGCTGGCCTGAATTTGTTCGTGGTGATTGTGATTGGGGAAGTGACCGGGTAATGAGCGAATTGGAAGACGCTGGCTGTCACTATCTTTTTAAAATGAAAAAGCACGACAACGTAAAGAAAGCCATAGGTAATGCGCACTGCAGCGGTGGGTGGGTAAAATACGACGACCATTGGGAGGGAAAAGAATCCGTAATCAAACTATCAGGATGGAAAAAAGAAAGACGCATCATCATCGTTCGAAGACGACGTCCTGAAAATGAGATACTGGCTCTGGAAAAAGGAATAAAAGAGCGTCAGAAAAAATTGGCGTTAATAGAAGAGCCGGAAAATATAAAAGCTTACGAATATTCGGTACTGGTTACTTCTCTTAATAATGATATTGTCTCGATTATTAATCATTATCGCAACAGGGCTGACTGTGAAAATAACTTTGATGAAATAAAAAACCAATGGGGCTGGGGCGGTTATGTAACAAAAGATATGGCAAGATGCCGAATGCTGGCGCGAATGGTCGCCCTGATTTACAACTGGTGGACGCTTTATGTTCGATTAGGCAATCCGGACTCTCATAAAGAATCCATTACCAGTCGCCCTTTATTAATGAGTTCAATTGGCAAGCTGACCCAGTCTGGCAACCAAAAGAAAATCAAGCTAACAAGTCAGCATCGATGGATGGATAAAATTGCGAAATTGCAAAGCGAATTGTGTGAGTTTTTTAATTCAATTAAAAGCATTGCACCGCAGTTGAGTCCACTTAACGCATGGTGTCGTATTTTAACGAAAGCGGTCTCAAAATTTTTGAAAAACGGGCAGTTTATTACGATGCAGCCATTAATCGAATCGGGCTGATAACTAAAAAACCGCCGTTATGAACCAAGAAAAGCTATCCCTGTCGGCATGGCTCATCGGTGTTCAACTGCTGAATTTAGGTTGAACGGTGGTCGCTATTAAATTCAGAATTTGGAGATTGCAACCTGAGAGTCAACGAAGGCTCTAGAATAGCTTTTTATCAGGGGGCACGTGCGTTTGTTTTTGCTGATGGTGAGCGCTACCCCTGTACAAATGAACAACTAATCACGTTTGCAAAGAAGCTCTGCACCCAACAATTGCTACAACCTGAAGAGTGGAATAGCTGTAAAGATAAAGAGAATCAGCAATGGCTGATAATGTTAATAACGAATGGGGTAATATATTTAGACGAGTAATGCAGTAAGTGTTGAAAAACAGACTATTTTCCAACACTTACTTATTCAAAAAAACTGATTAAAAGTCAGTTCCCAAATAGTCTGGGTTAACTACCAAGCCAAAATTACCCCTCTGCCACTGGAGTCCGGGCTCATTGCCTCTGGATATTGGTACTTCTAACTCAGTAGCTAGGCCATCAACAATAAATTTAGCCAAATTTCTTAGTTCAAAAGCATATGGATCATTGACATCCCTGGTCATCAATTCTGTAACACCCAATACCTCTGCAAGACCATTGAACGCCCCATTAGAGAACTCTCCACTAGCCACAGCACTTTCAAAAACTCGCTTAACTAACAAACCCTGTCCATCCAGTTCCTTTAACTTCTGAGTCAAAGCCTGCTGAACATCCGTTTGAGGATCCAGTTCGAGGTACTGATTCACACCACTTTCAATTGCGAGTTTCACAGGTTGAGCAATACCTTCTGTTCGAATCATCTCACATACTTCATCTTTAGTAGCATGAATCCATTTGGCTTCTCTTGTAAAGTAAGCAAATAAAGCCCGAAACAGACTTGCGTCATCATCTCCCATATCCAAGATAACCAGTAATTGAGGCGGTATAGTTGCAGATAGTTCACTCCCCTCTTCGTTATGAAGGCCTTCTTTTTCTACTACAGCAGCACTGTATCTTGCGGCTAGCTCACCAAATGTGGGTAGAACTCTTGGTTTTTCAAAAGCACGCCCATCACGCTCACCTTCAGGCTTGAACGCTCCTTTTAACGCAGCTTCTGGGATTAACGACCTTAAGTCTTGTGTATAAGGAGCAACTTTAATTATGAGTTTCTCATCACTATCCAGATAATCCCATAATTCTAATCTTAAAAAGAGCTTTTTCTGGGCTTCATCCATTTGATCCAGGGCAGTTGTAGTACCTACCCCCTCAAAAAGACTGAGTTCAGCATCAGATATCAGTTCTGGTTTATTCTGACTTGGGAGTACAGGGGGTTCATTTAGCAACGGTGGATTTACTTGCACAGGCACTTCTGAACCTTGTGAACCCTCACCTCCAAAAGTACTATAAGGAACGCTCCCAAGAGCGGCCTTCACTTCCTCATTGAGTAATGCCTGTTTAGTAATAGCTTGATCCGCGTCTGCTTCAGTTCCATTGCGCTTAATTTGTTCCCGGTATGCTAATTGAGCATCTTTAAGTATTTTCTGTTGATACAGCTTTTCAGAATCGAGATTCTCAGGGTTCTCTTCGGCTTCTTCTGCTGGCTCTTTCTCGTTATAAAAATCCCCTGTATTCTCAACATCCAATCGCTCTGGTGAGTTACTGGCCGCAGAGCTGCCTTGAGTCTGAGGCTTTTCTACCTGCCTGAAAGCACTGGCATCAAAATGCATTTCTACTCTTGGAAACTGCAGAAGTTTAAAACTGGATTCGAATGTAGCCTTAGTTTTCTTGTCCACTTGCTGTAAAAGGGGGGGAATCTGATTCAAACAACTGAAAATTTTTCTTTCATAGGTTTCTCTTGGTATACTCTCTGGATCACTCGCTCTCTGCACCATAGCATTTTTTGTTAGCGCTAATGCTTTATTCAGTAACTCTTTCAGTAAATCGGGATCTATCTCTTTCAGTTTAAATGGAATGAGTTGAACCGGACCACTATTTTGCGTAGTAACAGTAACTTTTAAGTCAGAAGTATCTATTTCAAAGCGTTTCAAATCTTGCCTTACTTCTTTCAAAGCTCGCTTGAACACTTTAGCCATTTTTTTGGGATCGTCCAGGTCGACGTCTTCCATCATGGATTGTAGTTTTGTAAATGCATGTTCAGAAGCATTAAAATAAGTATCTTTAGCCTGCGATTTATAACAATTAGCCAACTCATCGTCTGACAAAATTGCATTTAATTGTGCCTCTGCTGAACCATCATTATTTGCACCAACGACACTCTTACCTTCCGTCGGCTGAGCACCATCAAGCACTTCATTCTTCGTTTCTCTATGGCCTTCAGCTTTCGAGATCTCACGTGTCACCTCAGAATAAGGAACTGGATCTACTTTACGAGTTCCTGTATCTCCACTTGCCTTACCAGACTCAGGTGAAGTGACGCCTGGGCCTTGCGTCGTAGAATTGGTAGGATCATTATTCTGTATTGGCTTCATGATAAATTCCTTTTAAAAACAAGCCCACCCATTAAGCAACAATAAATATGTGGGATTAATTTTTTAATTTAATATATTAATGAAAGCAATTATAACCAAAGAAGCAAAAGCCAATAATAAAATTCAATAGAATTCATAATAAAACGTTAAACACGCTAGTTTTTTGACACCAGCTTTAGCAATCAATACAAAAATACGGTGTGCGACATTAAAAAAACGAGCAGCTAAAAAAAACAGCGACCAATAAAAACTAAAATTGAAAATAAAAAAATAGAAACACATCCTTAAACATATGTGAACCCTTTATTAGATAGTGCCTGTCAGAAAACCCTCGTTACCACCAAGATTGAATGGCTGGTAAATCAGTCCATGTTCACCAGAGTCTTCTGGTTCAGGGCAAGAATAGCCTTCTCTCTGTTTCCTAAGTTCTCAAAAAGTGCTGAAAACAGGATAATTTCGGTCAGTTGTCTATCCTCTCAGCATGGACTTTCCAAAACTCCAGCAGTTACAACCTGAAGATTTACTGAGATTCATCACTCAGCAGCAAGAGCAGATCATTCAGCTCAAAGAGCAGATAGAAGCGCTTGAAGCCGAGATTCGTCGTCTAAAAAAACTGCCAGAAAAGCCTGACATCAAACCAAACATATGACAAACCTTTACCTCCAGAATATTTTCTGCATTGCCCTGATGCTCTTCGAGTAAAGGTCGTATGAAATCCCTGACTGTCTGCTTGCCTTTGCAGGGACAGTCGCAGAAGCAACACCGGCTTATCCGAACGATCCATGTCGATGCCATACGGTAACGTAGTTATGGACCTCGTTGAATGGCTGTTTCCAAATGGATCAAGACCGATGGCTTTCAGCCTACAGCGAAGTTCATCTGAATCACATGGTCAGCGCTTTCTGGATGACCACGTAGCTGCTTGATAACCCGCCACGATACGTTTATCCGCGACAGAAGCAATGTACTCTGCAAGGCCTTGACGGGCATTTCACGAGCCCAGAGAGCATGACATCAAGTGATGGAGCCTGTTCAAACACCAAATCCCGATGACGACACTGGCAGCTCTGATGGAGATCCATCCGCTCCTGAGGGTAACGATGGGGCCAGTCCAGACACCTCGTCAAAGCAGAAGGTTAAAAAGCCCAACGAGAACACCAGGAAACAGCGTAAACAGCCCCGAAAGCCATCGGCAGATAAATCCATACCCATTGCTGCCACTGATGTTCCGAAGGGACCAACCAGGAATGGAACCACCCCTTTTCATGTTCAGGAACTGACGATACAAACATCCTGTATTGAATATCTTTTAGAGCAATGGGTGACACCCGACGGACAAACCATTACGGCCAAACCGCCAGCCAGCCTTCATGGGCATCATTACGGGCCAATGCTGCAGGCCTATGTTCTGCACCAGTATCACGGTTGCTCCGTTACCCAGCCAGAACTGCTGGACTGGCTATGGGACATTGGGATCTCTATTTCCAGTGGGCAACTCAGCCAGCTTCTTACGAAAGGACATGAGCAATTCCATGCTGAGAAAGATGAGCTGTTGGCCACAGGCATTCGCTGTTCAAGTTATATCCAGACAGACGACACGGGCACAAGGCATAAGGGGAAGAATGGTTACTGCACTATCATCAATAACGAGTCCTTTGCCTGGTTCGAGAGCACAGACAGCAAAAGCCGGGAAAACTTCGTAAGCCTACTGCACCGCCCATGGTCAACTTACTCGTTCACCGACGATGCCCTGATGTATCTGGAAAAACTGGATTACCCAAAAAAGGGCCCTATTACTACCGCCACCATCACACACAACCAATACCTCATCTTCACCTGCATAGTCTTGCTGTCCATGATCAAGCCACCAGAGAGCCAGACACTCGCATGAAAATTCAGATGTATCTTTACTGGTATTTAAATGAACCAGTGCCTTGTTTTTACCTAAGTCGTATATCCCATGAGGTATAACCTTGCCATTACCCTGGCTGGGAAAATCGTGATCGTTGACAATCGTTGGCTCAATAGCATCCGTTACTCCTGCGCGATAGAAATTGCCCAACATCTCCTTCTTTTTGGTGTCCATGCTAAGTACTGGTTTGCCTGCATCCAAATACTCCTGCATCAATCTGTTTATATTCTTAAATTGAGCATCGCGATGGTCGTGTAGAATGCGGAGCACGTTATCAACCAAATTTGGACATACCACCGTTAGTCTTCTTCTTCCCCCCTCTTACGAATCCGATTCGTAGTGAGCTGTTCTTCAGAATTAAGTTCAGTTATTCCATGAACGACAGTTTCCCGATGGCAGCCCAATAATTGAGATATGTACTGGATACCTCCATGACCCAACTTCACTGCTTCAATAGCAGCGTACCTTCTCCGATCTCGCTCATTGAGTGAACAGAAAAAATCCATCATCTGAGCTTCAACTATTTCTGAATAATTACCCATAACCGCTCGCACAGGAAAGAATCTCAAGGAAGATATTTATGGCTCTTTACTATAGGCGAAATGTAGGAATTATTTCAGGACAATTCCTTAAAGGCTTTGTCCCCGGAGCTTCACACCTTGGATTACTCCGCAGCATGTCCGGGTAGGAGCATCTGGATGTACAGAAGTCCGAATCACAAATTGTGTCGGAACCTCAAACTTACCCTTGTGAATCGGGATTATATGCGACCCCCGATTCTCTGGTCGCACGGACGTTACCGCCCTCAGCCCTCGCAGAGCCGGACGAGCCCAATTAAGGCATCCGGTTCCTCACAGTTACTGGTTCACTAACTGATGACCATGGTAGTACTGATGCTGGATTCTTGGCGGTGTCAGGGGGAAGCGTTTCAGGAACCGGGAGAATTTCTCCTACGGAATATAGCTTTTTCGAGATCGACGTCCCAGCCATTTATGCCAAATTACCTGTACTTTATGATGCACTGTCTTCAGGGCTTTGAAGTTGCCCGTAATGCCGAAATACGCAAAGTGTCCCCGTAATTTCCGGTTCAGCATAGCGTACTGCGCACTCAATGGCTTATGTCGATCTTTACGACAGCTGTCATTGAATTATTTCAGCGTTTTGGCCACTCGCCCCTTGGCGGTTTTCTGGAATATTGCAAACCCACCTTTCCGGGTTTTACCCCAGTAGTGTGTGAACCCAAGAAAATCAAAGCTGATTGGAAGTCCACGACGTTTGTTTTCTTTCCGGTATAAAACCCTCAAGTCAATTCTCTGCGTCTTTTCCGGATGTAACGTTAAGCCATAAACTCCAAGTCGTTCAGGCAGTACACACTCTACTCGACAACAGTCATCAAAGTTTTGAAATACCATGACAAAGTCATCAGCAAAACGCGTCAAGCTACACCTTCCCTGCATTCTTGGCACTCTTTTTTAACAAGAACGTTCTAATAAACCAGTCGTCCAGTACATAGTGCAGGTAGATATTGGCTAACAGTGGTGAAATCACACCACCCTGAGGTGTTCCCATTGTCGGGTAGCTTAGCTCTCCCGACTCGGGTATACCGGCCTTCAGCCATGCTTTTCATGAAGAGACGATCAGTTTTCGTACCACGCCATCAGTTACTCTTCTGGCAAGAAACTGCCTTAACTGACTGTGGTCAATCGTATCGAAATACTTTTGTATGTCCACATCCAGTACCCATTGGCCTCCATCTCGCATTATGTGGCTACGTAGACTTTGCAAGGCGTGATGCGCTGACCTCCCTTTGCGAGACCCAAACGAGCAGTTATAGAAATCTTGCTCGTAAATAGGTTCCAATAGCATCGCCACCGCTACCTGGGCTGGTTCTCCAGCTACCAAGACTGGTTGAGCAGCCAGGATGGGCTGCCGTTTACGCTATTATATGAAGTACAGTATGAGCACGGCATCAGTCAGGAGGCTTTTTTCTTTAAGGGAATAATACCTGCGAGGCTGATGGCCAGGGAAGTCAATATCAACTAACTGTTCTTTGTGCCCTTGCATGATGAATTGTGGACCAAGGCCAACCTTCGGGTTCTTTCACATACCCGTGTTTTACGGGATTGTAATGAATGTAATCCACATGATTATTAAAGTCCTCCTGATCTCGTAGATAGTGCTCCCAAAAACGTGGCTGCCATACTTTTTCCTGGAAGCCGTTCTTCCTGAGTTGCGAAGTAAAATGCGTTTTTATTAATTGCCAGCGCAAAGAGAAATTTGCATCGCTTTCTGGTAACGTCCAGATACAATGCAAATGATCAGGAAGAACGACTGCAGCGTTTATATGAAAAGGGTATTTTATCTTCACTCTCCGAAAGCTTTCTCTCAACAGAGCTATTGAAGCACCATTAAAAACAGGCCTTCGTTTAAACGTAACCACCGTAAAAAAGTAACTTCCCCCAAACACATAGTAACGCCGGTATTCCATCATCCATTTCCAGAGTAAAATTCTAGAATATAGACATAAAAAAAAGCTGATTGGTTCAAACCTGTAGGTCGGTTTCCCGACAGGGAAGCCGACAATAAAGCCCGCCAACAACGCCAAGCCCATTTCATACAACCAAAAAAAACGCCGGAATAGAATATCCAGCCTGATTGTCGGCAACCCCCGTGGGGTTACCGACCTACGAGAGCCGACCTACCTGGCTACGCGGGATGTAGGTCGGTTCCCCGTTCAGGGGAGCCGACTCGTGAACCTGCCGCCGGGCACACATTCACCCACCGGGAAGGTTGACATTCAACAGGTGCATGGCGGTGGGGGCGGGTGTCGGCTCGCAAGCGAACCGACCTACGCGGGATGTAGGTCGGTTCCCCGTTCAGGGGAGCCGACTCGTGAACCTGCCGCCGGGCACACATTCACCCACCGGGAAGGTTGACGTTCAACAGGTGCATGGCGGTGGGGGCGGGTGTCGGCTCGCAAGCGAACCGACCTACGCGGGATGTAGGTCGGTTCCCCGTTCAGGGGAGCCGACTCGTGAACCTGCCGCCGGGCACACATTCACCCACCGGGAAGGTTGACATTCAACAGGTGCATGGCGGTGGGGGCGGGTGTCGGCTCGCAAGCGAACCGACCTACGCGGGATGTAGGTCGGTTCCCCGTTCAGGGGAGCCGACTCGTGAACCTGCCGCCGGGCACACATTCACCCACCGGGAAGGTTGACATTCAACAGGTGCATGGCGGTGGGGGCGGGTGTCGGCTCGCAAGCGAACCGACCTACGCGGGATGTAGGTCGGTTCCCCGTTCAGGGGAGCCGACTCGTGAACCTGCCGCCGGGCACACATTCACCCACCGGGAAGGTTGACATTCAACAGGTGCATGGCGGTGGGGGCGGGTGTCGGCTCGCAAGCGAACCGACCTACGCGGGATGTAGGTCGGTTCCCCGTTCAGGGGAGCCGACTCGTGAACCTGCCGCCGGGCACACATTCACCCACCGGGAAGGTTGACATTCAACAGGTGCATGGCAGTGGGGGCGGGTGTCGGCTCGCAAGCGAACCGACCTACACGGGATGTAGGTCGGTTCCCCGTTCAGGGGAGCCGACTCGTGAACCTGCCGCCGGGCACACATTCACCCACCGGGAAGGTTGACATTCAACAGGTGCATGGCGGTGGGGGCGGGTGTCGGCTCGCAAGCGAACCGACCTACGCGGGATGTAGGTCGGTTCCCCGTTCAGGGGAGCCGACTCGTGAACCTGCCGCCGGGCACACATTCACCCACCGGGAAGGTTGACATTCAACAGGTGCATGGCGGTGGGGGCGGGTGTCGGCTCGCAAGCGAACCGACCTACGCGGGATGTAGGTCGGTTCCCCGTTCAGGGGAGCCGACTCGTGAACCTGCCGCCGGGCATACATTCACCCACCGGGAAGGTTGACATTCAACAGGTGCATGGCGGTGGGGGCGGGTGTCGGCTCGCAAGCGAACCGACCTACGCGGATAGAAAGCTGACCTACCTGGCTCTCGTTCCCATGCTCTGCGTGGGAATGCATACGGAAGTTCGCAGACAGTCTCATCGCAGGTGTTTAGCAGGGAGCTTGGGGTAGGCATTCCCACGGAGGACCGTGGGAACGAGGTCAACCTGCAGGCACGGGACAAGTTCCAGGTGCATATGAATCATCCCACCCTGCACCAGCATTAGTACCATCAGTCGCACAAGCCCAACTACCATCAGCTAATCTTGTCATTGTCATTGTCGCGTCGTTAACAGCGGCAGAAGCGTTAGCCATAGTAAATACGGCAGTACCAGCACCATCAGCATCAAAAGTTACAATAAATGTACCTACTGGACTTGCCGCACTATCAATACCTACATTACTCACACCAGGAACAGCAGGGGTGATCTCTGTTCCATCATCTGGATTTAACACCGCTGGCGTACCTGCAGTTACAGTGGGAGTTAATCCTCTCATAAGTAGATCTTCAACCGTTGTCCTTAAAGACGAAATTGTGGCCAAACCACTCGTCAACTGACTCCGTGCCACATAATTCTGATACTGAGGAATCGCCACAGCAGCCAGAATACCGATAATCGCCACAGCGATCATCAATTCAATCAGCGTAAAACCTTGTTGTTTTTTCATTGTATTTGTCCCCCGGGAACGTAATAAAAAACACCCGCAGTGTGTTAACCCACCACCGGGTGTCAACTGAAAATAACTTTTGCCTATTCCCTGAGCACTGACAACGTCCTGTTTATCCGCAAAAAAGCCAACAACCCCATCCAGAGTCGTACAATTACCTATCAGACGGACGTACGCATGGAACGATAGCACGGCTACTTACGGCTCTCAATACTCACTGTCCGGCTTTTTGACCTCTGTCGTATTTTCCTCCAACTCGTTCCCCATTCCTCGTTCCCACGCTTCGCGTGGTAATGCATACGAGAATTCACAGACGTTTCCGTGGCCGGTGTTTTGTGGAGAGTCATGATATGCATTCCCACGCCAGAGCGTGGGAACGAGGTAGATACACAAAAAGAGCTTTTCTTTTTCTCAGTGCGCTTTGTGATCTCAGTGATCCCTCCACCACAAACCCCTTAACTCTCCGCCATTTATGCTGATATATTACTTGTTAACCACGAATTTAATTCCTATGGACAGACACGGGTTATGGCAAATAAACCTCTGACCGGGCTGGCTGCCCGCCTGCTGGCCGACCAACTGATGGATGAGGCCGCCCTTCACGAAGCTGAAGCGGCCGCAGCCAAAGCACAAAAGCCCTTTTCCCGGTATTTGCTGGAAAAAAAACTCGTCGATGCCAAGGCCCTGATGCTGGCCACAGCAGAAGAGTTTGGCCTGCCAGTTCTCGACCTCAGTGCTTTCGATAAAGAGCACATCGCCAAGGGTGAGGTACAGGAAAAGCTCATTCGTAAGCATAATGTACTTCCGCTGATCAAGCGGGGATCGCACCTGTTTGTGGCCATCTCCGACCCTTCCAACCACCAGGGGCTGGACGAAATTCGCTTTAATACCGGCCTGACCATTCATTCGGTATTGGCAGAATCCGCACTGCTGGAGAAGATGATTGAGACCTCTCTGGATGATACCATCGATGCCTTAACGGATCTGAACGATGAAGAGTTTGGCGACCTGGAAGATCTGGAAGTCAGTGCCGTTGACGATGCCACTGATGATATTCAAGATGGCGATGGGAAAGATGACACCCCGGTGGTGAAGTTCGTCAACAAAATGCTGCTTTCCGCCATCAAGGGCGGTGCTTCCGATCTTCACTTTGAGCCGTATGAGAAAGCTTACCGGGTACGTTTCCGGACCGATGGCATTCTCTTTGAAGCAACACGCCCGCCTGTCTCACTGGGGCCAAGAATTGCCTCCCGCCTGAAGATCATGTCGGCCATGGACATTTCCGAGCGCAGAAAACCTCAGGATGGCCGGATAAAAATGAAACTGTCGAAAACCAAGGCCATCGACTTTCGTGTGAACACACTGCCCACGCTGTGGGGCGAAAAAATTGTACTGCGTATTCTCGACCCCTCCAGTGCCAAGATGGGGATTAATGCCCTGGGCTATGAAGAAGTCCAGAAAGCAATGTACATGGATGCCTTGCATCAACCCCAGGGTATGATACTGGTCACCGGTCCTACCGGTTCGGGTAAGACGGTATCACTTTATACCGGCCTGAATATTCTCAATACCACTGAACGGAATATCTCTACCGCTGAAGACCCGGTAGAAATCAACCTGGAAGGCATTAACCAGGTTAACGTAAACCCCAAGCAGGGCATGGACTTCAGCCAGGCGCTGCGAGCCTTCCTGCGTCAGGACCCGGACATCATCATGGTGGGTGAGATACGGGACCTGGAAACAGCCAGCATTGCTATAAAAGCAGCGCAGACCGGTCACATGGTCCTCTCCACGCTGCACACCAACAGTGCTGCCGAGACTCTGACCCGTTTGCAGAATATGGGGGTTCCCTCATTCAATATTGCGACGTCGGTCAGCCTGATTATTGCCCAGCGCCTGGCTCGAAGACTCTGCAATAACTGCAAAGCCAAAGTTCAAATCCCCAAAGAAACACTGCTGGAAGAAGGTTTCACAGAAGAACAGGCAGCCACAGCAGAGATTTATGGCCCTAAAGGCTGCGATAACTGCAACAACGGCTACAAGGGCCGTGTAGGCATTTACGAGGTGGTGGCGATCACACCCGGCATGCAGCAGATCATCATGGAAGAAGGAAATTCTCTGCAAATCTCTGCGCAGGCCGAGAAAGAAGGGTTTAATAACCTTCGCCAATCGGGATTACTCAAAGCCCTGCAAGGTGTTACCAGTCTTGAAGAGGTTAACCGGGTAACCCAGGATTAACCCTCATCCCTGCGCCTGAGAGGTTGTCCCGAAAACAGCACAAGCCCTGGAACCACAAAGAGCACGAAGGCCACAAAGCAATCTTTTCCTTAGTGTTCTTTGTGGTTCCAAAAAATGCTTTCTGTACTTTGCGACAACCTGCACACTGTAGGCACAAAGCATCAGATTTTCACAAAGACTCACTTCCTAAAGACAATAGCGTTGCATTCCCCCCAACAGCCGTTGTATTAATCGACAACGTCTGTTCAGTCGCAAACCTCAGTAGATAGTTCGGCCCACCCGCTTTGGGGCCGGTTCCAGATAAACCCTGACCGCCAAATGGCTGAACACCGACAACGGCGCCAGTCTGGTTCCGGTTAATATAGATATTCCCGACCTTAACCCGCTCTTCAATATACGTAGCAGTCACTTCATTACGGCTATGGATCCCCAGGGTGAGTCCATACCCCGTACTGTTGATCTGATCAATCACCTCCGGCAACGCCTCCGCATCATACCGAATGATATGGAGAACAGGGCCGAAGTGTTCCTTCTCCAGCTGACCAATGTGGTCAATTTCAAACGCCACTGGCGCAACAAAGCTGCCATTGGAGCAAACGGCTGGCAACTCACACTCAATCAGCAGCTTTGCCTCTTTTTTCATTCGCTCAATATGCGCCTGAAGAGACTGTCGGGCTTTTTCATCAATAACAGGGCCAATATCGGTTGAATGGAGGCTTGGATTACCAATAGACAGTTCCTGCATCGCTCCCTGCAACAAAGAGATAACCCGACCGGCAATATCTTTCTGCACATAAAGTACTCTCAGTGCAGAGCATCGCTGCCCGGCACTGCCAAAAGCTGACAGAATCACATCCTTAACCACCTGCTCTGGCAATGCAGTAGAATCCACAATCATGGCATTCTGACCACCCGTTTCCGCAATCAACGGTACGATCGGACCTGGACGATTAGCTAATGCCAGATTAATTACTCGAGCGGTTTCCGTGGAACCGGTAAAAACGACACCAGCAACCCGGGTATCAGTAACCAGTTGGCTGCCAATCTTCGCACCACCTCCAGGCAGTAATTGAATAACATCTCCGGGAATGCCGGCCTTAAGCATCAACTCAACCGCCCTGCCAGCAATAAGTCCTGTCTGCTCCGCTGGCTTGGCAATGACCGTATTACCCGCGGCCAATGCGGCGGTAATCTGCCCCAGGAAAATCGCCAGGGGAAAATTCCACGGACTGATACAGAGAAACACGCCCCGCCCGGAAAGCCGAAGCTCGTTAGTCTCTCCAGTAGGGCCGCCAGTAGGGCCGCCAGTAGGGCCACCAGTAGGCCCCGGCATCATCGTGGATGATGAAAATAGCTCCCGTGCCTGATTGGCGTAATAACGGCAGAAGTCTACCGCCTCACGCACTTCATCGATAGCATCGTGCAATGTTTTGCCCGCTTCCCGGTGACACAGGGCAACCAGCTCTTCGCGGTTATCTTCCAGAAGATCAGCCAGCTTCTCCAGACATACTGCGCGTTCCTCTGCTGGTGTCGCATTCCATTTGTCAAAGGCCGCAATGGCAACTCCGGCTGCAGTGTCCACCTGAGCGTCATCACTCCATTTTAACTGACCTGCGAGTTGTGACCGGTCATAGGGACAGGAGATTTCAGAAGCCTCAGATGTCTGCGCAAGGTGTCCATCAACCCATGGCCCCTGATGCCAGTCATGCTCCATAAAGCCCTGAACTTTCTGGTGGAATGGCTGCCACTGGCTTTCAATATCCACATTCACACCCAGTGAGTTTTTGCGTTTCTGTCCATATATATCGGGCGGGAGAGGGATTTGGTCATTCTGGAAACAGTCACGGCTCTTCAATGTTTCAACTGGGTGCTGAACCAGGGATGCAATAGGCGTTTTGGCATCTACCAGGCGGTGCACAAACGAGGAATTGGCGCCATTCTCAAGCAATCGACGAACCAGATAAGGCAACAAATCCTTATGACTACCCACTGGAGCATAGATGCGAACCGGATGACGATGTTTATCCAGCACCAGGTTATAAAGGGCATCCCCCATACCGTGAAGGCGCTGGAATTCAAAGTCATCTGTATTCTTATTATCAAGACCTGCCTGTTCCGCCATGGTAAGAATGCTGGCGACGGTATGGGCATTATGACTGGCAAACTGAGGATAGAGCGTCGCCCTGACAGGCTCTGACAACAGAAACTTCGCACACACCAGGTAAGCAACATCGGTTGCCTCCTTTCGGGTATACACCGGATAACCGGGAAGTCCCAGCTGCTGACAAAGCTTAATCTCACTGTCCCAGTAAGCCCCTTTGACCAAACGAACCGGTATGCGGTCTCCCTGCTCCCGAGCCAGGGCAGACAGCCAGCACAGTGACGGAAGTGCACGTTTACCATAGGCCTGGATTACCAGGCCAAGCCCCCCCCACCCGCGACAATCCGGGTGTCGGTAAACCCGCTCAAACACTTCCAGAAACAGCTCATGACGATCCTGCTCCTCTGCATCCATATTGATGGCAACATTACCCGCCTTGGCTTCACGCACCAGATCCAGCAGTGCCGACACCAGCTCCTGAAAAACCCGGTCTTTTTGTGAAACTTCATAGCGTGGGTGGAGAGCAGAAAGTTTGATGGAAATCCCGGCCCGGGAGGAGCTCTTATGATCAGGCTCGGAAGCTACAGCCCTGATCGCTGCAAGGTATTCATCATGGTAACGCCGGGCATCCTCCATCGTCAGGGCAGACTCACCTAACATATCAAAAGAGTAGGTATACCCCTTTTCCCGCTGTTTCAGGCCATTCTTCAAAGCCTCTGAAATGGTGCGCCCCAGCACGAAATGACGCCCCATAATCTTCATGGCCTGATTGACAGCCTGACGAATCACCGGCTCTCCCATCCGGTTCACCAGCTTTGTGATAACGCCTCCGGCAGAGCCATCTTCACCGGCTTCAAGGTTTACCACCTTGCCCGTTAATAACAGTCCCCAGGTAGATGCATTAACAAGAAGCGAGTCACTCTGGCTTAAGTGTTTCTTCCAGTCAGCCACACTCAACTTATCACGGATCAGAGCATCAGCCGTTCGGTTATCCGGAATACGCATCAAGGCTTCGGCCAGGCACATCAACAGGATACCTTCCCGGGTATCCAGACTATACTGCAACAGCAATGCATCAATCATATGAATGCCATCATCACTTTCCCTGACTTTCTCAATCATCCTGCCTGCTCTGCTGGCAGTGGCGGTATAGTCACTGGACTGCGCATCCAGCACCTCGACCAGCGCCTGCAACCAGGAAGCCTCATCAACCGAATAATGAGGCGAGATCGTCGACCAGAGCTCAGCCGGACTCTGCTGGACACTGTCTACAGTGAATGCATCTTTCGCCTGGAACATACCCTTCTCCGATTGGAGAGTGCAGAGAAAATCAACAGTGCTGCACCCAATGATTCTAAAAGTTTATTTTGAATACCTGTCACTCTTCCTGAGCACTTATTGTTTCCTGCTATCTGCACGACAATACTTAATTTAATACATATACACATAAGAACCAGACTAAACCACTAGACTCTCATGATAAATTAGCGAATACAGTATGCTACAAATCACACGACTCCCCAATAACAAAACAATCGTAATAGTCTTACGCTGGTGCTGGTGCTGGTGCTGGTGCTGGTGCTGGTGCTGGTGCTGGTGCTGGTGCTGGTGCTGGTGCTGGTAGCAGAGTGTACATGCGAAAACTTCATCAACCTGCGTGTAGAACAATATCTCCGAGATATAAACAAAGTTAATTGGACATCCAGCATTTTCATTAACAGAAATCAGCCATAATAATATTTAACTACTTTCATACATTAAATAAACACTTGAACAAAAGTTCAAAAAAATATCAGCCCATAAAAATGACATTTCTCTAAAAAAAACAGTGATAGGATAGGCAAGTAAAAAAAGTCACTTGACCTATAATCAACAGTGAGAAAAAGCTCACAAAATAAATATCCAAAAGAAAACAAACCCGACAAAAAAAACACTATTATGTGTAAAAAAATAATTACTAATTGATATAGAACCAATAACTTCACTGCCTGTCGAATGTTGTCGCCATCTCGGCAAAAATGAGATCCGTCACAATTCACAATTTTAAATCCAAATTCGTTCATCATTTAAAAAGGATTCGATAATGCAAGTTCAATCCCAACCGGCACCGGTATTTAACCCTGTGCAGAGTGGCGCGCTCCAGCAGCCCCAACAGCAGCCGGGACAATATGGCAGCTATGGTAATGTCACCCAAAACCCAAACCCACCGCTACAGATGAACCAAGGGGCTCAACAATTCAATCCACAGCCTCAGGGTCAAGGCGCATATCAACAAGGCGTTACAACAACCCAGCCCCAGACTTATGTTCAAGGGCAACAACCACAAGTTCAAGGCCAGCAAGCACAAGTTCAAGGGCAACAACCGCAAACCCAGCAAACAAATACTCAGTCAACAGACAATACAGGGACTCAACCTGCCACAACCTCAAGTGATAATAAAAGCACAGGCTTTCTCGGCATAAACTGGGGTAGATTTGGTAGTAATAAAAACATCGGTGAAAGAAATCAAACTCAGCAAGCCACTCAAGGACAGCAAGCCACTCAAGGACAGCAGCCTCAGGGGCTTGTCTCTCCTCACCACTCTCTTCAACAGCAGCCTGTAATGCCTCAATATCAGGCACCTGGCGCCCCACCGGTACAAGGCGGTCAGCAGCAATTCCAGCAGCCACAGGTACAAGGCGGACAGCAGCAATTCCAGCCACAGGTACAAGGCGGACAGCAGCAATTCCAGCCACAGGTACAAGGCGGACAGCAGCAATTCCAGCCACAGGTACAAGGCGGACAGCAATACCAGACAGATCCTACCCTAGCGCGAGAAACTAAAAATGTTCTTGCAGGTTTAAATCAAGCAATACAAGGACAGGGACAAAACCCACCCTCTAATACTACTGCCACTGTTCTCGCTGAATCAGATAGAGTAACACAGGGTGTGATTGACACTACTGCCAAGCAATTTTATGAGCAGATTGATCCGCTTCATCACGATATGAAGAGCTTTGTTGAAAAGCATCAACAACAGCAAGCCCCTGGTTCAACAAGGCAAGAAGTCTTAGAAGCCTTGAGAACAGTTCCAAAATGAAAAGGACCAAACTAAACGAAGCGTGTAGGTACGGAGAGGAATACTAACGCTTGATATCAAACCCATAAACTTTATATTAAAGTTTATCTGATACTCTGCGGCCGCCAGTTTGCGGCCGCTTTTTATTCAAAAGCCTGTACTATCTACATAAGTAAAGTACGTGGATGCTTTATCTATGATTTTACTTCTACGGTCAGCTGCGAGAGCTCCTCTAACCATGGCTGGATATCTCCTACTTGAGCTGCAACCCAGTCAGGGTTATAGCAAGTATCAAGGTAACGGTCACCAGAGTCACACAGTAGAGTCACTATAGACCCCTCCTTCCCGTTGGATTGCATCTCTGTGGCGATTTGTAGAACACCATAAAGATTCGTCCCTGTACTTGGGCCAACCTTTCGACCAAGAATCGTTTCAAGCCAGTGAATGGTTGCAATAGCCGCTGCATCAGGTACACGACGCATATCATCAACTACTCCGGGAATAAACGATGGTTCAACTCTTGGACGCCCAATACCCTCTATACGAGACCCCTGATCGATGGTCAGACTATTGTCACCACTGAGGTAATAGTCCATAAACACGGAATGATCAGGATCCACAACACATAGCTTGGTATCCAGCTTCTGATATCGAATGTATCGTCCAATGGTGGCAGACGTACCACCGGTTCCCGGGCTCATCACAATCCAGCTTGGCACAGGATGTTGTTCAGCCTGCATCTGCCGAAAAATGGAATCCGCAATATTGTTGTTACCTCGCCAATCTGTCGCTCGCTCAGCATAAGTAAACTGATCCATATAGTGCCCATTCAGCTCTTTGGCCAGCCGCTGGGACTCTGCATAAATCTCACTGGAACAATTGACCAAATGGCACTGCCCACCATAAAACTCAATCTGTCGTATCTTTCGGATCGATGTAGACCGGGGCATCACTGCGATAAATGGCAATCCCAATAGCCGGGCAAAGTAAGCTTCAGAAACAGCAGTACTTCCTGAAGAGGATTCAATAATGGTTGTATGCTCATTAACCCAACCATTACAGATAGCGTAGAGAAATAATGATCGAGCCAGACGATGCTTCAGGCTACCAGTGGGGTGTGTACTTTCATCCTTGAGGTATAAGTCGATCCCATTTAGCCTCGGAAACTCCAACCGTATCAGGTGCGTGTCGGCGCTGCGCTGAAAATCGGCTTCAATTTTGCCAATGGCTTCGTTAACCCACTGATGACAACTCATAACCTTACCCTCCCTTCAGGGCTAAAATACATCCATATAGAGAAAAAAATCCCACGTTTTGCTATAAAAAACATCTCTTACTTCTTTTATATCTGGAATAGTCTTCATTTATGCAAATTTATCGGGTGGGTGGTGCAGTTAGAGACAAATTATTGGGCTTGCCGGTTAAAGACAATGACTGGGTTGTTGTTGGCGCCACCCCGGAGCAGATGAAAAACCAAGGTTATCAACCTGTTGGGCGAGATTTTCCGGTATTCCTTCATCCTGTAACCAAAGAGGAATATGCCCTTGCCCGAACAGAACGTAAGACCGGTCATGGTTATGCCGGCTTTAGTTTTTATACTTCCAGCGATATATCGTTGGAAGAGGACTTGCTGAGACGAGACTTAACCATCAATGCCATGGCGGAAGATCAGTCTGGAAGCATCATTGACCCATACGGCGGTCAGGAGGATCTGAAAAACCGTCAGTTACGCCATGTATCTCCCGCTTTTCAGGAAGATCCACTGCGAATTCTCAGGGTCGCCCGATTTGCAGCAAGGCTCGCTCCACTTGGCTTTCATGTTGCTGAAGAAACATTTGAATTGATGAAAAACATGGTTAAGAGCGGTGAAGCATCCCACCTGGTACCGGAAAGAGTCTGGCAGGAAACATCGACCGCACTGATGGAACTCACCCCTTCTGTCTACTTTGAAACCCTGGAAAGCTGTGGCGCTCTTCAAGCCGTACTGCCTGAATTCAGGCCCTTTATCCATAGCCAGACTTTACAACACCTTAATCTGGCCGCTCAGGCAAACAGCACAGCCCTGATCAGGTTTGGTTGCCTGTTCACTCCCCTTTTGCCACAAGCTGAAGCCACAAAAACCAACAGTACTCTTAATATTCAAACAATTATATCCAAGTTGCGACTACCTGCAGAGTATGCAGACATGGCCCTTCTGGTAACAGAGCACGCTGACAGGGTTATTTCTATTTTCCGAAACCCAGACGCCGAGTCCCTGATGTCCCTGTTTGAAGCAGTCGATGCACTGCGGCGTCCAGAACGCTTCACCTGCCTTTTAGCGATTCTTTCGTTCAGCTTTGAAACGATCGAGCTGGAAAAAAGCCAAATCATTGAACTCTTAAATGATTGTTTAGCGATTAAAGGAAGAGATATTATCTCTAATAACATTAAAGGAAAGGCAATCGGCGAAGCGGTAAGAAAGAACCGACTCCAATGGATTGAATCAAAAATCCACCAGAAAAAATAAATTTGTTATTTGAAATCATAACATTAAGAGCAACTGAAGTTTACTCCAGGCTCTTAATGCTTTTCCAAGATACATTATAACGCCTGGTATTTCATTAATTAATATCAAACTGGAACAAAACTCCAAACAAACTGTCCAAACGTTCAGTCAATAACAATTGATGCAATGAAATCATAAACACAACCAAACTGAATAAGGATATGTACCATGGTAAACCAAGCTCCAGCTGCTGGAGGAACACCTACGTTTACTACAACGCAGCCGCCCCAGCCTGTCCCACAGAACGACCAAAATGTGCAGCAGAATCCTGCTGTTATGAACCAAAAACATGTGACATTTGCTACACCGGTAGTCCAGACTGCTCAGCCTGTTACCGGACTTGTAAATGCCGAAACTCAAACGGACAAAGCTCCTACTCTAGGCCAGCGCATCGCCGCGCCGTTTAAAAGCGCCTACAATTACGTGGTTGGTAACAAACCAGCCCAGACTACTACTGGTGGCCAAGCTACTCAGACTGTGCCTGCTCAGACCACAACTGGTGGTCAGACTACTCAGACTACTCAGACTGCACCTGCTGCAACTACTGACGCTAGCACGCCTGCGGCAGACACAAAGAAGACAGAGAAAACGGTTATTGAGTTCCACAAGCCTAACTGGAAAGAGCGCTTTGTTGCTGCAGTAAAAGTCGTTGGTTCATACATTGCTGCACCGTTTAAATTCGCGGCTAAAGTAATTGATTTCCTAGTATGGAAGCCACTGAAAAACTACGTCATCACTCCGATTTACGTAGGATTCCTCTATATATTCCAACCTGCCAAGTATGATGCGCGGAAGATGGGTCTGGAAGCTGAGGCGGACAAAGCGGCCCATGAGCGTAAGCAGGCTAATGATCGTGCATTAGAAAAAGACTGTATTGATCTGGCTCGAGCACGGATGGATGATGTTAGCACGCAACTTAACTACTCAAGGCTGGCGACCAAATATGGTGTTGATGCCGAAGATGTTAAGAAAAGGGTTGTTGCACACAAGGCTCACCAAGATGTAAACAAAGAGTTCAAGACAATGCTTGCTAAAGGCGAACTTGAGCTTCTGAAGAAAGACGCTCACGTGGATCGTGAGACTGGCGAAAAGATCCATACAACACACATTGTACGCTTTGACAATGGCCAAATTCTGGATGCAGACAAAGCAGACGTTGCCAAAAGACTGGGTAATGATCCAGCACTCAAGCAAGAGATGGAAGAGTACAACAAGGCAGTAGCAGATCACGAGAAGGCATTGGCAGAACACCCCAAAGCAGTCAAAAAGGCTGAAAAGGAAGGTAAACCTGTTCCACCTAAACCTGAACTGACTGCCAAGCCTCCTGTATTCAAGTGTACAGATGAAAAACTGATCCAAGCCTACAGAAACGGAAGTTCAGAGTATTTCGCAAACGTTAAGGCAAAAGAAGCAGCCCTGAGTAATGAGCTGACCAACATGAAAGCTGAACTCAAGAAAGCTTACCCTAACGCTTACGCAGCTGATCTAGAGTTTGTCATTCGCCATGATGCCCATAAGGCCCAAGTTGAAGACACGTTGAATGCGCGCCAAAAGGCCCGTCAGGAACAACAAGCATATTTGGCTAAATGGGAAGCCGAAGGGGATAATCATACTGCAACGCCACCAATCAGAGCTGACATTGATGAGCTGAACAGACAGATCGATATCCTTGAGCGCAACCTCGCAATCTATTCAAAAGACTGTGAACTCCAAGCTGTTCATGGAGAAATTAAGGATCTCCAGAAATCTATTCCTGTTTATCAAAAACAGATGAATGAAGATGTTACCGATCGTCAAAACCGCGACCGCCTGAACACTAAGGACTGGAAGGCGCCTGTTGCCAAAGATGAAAAGGGCAACGTCACCAGCGATCCAAAGAAAATCACCCATCTGGAAAGAACGTTTAAGCAGATGACGACTCCGGAACACAACGGTAGGAAAATGCCAAACCCTGTTCCTTACAAAGACCAGAAAGGCGAGAGCTGGAGTAAGACAAATCCGGAACAGCGCCCATATGATAGCTATATGGCGGTTAAAGGCGAAGATGGCAAAATCCTGAAAGATCGCGAAGGCAATGTCGTGGACTGGGAAGCAGCTGCTGGCCAGCTTAAAAATCACTGGGTTGTTAAGCATAGTTATGTCAACGGTAAGCATGCGGGCTACGATAAGTACACGCTTGCTGTCAAAAAGCCAGAAGCCACAGTTTATTATGAGTCAACGCTTCCCAGCCAGGAAAAAACAGACTCTGAAGGCCTGACTGCTGTGCCTGGAAGCACTGTGCCGAAGTCAGCGTTTCAAGTACAGCAGGAGTCAAAGCTCGTCCAGGAACGCCTGGCTCAAGCATTAGCAAACCCGGCAAAAAACAGCGATGCTCACTTGTCCTACTTCGGTGAAGACTTTGAAACCAAGGAAGCCGGGGTGCAACTGCGCTTAACCAAAGAGCAGCGCGTCCAAGCATATGTGCAGCAGCAGGAAAAGCTTAGAGCACAGGGAGTTGGTGAGCGTCTGGCAGGCGTTCGTACATTGCTGTCTGATATTGATGAAGAATCAGTAGCTGAGACTTACACCATTGACCCACGGGGAGCTGGCGATAACCCACGCCGTCCTGACATCACCCCCGCGGACGAGATGGAAAGGTGCCAAATGATGGCAAGAAGAATGGAGCAACTGGCTGAATTCAGGGAGCCTGCCCCAGAGCCAGTATACGAGCCAACCATTATGCCAACTAATGTTGAGCATAGAAGAGGCGGCGAAGAGATCGCTGATAGTCTTGATAGTCTTGATATATCGTGCTCGCATTGCTCGTCTTGATCGTCTTGAGCATCTTGCTCGTCTTCAGCGTTATGCCGAGACGGGGCGGAAACTCGAGGAGACTCTACAGCTGACTCAAGACGCAATCAGCTCTCGCTTTGGTACAGTAGAAAGCACAGTTCCCGGGATGAAATCAACCCGAGTTTAAATAACATCGGCTTATCCCTACTTTATCAGGCTAACCCCCTGAAATACTCTGGCCGTCTTTTCAAGACGGCCTTTTTTTGTGCTTTTTTCCTGGAGAAACGCAAGGATATCGGAAGTCCAATTCATTCAGATATCATGGCATAACAAGCCAACGACTAAAGGCCGAAACCAGGGCTCCTTTATCCGGTTTACACTATCTTCCGTCGGCTGATCTTCAGTGCAGTCAAAGGCCAGTAAAAGGTCAATATCGGCAGCACAGAGACTCTGATCCCGATCTCTTCCCAATTGTTTTTCGAGCGCCTTACACCACTGCTGCAATGCTTCAGCATGAATATCTGACTCAAAGCAGACAACCCCGTTCATATAGTCCGGAGCTTCAATACCTATAGCTTTGGTCGTCACCAGCTCACTGACCCTGACCTCGTCAAATGCCTGCTTTATGGAGGAGATCATTTGGCGACACTGGTACTCTGCATTTACATTGGAGCCAATACCAAGAACATAAACAGTCACTATGGATTCTCTTACTTAGTGGCCCTGCCCCACCATTTGCGAACGGGTTCTTTCACACCAGACAGTAGCAAGCGCATTCGTCAGCGCCTGGGGCTTACGGATGGTCACTGCCACTTTATCCACAGGGTAATGCTCCATCAGCAGCGTGATGATACCGCCAGCCAGTGTCTCAATCAGCTGGTACCGTGACGCTTCACAAAATGCCCTCACTCGCCGGGTAATGGCATCGTAATCCAGGGCATCCTGCAGGTCGTCACTGGTAAACGCCCTGGTAAAATCAGTAGTCAGTTCCAGGTCCAGTATTAATGACTGGGGTGCTTCATGTTCGAACTCGTAAACGCCAATAACGGCTTGAGTTTCAATGGTTTCTATTCGGACTTTATCCATGGGGCATGGCTCATTATTCTTTAACCACAAAGACACGGAGACACAAAGGCTTTGCCGTTCTGAATCCATCGTACCTATTATTCCCACACTCAGCGGGAATATCTGATCTGTGCATCATGATGCATTCTTGTGAACTTAGTTAACCGGCTCAAGCTGCTCCATTGGCCAGCGGGGTACCGGCACCACTTCCGGCCCATCACTTTGCCCTGCTAACAATCGCTGGCAACCCGCGTAAGCAATCATAGCCCCATTATCAGTACAGAACTGAGGGCGAGCATAACGTAATACGGCTCCCTCCTTCTCAACCATGGCTTCCAGCGCTGCTCTCAGTGATTTATTGGCACTCACACCACCGGCAATAATCAGCTGCTTCATACCGGTCTGCTGCAGTGCCCGGCGGCACTTGATGGTCAGCGTTGCCACAACAGCCTCTTCAAATGCCCTGGCGATATCAGCACGATCCTGCTCAGCCAGTTCAGTGACTCCCGCTTCTTGCTTGCACTTTGCAACGGTATTGAGGGTATACGTTTTCAAGCCACTGAAACTGGAATCCAGACCAGGACGGTCCGTCATCGGACGTGGAAAGCGAAAGCGCCCTTCTTTTCCCTGCCCAGCCATCCGGGCAATGGCAGGACCACCGGGGTAATCCAGCCCCAGCATGGTGGCCACTTTATCAAACGCTTCACCTGCGGCATCATCCACAGACTCCCCCAGCAGGCTATACCGACCAATACCATCCACCTGCACCAACTGGGTGTGACCGCCGGATACCAGCAGAGCAACAAATGGAAAGTCCACCGGCGTTTCTTCCAGCATCGGGGCCAGCAGATGGCCTTCCATATGATGCACTCCGACGGAGGGTATGCCCAGGGCCCAGGCCAGTGCCTTACCAATACAGGCGCCAACCATCAAAGCCCCAACCAGTCCTGGACCACGGGTGTAGGCAACGGCATCGATCTGCTCCTTGCGGATACCCGCCTGATCCAATACTTCATTGACCAGGGGCAGAACTCTCTGGATATGATCTCTGGATGCCAGTTCAGGTACTACGCCGCCGTAATCAATGTGCATATCAATCTGGCTGAACAGGGCATCGCTCAGCAGGCCTTTCTGGCTGTCATAGAGGGCAATACCGGTTTCATCGCAGGAAGTTTCTATCCCGAGAACAATCATTTAACCAACCTGTGCAAGATAAAGTCTGTTAAGCACCCACCCTTTCTGGTTCATCGAGCACTTAATTTCAGGGAAAAGAATCATACGTCAAGCCGGCGTTTTTTGCATTTTTGTTGAATAAGCTTTAAAATTCGCGCCCTTGAAAAACTGCGACTAATCTGTCTTGTTAGAGTGAGTATTAACGTCCCGCTTTGAGTAAAGCACCGTCTCTATAAAGAGCGAAATTAGTAATCACAGGGGCGGATTATCGCATTCGCGCAGCATTGGCTGTAATCCAGCCATGAGTTTTTTTAGCCTGTGGTCGTACCGACTTGGGCGGATTCATGGTCAACAACTTGTTATTAAAAGGAAGGTGATCTCTGCATGCCTGCTGTTAAAGTTAAAGAGAATGAACCGTTTGACGTAGCCCTGCGCCGTTTCAAGCGCTCTTGTGAAAAAGCGGGTATCCTGGCTGAAGTTCGTCGTCGTGAGCACTACGAGAAGCCAACTACCGTTCGCAAGCGCAAGGCCGCTGCTGCTGTTAAGCGTCATCTTAAAAAACTGCAGCGCGAGCAGCGTCGTCGTGAGCGTCTGTATTGATCCATTGACTTCACGGTCTATTGAATCAATCGTATGATTTGCTCTTTGACCTGAATAAGCTTCAGACCCATTTAAGCGAATAAAGGAACGTGTCATGAGTGATTGCATTGTCAGGGATCAACTGACAGAAGCCATGAAGGAAGCCATGCGCAATCGCGACAAGCCACGACTGGGTACTATCCGTTTGGCCCTGGCCGAACTGAAGCGAATTGAGATTGATGAAAAATCATTAGACGATCAACGTGCCCTGGCAGTGCTGGACAAAATGGTAAAGCAACGTCGCGATGCCATTGAACAGTTCGAGTCTGCCGGGCGCACGGATCTGGCTGATCAGGAAAAGCTGGAACTCAAGGTTCTTGCCGACTTCCTCCCCACACCGCTTTCTGATTCCGAAATCACTGAACTGGTCGACCTTGCCATTAAAAGCACCGGTGCATCCAGTATGGCCGACATGGGCAAAGTGATGGGCATTGTCAAACCACAGGCTCAAGGCCGGGCAGACATGTCATCCATCAGCAAAATTGTTAAATCCCGGTTAGGCTGACACTCACCCAGACGGGTGATAGACTCTATTCATTAATTGCATTCTGTTTCTGTTTCAGGCGCAGCGCTCTACTCTCGACTACGAACTATGGCCGGACGGATTCCCCAATACTTTATTGATGACCTGCTCACCCGCATTGATATTGTTGATGTCATTGATCATCGGGTTAAGCTGAAAAAAACCGGTCGAAACTACTCCGCCTGCTGCCCTTTTCACAAAGAAAAAACCCCATCCTTTACGGTCAGCCCGGACAAACAGTTTTATTACTGCTTTGGCTGTGGAGCCAGCGGCAATGCCCTGGGCTTCGTCATGGATCACGACCACCTGGATTTTCCGGAAGCCATAGACACACTTGCCGGACAACTGGGACTGGAAATCCCCAGGGAAGAAAACTCACAAAAGCAGCGCGGCCCGGATCACAGCGAACTCTACAACCTGATGGATCGCTCGGTTGATTTTTACAGCCGCCAGTTAAAGCAACACGGCCAATCGCCTCGCGCTTCCCAGTACCTGAAAAACCGCGGCCTTGATCAGCAGACCTGCCAGCACTTTGCCATTGGTTTTGCACCACCGGGCTGGGACAACCTGAAAAAAGAACTGGCCACATCACCAGAAAAAGAACAACAGCTGATCACTACTGGAATGCTGGTCAAGAATGAAGACCGGAATACCATTTATGATCGATTCCGGGAACGTATCATTTTCCCCATCCGGGATAGCCGGGGTCGCTATATTGCTTTTGGTGGTCGCGTTCTGGGGGACGAAAAACCCAAGTACCTTAATTCCCCCGAATCCCCTATATTCCATAAAGGCAAAGAGCTCTACGGCTTATTTGAAGCTCGACAGGCGAACCGCAAGCTGAGTCGGATTCTGGTGGTTGAAGGGTATATGGATGTTGTTGCTCTGGCACAACAGGGTATCACCAACGCCGTTGCCACCCTGGGCACCGCCACCACCTCTGACCATATGCTGAGGTTGTTTAAAGTCGTTCCCGAAGTGGTTTTCTGTTTTGATGGCGACGATGCCGGCCGAAGAGCTGCATGGCGAGCACTGGAGTCCACCCTCCCCAATATGCAAGATGGTCGTCAGGCCCGCTTTTTGTTTCTCCCTCAAGGCGAAGATCCAGATAGCATGGTGCGACAGGAAGGTGCCGAGCACTTTATTGAGCGCATTAAAAACCAGGCCATTAGCCTGGATAACCTGCTTTTCAGAGAACTGGAAGCAGACCTGGATCTGAGCACCATGGATGGCCGCGCCCGTCTTGCCAAACTGGCACAGCCTTACATCGACAAGTTACCGGAAGGTTTGTTCCATCAGCTCCTCCTGAAAAAGCTCTCAGACCGTACAGGGCTGGATATTCACTACCTGGAAGCTCACTTTCAGGAGAGCACTCGTACCAAGGAGCAACCTGCCAGTACTCAGCCGCCAGAACCGGAGCATTACGATTCATCAAACAACTATGGAGAAATCTCCCATAGTGGGCATTATGAGCCTTACCCACCTCATGATGCTGGCTACAGCGAGCCACAGTACACACCAAGACAGCAGCAACGCTATAGCGCACCGACTATTGCTCGCAACTCTGCAAGACTGGCAACCTCCGGTTACGCCATACGACAGTTACTTTGCAACCCAGAGTTCGCCCAGGAAACACCAGAGCCATTCGATGAGCTACAATTGGAAAACGACGGTGACAGTCAATTACTGATCGATCTTTTGAAAATACTCAAGAAAAATCCGACACTGAAAACCAGCACCCTGATTGCCCAGTGGTATGGCACTGAAAAAGGCGAACGCCTGCAGGCATTGGCAGCTCTGGATCACGGCACTACAGCCCATCGAGATGAGTTTCTGGAAACACTGGCCAGCATTCGCAAAAAGGCAGGCCTAGACCTCCAGCAGAACCAATATAAAAACCTTCTGCAAAGTCTTCAGAACAAGAAACCAGGACAGCTGGACGAAGATCTTCGAAGGCAATTTCAAGAATTACAAGAGCAACTAAGACGACAAAAGCTGGGAGTAAACAGTGATGCACAAAAAAAATAACTGCACAACAAAAAATATTAGGTATACTTGAATTTCATTGTGTCCCGTGGAACTGCATGATTGAACTGCATAGTTGGCCACATTTCTAATTCAAACCCGGTCTGAAAACACCAAGGAAAGGTAACCCGCGTCATGGAATGCATTCCGGTACCTCGTCCAACCAAGTCGGGTCGCTGCCCTGTGGTACTATACCCAGTTTATGAGCTATAATTGCCTGCTTACGTTTTTTTGTCCGGTTCGTCAATATCCGCTGTTAAAGGGTTGATATGTCAGCTAATTCGCAACAACAATCCAGATTAAAAGAGCTTATCGCCCGTGGTAAGGAACAGGGATACCTGACTTACGCGGAGGTTAATGACCATCTTCCGGAAGATATTTCCGATCCTGATCAGGTGGAAGATATTATCCGCATGATCAATGACATGGGTATCAGCGTCTACGAGACCGCTCCAGATGCTGACACCCTGCTCATGGCTGAAGCCGACACTGATGAAGCCGCTGCCGAAGAAGCGGCTGCGGCACTTGCCGCTGTTGAGCAGGAGGCCGGTAGAACTACCGACCCGGTACGCATGTATATGCGCGAAATGGGTACGGTAGAACTATTAACCCGTGAAGGCGAGATTCAGATTGCCAAGCGCATCGAGGAAGGCTGGCGTGAAGTCATGTCTGCGCTGGCTCAATTCCCAGGCTCAGCCCAGATTGTTCTCAATGAGTACGATCGCCTTACCGAAGAAGAAGGACGCCTGACGGATGTCATCAGCGGTTATATCGATCCCGATGATGATACCCCAATCGCGCCCCCCGTCATCGAAGAGGTAGCGATCGATGAAGAGATCGACGATGAGAATGATGATGATAGCGAAGAGGATGAGGATGAAACCGATACCGGCCTTGATCCTGAAGAAGCCAAAGAACGCTTCACTCT
The DNA here is from genome assembly GCA_965261315.1 of Endozoicomonas sp. Lineage (GTDB taxonomy): Bacteria > Pseudomonadota > Gammaproteobacteria > Pseudomonadales > Endozoicomonadaceae > Endozoicomonas. The sequence goes on along the minus strand of CBDHDM010000031.1, from coordinate 89,484 downwards.
TCTGAGAGATGCCCTGGAAAAGGCTACAGCAATCATCGCCAGTCATGGGCGTGAAAATAGTCAGGCCGCTCTGACTGAACTGGCTGAAGCCTTTATGCCTCTGAAGCTGGTTCCGCGCCTCTTCGACATGCTGGTTTTCAGAATCCGCAATGCTGTCGAGCGTATTCGTGATAACGAACGCTCCGTCATGCAGCTGTGTGTTCGTAAATCAAAAATGCCGCGCAAAATTTTCCTGAAGGCATTCCCAGGCAACGAGACCAATCTTGAATGGATCAATGAACTGGCCAGCGGTAGTGGCGGTTATGTTGAAGCCCTTCAGAATTATCGCGACGAGATCATTCGTGCCCAGAAGAAACTGACCAACATTGAAAAAGAGTTTGGTCTCTCTCTGGTTCAGATAAAAGACATCAATCGTAAGATGTCTCTCGGCGAAGCTCGTGCACGCCGCGCCAAAAAAGAGATGGTCGAAGCCAACCTTCGTCTGGTTATTTCCATTGCCAAGAAATACACCAACCGGGGTCTGCAATTCCTTGATCTGATCCAGGAAGGTAATATCGGCCTAATGAAGGCTGTGGACAAGTTTGAGTACCGTCGCGGTTACAAGTTCTCAACTTATGCCACATGGTGGATTCGTCAGGCAATTACCCGCTCTATTGCAGATCAGGCTCGCACCATCCGTATACCGGTTCACATGATTGAAACCATCAATAAACTGAACCGGATCTCCAGGCAGATGCTGCAGGAGATGGGACGCGAACCCACGCCGGAAGAGCTGGCTATCCGCATGGAAATGCCCGAGGACAAAATCCGCAAGGTACTGAAAATTTCCAAAGAGCCAATCTCAATGGAAACACCCATCGGTGATGACGAAGATTCACACCTGGGTGATTTTATTGAAGACGCTACCATGCAGTCGCCTATTGACCGTGCGACCGGCGAAGGTCTTAGAGAGTCTACCCGGACTGTTCTGGCCGGCCTGACCGCACGTGAAGCCAAGGTATTAAGAATGCGCTTTGGTATCGATATGAACACTGACCACACTCTGGAAGAGGTAGGGAAGCAGTTCGACGTTACCCGTGAGCGTATCCGTCAGATTGAAGCGAAGGCCCTGAGAAAATTGCGCCATCCAACTCGATCCGATCACCTCCGCAGCTTCCTTGATGAGTAATCATCAGGCATAAAAAAAGCACCGAAAGGTGCTTTTTTTTTGAGCTAAAGAAAGTCACTTTAACTACAAAGACACAAAGGAAAAAACAAAAATATTTTTTACCCCAGCGTCTTTGCGATTCAAAAGCCCTTATTCGCTCTTACTCAGAAACCGCAGCAGCCTGCTGTTCTTTAATGCGAGCCACTTCTTTCATACTCAGCTTGATACGGCCACGGTTGTCGAGATCCATGACGACAACTTCAAGCTTCTGACCCATCTTCACGTAGTCAGCAACATTTTCAACGCGGTGATCCGCAATCTGGGAAATATGGACCAGACCGTCCTGACCAGGCAAAATATTAACGAAGGCACCAAACTCTACAATTCGAGTAACCACCCCTTCATAGATCTTGCCAATCTCAGCTTCAGCCGTTACACCATATACACGATCATACGCAGCCTGACAGGCCTCACGTGTTTCCGCATAAATCTTAACAGTACCATCATCAGCAATATCTACAGACGCGCCAGTATCTTCACAGATAGAACGAATGGTCGCACCACCCTTACCAATGACATCGCGGATTTTGTCCTGGTCGATTTTCAGAGTCATGGTCATTGGAGCATTAGGCGATAGCTCACTGCGAGAAGAAGCAATCACCTTGTTCATCTCAGCCAGAATATGCAGACGAGCCTGCAAAGCCTGGTTCAGAGCGATATCCATAATCTCTTCAGTGATACCGGCAATCTTGATATCCATTTGCAGCGCAGTCACGCCATTGGCAGTACCGGCAACTTTAAAGTCCATATCACCAAGATGATCTTCATCACCGAGAATATCAGTAAGAACGGCGAACTCTTCACCTTCCTTAACCAATCCCATTGCAATACCTGCCACTGGCGCTTTCAGAGGCACACCTGCATCCATCAACGCCAGAGAGGAGCCACAGACCGATGCCATAGAGCTGGAACCATTAGATTCAGTGATTTCAGAAACCACTCGAATGGTGTATGGAAACTCTTCATCAGTCGGCAGAACAGCCTGAATACCACGACGAGCCAGACGGCCATGGCCAATTTCACGACGCCCCGGAGGCCCCATGCGACCGCACTCACCTACTGAGAATGGAGGGAAGTTGTAGTGCAGCATAAAAGGATCACGGCTTTCGCCTTCGAGCGCATCAATAAACTGCGCATCACGGGCAGTACCGAGAGTCGTTGTAACGATGGCTTGGGTTTCACCACGGGTAAACAGAGCAGAACCGTGGGTCTTTTTCAAAAGACCAACTTCCACATTAATTGGGCGAACCGTCTTCGTGTCACGACCATCAATACGTGGTCGACCACCAATGATATTGCCGCGAACTACTGACTTCTCCAACTTACTAAAGTAAGCCTGAACATCATCAGAACTGAACTTGCCATCTTCTTCACCGACCAGCTCTGCCTCAGCTTCAGCACGAAGGGCTGACAGGGTGTTGGTGCGGTCCTGCTTAATGGTAACGGCATAAGCATCACGAATTTTCTGCTCAAATGCAGCAGCAACCGCATCTTTCACCGCAGTTTTCTCAGCTTCCGGCTGCCAATCCCAGGCAGGCTTGCCAACTTCAGCTGCAAACTCCTGAATCGCCCTGACTACACACTGATACTCCTGCTGAGCAAAAAGAACTGCGCCCAGCATCTCATCTTCAGTCAGCTCCTGAGCTTCAGACTCAACCATTAAAACAGCGTTGCTGGTACCCGCAACCACCATGTCCAGCTCAGACTTTTTCAGCTGCTCAAAAGATGGATTGAGGATATAACCGTCTTCTTCAGTAAAGCCAACACGGGCCGCACCAACCGGGCCCGCAAATGGAATACCGGAAATAGCCAGAGCAGCCGAGGTAGCGATCATACCCAGCATGTCCGGATCATTCTTCTTATCAACAGACATTACTGTGATGATAACCTGAACCTCATTCATGAAGCCTTTCGGAAACAGCGGACGGATAGGGCGATCAATCAAACGGGAGGTCAGCGTTTCTTTCTCACTGGCCTTTCCTTCACGCTTCAGAAAACCGCCAGGAATTTTACCGGCAGCATACACCTTTTCCTGGTAATGAACCGATAATGGGAAAAAATCCTGACCCGGACGGGCGCTTTTAGCACCAACAACGGTTGCCAGAACCTGTAATTCACCCATAGATGCCAGAACAGCACCGGATGCCTGACGGGCTACACGCCCGGTTTCCAGCGTTACGGTTTGATCACCGAACTGGAAGGATTTTGCAAATGCTTTTGGAGCAATACTCACGTTATTTTTCCTTTATTACCAAACGATATCACCCCACCCGCATCCACACTGTCATAGAGATGGATGCAATTCACAAACCTCAGCCAATCCGGCTGAAGCTTCTGAATTGCACCCCATGCAGACAGAGTGCAGGCATGGGCAACCAGTCATACCAATCAACCTTATAGAATCCAACAAACTTCTGGAAACAAGAAGAATAATCAGTATCAGGCTTAAATTTATCAGCCTGTAAATAACAAAACACCGCCAGCCACATATTATGCAGCTCGCGGTGCCTTGACTGTGGGAGGTGATATCAAGACACCACCATCCCTTTATGAACGCATCTAATGATCAGCGACGCAGACCCAAACGCTGGATCAGAGAACGGTAACGTTCAAGGTCCTTACGCTTCAGGTAGTCCAGCAGGTTACGACGCTGGTTTACCATGCGAATCAGACCACGACGAGAGTGATGATCCTTATGATTCGCCTTGAAGTGCCCCTGCAGACCTTCAATATTAGCGGTCAACAAAGCCACCTGAACTTCAGGGGAACCAGTATCGCCTTCAGCGCGAGCGAATTCCTTCAGGACTCCAGCTTTCTTTTCAGCAGTCAAAGCCATTGTTCAATCTCCAGATAATATGCAATACAGTAAACCGGCATGACCGCGCATATTTACAGCCAGCCATTTAAACAAGCGAGGAATTCTATCACTATGTTGTGAACGCGTCCAAAAAAACTATGTACGAATGACTGCCCAGAAATCTCAGCGGATCAGCCTTTAACCAAACGTTTCGGCGCGACCAGACCATCATCAGTGATTTCGCCAACCCCCAGGAACACCAGCCCTTCAACACCCTCTGCAACACCGTAGATACGAACGCTACCACCTGTTGGCGCCTGAGGGACCTGCACAGGATTACCCTGGGAAAGATAGAAACTGCTGGTTTCACCAAGCTTAACCTGCGGCCAGTCACTGACCGCACTGTCCTGCGGCAACAACAGACCATCAATCACAAGGTCTCCAGCCTTATTTCGAATTCTGGACAGTGTTTTCAAACGCTCAGACTGAGCCTTTTCCAACCGATCACGCCCCAGCGCTTCCGCCAGGCCCGACAATTCTGCAAACTCAATACGCTCCTCAACACCCAGCGCAGCCTCTCGCGCCTCATCCCGCATGGCCGCCAGCTCATCCAGCGAATAGGCTTGATGCTCAGTGTAAGGGCCAGCCTTAAGACGCTTGAGCTGAGCGACATGGCCAAGACAGCCAAGCGCCTCACCAATATCTTCAATCAGCGTACGGATGTAAGTTCCCTTGGTACAGTCCACCTCGAAAACACACTCGTCACCATCAAAGTCCAGCAGCTCCAGACGGTGAATGGTAATAGTGCGCGAAGGGCGTTCAATTTCAATACCTTCACGAGCGTACTCGTACAGAGGCCTCCCATTATGCTTGAGCGCTGAGTACATACTGGGCACCTGCGCAACATCACCACGGAACTGCTGCAGAATCGCTTCCACATCAGAGCGAGTGACCGCCACCGGACGCTCCTCCACCACCTCACCCTCACGGTCACCAGTGGTCGTCTTCACCCCCATCTTCATGGTGGTTCGATAGGACTTATCAGAATCAAGCAGGTACTGGGAAAACTTCGTTGCCTCACCCAGGCAAATTGGCAAAACTCCCGTTGCCAACGGATCGAGACTGCCCGTATGACCCGCTTTAGCCGCATTAAACAGGCGCTTTACCCGCTGAAGCACTTCATTGGAAGATGCCCCATACACTTTATCGACAATAATGATACCGTCAACTGGACGGCCACGGTTAACGCGTCGACCTCTTCTGGCCATGACTTACTCCTCAGAACCTTCTTCTATGCCTTTACCCGCTTGAGCGTCTTTAGCAACCGCCTCATCAATCAACGAAGAAAGGTAAGCTCCCCGCCGCAGACTGCTGTCATAGTAGAAGCGAAGCTGGGGGGTAAATCTCAACTTTATCGCCCGGGCAAGCTGTGAGCGCAAGAAGCCCGCGGCCTGACCCAATATTTTCAGAGATTGATCTATCTTTTCCTGATCATCAACACCCAGAAAAGACACATAAACATCAGCGAACGCCAAGTCCCGGCTTACCTCAACCGCACTGACGGTAACCATACCAAGACGAGGGTCTTTCATTTCCAGCTGAATAAGCTGAGCCAGTTCTTTTTGAATCTGCTCCGCTACTCGCTGTTTACGACTGTACTCTTTAGCCATTGGAAAATTACTCCAGAGCAAACCACAAAGGCACAAAGGCACAAAGCAGCCTTTTCTCTTTGTGACTTTGTGCCTTTGTGATTCTAAAAAAACCCGCGGGTTAGGCCGCGGGTTTTATTTTATTAATTCAGGCCTTAAGACGAATTAAAGCGTACGCTGAACTTCAATCGTCTTGTAGACCTCAATCTTGTCGCCAGGCTTAACATCGTTGTAGTTCTTAACGGCAATACCACACTCCATACCGTTACGAACTTCACTGACGTCATCCTTGTAACGACGCAGGGATTCCAGCTCGCCTTCATAGATAACCACGTTTTCACGCAGTACACGAATGCGGTCATTCCGGTAAATAGTACCCTCGATAACCATGCTGCCCGCAACCGCACCAAACTTCGGCGAACGGAAGACTTCGCGAACCTCGGCAACACCGACAATCTGTTCACGGGTATCAGAGCCGAGCATACCAGTCAGCGCTTTTCTGACATCGTCGATGATGTCATAGATAACACTGTAGTAACGCAGATCCAGCTCTTCAGACTCAATAACCTTACGGGCAGAAGCGTCAGCACGAACGTTAAAGCCAACAATAACCGCATTGGAAGCAAGGGCCAGGTTCGCATCCGTTTCAGTAATACCACCAACACCGCTGGAGATAACCCTTACTTCAACTTCATCATTACCCTGCTCTTGCAGTGAGCTGGTCAGCGCTTCAAGAGAACCCCGAACATCCGCCTTAAGCACAATGTTCAGCTTCTTCGTCTCTTCAGTGCCCATTCTGGAGAACACATTCTCCATCTTGGAGGCCTGCTGACGAGCCAGCTTCACTTCACGGAATTTGCCCTGACGGAACATGGCAATCTCGCGAGCCTTACGCTCATCACGAACCACCAGCATTTCATCACCGGCATCCGGCGTACCATCCAGACCCAGGATTTCTACCGGGATAGAAGGACCCGCTGCTTTGATCGGCTTGCCATCTTCGTCCAGCATGGCACGAACACGACCGAACTGCTGACCCACCAGGATATTATCACCCTGGTTCAACATGCCTGCCTGAACCAGCACAGTTGCCACAGGTCCACGACCTTTATCCAGACGGGACTCGACAACAACACCCCTGGCCGGACCTTCATCAGGTGCGGTCAATTCAAGCACTTCAGCCTGAAGAATCACTGCTTCCAGCAGCTCTTCCACACCCTGCCCTGTCAAAGCAGACACTGGCATAAACTGAGTATCACCACCCCACTCTTCCGGGATGACATCACGGGCAGACAGCTCATTTTTAACACGGTCCGGATCAGCGTCTTCTTTATCCATCTTATTGACGGCGACCACAATCGGCACGCCAGCCGCTTTCGCGTGCTGAACCGCCTCTTCGGTCTGAGGCATCACACCATCATCCGCAGCAACAACAAGAATAACGATATCCGTCGCCTTGGCTCCACGGGCACGCATGGCAGTAAATGCCGCGTGTCCCGGTGTATCCAGGAAGGACACCATGCCGCGATCCGTTTCTACGTGATAAGCACCAATGTGCTGGGTAATGCCACCCGCCTCACCGGCCTGAACACGACTCTTGCGGATATAATCCAGCAGCGATGTCTTACCATGGTCAACGTGACCCATAACGGTAACAACCGGCGCACGGGGCTTGGCTTCATAACCCGTATCAACATGCTGATTATCAATCAGCGTATCTTCGATCGCATCCGCCTTGGTCAACTTGTATGTGTGGCCCATCTCTTCAACCACAATACTGGCAGTTTCCTGATCGATAACCTGGTTGATGGTTACCATTGAGCCCATTTTGAACATGGCCTTGATAACATCTGCTGCCTTGATTGCCATTTTATTGGCCAGTTCAGCAACAGTGATCGTTTCCGGAATGGAAACCTCTCTTAACACAGGCGCTGTCGGCTTGGTAAAGCCATGAGCCATGGATTCAGGCGCAATGCGTGCAAACTTGCGACTTCCACCACGACGATCATCACGCTCATTACGACCACCGCGTCGACGAGGCTGATCATCATTATCATTACGACGATCTTTACCTTTAGTAGCGCGCTTGTTACGAGACTTACGATCATCAGCCGGAGCCGGCGGAGCATCACCAAAGGATGGTGCAGCTCCAGCACCCGGAGCGCCACCCGGACGAGGACCACGATCGCCCGCTGGACGAGGACCACGATCACCCGCTGGACGGGGACCACGATCACCCGCTGGACGGGGACCACGGTCGCCCGCTGGACGGGGACCACGATCACCCGCTGGACGGGGACCACGATCACCCGCAGGACGGGGGCCACGATCACCCGCTGGACGGGGACCACGATCACCAGCCGGGCGAACAGCACGATCATCTTTCTGACCGCGATCATCCCTGCGCTGCCCACGATCATCCTGCCTTCTATCAGCTTGCGGAGCGCTGGCCTGACCAGCCTCATCCGCCTTCTGCTCTTCGGCATCACGTTTAACGTAGGTACGCTTTTTACGTACTTCTACGTTAACTACCTTATTCTTACCAGTACTGCCGCCCGAAACCTTCATTCGGCTGACAGTCTTACGCTTCAGCGTAATCTTGGTTGGTTCAGAACCGGTACCGGCATCACCATGAGCTTGCTTCAGGTGGGCCAGCAGCTGCTGTTTTTCTGCATCGGACACAGACTCTTTGCCGCTGTTTTTAGTCAGACCAGCGTCTTTCATCTGCTGCAACAACCGCTCCACTGGAGCGCCGACCACTGCCGCGAGTTGCTCTACGGTTACATCTGCCATTCACACTTCTCCTCTCAGTGGCCCGCTCAGTTACCCGCTTCTTCAAACCACGGTTTCCGCGCCGTCATGATCAGCTCACCAGCCCGATCTTCATTCAACCCTTCAATGTCCAGAAGGTCATCGATCGACTGTTCTGCCAGATCTTCCATCGTGACAACACCGCGACTGGCCAGCTCGTATGCCAGATCCTGCTCCATACCTTCCATATTCAGAAGGTCATCAGCAGGCTGCACACCGTCGAGCTTTTCTTCCTGGGCAATGGCCTGAGTCAATAACTGATCCTTGGCCCTTGAGCGCAACTGTTCGACAATATCTTCATCAAAGCCTTCAATGGCCAACATCTCCTCCAGGGGAACATAGGCAATCTCCTCCATGGAGGTAAAACCTTCTTCAACCAGCAGCTCAGCCAGATCGGCATCAACATCCAGTCGATCAACAAAGGTCTGAACAACCTTACCTGCTTCCTGCTGCTGCTTTTCGGCCGCCGCATCTTCCGTCATAACATTCAGTATCCAGCCCGTTAGCTCACTGGCCAGACGAACATTCTGTCCACCTCGACCAATGGCCTGGGCCAGATTATCTTCACTGACAGCGATATCCATCGTGCCTTTATCTTCATCGACAACAATGGAGGCGACTTCTGCTGGCTGCATGGCATTAATGACATACTGAACCGGATTATCATCGTAAAGAACGATATCAACCCGTTCATTACCCAGCTCACCAGAGACCGCCTGAACCCGGGCACCGCGCATACCAACACAGGCACCCACCGGATCAATACGCCCATCATTGGTTTTAACCGCAATTTTGGCCCGAGATCCCGGATCCCTGGCAGCGCCACGAATCTCAATAACCTCTTCGGAAATTTCCGGAACCTCGATATGAAACAGCTCCACCAACATGGCAGGCGCTGTCCTGGAAAGCATCAACTGTGGACCACGGCCTTCCGTTGACACTTCCTGTAGCAGCGCACGAACATGCGCCCCCATCCTGAAGTTTTCCCGAGGCAACGTCTGATCTTTCTTTAAAACCGCTTCAGCATTATTACCCAGATCAACAATAATACTGTCCCGGGTAGTTTTCTTGACGGTACCGGAAACCAGGGAACCCATCTTATCGCGGTACTGCTCAACCATCTGAATGCGCTCAGCTTCGCGCACCTTCTGGACAATGACCTGCTTGGCGGTCTGAGCAGCAATACGCCCAAAGCCTACAGACTCAACCGGCTCTTCCCAGATGCTGCCTATTTCCAGGGACTCATCCTGCTCCTTGCCTTCATCCAGAGTCAGATGCATGCCGGCGAATTCAAAATCCTCATCAGCAACTACAGTCCAGCAGCGGAAAGTATCATACTCGCCACTGGCTCGATTGATCGCCACCCGGATATCCACTTCGGTTTCATACCGCTTTTTGGTCGCTGTCGCCAGAGCGGTTTCCAACGCCTCAAAGATAACTTCGGGCGGTACTCCCTTCTCATTGGATACGGACTCTACGACCAACAGAATCTCTTTACTCATACTCTGCCTCGCCTATGCTGAACCAGTCCATGCCTACGCCAACACACCCCTGGCCGCTAACCGGGATATCCGCCCAGCCTGAAGGATAATTCAGTCGAACTGTGGTATCACCTGCGCCTTCTCGATACTCTCGACAGGCAGCAGAAGCTCATGGCCATCGGCCTCTATAACGACATCCTGATCTTCAATTCCCTTGATGATGCCCCGATACTTTCTACGGCCTTCAAAAGGCACTCTCAGGCGCAAACTGACCATATGACCAGCCATCATCTCATACTGCTCAAGCCGAAACAGCGGCCTGTCCAATCCCGGAGAAGATACTTCCAGGGTATATTCATCCGCAATTGGGTCTTCTACATCCATAACAGCACTCACCTGGCGACTGACTTTTTCACAATCATCCAGAGCAATGCCATTCTCTGCATCGATAAAAACCCGAAGCAGTGAATTCCGCCCACGGGAAACAAACTCAATACCCCAGAGACGGTAATCAAGCGACTCCACGATCGGCTCGATAAGTGCCTCCAGCTGCGACTGCTTACCTGCCACGACTGAATACCTGCTGAAAAAACAAAAAAAGGGCTATAAAGCCCCATACATTTGCACAATGACCAGATCGGCCATCACACATCAATTACTCGCTACCTAATAAAAAACCCCTCAACGGGGGTTTTCATGGGTTTGGTAGCGGGGGCTGGATTCGAACCAACGACCTTCGGGTTATGAGCCCGACGAGCTACCAGACTGCTCCACCCCGCATCAAAGTGTTCATCAGTATACTGCGGCAAGAGCCGCCTGACAACCTCTCCCAAACATCAAATCCACGGTTTTTTCAAGTACTGAAAGCGCCGGATATTCGATCTAAGAAACTTGTAGAAACAATATGTTACCCAGTAATGGTAAAACTCTATTCCATAAAAACCGCACCATTATGTACTTTTCCCCAGAGCTGTCAATACAAGTTTGAACTTTCAACCCAGATCACACTTAGTACTTTAATTGACAGCCCACCACTCATTGCCAGCAATTCCCGATAAGTTGATTACCATCAATAATACCAAGGGTTAGAGGGGAAGTAGCTATTCCTGTAATTGTCGTATTACTGTGCATCCTTCAAATAAAAAAGCGCTTGCGGAAAAATTGATCACGCTGGTCTCAAAAGAGGCCGCAAAGATTCCGGATTTTCGACCAAAAAACAACCATGAGAAAATCTCTCTGCATGATGCTGTCATGTGCGGCCTTGCCGTCATGCACCTGAAATATCCATCGTTGCTTAAGTTTGACCAGGACTGCCTGAATGATGCTGATAAGCTCCATAACCTGAAAGCCCTTTATGCCGTTGAGAAAGTCCCCAGTACTACCATCAGCTGCTGGCTTGCTGTCTGGTGAAACCGGGTAAGAAGGAAGTACTTCCTTTTATGCCGGAACCCATAATTCAACAGGTTCGTCAATGGTGTCCCCATCAATAAATCTCATACTGAACTGTTAACAGCAATAATCGCAGGAAAGAGTATCCGCCTGAAAACGCTTATGCTGGATACAACATAGACTCTCAGTATTCTTGTGTTTTCAGTGTTCAGTATGTCTGCAAAGTAATCTGGAACTCTGTCTTAATACGGAGCGGGTTGGTTCATCCATAAATAGCAAAAGATAAAAAGGTATTTGATGGATATTATTAATTCTGAAATGGATAAACAGAACCCAGGTTAAGAATTCCTGTCAGTTCGTCCAGGGCCGCCCGGGATTCAGTCAACAGTAATGGATCAGACAGATCCTTTTCGGACAACTGGTCACGGTAATGTTTATTAATCCAGTTGCTGAGGGTTGAAAAGAGTTTGTCGTTTATCAGGCAGCTCTGGTTGGTAGCCGCCAGTTCCTGATCATTCAAGACAACTCGTAACCTCAGACAGGCTGGGCCACCGCCATTGTTCATGCTCTGGCGAAGATCAAAAACCTTGAGATCCGTAATTGGGCATTTTGAATCGTTGACCAGACTTTGCAGGTAGCTCCAGACTGCAGGCTCCCTTTTACACTCTGAAGGGACAACAATCATTGTTCCGCCACTATCAAGCGATAGCAGTTGGCTATTGAACAGATAGGTACCTACAGCCTGCGCTACCGAAACCTGTTGATCCGTTGCTTCAACAATATGGAAGTCCTGTGCTCCATAAGCCTTTCTCAATGACTCATATACAGAAGCCTGATTCAGAAATGCCTGCTCGTGGCAGAACAACAGATTGCGGTGGCCGACAGCGATTACATCATTATGAAAAACACCCTGATCGATTACCGCAGGGTTTTGCTGCGCAAATACCACTTTATCCGGACTTAGCTGGTGTAACCGGGCAATAGCCTGACTGGCTTCAAGACTCTGGCGGGCAGGGTATTTCTGCGGTGATGTGCCCTGTGGATTAAAGGCTTCTTTACCGTAAACGAAGAACTCAACGCCCTGCTCTCCATACTCATGACAGAAGCGGGTATGGTTTGCGGCACCTTCATCGCCAAAGTATTCGGTGGATGGCAGGGCCTGATGGTGGACAAAGTGGACTGGGTTATTAAACGTCGATTTCAGTATTTTTCCTGTTACTTCATGCTCAATGGAGCGGTGAAACTTGTTGATTAAATTTGCAGGAGTGAAGTGCACTTTGCCATCAGCAGAATCAGCACTGGGTGAAATAGTGGCGGCATTGGCAGTCCACATGCTGGAAGCTGAGCAGCAGGCAGCCAGTACGGCAGGCATATTCCGTGCTGCATCTGAAAGCACTCGGGAGTCACTGCCTGTATAGCCCAGTCTTCTGAGCATAGCAATGTCCGGGCGCTCCTGGGGAGCAAGCACACCCTGAACAAAGCCCAACTCACTGAGCGCCTTCATTTTTTCCAGACCCTGCAATGCCGCTTTCCTGGGGTTGGCTGCATTGCCCGCATGATTGATTGAGGCCTTATTCCCACGGGATAAGCCTGCATAGTTGTGGGTAGGACCAACCAGTCCATCAAAGTTTGCTTCTATTGTTCTCATTATTTACATCTTCATCATCGGTTCAACGCTTAGGAGTACTTTATAAATCCAGCCCGGGAGCGAGCTCTTTTGGCATACACAGTGATTCCGACTCGACACTGGCCACCGGGTAAGCACAGTAGTCTGCTGCAAAGTAGGCACTGGGGCGGTGGTTTCCACTGTCACCGGGGCCTCCAAACGGAGCGGCACTGCTGGCCCCGGTGATCGGGCGGTTCCAGTTGACGATACCCGCACGTATTCTCTGTAAAAAGTACTGGTATTGCTCTGGTGCTTCACTGAACAGTCCGGCAGAGAGGCCAAAGCGTGTGTTATTGGCTTCTGCAACGGCATCTTCAAAATTATTGTAGCGAATCACCTGTAATAGTGGACCAAAGTATTCTTCATCAGGGCGGTCTTTGATATCAGTCACATCAATAATACCCGGAGATACTAATCCGGTTCCGGTTTGAAGGTGTGTTGATGGAAGCAGGCTTATGCCTCCCAGGTTTTGCAGTGTTTCCTGGGCTGCCAGTATTTGTTTGGCTGCCACTTCAGAGATAAGCGCTCCCATAAAGGGCGCTTCGTGATCATCCCATTGGCCTACTTTGATTTTGGCTGTAGCTGCAGAGAGTGCATCAACAAACTGGTCTCCCCAGGGAGTCGCAGGAACAAAAAGGCGGCGGGCACAGGTACAACGCTGACCGGCAGTAATAAATGCTGAGTGAATTGTGTCGTGTACCACAGCTTTGATATCTGCCATCTCTGTGACAATCAGCGGGTTGTTGCCCCCCATTTCCAGGGCAAGGATTTTTCCGGGTTGTCCACCGTATTGCTGGTGGATCATTTTTCCGGTGTTCGAACTGCCGGTGAAAAAGAGACCATCAAGGTCGGGGTGTCCAGCCAGTGCAATGCCCGTCTCTTTTTCTCCCTGAATCAGGTTAAGAACTCCGTCAGGAAGGCCTGCCTGTTGCCAGAGTTTTACTGTGTATTCAGCCACGGCAGGTGTCAGTTCACTGGGTTTGAAAACCACAGTATTACCGGCCAGAAGTGCGGGAACAATATGTCCATTGGGGAGGTGGCCTGGAAAGTTGTAGGGACCAAACACCGCAACAACACCGTGCGGTTTATGACGAATGACCGCTTTTCCCACAGGCATCGAGTTTTCAACAGTACCGGTACGCTCATGGTAGGCTTTTATTGATATCGCGATTTTACCAGCCATGGCGGCGGCTTCGGTTCTGGCTTCCCAGAGAGGCTTGCCGGTTTCACTGGCAATGATTTCTGACAGTGGCTCCTTATTCTGCTCAAGCTCGTTTGCAAAAGCCTTTACGATGGATTCTCGTTCTGAGAAGGAACGAAAAGCCCACTGATAACTGGCTTCGCGGGCAGCCTTTATCGCCTGATCCACTTGCTCTTTGGTTGCGCTGGCGCCCTGCCAGAGTACATTTCCTGTACCGGGGTTTTCTGATGAAAAGGGTTTGCCATTCGCTTTAAGCCACTCTCCATTGATGAAGAGGCATTGCTGTTCTTTGGTTTCTGACATAATTTTCACCCTCTTATTCATTTGCTGTAAAGCGTGAGCCGTCAGGGCAGTTTATTCTCGGGCAGTCTCCCAGAGGTTAACTGGATGATAAAGGTACTACCCGCAGCAGCTGGTCTTCTTCAAGATTAAGGGCTGAAGCCTGCTCTTTTGTTATTTTGACGAACTCCAGACCCTCATAGGATATGTTGCCCATGATGCAGCGAAAGTTTTCCAATTCATTATTGGCCATCAACCAGCGGCGCTGATCCGTTGTATTACTGTCAACAATTTTAACTTTGTACTGTCTGGAATCTCTCACAGAACGCACATCTTTGACTCTGGCTTCGAGCAGTGGTCCTGCATCAAAAATATCCACATACCCGGTGTAATGGAACCCTTCTGATTCCAGCAGGTACCGGGCAGGCGTTGTGCTTTCATGGGTAATGCCAATGACCTCCCGGGCCTCATCAGGCAATAAATTGGTGTAGATAGGGTGGCGAGGCATCAGTTCGGCAATAAACGCTTTATCTACCGTGGATTGCCGGTCAGCTTCAGCAAAGTCAACGGCAAAAAAGTGTCGGCCCAGGGCTTCCCAGAAAGGCGAAACCTCCTGATCGTCGCAGTAGCCACGCATTTCAGCAAAGAGATCTTCCGCAAACAGCTCAGGAAATGCTGCCATAAACATCATGCGGCTCTTTGAAAGAAATGCGCCATTTTTTGAGTGGCGATAGTCCGGAAGCAGAAAGAGCGTACACAGTTCTGAAAAGCCGGTATGGTCACTGCAGAGCATCAGGGTGTCCACCATGGTGTAGACATTGAGCTGCTGTGATGCGTGAACCTGTTTACTTACCTTGTAGTTATACCAGGGGGAATCAAGTCCGACAGCAGACTCAATGCCTGCAGTGCCAACCACCTGACCGGTTTGTGTATCCTCCATTACAAACAGATAAAGTGCATTTTTATGCTCTGGGTCAGAGGCCTCTTTTTTATAAGACGTTTTTTGGGAAGCCTGGTTAAAGGAGGTAAGCGCCCATGCCAGTTTGTTGTCTACCATGGGACGATTAGGTTGCAGGGAGGTGAATCCGGCACCGGTCTGGTTAGCGATTTGCCAGAGTACCTCACGATCCTGCTCATGTATGGGGCGAATAACAATCATAGTCAGGCTCTGCCTTTGTTTTAATAATCAGTTAGTTATCGCGGTGCAAAGAGACTTGGAAATGTTACCTCAATTTTAATTGATGGAAAGACCATGCAAACAGAAAAAGTGAATCTATAGTTAGCTTCACGTTAAGGAGATTATAACGGTTCGCGCAGCAGTAATGGAAAGAATAGCGAAAACTGGTTCTCAAAAATACCAATGAATCAACCACCTGTTCTTCTACCTCCAGCTCCACAGCCCCCTGTATTGAATGATCTACCTCCTGTACAAGCGGCTGCTGTCTCTGTTAGCCAGCCTGACGGAACTTATATTAAAAAAGAACCTTTTACTTTTGTTGAGCGTTGCAAGTCGCTTTTCAGCAGAGTCATCTGTGCCGTAGAAACTACGCTCTGGCATGTTCTGGACGCATTTAACTGGGCTGGTTACCTTGCTGTCTGGGCCATGGCTGGCGCTACCTTTATGGTTGGTATGATGGCATTACCCATCATTATTAAATCTGCACTGACCGGCATTATTATCATGGCTTGTGAAGCGATAGGAGAGGCTGTACTGCGATATTACTCAAGCGATCAGTTTCCAACCGATCGCCTACCTGTGTTATTGGACAGGCTTCCGATAGAGAAGCTCCCCGTCCTTGGTGATTTTCTAAGCTTTCGATGGCTCAGACATCTTCCTTTTCAGGGGGAGCGCTGTGATGAAAATAAATTGACCTATTTTGGCAGTCGCATGGTGGTTGGTGGAGTCTATGGCAGTTTTCTCGGTTTTTTTTCTGCGTTAATTAACTTGTCTCCGCACAGTATACTTGCAACGGGTGCTGTAGCTGCCGGGGTTGCTTTTGGTTTGAGAGTCTTGGGATGTGCCAAAGTTGCGCTGGATTTTTTATTTCTCTCCAATCATGAAATGAATGAGGGGCGCCTTTACCATAAAGATAATTTTAATCGTCCTGTCAGAGACAGGCTGGCTGGTAACACAGAGTCTTCAAACTATTTTCCCATGCCTCCTCCCGAGAATATCGATGCCACGTTTCAGCTACTGGATATCCAGCAGGATAAAGAGGTGGTTACAAAGGACGAGATTTATGAGGCGGCGGAAGTGCGTTGTAATGAAAAAGCTCAGTCAGGGCTGCCAAAAGAACTCTTTGATCGTGAAGTTAGTCTTATTAAGCACGCTCAGGAGCAATTATATCGATTTGTAACCCAAAGAGATTTGAAGGACATGAAAAAGCGGGAGTTGCAGCTGAAGCTTGTTCAGAGCGCTCAGGAGCAGGAGAGAATAGACCGGGATTTGCTGGGTTTACCGGCGGAGGGGGAGCTGACGTCTGAACAGGTTGAAACTGGCTACCGACGAGCCCTGGATGAGCATGAGCGTCACAGGGATAAGGACATCAATGAGATTGATCGGGCCGCAGTACGTTTGAGAAAAGAGTCGACTAATACTGCCACGGTAGCATAATGGAGGTTATAGATACTGGTTTATACCGACAATAGCTTCAGTTTTGTGACTTGAAATGGCGGCATTTAGCATTCTCAAATTTTCTTGTTCGCGAGAACGATCATTTTCTTTATGCCATAAATGCATGACTGTCGCAGCAAAGCGGCAGTCCAAATGTTTAATGCCTTTGTTGAGCAGTCTGATAGCCAGTTCAGAGTCTTCGTACCCCCAACCTGTAAAAGACTCATCAAAGCCATTGACCGCGACCAAATCTATCTTCCAGACACCCAGATTACAGGTTTTAACCCCTTTCCACTGATTTTTTTTCAACAGTCGTAATGGTCCGAGAGGGAGAGTGTTGAGTGCCCATGGACGATTAATTTGATGCTTGTTAAATGCTCCGGGTTGCCATTGACCGACTGACAGGTTTTCGGATAACACCTGTTGAGTGAAGTCTTTGGTCAGCAACACGCGGTTTCCTGCAGAAAAATAACCTTTCATGGCTAAATGTTGATGTTTTTTGATAAAATCAGGTCTGATAAGCGTGTCACCATCAATAAAAATGATGAACTCGCCTTTAGCTTTGGCTGCAGCCTTATTCCGGATGGCTGCAGCTCTAAAGCCATCATCTTCCTGCCAGATATGATGCAGTGGACAGGGAAAGCTTTTCGCGAATTCTGCGATTAACTGTTTTGTATCGTTAGATGAGCCATCATCAGCTACCAGAACTTCAAGTGGTCGCTGATTCTGATGCCTGACTGACGTTAAAACAGCAGCAAGAGCTTGGGGCCAGTTATAGGTTGTGATGATCAGAGATGTATTCATTTTGGACTTTCTTGCTGCTGGTTCATCGCCAGTTTTGCATATTTATAATAAGTGCCTTCAGCATTGGATATGGCAATAATAAAGCCGTACTTTCCATCAAGGATACCGAGTCTCAGAAAATACGTACGAATAAACGCCCAAAGTCCTTTATAAGCTGCCTTGGCAATAGATGCCTGTTTTCCCCGGTCAAACAGTTGTTGAGCTCCTAGAGTCGAGTAGCTATTTGCTTTATCCAGCAGTGATGCAATCGAGTCGAACGAGTAATGAATCAAGTCATTCTTCAGTTTCTTGGTAGCTCCATCAATGACTGGTTTTGGATGGACAAGATCTGGCGTATAGTTCACAAACCCCCTGCGGAAGACTCTTGGTACATAGTCTGGCCTCCAGCCACAGTGATGAATGGGTTGGTTACAAAGATGGGATAATCTTGGAAAGGCGAAACCATTGACTCCGTCTGGTGCTTCTTTTATTGCCTGAAGAATTTCCTGTTTTAATGCATCAGTAATGACTTCATCGGCATCAATGGAAATAAGCCAGTCACCTGAACACTTATCCATTCCGCGCTGAAACTGAATACCAAAGCCTGGCCAATCAGTTTCATAGACGTTGTCAGTGTACTCTCTGCAGACAGCAACCGTATCGTCGGAACTGCCAGAGTCAAGGATGACAATCTCATCAGCCCACTTGACAGACTCGAGCGTTTCCCGAACACGGGGCATGGCATTTTTGGTGATGATGGAAATACTGATTTTTGGCATGTTGAGATAAAGCAAAAGACGAAAAAAATCATTATAAGGCACTTTGCCTATTGGTTTCATTCAATACAAACTTTTCTCACAGTTATGAAGTGTGGTTATTTCTTCACCAGGTCCTGCTCTTTTTGATAAATCCACTTACCACGAGGTTTATCAATATATTGGAAGTATTCATTGGTAAATCCGCCCTGAATGCAAACATAGTTTCGATCCCTTGACGTAGTATGTTTACCATCGAGAATTTTAGTCAGCACTCCCGGCCCTGTTGTATTGTAAACACCCTCCGCATTGTAGTGGTTTATATTTTGAACGATTTGAAGGATTGCCGTCTGGAAGCTTTCATTTTCAGGCTCTGAAGCCAGAAAATAGTTAGTATATTCTGTATTTTTTTTGTTTTTAATATATAGGGCATCATCAACGTTGCGCAGGGTTTTCGATAGAGGCCATACCAGTGTTGCGTCAATATCCATATAAACACCACCATGATGGTATAGTACAGTCAGTCGCCAGAGGTCTGCCTGGGCAGCTCCATCGGTCAGCTTTCTATATGCCCTATAGACTTCCGGTCTGGCATTGTCTTTCATGAAGGCTTCGCGAGCTTCTGTGCTGACGTAATGGTATTCATAATCTAACGACATAAGTCTGTTAAAAAGATAGTTCAAATAGACTGGCAGGCTACATGTATTGGAGTAGTTCGTCTGCCAGATTACTTTTGGTATTTGGTGTTTCTGTTTGCTCAGCACTTTTGCACTTGAGTATACTGGAATCGTAAAGCGTACCTCAGGAAGCATAAAGTGAAATGCATAGCAAAGTATCTTGCACAGGTTTCCGGCCAGTTTTATGAGTCTGTTTGTTAACAGAATTGCTGTCTTGGTCACTTCACTTACCCTAAAGAATAAACGGTTCTGGAGAATACCTTTTTATTTTTCCTGCTTCAATTTGATGGGTCAGATATTCAATAAACCCTTGTACGCCAGATGCTATGGTCAGGTCATCAAAATCAAGGTGGGAATAATGCCACCATGAAAGCGTTGACAGTTGGTCAATCAGCTTGTCATCAAAGCGATATCGGATAATTCTGGCTGGTACTCCGCCAACAATTGCATAAGGAGGGATATCTCTGGTAACGACAGAGTGTGCTGCAACGACTGCTCCATTACTGATTGTGACTCCTCTTTTGATGGTAACATTTGCTCCAATCCAGACATCGTTCTCTATTCGGATTCCTTGGGTTACTTCAGCATACGGAGATAAATAAGGTGATGAGGTGCCGAAGGCATGGTCATAAGTTACATTAGAAGTTGTAAATCTATCAAGAGGGTGTTGGTAGCCCAGCACCTTAACGCCTTCCGCGATAGAGCAATAGCGGCCTGTTGAGGTGCCTAGAGGAAGCTCGGACTGGGTGTATGAGAATGCGCCCATAGTCCAGATGTTTCGAGTACGACTGCTGAAACGGCAAAAAGGCTCCAGTTCAACAGGTTGAGCTCCGGTTCTAATGCGTTTAAAAAAGGGCAGCTCAATGAATATATTCTTCCTTTTTAGCTTAGCTCTAGTGAATGATCCGAGATACTGCTTTTTCATAATTTGGTGGATTTTTAGAAATAAATAGCAGATTATTTTACACAATCCACCATGCATTTGAACGCATATCAGGGGATTGCAAGCGATCTGTATTGTTTTAATACCTCGGACACAGAAAATTTAAGAATCTCTTCTTCTCTAGGAGTCTGTCGGGCTTAGAGACAAAATTTGGAGAATGAGGCCAAAAACTCTCAATTTTGCCGGATCAGCCTCTGACACGCACTGATTTCACCAGTTGCTCATGCCATAACGTCCAAATAGATGCGATAAGCAACCTGTAAGCCCGTGAAAACAGCATAAAAGTTAGACCGTTCTGAAGATCTTTCAGCATTAGGCTGAACATTTTCTTCAGGTTAAAGCACATGCACAAGAGATCCCATTCGGCAGACACAGCTTCAAGGCCGCGAACCAGGAATTGGCGGTAACCCATCACTTCTTTTTGTATGCCAAATGTTGGTTCAATAGTGCTTTTCCGCAGTGCATATACCGCTCGCCCTTCCTTGGTTGATAATCGCCAGCGCATCAAATCCAGTGCAGTAACATCGTCGCCTTCAGGCATCGGATCATCAGGCTTAAAACGCTCCAACAGGGGTTTGTTATGGGCATCCCGCTTTTCTGCAATGTAAGGTATAGCACCAAAGTTATCCACAGCAGACACGTTGGCCTGGCTGAAGTAACCCGTATCAGCAAGGAGCGCAGGGGGCTTGCCAATCACCTCTTCACGTGAAGCCAGTACTTCAAGAGCTGGCTCGATCTGTTGTTTGTCATTCGTCGCTTGAGTGACGTGATTTTCAACGATCAGGCCACTGTCAGTATCGACTGCTGCCTGTACGTTGTAGGCCTGCACAAAGCCACTGCCTGATGTGGGCATTATGCGTGATTCCGGGTCAGTCAGGTTGACCTGATCCTTGTCTCCAGGGCTTGGAACCGGTGCCTTGGGCTCTTTGCCCCGGGGCTTTTTTCCTGTTTTTTTGACGGCTTCACGACGGGCAATTTTTTCCTGATGCTCTGCCAGTTCCTGTTGATAACGATCTTCGGCTCGCCGCTCAATTTCAGCCTTGGCGTCAGCAATCACCTTAAGACGATCCTCCCTGCGCTTGAGCTCATCAGGAATGGAAAGCGCATCCGGAAGTTGTTCTGTATCTGCTTTCTCAGCCATCTTGAGAAGCTCTTCAACTTCTGCCTTGAGCTGTGCCTCAAGTTTGCAGGCGTGCTTGTAACTGAGTGCCTTGTGCTTGCTGGCATTGGCTTTCATTTTGGTACCATCGAGGCTGATGGTGCCCATTTTCAACCAGTTGGCTTGCCTGGCAATCAATAATATCTGGACGAACAGTGCGCTGATTTCTTTACGGAAGCGCTTGCGAAAGGTATTGATACTGTCGTGATCGGGATGCTCATTGGCGCAGATGTATCGAAAGGCGATGGAGTCATAAGTCGCTTTCTCAAGCTTGCGGCTGGAAAATACCCCTGTCGCATACCCATAAAACAGTAGCGATAACATGAGAGCAGGGTGCCAGGCTTTCGACCCTGTTCCTTTATATGCACTGGTAAAAGAAGTGAGATCAAGCTGTTCAACTACTTCGACAACAAAACGGGCGAGATGCACCTCCGGCAAATAATCCTGCACAGAAGCAGGAAAGAAGTCAGGGGTATCTCGGTCAATGGGTTTGAAAGTCCATTTTTTCATTGGCAGACTTGCTTTCGTTTACGATCTTGTCGAGGATTATACTCAAAAATTGTGCTAAGTCCGACAGGCTCCTAGTCTCAATACGTTTTTGTAGTGCAATGTCTGTAGCTTGGCTAAGTGCAGAGCTGTTGGATTTTTCTACTATAAATGCCTTCATGTTAGTAGGAAATATAGTGTCAACTGATCTGCCAAAATCTGTACTGACGATTTGAGTTCCACAGATTAAGCTCTCAATCAGAACACTGGGTAAACCCTCGGAATCTGAAGACAAAACGACTACTCGGGCATTTCTCATCCATGCATGAGGATTGCTCTGAAAACCAGCGATCAGGACACGATCCTGAAGTGCCAGCTTGCTAATCAAATGCACCAATTCTGGGTGAGACTCTGTCAACAGAACGAGCTTTACTGTCTTGTCGTTTAATTTGGAAAACGCCTCCAGAAGCACGTCGAACCTTTTGGTTTCCCCATATTTTGCTGCATGCAAGATATAGTTATCAGGAATTTCACTGACAGTCTCCCGTGACTTTTCGCGTATTTCATCAAAATTAAACGGGTTGTAGATTACAGTGCCAGAGGCCAGTCGACAGCATAGTGTTTCTTCCAGCGACTTAAGAACGCTCTCTGAAACAGCAATAATGTGCCTATCCTGGTAAAAAGACTGCAATCGTTGCTTGAATTTTTCAGCCTTGGCAGAAGAGTTGGCCGCTAATCTCAGGTAGTCTGCACCATAGTCGTTGTGGACAAAGTAATAAATTTTTGTGCCATAGATGCTTTTAAAAGGGGCTCTGGATTGGTAATTGCTTAATATCAAATCAAATGATTTCTGTTTTTCCAGCGTTTTTAGCGTTCTATTTATCTTCCATGTGACATACTGCTTAATCTTTTTTAGCGATGGGCTATTTATATCAAGTACACAGAGTTCAACTTGACTATGGAGAGGGTATGCAGAGCCTGCATCTCTAACAATCAGTGTGACCTGGTGGCCCTCTTGAACAAAGTAGTTGGCAATATTAACAAGTACTCTTTCAGACCCACCTTGCCCCGTAATATTGGGAGCGATAAGGCATACATTTATTAATTTTTTCATAATAATCTCTCAGCGCTACAACGATCAGATACAGGAAAGTATCTGTTGAATATGACTGTTGATCATTGGTTCATAAGTTAAGTATTGGAGTGGTTGTTCAAGGCGTTGTTGTCCTTCATGGCTTCGCTGAGTTGCTGTTTGAAGGGCTGCAGTAATTGACTCAGAACTGTCTCTGTTAAACGTGATTTTGGCGGGATTTTGAATGGTCTGGGTGCAGGCAATATTTTCTGATAAAACAACTGGGGTGCCACACAGTATGGACTCAGGTCCAACCAGGCCAAATGGCTCATAACTGGACGCCAGAACCGTATAGTCAGCTGCAGTATAAGCCGCCTCCATATCATCCAGTCGGCCCAGATAGCGTATTTTTTCAGATCGGTAATCTGTGGGGCTGCCAGCAATGGCCAATACGATTGGCAGGGTTGAGTTTATAAAAAATGGCGCAATACGGTCCAGTCCCTTTCTCTTATGGCTGGACGATGGAAATAGAAAAACAATCTCCTCCTCTCTGAATCCAAACCGGGAACGCAATGCTTTACGGCGAGGCTCATTGGTCAGATTAAATCGAAGGGTATCAACCGGAGGATAGATCACCCGAATTTTTTGCTCAGGTACATGATACAGATCCATCAATTCTGATTTCATCAGGTCAGAGTGTGCAATAATCATCCTCGCTTGCTGATAGTAAGCACACTCACTCTTTATCTCAAGCCCGTCCCATAGACTCATTCTGCCGTTTTTGCTGTTCTGGATATGCCCCCTGTGGGTGCCACCAACAATAGCAATCTCGATACCGGGAATGCGTGATGGCCCCATCGATAAACAAGCATCAAGCAGCCCGGATCGAATAACCCGATTGGCGAAAAAGCGATTCTTCAGTTTTTGAGGGGTAAACAGGCTGGAGGGAAACGTAATGACTTTATCGCTAAAATCAACAACCAGGGCCTTATCTACTTTTCTGCTGATAATTTTGAGTTCTTTTCCGCATTTCAAAAGACCATCAATCAAGTCAAATGCGTAACGCTCCATGCCACCACTATTGATCAGGGAGTGGTGGATTACAGCCAGAGGTTTTGTACCCGTCATAATTCAACAGCCGGTTGAGGTTTCTGGTAGAAAATAATCTGGCTGGCCAGATAGCAGGTAAGGAAAGCGTACAGTGTCAACACAGTCATTTGTAGCAACACAACATTGGTTATCCCAAGCAGGAAATAGTTGATCACGGTTGATAAACCACCACTGGCCAAGGCTTTCACCCTGCTATCTGAACTGTTTTTATAGCGTATAAAGAAGCAAAACGGTGCAATGAAGAGTAAGGCATAAGAGATAACGCCCAGAACCCCTTGCTCCGCAATGAAGGTGAAGAACTCATTATGGGCATGGCTGAATAAGGGCATTTCATGTATTTTTTTTTGATCAACCAGTTGTTCAAGTGAGGTTTGAAACTTACCTTTTCCGGCGCCTATGATCGGGTTTTCCTGAAATGTAAGTAATGATGACTTCCACAATTCAAACCGGATAGATATTGAACCACCGGTATATTCATCCTGAATAAGGTAGCTGTCGATCTCCTGTGCTGTAACCGTCACTCGGTGGCGAATCTCATCACTGACTGAAAAAGCAATCGTTGCTACGGCAACGACACTTATGATAATTGACGTCTTCCACCGTTTATTCAAAGAGCTGGAAGTAAACAGGAAAAAGGCACCGGTGAAGGTAAGGGCAAGTAAACTTCCCCTGGCTAGGGTGATCGATAAAATAAAGGCGCACACGGAAAAAATAGCACCACCTAATAAGACGCGATGTTTAATATTCGTAATTGTTGGAGTTAACAGGTAGAAGGCAAGGTAAGCAAAAACGACAGTAACACCACTGAACGGCAGAGAGTTCATAAAGTAATTTGATGGACGATCGACTCCGTGAACGTATTTGCCGACGGTAACTATTATTAAAGCGGATGCTAGACCAAGCAGACAGCCATACCCTAGCCAGCGGCTTTCTATTTCTGCATTTCGGAAGTAAATGAAAGCGATGAGAGGAAGGGAAAAGCGAAGGGAAATTTCAAAATATTTTCCACTGATCTCACTAATAAGAATCGCTTGTATCAGGGTTACAAGTAGCGGTGATAAAAATGCAAAGATGAAAAACTGGTCTGAAGTCGTTAATTTTTGGCTGCCGGATTTCCTGAAAAACAACGAAACTGCTATTAGCAGCAGACAGAGAATAGAGCCTGCGGACTTTAACGAAATTAAAGCCAAAGGAAGCAGTAATAGCAAAAAGGCTGCTACCTTTTTGACTCTTGGGAACTGACTAAGTGATGATCCGAGAGGATAAGCAAGCATGGCATGAGTTCAAAATGCGTAAAAATGAATACTCGTAGTCTAATTATGTGGTTAATGCTATGCAATAGCTGCTGGATTGGAATATCGCTCCATCAAAAACTGCTCACACATAAACAAAAATGCAGAGAAAACCATCAATAGATAAGCATTACTTTCCAGTATCTCTTCCATCCAGGCATCGGGTAGGACCGCGGGGGCTGCAACCCACTGCTTATCGAAGAACATACCGCCAAACAAAAATAAGACACCCAGTAGATAGAGCCAGGCAGAAGGGTAGGTGAACGCTTTCTTTACTGTGTTTCCAAAGGTGCTGAACAATGACTGTGCATAGTACAGGGCGATAGACCAGAGCGTCAGAAGCAGTAGGGTTCTGCCCGTTCCGTGGCCCAGCCAAGTGATGTAATCCGGAAGAGCATAGTCCTGAATCTCAATTTCTCTGAGAAGAATGCTGAGTGACATCAGCGCTAATAAGCAGGCTTGCAGATGCTTTTTATCTTCCGTTTTAATCAGCATACACAGTGCGAATGTCACCATGGACAACAGATTGAAAATATTCTGGAGCTGCTCAAATACACCCTGTTCGGAGAGTAGGTGGTCAGTGACCGGGAGTCTCAGTAGCCAGATGTTGACGGATGACCATGTTATTGCCAATAGAAAGTAAAGAGGATTCATTGTCCCATCTTTTTCATCACAGGGTTCGGGAATGTATCAGCAGAAAATCTGGTTAGGTATTAGTATTGACCCTGTAGAGGCTTGGCAGAAAACCTGTGTAAATAACTTCCCTTGCCATAAGACATGACAGGACTATCCTGAATGCTACATAATAAACACACCATCAGGAATCGCCATGCAACCCCTTATGAAGACCTATCCGATCACAGCAGCAGATTACCTCGAAGCGGAGAAAACTGCCGGGGTTAAACATGAATTTGTGAATGGTTACGTTTATGCCATGGACGGTGCCAGTCGGCGACATAATTTGCTGACAATGACGCTGGTCAGGCTGCTGGGTAATCACCTTCAGGATACGGGCTGCCAGGTGTTTGCCTCAGATATGAAAGTCCGGGCTGGCGGTAAGGATGATGCCATGTTCTTTTACCCGGATGTGATGGTGGCTTGCCGTCATATCTCGGATGAAACCCCAAAAGACCCCTATGTAGAGGAATCCCCCAGGCTGATTATTGAGGTGTTGTCTCCCAGTACCGAGCAGCATGATCGTTTGGGCAAGCTGGCTGCCTATACACAAATCCCCAGCCTGGAAGAGTACCTGCTGGTGGATCAGCAGGATATGCTGGTTGACCTTTACCGACGCTCGGGTGAGCAGTGGCAGTTAACCCAGCTGAAAAACGGCGATCAGCTGGTGCTGGATTCGGTCGGGCTTGAACTGCCGGTTGTGGATATTTACCGGGATGTTATGGGGGTGGTTTAGTGGATACCCTTAAGAAGCCCCTCAACACTCAGGTCCTCATCCAGCTCCGGCCAGTGAATGCCAGCCCCTTCTCCCAGTAGTTCCCAATTTGCCCGTTGTTTTTCTGTGGCATTGGCCAGGGATGGGTACCAGGCGATGGGGATGTGGATAACCCGTCCATCAAGCAGGGTCACAATCAGTTCTGCGTCGGAGAATTGAATGTTCTGTGCTAAAGGGCGTGGTTCAATGTTTGAAGAATTCATGCCATGCCTCCAGTAATTGCTCGTGGTGTTCGTTTATGTGCTTTTTAAGTTCTCTGATTTCTCGTGCAGAGAATCTTGTGGAACTGGCAACACCGACCGGCTTCAGCCAGAATTTGGCCATTGCCTTGTCCCGCTGTACATGGATATGGGGCGGGTTCTCCATTTTCATTGGAGTAGAAGAAAAAGCGGTAGGGGCCAATCTTGAGGATGGTTGGCACTTTGCATATTCCAGATATCGAACATGCTAATAAGACCAACCTTATAGTTAATGGGTTCCCTGCCTGCCGGTTATTTCTTGCCTGAAGTTGCATCCGTACTCTCAAAAATTTTATCAGCGGAAGCAGCAACAAACCCCTGATAAAGCTGACCATCAGGCATTGAGTAGCGCAGGGCAAATTCATAATAGCAGCCAGGGAGCTTCATAACGCCATCACTAAAGTTAACTTCGACCTCTTTGGCCAGAGTAGAGGACTGTTCCAGAAGAACATCCGGTGAGCCTTTCACCAAGCCTCCACTGGTATTCATGACGTACCCATTGTCCAGTAGCAATTGATTCACACTGTGAATATCGGGGTGTGAATTCAAATGGTTGATGGATACGGTAAAGTGGTTGGGGCGAAAACCATGGGCAGCAACCCAGGAGGCATACTCGCTCTCACTGGCAAGCTGCTTGTATTGTTCTTTAGTGACATCCCACGGGCGACCGGAGTAGCAGAAACCCTGTTGGTTCACAGTTTTTTCAGGAACCTGGGATACTAACTCATAAATGATTTCCTGACAGTGTTGAGGGAGCTCCTCAACTTTCAGCTCACTGATGAACACTTTAGGCTGCGTCCCATCCGGATGTTGGAAGTATCTGGCAAACAGTTTTTTAGCAGGGAACTGATAGTCATCAACGGGCTGGTAACCGGCCTCAATAAAGGGAGTTGCAATTTTATCCAGAGAGACTTTTCCAAGATTAAAGGTGCGCAGAGCTATATGGTCATTTACCACAGTGCCCTGGTTCAGGTCGGCAAAGAGCTGGTGGATGGGTTTGGCATCCGGGGTGAGTGCCAGGTAATCCTGCCACATGGCATCCAGTAGTTGTTGAATGGTGAGTTGCATATTCATCACTCCATAAATGAGCTATTTGTCGCTGGAACCCTGTCGATAAATCGGAATATTGGCCTTTACCGCTGCTTTTCGCAGTGTTTTATCCAAGGTTGCCAGAGGCAGGTTTCCCGTATGGAAAGTTCCAGATAGGCGGCATCATAACTGCTCAGGTTATAACCTCGTACCAGTGCTGCAATACGGCCAAATGCTTGATTGGCGGTTAGAGGGTCAACGTAAATGGGCAGATTTTCCAGTTGGGCCAGAAAACCCTCTGCCGAAGCGGTATTTATTTCATTGCGCTTTTCCAGCCCCAGGATGACATTGACCACTTCCAGATGCCAGAGGTGTGGAACCAGGGCGTCTGCATGGGTAAAGCTTTTGAGACCGATTCAGCGTAGTCCTGATCCGCCTTTTTCCGGTTTGTGAAAGCCAGCGCATGGAAACCGAATTATCCAGGATAAAATCGGTCATTTCCTTCCGCACTCCCGAAGTTCTTTCAGGTCACTTTCCGAAACAATAGGCTTTTTGGCTTTGAGCAAATTATCAATGGCAGACTGTGCTTTTAAACGGCTTTTGGCCTTGCTGGGGATCAGATCAGCAATGGTTTTCCCCGGTTGGTAATGGTGAAAGACTCACCTGCCTCAACACGACGCAGGATTTCCGGCAGTTTCGTTTTGGCATCATAGGAACCGATTTCTTCAAGCATGTTCAAGCTTCCTTAACATTATTGAATTCATTGTAGACCAGTATTCTGGTCTGCATATATTTCAGGCAAGGTAACTGCCAAGGGAAGTAGCCATTAAAAAACTACCGACTCACTTCCGCTGTCATCCTGTACAGGGAATGTACAGGATCCATTTCACAAGGATGTGAGCCCTCTGGCCGTTGGCTATCCCTGCCGGGTGGATTCCGTACAATCCCTGTACGGAATGACAGCGGAGTTAAACAACTGGTACTTTCTGCAATGCTGCTTCCCTGAACGCTTAACTCTCAGAGCTTCTGTTTTAACCAGTCAAGACTGTCTCCCCGGGCACTGGCATGGGCAAGGCTGAGTAATAGTGCTGCACTGAGTTTTGCTCTTGGTACAAGGCTGTTGACGTTCAAATACTCCTGTTCACTGTGAATAGCGCCACCCTGAACGCCCAGGGTGTCTATGTTGGGAATACCGGCTGACGCCAGGTTATTGCCATCGCAACAGCCTCCCGTTGGTTTGATTTCCAGTGGAATACCCAGCTCGTGCCCAATACTTTTTGCAAGAGATAACAGTTGCTCATTAGCCGGGCTCAGCTGCTTTGGTTTTCGGGTAAACCCACCGTGCAGTTCCAGTTGAATACCATCACGTTTATTAATGCCATCAATGATTTTATTCAGGTTCTGCAAGCACCACTGTTCGTCATCGGGATGCTCCAGTCGAATATTAAATTTATGAATGCTGCGGTCAGGTACGATATTGGTGGGGCCGCCACCATGAATGTAACCGGGGTTAAAGGTGATACCTGATCGTTGCCCGTTCAGGTCATCCATGGCGGAGACAAAATCACAGAGCGCCCGAATAGCGTTTTTGCCCAGATGGTGTTCACGCCCCGCATGAGCCGCTTTTCCGTGACTGACAACGGTAAAGTTTCCACTGCCTTTGCGTTGACCCGGCAAGATTTCCATCAGGAAAGCAGGGTTCGAAGATCATGCCAAAGTGAACCCGTTGCGCGGCCTCTTCTATTAAGGATGCTGAGCCTGGTGAGCCAATTTCTTCATCAGGATTAAACAGTATTTCCCAGCCAATATGCTCAGCCCATGGAGATTGTTCCAGCACTTCCAGGGCTTTAAGCATAACGATAATCCCACCTTTCAGGTCAGTGACCCCTGGACCATTGATGGTTTCATCATCCAGCCAGCGCACCGTTTGAAAAGGGCTCTCTTTGGGAAAAACGGTGTCCATATGGCCGCACAGGAAAACCTGTAGCGGGGCTTCGGGTCGTTTGCGAATTCGAAGCGCATCGCCGAGTGGATGCTGAGTGATTTCTCCGTTGTCGTTCACAACCTCCCAGGGATTCACAGGTATACGTTCATGGTCTTTTGATAAGTCAGCGGTCAATTCCAACAGTTTTTCCAGAACCTTGTTAACTCCATCACGATTAAGACTACCGGAGTTGATTTCTGCCAGCTCTATAGTCCTTGCTAGCATGTCATTCTGCTGGGTGTTGAGAAGATCCAGCCAAGGCCGAATTTCAGGGGGAAGGGGCTTAATTGGCTTAACCATACGGCGCTTCTCGTTTTGATGTATGCATTCCCACGCGCAGCGAAGCTGTCGTAAAAGGGGGTAATTAACACCCATCCTTCATTCCCGTCTTCGAGGCTGTCGCAAAGAGTCAAATCACCCCACCAACTGTCATCCCCGCGAAGGCGGGGAACCACTGCTGGCGATGGATTCCCGCCTTCGCGGGAATGACGGTGGTGGTATAAAATGGCACTTAAGCCCTTTTGCGACAACCTTGGAGCATGGGAGCGAGGAGGAAGGGTCCTGACGTTGGTTTGCTTGCGAGCCGAACCGTGTCTCAACCGCCAAAAGCCTGTAAAACTTGCGCATAGCGGTGGATTTCGGTGTCGGCTCCCCTTGGGAACCGACCTACTTCGAAGCCACTTTGGCAACCGCCCGTTCCAAACGAGCCATACCTTCATCGATATCTTCATCGGGAATGATCAGAGACGGTGCAAAACGCAGAACGTTAGGCCCTGCAACCAGCATCATCAGCCCCTCATCAGCAGCCGCGGCAAGAAACTCTTTGCCCCGGCCATGGTATTTCTCCACCAGCTCGGCACCCATCAACAGGCCTTTGCCACGGACTTCCGTAAAGATGCCATGTTTGCTGTTGATGGCTTCAAGATGCTGACGGAAGCGGTCGTGTTTTTTACCGACGTTATTCAGCAGTTTTGGGTCATTAATGATTTTTATGACTTCCAGTGCAACCGCGCAGGCCAGCGGGTTACCACCGTAGGTACTGCCATGGGTTCCAAACCCCAGGCTTTCGGCTATCTTGCTGGTCGTCAGCATGGCGCCAATGGGAAAGCCACCGCCCAGAGATTTGGCACTGGTAAGAATATCGGGAGTTACACCCAGTCCCATATAGGCGAAGAGTTCGCCGGTTCTGCCCATGCCAGACTGAACCTCATCAAACACCAGGAGGGCATTATGCTGGTCACATAACGCCCGAACGCCTTTCATAAACTCCGGATCAGCGGGAATAACTCCGCCTTCTCCTTGAATGGGCTCTAAAACAACCGCACAGGTACGGTCGGAAATAATCGCTTTCAGGGCGTCCAGATCGTTATAGGTTGTGTGGAGAATGCCACCAGGGACAGGCTCAAAACCTTCGCAGTATTTCTTTTGACCACCGACGGTCACCGTAAACAGGGTTCGCCCATGAAACGACTGGTAGAAGGAAATAATTTCATTTTTCTCAGGAGAAAAATGATCATAGGCGTATTTTCTGGCCAGCTTGAAGGCGGCTTCATTCGCCTCACCACCGGAATTACAGAAAAAAACCTTTTCAGCGAACGTATTATTAGTGAGTTCCTGAGCCAGTTCCAGGGCGGGCTCATTGGTATAAATATTACTCAGATGCCACAGTGCATCGCTTTGCTTTTTCAATGCACTGACCAGGGCAGGGTGGCAGTGCCCAAGGGCATTTACGGCAATTCCACCGGCAAAGTCCAGATACTCCTTACCTTCCTGATCCCATAGTCGCGACCCCTCGCCTCGCACTGGCACCATAGACTGAGGCGCATAATTAGGAATCATGACCTGATCAAAAGTTGAGCGATTTACGGGGTGCTCTGACATGCTGTTACCTCTTTGTTGGTGGGCTGTCATCACAACGGAGCAGCCTGTTTTTTTATCACTTGTAAGAATAATTCTACACAAGCTTCAGAGGTTTGTACGTGACTATTTACGCTCTTATACGCTTTCCTGTTGTCTTCTACTGAATAAGTAGTAGAGCACTGGGACTACCACCAGGGTCAGTATTGTAGAAACCAGCAAACCCCCAATAATGGTCCATCCCATAGGAGACCACATGACCGAGTTAGACAGTGTTAAAGGCAGAAGCCCACCAATGGTAGTCATGGTTGTGAGCAGGATTGGCAGCATCCGGGTTTGTCCAGACTCAATAATGGCTTCTTTCAGGCTCTGTCCGCCGTTGCGAAGCAGGTTTGCATAATCCACGAGAATGATGGAGTTATTGACCACAATACCCACCAGTGAGGTCAGACCAATAAAGGCGGTGAACGAGAATGTGTAACCCGCCAGCCAGAGAGCCAGAATCATACCGGTTACCGCAAAAGGAATGGCGGCAAAGACCACTGCGGGTTGAGAGAAGGAGTTAAACTGCAGCACCAGAACGGCGAAGATGCCGAGCATGGCAATTAACAACACTTTGGTCATTCCTGCAAAGGACTCTTTTCTCTGTTCCTGCTCTCCACCAACCTGATAGCTGATACCGTCTGGCCAGTCGTATTGATCCAGCTTTTCCACAATGGCATTGGTGACCGGATCAGCCTGGTAGCCACCTTTCAGGTCAGCGGTTACCCTGGCCATACGTTCAGTCATATGGTGCTGGAAACGGGGAAGCGCACTTTTCATCTCCAGGGTAACCAGTTGTCTGATGGGAATCAGTTGTCCGGACGCTGACTTCACAACCATAGGGTTGAAGTCTTCTATCCTGGGCCGATATTCCTCCACTCCCTCATAGGCTGTGGATTCACTGCCCTGATAGCGAACAATAATCGGGTAATCCTCACCACCTTCATCACGGAACTGACTGACGGTCATACCCACCAGGCTGGCCCGGATAACTTCATCAATGGACTGAATAGCCACACCGTACATAGCGGCCTTTTCCCGGTTTATATTGACGTGAAGGTCAATCTTCGGTTTGTCGATCGGGTTATCAACATTCACCGTTCCGGGGGTATCCACCATAATCTTTTCGACCTCTCTTGAGGCCAGCAACACTTTATTCAGGTCATCCCCTACAACCCGAATGGATACGGGGGCTTCATAAGGCGGGCCCTGCAGTAGTTCCTTAACGGTAATTCGAGCTCCGGGGATTTGGGCAAACTGAATTCTCAGCTCATCAACAAACGGTTCTACCGCTTTGAGCTTGCCAGTATGAAGTCTCACCACAAGCTGTGCATAATTAGGCACCTGTCGCTTAGGGAAGATGTTGTAGTAGATGCGCGGGTTATCTTTGCCAACATTGGTAGCAATGGAGCGGACCAGTGGGTAGGGTTTGAGAATCTCTTCAACCTTTATCGACATGTTCCGGGTCTGGTCAAAGCTTGAGCCTTCAGGCAGCTCAATATTGACCAGAATCATAGGCTTTTCGGCCTTTGGGAACATGCTGACACCTAGCTGGCCGGCCAATATAATAGAGCCCGCCAGTACCATAATCGCAATAGTAAGAATCTGCCAGGGGTGCCTCAGGGCATAGACAAGTGCTGTCCGATAACCTGTGTGGGCAAACGACTGGACTACACGCAGCATCACCGGCTCTTTGGTCTTCTGGCCTGTTTGGCCTTTTAAGAAAAGACTGGCCAGCAGAGGTGTCAGCATCAGCGCAACCAACAGGGAGGCAATCAGCGTCAGAATAACGGTTACGGGCATCGAACGGAGGAATATACCTGCGCCTGTTTGCAGGCCCAGAATAGGGACAAATGCCAATACGGTCGTCAGCGTGCCGCTGGCGACGGCCCAGCCAACCTGGCTGGCTCCTTTCGCGGCAGCTTCCCGGGGACTGTACCCCTCTCTGAGAAAACGGCTGACGTTCTCGGTGACAACGATGGCGTTATCCACCAGAAGGCCAAGGGCAATGACCAGTCCGGCAATGGACATCTGTTGCAAACCAAAACCCGCAAGATCCAGCCAGGCAAGGCCTATCAGCACCGAAACAGGGATCGCCAGAATAACGACAATGGCAGACCGTAAACCCAGTAGCACCAGTGTCAGCAGGCCAACCAGTACCAGTCCCTGTAGCAGGCTGTCGAAGAATTGTGATACTCGCTCATCAACGGATTCTGCCTGATCATGGGCCAGCAGTACCTCAATACCATCAGGAAGTACTTCACGGAATTTACCCAGCGCTTCATTCAGGCCTGACATGACGTCGAAAATATTACTGCCTTCACGCTGAACCACACTGATGAAGATGGCCCGTGTGTCGTTATACCGTGCTTCATAAGTGGGAAGCGCACTGGTTAACTCAATCTCTGCAATATCTTCAACGTAGATAATATTGCCGGGGCGGTAGTAAACCGCGGTTCTTTTGATCTGATCAAGGGTCTTGAAATCACCGCTGGTTCGAACCGTAAAGCGGCGCTCACCCGCCAGCACATGTCCACCAGGCAGGTTGGTGCCTGAGCGCTGTATTGCCTGAACCAGGTCTTCAAGGCCAATACCGAGTTCCTTCATTTTGATCAGGTTGGCTTTGATGTGTATTTGTTGCTCGGGAAGTGCTTCAACCGTCGCTCTTTTAACGCCGGGCACTCTTTCAAAGCGCTTTTCCAGTTTCTCTGCAAGGTTCTTAAGCGTCAGATAGTCATGGTTGGCTGTTGTCATTGCGACTTGAAGAACATTGACATCAATGGGGGATATGCGGTCAATGGCCAGTACGGCAATGTCGTCTGGCAGAGAGTCCCTGATCCGTGAGACTTCTGCAACGACATCGTCGTATTTATCCTGAGGATCGGTGCCGTACAGAAACTCCACCTGGATAACGGCCAGACCATCCTCAATATTTGATTTAAGAACTTTTATATCATCCAGTTCATTAATCGCTTCTTCCACTGGATCAACAATCAATTTCTCCATATCCAGAGGACTGGTTCCCGGGTATACCACGCGTACCATGGCCGCGGGAAATTTAAACTGTGGATCTTCCGAGCGGGGCATGGAATTGAGGGATACGACACCAAGAGCAACCATGAGTAAAATAATCACCAGAGTGAAACGGTGATGGGCAATGGCAATGGCAGGTAGCTTCATGATGTTACCGCTCCTGCTGCTTTTTTACAGTGAAAATGCCGCTATTCTGAGTACTGTCGCTATTTTCATGGTCTGGAGTGAGCGGCACTTTCCGCTCATGGCTGTTTGGTTCTTTGTTAAGAGCCGCTGAGTTTTTGACGGCTAATGCGCTGCTGTCGATGACATTGACTTTTTCGCCATCTCTCAGCAGACCGGCTCCTGTGGTAATGAGCGGTTCATCCTGAGTGATGCCATCGGTAATTGCCGCCATGCCGCCATCCAGGTAGGCCAGCGAAACGCTGCGCAGTTCAGCCGTCAACTGTTGCTGATTGAGAATAAGTACTTTGGCCGTTTGCTGAAGATCGTTGACCTCACTCTGAATGATTGCGCTGACTGGAACCAGGGCAACCTTTCTCCCTCTGGATGGCAGGATCTTGATTTGTCCAACAAAGCCAGAGCGCAGTAGTGAGCTGAAAACCGGCAGGCTGATTTCAATCTCAAAGGTACCGGTTCCGGATGCCAGCGGTGTCATCTGGGTTACTGCCCCTGCAAATGTCTGGTTTGGCAGGGCGTCAAAGCGAATAGTGGCTTTGTTCCCAAGCGCCATTCGAACAATGTCCTGGTCAGTAACACTGCTGCGGATAACCCAGCCTTTGCTTTCATCAGCAACCACCAGAATGGCTTGGTAAGGGGATACCAATTCATTGGGCTCTACGTGACGTTGCAGTACAAGACCAGAGGCCGAGGCATGAATGCTGGAGTAAGCCTGATTGAACCTGGCAATACGCAGCTTGCTTTCAGCAATGGTTAGCTCTGTTTCAGCGGACTGGAGCTTTTCCAGGGACAGAACATTGTTTTTATGGAGTTGCTGATAACGTTTCAGATTTTTCCTGGCCAGAGATACCCGGGCTGTTGCTTCATCGACCTGAGCATCAATTTCATCCAGGGCAAGCCGGGCTAACAGCTGCCCTTTGGTCACCTGATCTCCAGCTTCGACCTGAATATTTTCAACGGGACCTGATGTTTTAAAAGAGAGAGTCTGTTGAGATTTGTACGACAATATTCCGCTAGCCTGAATAGGCTGGGCATAGTCCTGGTAGCTGACGGGTTGTACTTGCACTGCCACGGGAGGCTTGTCTTCAGCGTTCGCGGAGAGAGAGTGCAGAATAATGACGAAAAAAGGGAGCAAAACTTTTTTTTCCAAAAGTTTTTCCAAAAGGTTTCCACAAAGCATTTGAGCAGTCCTTTGAGCCGTGATCTTTATTATTTAAAATGGGCTCTTTTTATAATGGTACTAAACAGCCATGAGCGTATCCTGCTCATAAAAAGCTTAAGCCGTGATCGGGCATAGCTTACCTGAATATTTACATAACTTAACCTTTTTCTCTCATTTATTCAGGCAGTTGAGAAAAAGCGAGTGCCATCAGCCAGCGCTTGATTGGCTGCTTTCATTACTTTGGAATAATGAAGAAAGGCATGAAGCGTGCCCGGGTACATTTTATATTCACAAGAAATACTGTGATGATCGAGTATTTTATAGAGGGCTTCACTGTCATCCAGAAGAGGATCAAACTCACTGGAGGCGATAAAGCAGGGAGGAATATTCTGGGACAGGTCGTTGTTGAGCAGACAATGGTATGCAGCGTTTATGTCCTCATCGCGTTTCAGATACATCTCCTGGTAGTAATTCATTCAGGTCAGCTTCGGTCAAACCGTCCCATTCACCACCATATAGCCGACGGGAGCAGGAATCTTTAAGTCCGTAAAGGCCGTAATAAAGGACCATGCTGCAGAAGAGCAGATTGGGTTATGGAAAGGGACGTGTGGATGTCCGAAGGCCACTCCTGGTAAGGAGTGGTATAAAGTGATTAGTGAAGGCTTTTTCTGGCGATCTCAGCCTGCTTGAGTTCATGTTGAAGAACACCGAAAATCTGCTGGAATTCGCTGTCATAACGAACCAGACTCTGGGTGAATTCAGGCATTAACTGAGCAATTGGCTGACCTGTATTCTCTGGGAGCGTTTCCGGGATCAGTTTGGTGGTTTGGGTTAAATGGTATTCCGTCTGCCGGACAAATGTCATCAAACGTTCATACTCTATCCCTATACCACGAGGGTCTGGTTTTCTACCAGATCGCGAAAGCGCCATTTCATCAAATACCTGCTGAAGCCTCACATCATATTCTGCTAACGCGGCGTTCACTTGCCTCAACTTACTGACATGACTGGCGTCTACAGTCGCACCAACAGGAGCAACAGGGGCGGACTGAACACTACTGCTGGCATCGATGGCTGCAACTTCCGGCTGTTTCCCCAGGGCCATATCCGGACGAAACGGGTTGGTGGCAGCCAGGTTGGCCAAAAGGTTTTCTACCTTATTGAAATCCATCTCAAGCATTTTAGGTAATTCAACAAGGGTATTGGCAAAGCTTGTTTCAACCTTGGCCTCTGTAGATGCCTGAACCGAAGCACCAATCTCAGGGTCTAGAAGAGGGTCTGGTTGGGCAGGTCGATTATTGATCTGTTCCGTCAGTGATGACGACATAGCACGTTCTCCTTTTCGGCCATTACCTAAAGACTAGCTGATTATTGATAGCTTTTTTCTATCATGGACTGCCAATTATTCTATTTTATTAATTGATAATCATTCTCATATAATAAAGCCAACAACGATTATGAATACCGGAGGATAATATGGCTAAGACAGTTTCTTTTGCAGCGGTACACTTTTGTGTTGCTTTTTCAGTGGGTTACCTGATGACTGGTGATGTAATGATTGGCGGTGCACTGGCGATGGTCGAGCCTGCTGTGAATACTGTGGCGTATTATTTCCATGAAAAGGTCTGGAATCGCTCTAAAAGCATTAGACCAAAGAATGCTTCTACTGCTCTTTATATGTTAAAGGCTATTCGCTCGCTGAAGGCTCTTAACCCGCTGAAGGCTCTGAGTGCGTAGCAATGGCGCCCTTGTTCAGGCCTTCAAAAGCGACGACACGAATTATTTTTCCGGTTTTTTGTGTTGAGAGGCTTTGGGCTATATGGCTGGCCAGTAATTCAACCGTGGAGTCCGTATCGATCAGATAGCAGTAAGTGCCAGGCAGGCTGATTTCAAAGTATCCCTGGTTTGCGGTGTAACTGAATCGATAATACTCCACACTTTTTTCTGTGAACGTTTCCTGCAGGTCTTCCCTTGTGGCGATATAAATATCTCGCCATTGCTTTGCCCACAAGGCTTCCAGAACCTGGTCACGCTGTTCATCAACAAATACCCGAATTTGAGAACGATGGCCATGGGCTATTCGCTGGCAGTCGCCATCGTGTTTTTTTAACCCATGACTGTAATGGTAGTAAGCCCCGCCAATCTCTTCGGGGTATATCCGGAGATCGACTTTCGTGACATTGTCCGGAAGCGCCTTAATCACGGCTTCTTCCAGAAAAGGTCTGAGCAGTTCTGGCGTGATCGCTGCTGCATCGACCAGAAGCATGGCCTGTGCCGGTGCAGAATAGGTTATTGCTCCCTTAGCGGTTTCAAAGCGAACCGTTAGTTGTTTCTTTTCGTGTGTGATGGTGGTTTCTTCAGCCAGAAGGGGAACCAGCAGGCGATGATCCGATAAGGTGTCCAGTGACGCTTTTACCTGTTTTTTTACATGGCTGAAGTCAAACACCATGCCCTGTGCATCGAGCTCGCCCCAAAGAGTGACATCAACAAGCCAGGTTTCACCCACTATTCCCCGCTCAGGGCAGAGGAAGCTGAAATCCAGAGTCGAAAGCTGGTTGACGAACAAAGCCTGCATATTACTTCCATCGTATCGAATCAGCAGTTTCTGTTACGTTCCTCTTCGCAAGGTAATAAACAGTACAGCTGAAAGGTGAAGGTTATCTGATTTTGGGACGAACAATTCAATTTATCCACTTTGAAGGAGATTATCTGTGCATTACAAACATCAAAAATACGTGTTTCTGCTTGCTCCCAGGTGACGCCAAGATTATCTTCTCCCCCCGGAGAGACCAAACACATCACGTGTAAAGGAGTCAGGCTTGAGCCCGCTTATCACCCCGGAAGAGCTGATCTTTGATGCCAGACATATCTGGCACCCATACAGTACGACCATTAATCGGGTTGATATGTTCCCGGTGGTTGGGGCCGAGGGTGTTTATTTGCACCTTAACGATGGGCGTCGTGTTATTGATGGCATGTCTTCCTGGTGGTGTATGGTCCATGGCTATAATCACCCGGAAATGAATGCGGCGTTAAAGCGGCAGATTGATGATTTTTCCCACGTCATGTTTGGTGGCCTGACCCATAAACCTGCTATTGACCTGGCTAAAAAGCTGGTGGCCATGACGCCGGAGCCAATCCAGACCGTTTTCTTCTCCGACTCTGGCTCTGTGGCTGTTGAAGTGGCGATTAAAATGGCCATGCAGTATTGGATTTCCCGTGATCGCCCTGAAAAAAACAAGATGCTTACTGTCCGGGGTGGCTATTACGGTGATACAACCGGTGGGATGTCCGTTTGTGACCCTGATGGTGGAATGCATCACTGGTTTACCGGTATTTTGCCCCAGCACTATTTCGTACCCCGCCCCGAGTGTCGTTTTGGCGAAGCCTTTGAGGAACAGCACATCGCCGATATTCAGCAGTTACTGGATCGGCAGGGCAGCCAGCTGGCAGGTATCATTATTGAGCCAGTCGTTCAGGGTGCCGGGGGAATGTATTTCTACTCTCCGGAATATCTGGTGCGCCTGCGACAGTTATGCGATGAGTATGAGGTCCTGCTGATACATGATGAAATCGCGACTGGCTTTGGCCGTACGGGTAAGCTTTTCGCCTGCGAGCACGCAGGTATTGTCCCCGATATTATGTGTGTCGGAAAAGCGCTGACCGGCGGTTATATGACCATGGCTGCGACACTGTGCTCCGAACAGATCAGCCGAACCATTTCTGAACATGGCCCCTTTATGCACGGTCCTACCTTTATGGCCAACCCGCTGGCCTGTGCTGCAGGTAATGCCAGTCTGGAAATTTTGTCCAGAGGTGACTGGCAAACCCAGCTGACCATGATTGAAAAAACACTGTGGAATGGCTTGATGCCCTGTTCTGAAATGCCTTCTGTTGCCAATGTCAGAGTGCTGGGTGGTATTGGCGTTGTGGAACTGAAAGAGCCCGTTGTAATGTCGGAAATTCAACCTCTGTTTGTTGAAGAAGGGGCTTGGGTGCGGCCTTTTGGCAAGTTGGTTTATGTGATGCCTCCCTATGTGATTTCCAGTGAGGAACTGAAATCGCTTTGTAGCAGCATCTGCCGGGTGCTTCATCGGGTTAACAGAGCCTGAGAATTTATCTGGGTTTGCCGGGAATCCGGCAGCCAACTACCCTTCAGCTTCAAAACTATTATTTGATGATTAATTAAAGGAGTATCTCTAATGGGTGCAGGCCTTCCCAAAACCCCTGAGCAGTTTCATAAGATTCCCCATGCCCGTCTGGCTATTATTGGCAGCAGCTGGCACAGTGACTGTGTTGATGCCATGATCAACCGGGCTCAAAAGGAACTTCTGACGCTGGATGTTAAGTCGCAAAACATTTCTATCCATAAGGTTCCCGGTTCTCTGGAGCTCCCCTTTGCTGCAAGACTTTTATTTGAGGCAGACCCGGAGCTTGATGCAATTCTGGCGTTTGGTGTCGTGCTGAAGGGCATTACCAGTCATGATGAAATGGTTCTGCACGGTGTGTTCGAAGGCTTCATGGATGTCACCGAGCGTTTTGGCAAACCTGTGATTAATGAAGTCATTGGTGTTGACAGTGTTGAAGATGCTCAAAAACGCTCAGGGGATAACCATATGAATAAAGGGGTAGAGGCCGTTTATGCGACCTCTGAATTATTGCACTGGGTAAATCAGCTTAAAGGCTAGCTTCTGACTAAACGCTGCCAAGTGGGCCGCTCTTAATGATGGTCCACTTGGGTAATCTTTTCGTTGTGACTATCAGATCGATCCCCTTCTAACATCCTATCTGGCTGCATATCAGTATTAACCATGGCTGTGACGCAGGAATCTGACCAGACATTAATGGCGCTCTCAAGCATATCAATCAATGCATAAAACGGCAGGATAATAACCAGCAGTTGAAGAGGGATACCCATTGCCGCGAGGAATGCACTGGATAGCATGTAGCAGCCCATGGGGACACCGGCGTTACCGATGGCTGCGATACTGGCAATCAATATCCATGAGAACAATTCCAGAGGGGAAAATGTCACCCCGTTACTTTGAGAAACAAACAGTACCGTAATTAATATGAATGCAGCACAGGCGTTCATATTGACAGTGATGCAAAGGGGCAGGCTGAAGCGGGCTACTTTGCTCTGAACCCCCAGGGTTTTCTCAGCGCTTTCCACTGCATAAGGCAGAGCTGCTGCAGATGATTTGGCAAAGAATGCCACCGTCAGGGCAGGCCACATGGCTTTCATGGTTTGCCAGGGCGAAAGCCCTTTAAACTTCAGGAACATGGGAAGAACAAGACCTGCCTGAATAATATTGGCCAGCAGCACACATAACAGATAAAGCGCAAGATCCTGAAGGAT
Source organism: Endozoicomonas sp. (assembly GCA_965261315.1). Taxonomy (GTDB): domain Bacteria; phylum Pseudomonadota; class Gammaproteobacteria; order Pseudomonadales; family Endozoicomonadaceae; genus Endozoicomonas. The sequence continues at coordinate 47,778 of CBDHDM010000031.1, read as the reverse complement.
TTTTTGGTTCTGCAGGTCATGGATAAACAAATTGACGAAGGCCCAGACGGCCAGTGGCATCAGCTTGAGAATCAGCCCGGTCATCTTCATGATGGCGGCGAACATGCTGTCGAAGAATGAGTGGAGTACCGACTTATGTTTGTTTTCCAGTGTGATGATGGCTGCGCTGAGGAGCAGGGCGAGCAATAAAACACCCATGACATTATGGGTATAAAAGGGTTCGATAAAGCTGGAAGGAATAACTCCGATCAGGTATGACCAATAGCTGACAGAAGACTCTTTACCGGCTGACGGCTCTGAAAGCTCGGGGGAGGCTGTCAGCGTGTTAATACTCCCGGCGGGTGCGATAAGCAGATACAGCGCCAAAGCAACCGTTGCGGCCAGTAGCGTGGTGATTACTGTGTATTTCAGGACCTGTCCGCCAAGACGCTTTACATCTGAGGCCTCGCCCATACCAGAGAGTGTCGAAACCAGGGCAAAGAAGATGATTGGGAGGCTGAGAAGTTTCAGCATCCGAATAAATAGTTCTGAAACCACCTGGCTGGCCTGATTCAGTTCGTTCAGGTCAAGCCACCCGGTTAAAATACCCAGTAATCCGGCTATGAGCAGAATCATAGTGCTATTTATAACCGGTTGTTTTCCCTTGTCTTTTCTACTTGCGCACATAGGATTATAAGATCTATCTATTGGATTGAAGTATGAGAATAGACATGGTTTTTACTGGCTATTATTTTGTTTTGATATTTACTTAGGCACTATTGGTTGGCATAGGTTCATTATTGCCCAGACTTATTTCGATAAAGCCAACGTGAAAGCGCTAATTTACTCTTCTGGTTATATCGATTGATGCAATATGCTCTGCTCGATGCCCTGCTTGATAGTTTTGAAGCTTTATTGTGCTTTTTTGGTACTTCTGACCAGTTTTTTTTTGACTACACTACCTACCTCAAAGGCCTGTGCGGCTGCACACTAATGATTCTATAAAGTGACGTCTGCTGAATTACCGAGGAGTAGTAACGTGTTGAGACGAACCCGCTTTTCACTGTCTATATCTGAGCCAGGGCCCAAGCCGACCAAAAAAGAATGGACTTATCAATGGTCCCTGATTTCTGACGGTTTTCCCACGGAAGATACAGAAGATGCCGACGAGTATGTTCAGGAATGGAACTTTCCTTATCCCGGTCAGAAAGAGTTTTTGGTTATTGACCCTAATGACCTGGCCAGCACCAGAATGCCCCTGGCACCCAGAGAGAGGTTTCAGAAAGGGAGGCTGACTTATCTGAGGCAGGGAGGTTTTTTTATTCAGGTTACTAAACCCATGGTTTTAGTTAGTGTGAAGAAATGAATTCTGTTATCAAAAAAGTACTTTATTATTTCGCATTATTAACAACGATAACAATCGGTGCAGGAGAGTGTATGGAAGCGTTAGCAGTTGAACCGGAAAAGAAAGAGGCTAACGGAGGCATTGTTCTCCTGCGCCATGGTGAGGGGGAGCACAACATTGAAAAGATTTATAGCAGTAATCCGGAAAATCCGGGATATAAAGCGGTTAAGCTCACAGAGCTTGGTCGGGAACAGGTACGGGAAACATCAGACCGGTTAATCGAGAATGGCGTTAATGGTGACAATATCTGTAAAGTGATTGTCTCACCACTACCCAGAACGGTTGATACCGCTGATATTGTTATGGGTAAATTGCAGGTAGCGCGTTTCCAGAGAGAGATCGATCCCAGGGCAATTGAAGCTAATGCTGGGGAGCGAGATGGCCAGAATTATGGGCAATATAGAGATCCTGACTTCTGGTTTCCTGAGCATCCTGAGCGCTTTGGCGGAGAATCCCGCTCCGAAATTGGCAAAAGAATGGCGTCACTCATTCAATCTATAGTTAACGATAAAAACTGCGACCTCAGTCAACAATATGTTCTGGTTGTCAGTCATGGTGGTCCGCTACTTTTGGCTCAGGAATTTCTCGGTCTTGGTGATGAGAGGCTTGAAACTGCAGGTTACCGGATTATTCCTTACGCCCAACTTCAAACGGTTATGAATAGTCATAGCTCGAAAGCAGTATCCGAATCCAAGTAATCGCAGGCCTGTAAGAACTCTGTTGTTGTTTTTATTGGTCAGTAAAAGGGAAAGACCCAGCCAGAAAATAATATTAGAATCTTCGCCGGACATGTAAAACTACTGCGAAGGTCAAATGACAAACCAAACAGCCTTTATTCGGCAGACTTTCCCTGTTGGGCCCCTGCAGTGCAACTGCACAATTATAGGTGATCCTGTTACCCGCAAGGCATTTGTCGTGGATCCAGGCGGTGACCCAGAGCTTATTATGGCAAAGCTGAGGGAACTTGATTTACAGGTTGTAGCGCTTATCCATACCCATGCACACCTGGATCATTTCCTTGCCAGTGGCGATATCAAAAAGCAGACTGGAGCCCCAATTTATCTCCATGAGGGCGATAAGTTCCTCTGGGATAACCTTGAAATGCAGTGCCGTATGTTCGGTGTTCCCTATCGTCCGGTACCGGATCCTGATTACTGGTTGAAAGATGATGAAGCGTTGCCTTGCTGTGAAGGTGTGGCGATGCATACCCCGGGGCATACTCCCGGCTCCATGTGCTTCTGGTTTGAACAGCCCAAGCTTCTGATTGCCGGAGATACCCTGTTCCGTCGATCCATTGGGCGAACAGACCTGTGGGGGGGCGATTACAAAGCCATTGAACGTTCGATCAAAGAAAGGCTCTATACTCTGGACGAAGAAGCCGTTGTGGTTACCGGTCATGGGCCTGATACAACAATTGGTGAAGAAATCCGGGAAAATAGTATTATTCGCGGCTAAGCAGCCTTGAGCTGATAGAAAGTTCTAAGCTGATTTGCTAAGGAAGATCATTATGCAATTGAAAAAGTTATTTGCCGTCGCAACCCTGTTGACGGGTGCCTTGTTGGCTGGTTGTCAGACCACCAACCCATACACTGGTGAACAGCAAGCCAGTAAATCCACCAAATATGGTTTAGGTGGTGTTCTGGCCGGTGCGGCCATTGGTGCTATTGCTGATGGTGGTGATGGTGCTCTGAAAGGCGCCATTATTGGCGGTGCTGCCGGCGCTGGTTATGGCCATTACCTGGATCGGCAGGAAACCGTATTGAGAGCCGAGCTTGAGGGCACAGGTGTTCAGGTCTATCGTCAGGGCGATGAGCTGAAATTGATTATGCCTTCCAACATCACTTTCGATTCCAGCAAGTCAGATATCAAGTCTGCTTTTTATCCAGTACTTGGCTCTGTTGCGACAGTGTTTAAAGAGTACGACCGTAACCTGATTCAGGTGGTTGGTTACACCGACAGTACCGGTGGGGACAAAATCAATGTTCCACTGTCTCTCGCACGGGCTGATAGCGTTGCCAACTATATTGCCTTTCAGGGTGTTATGGGGGATCGCATCAGTGCCTATGGGCGTGGTTCAATGGATCCTATTGCCAGTAATAAAACAACCGATGGCCGTGCAAAGAACCGTCGTGTAGAGATTAACCTGCTTCCTGCTCCACAGCGTTAAGTATGTCGAGGCGGAACAGCAGGCCTTTAAAAACTGGCTTAAGTAAAAGTCTCTACACCGCTGCCTGGTTGCCCAGCATATCGTCCAATCCCCTAACCTTGGTATACTGAGTCTCTTCACACCAACTTGCCTGAAACTGAACGCGTGCAAAGACTCAATGATCGACAGGCTGAGGCCGTAAAATATATTGATACTCCCCTGCTGGTACTGGCAGGGGCAGGCAGTGGTAAAACCAGTGTTATCACCACCAAAATTGCCTACCTGATTCAACAGTGTGGCATCAGTGCCAAGAATATTGTGGCCGTTACCTTTACCAATAAAGCCGCCCGGGAAATGAAAGAGCGGGTTAGCAAACTGGTAAAAGGCAAAGCCTCTTCAGGACTGACTGTTTCTACGTTCCACAACCTGGGCCTGAATATTATCCGCCGTGAGTCAAAGATTCTGGGCTACAAACCCGGATTTTCAATTTTTGATCAGCAGGATGCCCGATCACTGATTACCGATTTGATGCAACGGGATGCCTCTGCAGATGACAATGGTGTTGATCAAATTCAACACTGTATCTCCAACTGGAAAAATGATCTGATCACCCCGGCCCAGGCGTTACAGATGGCAAGACAGCCCTGGGAGCAGACAGCAGCGATTGTTTATGAGCATTATAACCGCATGCTGAAAGCCTACAATTCGGTGGATTTTGATGACCTGATCATGAAACCGGTTGAGTTGTTCAGAAACTACCCTGAAGTTCAACAGCGCTGGCAGGACAAAGTTCACTATATGCTTGTGGATGAGTATCAGGATACCAACGGCGCTCAGTATGAGCTGGTTAAACGGCTGGTTGGTGACCGTCGCAAACTAACCGTTGTGGGTGATGATGACCAATCTATCTATGCCTGGCGTGGAGCAAAACCTGAAAACCTGGCACAGCTGAAAGAAGATTATCCGAGCTTAAAGGTTATTAAGCTGGAACAAAATTACCGTTCCACCAGCCGCATTCTGAAAGCGGCCAATACTCTGATTGCCAACAACCCCCATGTGTTTGAAAAGACACTCTGGAGTGAGATGGGGGTTGGGGATGAGATTCGTGTCATCAAATGCCGTAATGACGAGATGGAGTGCGAGCGGATTGCTACGGAGATCCTGACTCACAAATTGAGACACGAGAACAGCTATAAAGATTATGCGGTGCTTTATCGGGGTAATTTTCAATCGAGACTGTTGGAGTTAAAACTTCAGCACCATGGCATCCCCTACCATATCAATGGTGGTACTTCGTTCTTTGCCCGGGCCGAAGTGAAGGACATCATGGCTTACCTACGACTGCTGATTAACCAGGATGATGACAACGCATTTCTGCGGGTTGTCAATACGCCAAAGCGGGAGATTGGCCCATCCACACTGGAAAAGCTGGGCAACTACGCCAACAAACACAACATCAGCATGTACAAGGCCTGTGAAGAAGCAGCTCTGGAAGAAGACCTTGCACCTCAGTATGCAGAAAAGCTACGTCGCTTTACCGGGTGGATGGATGGTGTATCACGACGGTTGCAAACCAGTGAAGACCCGATGCAGGTCGTTCGTGAAATGATTGCTGATACCGATTATGAAAACTGGTTGATGCAGCACTCCTCAACACCGGCACAGGCTGAGAAACGCATGGCCAACGTCTGGTTTCTGGTAGACGCCCTGCAACAGACGCTGGAGCGGGGTGATGAAGACAGAACCGTTGAAGAGGCTATTGCCAGACTGATCTTGCGGGATATGCTGGAACGTAACGAGGAAGAGGAAGATACAGATCGTGTCCAGCTGCTGACTCTCCATGCTTCCAAAGGTCTTGAGTATCCCCATGTTTTCATGATGGGTATGGAAGAAGAGCTGCTACCTCACCGTACCAGTATCGAAGAAGACAATATTGAAGAAGAACGACGACTGACCTACGTAGGCATCACCCGGGCTCGGAAATCGCTGACAATGACACTGGCCGGGCAGAGAAAGCAGTTTGGCGAGATCATTGATACGATGCCCAGTCGTTTTCTCGATGAACTACCACAGGAAGACCTGGTGTACACTGGCTTCGATGAATCATCCCGCCAGGAAACTAAAAAAATGGCGGGGAAAATGGGGCTTGATGCGCTTTATAAGTCAATTGGAGCATAGCGACTTTAAGCAGAAGCCAAGGGTAACCACCGCCGGGCTTCTGTTGCTTTACTGCTGAGTTCACTAAAACCAGAATAAATACACTGCCTTTTGTCTGATGCTCCACCAGGGGTGTTCACAATTCAGCCATGAGGCCAGTTAATCACATAAGCACTCAAGCAAGGCGAACGGCGCAGGACCCACAGAGCCTAAAGGCATGCTGGTTCCATGTTCAAGTCGTTCAACGCTGATTCCTGGAGGGAAGCATGAAACATTTATTCAACTCAATGTTACTCTTTAGCCTGGTATTACTGGGGGGCTGTGCATCAACTGCAGAAACCTCCCCACCTAACGGCATTAAACATATTGTCCTGGTTTGGTTAAAAAATACCGGTGACCAGCAGGATCGCGCTGAGCTTATCAAACACTCTGAAGACCTTCGTTCAATTCCCGGTCTGCTTGACTTGCAGGCAGGTCTCAGTGTTCCAAGTGATCGAAAGATTGTTGATGACAGTTTTGACGTGGGGCTGGTTATGACATTCTCTGACCAGGAAAGTATGGATGCCTATATCAAACATCCACTTCATCAACAAAAGGTAAAAACCCACTTTGCTCCTTTAAGCCGTAAAATTCTCATATATGACATTCGCTATTAACAATGCCTCAAACCTGAGACTTCATTAATTGAATAAGGTGATTGATATCCGCTTATTCTGAAGTCTCAACCCATATTTTATAGAGTTCTGCCTCGACCAGGCTTTCTCTTGAATCCCAAAAATCCGAATAGAGAATACTCACTTCCTGATTCGAGACTGCAGCATCTTCTGCGTAGCGGCAGAGACTTTCCTGATACGTTGTAAACTGCCCCACATCCGGAACAGAGCTGTACTCCTTGCGTGAAATCAGGTAGTTCCGAGTCTCTTCAATATCTGTTTCTCTATCAGCGTTCTGTTCAGGTATCCACTCATTCCGGTAATGCGCAATATTACGGGAGCCACCTAAATGAATATCAATAATGCACTGATTACTTAACAATCTTCTGTTTATGCGCTGAACCCGAGTGACCAGTCCCTTGGAAACTTTCTCACGGAAAAACCAGGTATTGCGATAGTCCCATCCTGCTTCAACCCCTTTTGGGAACTCCACAAAAGATCGAGAATCAAAAAAGCTTTCATCGCTATCGGAAATACCAGTAAGAATGAAGTTACTTTCAGTACTGAAAGGGCTACCCCAAAAAGCTTTACTTCTGAAGGAAAAAACAAGACTCCGAGCGTCTTGAATATCTGCCACCCCCTGCCAGAGTTCACTATTTTGCTCTTCGACCGAGAGTGAATATTGAAAAGATGGGTAGCTGGAAAGCTGTTCTTTTGTACTTGTATGCACCTCCAGCTCTCCTGAACTCCAGAGAATCCCATCAACCCACTCTCTGAAACCTTGCTGTCCAACTAATGTTCCAGTCAGCCACCAACCCCGATCGTCTACTGCAACCGAATTACCTGTACTGCCTGAGCACTCTCCATTAACACATGGAGCTTCGCCACGCGGGCCCTCTTCATCTGAAGATAAGACATGCTCTTCAGAGGTATGATCTGCAGAGCTTCCCTCTGGAATAAGAAAAAACATCATCAAAAAGATGATCGGCAACCGTTTCATCACAGACGTCCCTGTATTGTCCTTTGACATTCCCTGTCATAAAGAATCGGCCAGCTCCGAGACTCACCTTAGCTCCTGCTTTGAGCATCAGTACTCGTATGCCTTTTCTCCTAAGATAACGAAGGTTAGTGATCATGAACAGAGCAGCACGTTAGTTTGGAGCTACCAAAGACTTCAGTTGCTGAACCTTTGCAGAACTGACGTTACCGTTTTCAAGCACCGCACTGAATGTATGCAGGGAAAAACGTGTTAACTCAGTCTTCAGCCCGTCAATAATCCCTGACGCATTTTCCAGAGACACGCCCCCCCCCACCACAACTTCAAGCCCACCCGAGACAAATGCGCCGATATTTACCAACTGTTTAATTCCATCTTGCGCTGTTCCATCACTCCCCCAGGCAATACCGCTGGTTAATACCCGATCAACGCCAAGATCAATCAGCGTTTCAAGCGCGTATTGCCAATCTGGCGTTGCATCAAAAGCCCTGTGGAATGTAACTGTCAGATCATACTCCCGGGCCTTTCCTATCAGCCGCTCACTATACGTCCGGTGAACAGCCGATGTCTTCTCATCCAAAACACCAATGACAACGCCATCCGCTCCCGCCTTTGCAGCATCTTTAATCTGCTGTTCCATTAAGGCCATTTCATCCGGGGTATAAAAGAAGTCACCGCCTATAGGGCGAACCATAACCAACAGCCCGGAACGACCCTTAAATGCATCCCTCGCCAGCTCTATATGTCTGACAGAAGGCGTTAAACCATCCTGCTCCATATGGGAGCATAGCTCTATTCTATCAGCTCCTCCCTCCCATGCTTTGGAAACCGAGCTGAAAACGTAAAAGTCATCTTTACTATGTACACAAACTTCAATAGGTATCATGCAATCTTAGACAGTATATTCTATTCAGGTTAACGAAACCGAACCCCTTCTATTAAAATGAAGGGAGTATCCTTCAAACTCTATTATACATGCTTCATAAACAAGAAAGTTGCCCTTTTTTCGCTTTAATAACGATGAAACCTGCACACCATGCAAAATCCCAAAAAATAATCACATGGCAACATTACAAAAACAGAGAAAACATTTCATTAATCACTATTTAAAAAACCATAGTGCGAAACAAAATAAACACACATAGAAATATAACAACAACTGCCTTATATATATTGATTATGAAAATCTCTTCATATGAAAAAAAAACACTTATTTATTTTTTTATATAGCCAGACCATTTTGCGGAAATAAAATATTACTCTAGAATCCCTTTTAGTATCATTTTATACAGTAAACAAGTTCCATTATCGGGTTTAAAAACTAATAAGCAGTAATGAAATATTTCAAAAAAATATATTTAAAGCTCGGAATAATAAGGACTGCTTACTGTCCAACCGTTCGGTTCTGATCTTTATTTAAGATGGAACCGTATTTACTTAATTAAAACAGCCATCCGGATAAGGGGTTAGCATGTTTAGAGGAAAGTGTTTATCCATCGTCTTATTGTTATCGATCACATCGGCATCCTGGGGAACGACTCCTGATGCAAGCGCCGGGATCGAGCATGGACGTTCTAGTGGGAGTGCTTTGTCAACCATTGGCAGTGGCACTTTCTCTTTACTTGAAGGTCTTGCTCACCTCACAATACTCTTAGGTTCTGGAGACCATAGCCCAGATAGTTACTTTGCAAAAGTGCTGGGATATATTCCCGACTCTGTTTACCAAATTTCTTCCTCCCAGCAGGTTAACCCCGCTGATGCGGTCGGTGTATCGAACCGCATTCTTAATCGTGCTGCACACAGCGTTTTCTTAAGTCAGGCCTTAAGGCTTCTTCCTGTAGCCAATGATTATGTCTGCGGTATGATGACACTGACAACTGAGGATGGCTACTACATAGACAGCGTCTTGGTTAATCAGGGATCGATACAGAATGATTCACAGTTTGAACACATTGGCGACAACCTCTATGTCCCTAAAAACAGAGGTATTACTAACCTTCTATTAGTCAAGCAGATGACTGGATGGACAACAGCAGGAAGCGCCTATATCACTGAGAATCCAATTGACTTCTATGTAACCGTTTCCGATGGCCGACAAACCTCGACTATCAATTTTCAGAAAAGCTCATGTACCTTATATAGCTATGGTAAAGCACATGCCTCTGTGATCAAAGGTGATGATGTATCCTTTTGCCTGACTAACTCTGGTACTGACTCTAAAGTATCAACACTAACAGCGCTTACCTCTGCATACGGAAAGCCTGCTCTGATGCGTATTCCAGGAGAAGCATGTGAAAACTACTGATCCGTCAACCAAGATCATGACTGGTTGATCTCAAAAAATACGAAACAAGACCACCCTCTTTTAGCTAGACAGGGTGGTTTTCTTTTGCAGTACACTACAGGAAATTAATCATTCACATACAAACTCTATCCAATTTCAAGTAGTATTAGACAATTCCAGAACCTTAATCTCAGAAATATAACAAACTCACAAATTATGAAAAATGTCTCTCACTACCTGATTTATCTCTCGTGTAAGTAATAAGTCCGATTCTGCTTCTGGTTTTCTATCAAACAATCAGTACACACAATAACAATAAGGAAGTTCAAGATGTCCAGCCTTAAAGGAAAAACCATCATTATCACTGGCGCAAGCCGTGGTATTGGTAGAGAAATCGCCATTCGCTGTGCAATGGATGGTGCCAAGTTGTTGTAGCTGCGAAAACGATCAAGCCCCACCCAAAGCTTCCTGGTACTATCCACTCAGTTGCAGATGAAATCATTTCGGCAGGCGGAAAGGCACTGCCTGTTCAGGTAGATGTAAGAGACGAGAAGTCTGTCGAAAAAATGATTGAAATGACCGTCTCGGATTTTGGTGGAATTGATGGGTTAAATAACGCAGGAGCAATCCGACTGACGCCTGCAGAAAATACACCAATCGAACGATTTGATTTGATGCATCAAATCAATACCCGGGCAGTGCTCTTATGTAGCCAGTTTGCCCTGCCTTATCTGGAAAAATCTGACACAGCCCATATTCTTAACCTTTCCCCTCCTATCAACCTGAGTACTAAATGGTTCAGAGAGTATACCCCATACACAATCACCAAGTACGGTATGTCGATGTTGACCTTAGGGCCCGCTGAAGAGTTTCGTTTGAAAAAAGTCGCCGTTAACTCTCTTTGGCCAAGAACCAGTATTGCAACGGTTGCCGTTGAGTTCGAGGCCGGTGGAAAGGAATTGTTCAACGTTTCAAGGAAGCCAGCTATCATGGCCGATGCAGCTTATTCCATTTTAACAAGTGGAACCGAATTCACGGGCAACCACTGCATTGATGAGGATCTTTTACGGGAAAAAGGCATAACAGAATTCGATCATTACGCAGTTGTTCCTGGCACAACGGACTTTTTTACAGACCTGTATATTGACCAGTAAAAACGCCGATCAATGAGGCTCAAATCAAAATGACGTAAGGCTGTCACTTAGGCAGCCAACACCTTTCTGATAAATACTCGAGTGATTTTTTATTCAGAGAAGCTATAGCAATACTTCTGGAACAGAATGAAGAGAGGCTGAGTCTGAAACTTATACCAATTAAATTTTCCGGACCTGTTATAAGCATGGCTAGCTGGACAGAATGGCTATACCCTAAAGGGCATAAAGGTGAAGTGACGAGGCATAGCCTTTATGCCTTATGGGTATTAGTAATGACGAGAAGACTCAACGTAGACTTTCTGTTTAGTTCGACAGCGCAATTGAGTAAAACTGACAGTCCGTTGCAATAGCAGTCATGGGAATATCCCAATGTTCTACTGGAATCGAGTCCACTTTCTGGCACTCATGAGCAATACCAATAAGCCTTGGTTTTTCTGTAGTTCGGGTGAAGACAAACGTTCTGTCATAAAAGCCTCCTCCCATACCCAGTCTCCTACCGGCTTCATCAAAACCGGTTAAAGGCACAAACACGATGTCGAGCTTTTCAGGCGGAATCTGTCTTGCGCCATGCTGAGATGGCTCAGGAATACCAAACCGGTTCAGAGCCAAAGGAGTATCCGGAAGATACTCGATAAACAAAAGATCTTTACTGCCTCCTTGATCAACAACCGGCAAGTAACACTGCTTGCCAACCGCCCAAAGATAATCCCGGAGAACGTCAGGGTTTATCTCGCCATCGTTGGCTATATAGATCGCAATATGCTGGCCATCCAGCAATTCAGGTCGAACTCTGAGAATTTCACAAAGACCTTCGCCAGCGCTGACCTGCTGGTCAGCACCCAACGCTCGGCGACGCTCACGAAGAACTGTTCTTAAATCAGAACGGTTATATTCACATGATTTCATGACTGGGTGAGTGAGTGAATCATTATTTATCATAATATCAGCAACCTACAACCTTACATACAAATTTTAACCAACAAAACAACTTAAAATTGTATGAAAAACGCAATTATCAGACTTTTATTGATTTATAATCAACATTTACCCCAGAAAAAACACATTGAAATATCATTTTTACAGCATTAGAAATATACCTGACGCTGCAACCAAGTTATCAGTGGGTATTTGTTGCTGTACCTATCTCAAGCATACAGATTCATAACTGAAAGCGAGTTCTTTTCTTTGACAAGAACAGTATCGGCTTCAGTTCCAACTGTGAAAGCCACAAAAAGGTTCCCAATTGTAGAGCTATCACTATGTACAGTGTTTTCAGGCAAAAATAAAGCCTGACCATACTCCAGCTCAATTATCGCAAAATAATATGCTCCATCGCACTGTTTGCCGACTAACACCTTACCAATAGAATCTATGTCACCGGGGGTAAAAACGTGTGGGAACGGGTGCTTCTCTACAAACGATCCATTTGCACCATTCTCGTCGAGGAGATAAGACTTAATATAAGATTCTTGTTTATTATCATAATAATAAGTAACACCCACCCCATCAGATGGAAACTGAAAACATGGCGACTTTTCATTCATCCGAAAGGTTTCGATCCCATTAAAGAAAGCTTTAAAATCCGTATCATGCTCAACATCACTAAATTTAAATTCAGGGTATTTTTGTGATAGACAGGCTTCAACTAAAAGAAGACCATTTCCGCCAAATACATTCCCTGAACTCTTTGTAGCATCCTTCAAAGAGCCACAATTTTCGACCTCACTAGCCGTAAGCCATTCACAGTCAAAGGGGCGACAGTCTTCTAGTTTAGAAGGTGTATCATTATGCAGATGCTGACCTACCCTCTTATTAAGCTGCTGGTTCGGATTAGAATTTCCACGTGTTTTTACTCGAAGTCCATTATCATCATAAAACTGAACTGTGGTTGGACAATTGCTATCTATTATGGAATACAGACCTGTAGGATACATGAGTATATCACCTGAAAAAGGCATCTTCCTTTCTACAAAGTGATTCTTAGCAACTTCAATACTTCGCTTACATAATGGAATCGTAGCGAGCAAAGGATTGCTCATACCGAATAACTCGCTGCAATCATAAGGTTTGCAGTTTGAATGACTGTTATTTCCAATTTTAAAATTTGAAATAAAATTATTTATATCTCCTCTAACAAAAGCATCCATGCTTCCTACTCCCATGTTTTTTTTAGAAACTGAAAAACAACCCTAAAGATTTCATACTTTCTTCGTTTTTTCTATAACAAGGGCGTTATCTAAAATAACATAATACAGCTATCGTTAACTCATTGATTTAATAATGAATTATCGCAGGAATAATTTACCATGTTTATGACTTCTTAAAACACCATCCTTTTTTTTAAACAGGTAAGTCTCTCAACAGCTTCAGAGCCTCGGTTAACAGCCTTTTCTATCGTCATTTTATCCCCCATCACCACTACCTGTTTTTCAGATCTAGTAGCTGCGGTATATAACAATGTCAGATCCATCATATGCCCCGCCTCAGGTGGCAATACCACAAAACAGCTAGGCCACTGTGATCCCTGAGACTTGTGGATCGTAATTGCATACCCCAACTGCATTTTATCCAGCAGGTCAATTGTAATGGCAATACAGATCCCATTAACCTCAGCCATCGCTACAGAACCATCTTCCTCGCTTGGAGAGTCATAAACAGCAGTAATCACGCCTAAATCCCCATTACGAATATCCGCAGCCTCGTCATAATTATTGGACGTTACCAGAATAGGATCGCCCAGAAGCAACTCTGTCCCTGCTGAAGTAACCCAAGGTATCCAGCCTCTCTGATCATCCTGATAATAGATTTTTGGCCTTTGAAGCCCATTACTTTGCTGTAGATGCCGGTTAATGCCATCCACTCCCATCTCACCTTTGCGAACCGGGCATAAGACAATGGCGTTCCCAATGCCTCCTGCTTCTTTCCAGAGCGATTCTAAGCGATTAAGGGACATATCCCCTTCAATGGAACAATCGGCACTTTTAGCAAGGGAAATTTCCGTCTGTGGGGGTATTTCAACCTGTCCGTTGCGAATAGCAGTGGCAAAACGGTGAATACCACTCTCCTCCCCCTGCCGTTTTACCTGCGTCAAATTAAAGAATGGGATAAAGGTGTCTTGCAGTGCATGAAACACTAACCCAGCACCTACAGGCAGTAACTGTGCCGTGTCACCTACAAAAATAACTCTGGTTGCCTCTGGCAGCAGCCCAATGAGCTTATACATGGAGAGCAGATCCACCATAGAGGCTTCATCAATTATCAGAAGCAGATGATCAGGCAGTCGAGCCTTGCCTTCACCGATATGATCAACAATCAATTTGGCGATGGTTTGAGCCGGTAATCCGGTGCTTTCTGCCATGCGCTGTGCAGCCCTTCCAGACAGAGCCACCTGATAAAACGCCATACCGCCTGCCAACGCCTGATACACACCAAGAATCGCTTTCAGAATGGTGGTTTTTCCAGTACCAGCGCCACCGGAAATACCGCAGACTGGCGATAAGACAGAACCTGCCACGGCTTTGCGCTGATCCCCTGTTAGCTGAAATGGCAGTGTTTGCTCATAGGTTTCCAGAGCATCAATGACTTTCTTTTCAGTTAAACCCGATTCCCAGCCTGCTGCCAGAGAACCGGTTCCCGCTGGGCGGTTATGTGCCTTTGTTAAAAACAGGGCAACTGCCGCTTCCATCAATGCAGAGCCGTATACTTGATAGCCAGAATCAACCTTTACCAGTAGTCCATGCTCTACTGCAATATCACCCACATTCGACGGCGCAGGTGATTGCATGACCTGAGTACAATCAGTTATCAGGCTTTGAGGATCAATCACTGTAGAGCCAGTTTTATGGGTATATCGAACAGCCACATGCTGAGCAACGCCAGCCATCACGCTATTATCAGCCATGGTCAAACCAAGCCCTTTGGCTATTTCCATCGTCTTTTCAAAGGAAGCTCCCATCGCCATGAGTAGAAAGGGATGCTCCTTAATTTTATCGATGGCTTCAGCGCCAAATAAAGCAGACAGTTTTTCCCCCAGTCCCAGAGGTAGCTGCTGTTCCTCAAGCCATGTAATGGTGTCGTACATACTTTTATCAGGCCACTCATCCAGAAGCCGATCCAGCCGAGCTTCCGACATGCCAGATACAGCCAATAAAGATGACCTTTCTCGTTTTTCTATCAACCCTGCCAAGTTCGGGAGGCGGACAAGCCGGTTCGCTATAACACTGCCAATACCTCTGATATTGCTGCTAATCCAACGGGACAGAACTTTACCTGAAGGCTTTAAAAAACGGATTTCTGTGGCATCAATCGTATATTCAGAAATGATGAAATCATTGACGGTAAAAACATTTTCTCGTTCCTTGCCACTGACTTCCCATAATGACCCAACGGTTGCAGCATTTTGGGCATATTCAGGGAAATGAACAACAACAGGCTTTTCACGCTTACGAAGGGAACCATCAGGTTTGATAAGGTCTACAGTAGCAAAACCACATGCTCGCTTTTTCCGAACCTGAACTATCTGCCGGAGGTGTGTGATCTGGCTCATAGCTTGAATCCTGCCATCCCTGCTTCAACCATGGCCTGCTGCTCCCTGTAACCTTTTAATTCCTTTCGTAACTGGCGATTCTCAGCTTCAAGCTCTGCAATACGTAGCGACATAGAATTATTATTTGAAGCCACCGTAGCCGAATGCTTTTCAGCTCGCTCACGAGCTGCCTCATGGGAGGCTTTTGACTCTTCTCTACGGGCATACCAGCGCTGCTCAGCCTCATTTAGAAGGCTACGGACATGCTTATTTTGAGTACAAACCGATTTAGCAAAATCCAGTTCCCCAGCAAGAACTCTGCGATTTATTTTACCGCTGTATTCGTACTCACCCCAATCTCTGGCAGCATCACGCTGAGCAATCCATGCCTCCACCTTGGCAATGTTTTCTTGGGCTATTTGTTGTCCGTTTTTGCCTCTAGCCACGCCTATTTACTCCTGTCAAAGGCTTATCCAAGTTGAGTCTTCTCATATCAACACCGGGCATTGCATAAAGATTATGTTGCCAACGAACAAACTGCTCTAACAATGTACTATTTTGCTTTTCAAGCCTTTCTACCTTTGCTTTTAACGTAGCTATTTCCTTAAGAGCCATCTCAAGCGTAACATCAGGTTCGCCCCTTTCTTCCTTCTTCTCTTTCAGAGCTTTCTTTCGATCATTGAAAGCTTCGACTAGGGCAGGATACGACAACAATGTATGCCTGCTGATTTTTTCCTCATTAAGCACTTTAGCCAGACAACTGGCAAAGCTATCCCATGTTAATTTCCCCTCCCATTTGTCCAGCTCATGGAACGCCAGAGGGAGGGTTTTCTCGGTAATAATTTTCTTAGGCATCGTCGTTTTCCAACATCGATTTTATGGTGGACTCTTCAACGAGTTCCTGACGACTGACATCGGTGTTATATCCTTTCTGCGATAACGCTCTACTAACGGGACTTGGGTCATGATCTGGTGGAATCCACAAAACCGCACCTTCAGGTGTATCCTCCGATTCAAGAATGATTCTCTGGGTTCTAACATGCCCCAACTTCCAGCCAAGATGAGTAACCCAACGATCCGCACCGTATGTGCCATCAGTCGCAGCAGCCTGAGCCTTTTCACACTGTTCAGCCAACTGCGATTCTAGCCGTTTTATACGTTCAAGGGTCTTGGGCATTCCCTTTATACAGACATGCTCTTTGCAGGTCATACAGTCACTGCCTCCTGCCTTGGTACAGGGCGACCGTGCATAATCATGAACACACATTCCCCATTCCGTAACGTCTGCAATGCCAATCCGGTGAATCCCCAGATCCTCATAACTGACCGGTAATTTTTCTTTGATCGCTTCCAAAGCCGTAGGCCGTTTTCTACGCATTAAAATACGCCTCTGAGCTTGCTCCCTCTCATCATCCGTTCTTAAATCATAATGTCGGTTATCACTGATTTTTGCTCTTCCAGCCCATTGCGCCAATTGCCACGCATCCATACCCCCCTCGTTCTGCATTGGTAGAGATCCATACTCGTAATTGATGGGATGACAGGCTAATAGGAGAACCATCTTCGTCGGCATATCCCATGCGTTGAAATAAAGTTTCAATAGGGTTTTTAAGCCCACTGCGTGGAGATAGCTGGTCATTCAACTGATTAACGTCTGGTAATACCCATGAGAACCGTTTAACTTCGATTTTTTTATGAAACTCATTATCCCTTATGAGAGTTAGAGATTCCCAAATGGGTCTATCGATAGAAGGCAGGTTAGGCCAGTGATTATCTTTATATTTTTTTGCAACGTAGTTCGCTAAATCCCTATAGCATGGGTTCCCAACCTCTCGAAGCTCTATAATCCATTTAACTTGATGTGCGCCTAGAACATTCCAAGCAGTAATCAAATGATAATTACTTGTCTTGCCCGTCATACGGTCAATTGTGTCTTGTGTAAAATCCATGGCATACGCAAACTGGTATGCATCTAATGGTTTGTCTTCAGGAAAATTTTTGGATGTTACACAGCGGTCATGACGAAAAAAAGTGTCAGGATTATCGCAGGCAAACCTTGCTGCATCCCTAGCTGGCTGACCAATTTCCACTAAACGTTCATGAGCTTGAATGACTGTGGTTTCCAGATCCTTTGGAACCCACTTAACAGTGACCCCAAACCCCTTCTCAGCGTACCATCTGACAGCTAAAGCACCATTTTCAGCCCTATGAAGGCAATCCACTGTTAAATCTGATAGTTCACCAGCTCTGCCGGGGGCAAACATCAAAAAAACAAGGATACTTGTCCAGTATTTATCCTCTTTTGTTTCCGCTTTACTGAATGCATCAGCAATAGCCAACATCTGATGCATAGAAGGACAGCGCTTTTCCTGCCAAGCCCTCGATTCTTTATCAGTTCGATCAGCTTTTGCCTTCACCTTTTTGAATGGATTTTTCCAACTAGGCAGAGTGGGTAAAAACATCTTATCTTTCCTGATAAAGTCGAAAAGTATTTCAACTTCGTAGCCCACTTTGTTAAGCCGATCCAGATTTTCAACTCTGACTCTTAACAACTCATCTACCTTTCTGATCACCAGACCATCCGCTTTCATTACATCAGCACTCTGATGAACCTCAATCAATGCATCATGAAAGCAACGTAACGCAACCAACTTCACAGCAACGTTTGAGACAGCCTTCATGCTTTGCGTATATCGCATATAAGCCTTTGCAAAGGATAAAAAAGGCTCAACTAATGGATCAAAATTTGCCGTATTTGATTTTTCCCGATACTGAGAAAAGGCAATCGATATTTTTTTCTTCCCCTGCTGATGATACCACGTATTTGCATCCCATCCTCCTTGGTCATTATAAAGGGTTAAGCTGTCCCGACAGTGCTCAATAAAAGCATTGTAGTTTTCCTCAGCAGTTAGCTCAGATTTAGATTTGAAGTAAATAATATCGCTCATTGTGAAGCCTCCAATTTTGATTTAATTGCTTCTTTTGCTGCCTTGCACCGCTGAATAACATCCTGAACCGCCAGAAGAAGCCTGTCAGAGGCTTGAATTACATATTTTGAAACTCCCATTTCTTCTTGCCGCTTTCTTTCGTCCAGAACTTCTTGCAAGACTTCTTCATGGGGGGCATCCCTCCATGGCTGAAAGTGGCTACATGTATAGCATGCCCTATAACCATCTTTACAAAACGAGTAAGTACCGCAGTTACCTACACTACTGGCCTTACCATTTCTAACCCTGCTGTTAGGGTCATTAGCCCGTACAGCATCTTTCTCTGAGTCGATTAACTTCCCTGCAAATGCCTGAGCAAGAGGTGCAAGCATCGGAGCCATAATCTCATTGATTTGTTCAGCAACTTCTTCCGTGTTTTGGGTATAGACACCGATATGCTGGGTGTCTGTATGATCCAATGCCGCAGCTAACGCCACACCACCAATCGTAAGAATTTAAAGAACCTCGCCTTGAAAGATTGGTTCCGAGTGTGTAACGCAATCTTCTGGAGGTAAAGTTGATGAAATCACCGGTTCGCTCAGACCGAGCAGTATTTTTCTGTGCAACCCCCTTTAGCAACTCCATTGCATTTTTTAAACTCATATGGAAAAAATCAGGTTTGGTGCTGTATTCCTCAACGTAAGAATTTAAAGAACACTGTTTCGAAACCCTTTTTTCTTCCAAAAATATTGGCACATCCTTTTTCAAGTCATCACTGAGCCTCTCTCCGATTGCTTTCTCCACATGAGCAACGGATTCCTCCCATTGAATTTTAAACAGTTTATATAAATCTTCATTAATGGATAACAGTGTGGCCTGAGACCGAAAGCTCGCTCTTGATTGCTTTGCCCTTGGGCAGTTTATAAAGTGTTCAATTCCTTTTCGGTCTTCACGAGCAATCAAATCAGCTCCCCGTAAGGCACGTATCTGAACGGATCTTCGACCAGTCATGGCTAACGCCATAAAATAAGAGTATTCCTTCATATTTAGCTTATCTTCTACATATGCATTGGTTGCCCATTGTAAAAGTGCCTCAAATTCATTATTCGTTAGCGGCCCTGAATATGGGCAGGCATATCTAACAGCTTTGCCTTTATCAAAGCCACGAAGCGTTAGCTCTTCCAGAAAATCGACACTATCCTTATCAACCCCTTTAAAACCCCATTCATGCCATGCAAGTAAAAATGCTTTAAGCTGCCCCAATTTATGTTCATTATCTTTATCAAGCGTTGACCGGTAATTCATCAGCCCATTCATGTTGACTGAGTTTTCACCAGTAGCATCAAGATATTGATTGAATGCCGCCATCATACCCATTGTTGTATATGCCGATAACTCCTCAGCGTAACGACACAGGGTTTTTCTGAAGCCTATTTCTGTCAGCTCATCGACTGGCCTTAATCGATCAAAATTAATTGTGTTAGAGCCATCAACAATCCAACTTTCCCCATAAAGATCAAAGTCATATCCGAATTTAGATTGATGAATTTCCTGCTTTAATTTTCTTTTTTTACTAATTTCTGCTTGTGATTTCATGTTAGTCCCTGCCTTTTTTCATTTTATCCATGTGGTGATCCATGTGTTCACGAATAAATTTATTCGCCTTTTCCACAGAGTGGCGCCGATTATAATTTGCAGCAGTATTATCAGAACTCCAGCCAAACAGATTCTTTCTTAAGTCCATTTCTTCTTTTTCGCTGAACATTTGCGATGGATCACCCTGAGCCTGCTCATTGTCTCCATCTATATCCTTAGAAATTATGTAATTCAAGTTATGTCGAAAACCATGCCGAGTAATACCTTCAAACCTTTCTGGATCAACGTCAATTACCGGCTGCAAAATCCGGTTATAGAATGTGCTATTGGATACCGGATCACCTTGATATTGACCCGCCTTGTGAGTCACAAAAATGTAGGGATGCTTTCTTGCATTTGGAACCTTGGAACGTACCTCCATGATGTAACGATACAACCTTTCATAAACGCCATAATCCAGAGCAATTACTCTCTCAAGTGTTTTTGCCACCGGCTGTTTTTTCCGTTTATCTGCCGCCGAATCATGGCGACGGACAACTAATAGCTTTGCGCCATAAACTCCAGATTCAATATCATTGATCCTGAGTGCCAGCAACTCACCTGACCTAATGCCTGTACCATAAAGAATTTCAAACATCAGTGAGTTCCTGAAGCGGATATCTTCATTTTTAAATGGATTTCTAGGGGAGTTTTCAGCCGCCACACTCATGAAATCTTTAAAGACTTCAAGGGGGGGCGCTTTTAGGTTCGGGTCAGCCATCAATCCTAAGCCTGAACTACCTTTGGGTCTATTCGACTTCAGTCTTTTCTGCATGTTTTCAATGGTATTAGATACTTCAGTATCAACCCTACCCCTCAAAACAGTGTGCGCTAAAAAGTCTAAGTATGAAGCGATTTCCCCCATTCTATTGCTTGCATGGTTTTTAGAAACGAGTTTGAAAGATGCTGTGGCTGCTGTTGATGCCGATGGGAATTTAGTGACATTGCCGATTGGTGATGACGATAGCCACTTTTTTAATGCCTTCGTTTCGATCAGACAGTGATCCCTCAGTGAATGGGCATCCTGATCTGTCAGAAATTCCAACTTACTGAACTCATCAACCACATCTCTTCCATTCATTCTTTCCCAGAGCCGAAAATGTATTAAATGTCCGAGCGCATTAGTTATTGAGGCTTGTGTGTGCTTTACCCGCAACTCTTCAGTTACGTACAGAGTAATCCAATAGTCAGGAATTCCATCCTCATCCAGCAGAATGGGGTAGCGTTCCCCATCAGACATCACGAGTTGAGAAATTGGCATTATTCTTATCCTTTTATCAACACTTTATTTATGTATAGACCATTGGATTATTTTTATCAACATTATTTTTTACAAATCAAAAAAAAGACCTTTAAAATAAAGGTCTTCATGGATTTTAATCAACAAAAATTAAAAACGTAAACCTCAGAACGGGATATCATCATCAAAATCGTCAAATCCACCGGCAGCCTGCGGCTGAGGAGCTGCCTGCTGCTGAGACTGTGGAGCTTGCTGCTGAGGAGCACCACCATACTGTTGAGGCTGCGACTGTGGAGCATATGACGGCTGTTGCTGCTGTTGTTGTGCAGGCTGCTGCTGGTAACCCCCACCCATTGGGGCCCCCATAGCACCTTCCTGCCGACCATCCAGCATTTGCAGCTGTCCACTGAAACCATCAACAACAATTTCAGTCGTGTATCGATCCTGACCATCCTGCCCCTGCCACTTACGTGTCTGGAGCTTGCCTTCGATATAAACTTTTGAGCCTTTACGAAGATACTGTTGTGCGATTTCCGCCAGCTTGCCGAACACAACAACACGATGCCACTCTGTTTTTTCCTGCTGCTGCCCGGTATTGCGGTCCTTCCAGGACTCACTGGTTGCCAGGCTCAGGTTTGCAACGGCACTGCCATTAGGGGTAAAACGTACGTCTGGATCATTACCCAGGTTGCCAATCAGTATTACCTTATTAACGCCTCGAGCCATTTAGCTTCTCCGCCACTTTCATTCAAATTCAAATAGCCTCCAAGGACAATACGCCAATTGAAGACACCATGGAACACCACTTCTCACCTTACAGAGGCAATTCCATATAAATAGCACTCTATTAGAACCACTGCTCTATAGTCAGGTTCCCTGTTTTTATTCTTGGTAAGCGATCAAATTTACTTTTTGGGCCACATATATCAACAGTTTCTAATAAACCTTTTTCCCGGAAAACAGGCTAGCACTGCCCAAATTTCCTTAGTCCAGACCAGTCCAGTGCTTGTTTATCAACTTTCAGATAAGCTGTTTTCTCTGCGGAAAGCACAGTCACTTCCTGAACACCAACGATACCGGCAAGCCGCTCCCCCATTGAGCTTATGTCTCCAAGCTCAGGATTCAAAGCCATTACCATGGTACTCACATAAGGT
The DNA here is from genome assembly GCA_965261315.1 of Endozoicomonas sp. Classification (GTDB taxonomy): domain Bacteria; phylum Pseudomonadota; class Gammaproteobacteria; order Pseudomonadales; family Endozoicomonadaceae; genus Endozoicomonas. Next base: position 25,522 of record CBDHDM010000031.1, on the reverse strand, counting down.
GGCTGTTTCATAGTAACAGACAACCAGCACCACAGGGCAGTGGGAATTGTACAAAGTGCTATTGCTCCAAAAACACCACCGTACTCCATGGCTATTCCCCCAAGACTCCCTCCCAGGGCAGCTCCCAGAAACTGGCAGGTTGAATACACCCCCATGACAGTGCCACGAGTCCCCGCAGGAGCAAGCTTGCTCACCAATGAGGGCAGGGTCGCTTCCAGAAAGTTAAAACCAAAGAAAAAAACAAGTAACCCAGCTAATAACATTGTTGAACTGAGCACCCCTTGATAGAACAGGGCAAAGGCAACAAATAGCATGGCAATACTGAAACAGTAACACTGTTTCAGCAGGCGCTGTCGTTCACTGAATATAATGAGAGGAACCATCATGACAAATGAGAGTCCCATTACGGACAGATAAATACCGCCATGTACAGAGCGCTCAAAATCTTTGCTCAGTAGCTCAGGAATAAAAATAAACAGGGCCATCAAAACAAAATGGAGGGCAAAAATTCCGATAATATGCCTCAGCAGCTCTATGTTAGCGAAAACCTGCCGAATGCCCAGCCTATCAACAGAACAGTTAAGATCCCGACGTTTAATGACGGGTGTTGGCACCAGGAAAATAATAACCAGCATCGCAGCCACAGCCATCAGGGCATTTGAGATAAACAGCCCGGACAGTCCCCATACATTACTCACCACCGGCCCCAATACCATGGCGATGGCAAAGGCAACACCAATGCCCATACCAATCATTGCCATGGCCTTGGTTCGATGCTGATCACGGGTCAGGTCTGACATCAACGCTGTCACTGCTCCGGCAATCGCTCCACACCCCTGCAAAATTCGTCCGGCAATGATGCCTTCAATGGTCGTAGCTTCCGCTGCCAGAAGGCTTCCCAGTAAAAAAATAAACAGCCCCAGCAAAATAACCGGTTTCCTTCCCCAGCGATCTGATAGCCAGCCAAAAGGAATTTGTAACAGCGCCTGACTGAACCCATAGGCGCCAATGGCCACACCAATCAGGCTGGCCGAAGCCCCTTGCAGGTCTTCAGCAAAGAGCGCCAGAACAGGCAAAACCATGAAAAGCCCAAGCATCCGAAAGACAAAGACCATGGTAAGGGATACAGCAGCTTTCAATTCAACAAATGACATGGGGTAACAGCAAAGTCCTGAATTATTTTCGTCGTTATTACTGATAAATATTGCCGCTGCAAGTCTATCAGGATTCTGATCCTGGATGCTATGCAGAGAGATGTTCACGGATTATAGCGATCCTCTGCGGCAAAATGTCACTGCTTTATCAGTAATATTTTGACTATAAATTCTAATCTTAAGCTCCGAAGCAGGCTATTTTTTTAGCCCTGTTAAAAAATGAACAGCCAACCGGCTGCTATCTTCAGATATTTCCTGACCTGTGAGGTCAGATCTTTGTCAAACGATAGCAGCTATCCTGAAACATCACTTCAGAGATTTGGAACGCTATCCTCAAATGGGTAGATCAATTCATGAAATATATCTCAAAAAAAATAGTTATTACCACCTCCCTGATTTTATTGCAGCTGCTCCTTTCGGCGGCTGCATTCCCTGATGATGCTTCGAAGCCCGAAACACCGATCTCAGCTCGTTACACGAGGTTAAATAGTGATGGCACAGAAACCAACTGCATTGTGACCGGTAACGAAACACAAGAGGAACGAAAAAATCTGCAGAAAACAGGCTGCACTCTGGAAACTCTACGGAAAGACAGTGATATTGAAGTTGAGGTTACATTACAAACCAACAGTGGTTTTAAATCTATTCTACTGACTTCCAAATACTATTTAATGTGGCTAAACAGTGGCCTCCACGCAGTTAATATTATTCGAAATTTACCTTTGGCTGTAACCAGTCTGGTCAGTCTTCACCCTATCGACTCACTTGGGTATCTGGCTTATTCAGCACTTTATAACGTTGGACTTTCTCGTAATGCAAACCAAACGCTCTACCCATTCCTTACGTCTCCTCTTACTTTTATCCTGATGGCCAAAGTAAACAGGATGACGACAACAAAGACGAAGCCAATGACAGCAGTGATGAAATTGAGAAAGTCGGTATTGGTGGGCACATCCTGATTATTGGGTCTGACCTGATCATGTGGTGGTTAGATATTCCTATCGCTGACTTTGATATTAACAGGCTGATGTTAGGCTTGGATTTATTACACTTTGCCCTTGATATGGCCATATAAAATAGCATCAGGTATTCCCATGTGAATGCCTTATTCAAAAAAACACAAACCCTGAACTGAGGCGCATAATTATTAAATCAAGGAGTTACTCCTAACATTCTCAGTATCGAAACATAACTTTTAGTTTAAAGAAGAGATGATTTCCTCATTGAGACTTCAATAAACAATGCCATTCGAAACCGGCTCGAACATCTAATGGGTATTTAACCAGAGGTATAAATCTTTTCATGTCAAAAAAAATAGCCTCCACCTCTATTGGAAAAACAATTAATAAAAAATCACGACTTTTTTTGTATTTTCAGTATCTATGTATCTTGCCCACATTACTGATACTCTCTTTTCCTGGGTCATCCAGTATTATTGAAGAAGAAAATACAAATTTCTCAATTTCAGCAAGCTACACAACAATAAATGAACACGGAAAAGGAACTCTCTGCAGAATTTCAAGTAAAGACAGCATTGAGAAGCTCAATGAGCTGAAAAATACAGACTGCAAACTCCCCGTCTCAAATGATCACAATGATCAGTCAGTCATTCTGATCACTCATAGCCCCTACCATGAGACAAGGCAGATATTATTAACCACCAGAAACCTGCTGATGTGGGCATATATGGCTGTTCATGTCTACAAGCTTCTGGACTCAGGAAATGCTCTTTGGTCCCAAAAAGAGGCATGTCCTTGCAGCGGCAAGTTAAGAGATATCAGCAATAAGCCAGAAAGATTAATGACTAAAGGCTTCTTTTTTTCCTATTATCTATTAACTCTGGGGCACCATGGTTGGAGTTATATTCAATCCTATATAAATCCAGGTCAGAGCAACAAAACAACTCATCAGCCTCAGGGAGAAGAACTATCCTGGTCCAACACGATTAGCAGCCTGATATCCAAAGTCTCAGATTCCACTTATGCCGCTCAGATCCTGACACTGGCATTGGACTCAGCAGCACTAAAATGGGACTGCCGTTGTCCTGGTTATCTCTTTTATCCTGATAGTTTCAAGGATCCTTCGAAAGCCGGGCATTTTTATTTCAATGGCCACTTTTGGATGCTTTTACTGAACGTAGCGATTTTTACTACAGACTTGGCGATTGACTATTTATAATATTCCGTTCGCTTCCAGACTGGCACGGAGAAAAGGCTGTGGAAAAGATTACCGTACAGGGCGCCCGTACACACAATCTGAAGAACATCAACTTGGAGATGCCCCGTGACAGCCTGATTGTGATCACCGGTTTATCAGGCTCCGGCAAGTCATCACTGGCCTTCGATACGCTCTATGCAGAGGGGCAACGGCGCTATGTTGAGTCACTCTCTGCCTATGCCCGCCAGTTTCTTTCCATGATGGAAAAGCCGGATGTAGACCATATCGAAGGTCTCTCTCCTGCCATATCTATTGAGCAGAAGTCTACCAGCCATAACCCCCGCTCAACGGTCGGTACCATCACCGAGATTTATGACTATCTTCGTCTGCTCTTCGCCCGCGCCGGTATTCCGCGCTGTCCGACCCATCACCTGCCCCTGGAAGCCCAAACCGTCAGTCAGATGGTCGATCAGGTACTGGCTCTGCCAGAGGGCACAAAGCTGATGCTACTGGCCCCGGTTGTCAGAGATAGAAAAGGTGAACACCTGCATGTGTTTAACGAGCTGAGAAGCAATGGTTTTATCCGGGCCAGAATCAACGGGATCGTCACTGACCTTGATACACCACCTAAGCTGGATAAAAAGAAGAAACACACGATTGAAGTGGTCGTAGACCGGTTCAAAGTACGCGATGACCTGCAACTTCGCCTTTCCGAGTCCTTTGAAACCGCACTTGAGTTAACGGATGGTCTGGCCACCATCAGCTACATGGATGATGGCTCTCAAGCAGAGAAGCAAGAAGAGAAAAAAAACGACATTGTCTTCTCATCCCGGTTTGCCTGTCCGGAGTGCGGCTATAGCATCAATGAGCTGGAACCCAGACTGTTTTCTTTTAACAATCCTGCAGGTGCCTGCCCTACCTGTGATGGTCTGGGCGTTAAACAGTTCTTTGACCAGGACCGCATTGTTCAACACCCGGAACTGACCCTGGCTGAAGGTGCTATCCGGGGATGGGATCGCCGCAGCGTATACTACTTTCATCTGCTGAAATCTCTGGCTTCACACTATGACTTCAGTATTGATAGCCCCTTTGATGATTTAAGCCCGGAACAGCAGCACATCATTCTTCACGGCTCCGATGACGAAGAAGTCAATTTCAGTTACGTCAATGACCGGGGGGATGTCTATAAAAAACGGCATGTGTTTGAAGGCATCATCCCTAACTTTGAGCGTCGCTTCAGGGATACCGAGTCTCAATCTGTCCGGGAAGAACTATCCAAGTATTTGAGCACACAACCTTGTCCATCCTGTAAGGGAGCCCGTTTACGCAAAGAAGCCCGTAATATCTTCCTTCTGGATGAAAGCCTCCCGGACCTGGTCAAATTACCTGTTGAAAAAGCACTGATCTACTTTCAAGACCTGAATTTACCCGGTCGGCGCGGGGAGATTGCCAAAAAGGTCCTGAAGGAAATTTGCGACCGTCTCAGTTTCCTGGTGAATGTCGGTCTTAATTACCTGACACTGGACCGAAGTGCCGACACCCTTTCCGGTGGCGAAGCCCAGAGAATCAGGCTGGCCAGTCAAATTGGTGCCGGTCTGGTAGGGGTTATGTACATTCTGGACGAACCCAGTATTGGGCTACACCAGCGTGATAATGAGCGCCTGCTGAACACCCTGACTCGCCTGAGAGACCTCGGTAATACCGTTATTGTGGTTGAACATGATGAAGACGCTATTCGCTCTGCAGACCACGTGATTGATATTGGCCCTGGTGCTGGCATTCACGGAGGCGCTATCGTTGCCCAGGGCACACCAGAGCAGGTGATGGATACAGCAGCTTCTTTAACCGGGCAATATCTCTGTGGTATTCGCAAGATCGATGTGCCTTCTCGAAGAACGCCAGCAGATTCAAAGAAAACGCTCAAACTCAGCGGTTGTACCGGCAATAACCTGAAAAATGTCACACTGGAAATTCCCGTTGGTCTGATGACATGCATTACCGGGGTTTCTGGCTCTGGAAAGTCTACGCTAATCAATGGAACACTGTATCCACTGGCCGCCACCGCACTGAACAAAGCAACAACACTAACGCCTGCCCCTTATAAGAAACTGTCAGGGATCAGTAATTTTGATAAATGCATTGATATTGACCAAAGTCCTATTGGCCGGACGCCACGTTCCAACCCTGCGACTTACACTGGCATTTTCACCGCCATACGTGAGCTGTTTTCCGGTACTCAGGAAGCCCGTTCACGGGGTTATAAACCCGGTCGTTTCAGCTTTAATGTTAAGGGTGGACGGTGTGAGGCCTGTCAGGGGGATGGCGTTATCAAGGTAGAGATGCACTTTCTGCCGGATATTTATGTGGCCTGTGACGTCTGTAAGGGCAAACGCTACAACCGTGAAACCCTGGAAGTGAAATATAAGGGTAAGAACATCCACGAAGTGCTTGAAATGACCGTTGAAGAAGCGCTGCAATACTTTGACCCAATCCCGGCGGTCAAACGCAAACTGCAAACCCTGATGGATGTTGGGCTTTCTTATATTCATCTGGGGCAGAATGCGACCACTCTGTCTGGCGGTGAAGCACAGCGGGTGAAACTGGCCAAAGAGCTCTCCAAACGGGATACCGGTAAAACCCTTTACATTCTGGATGAGCCAACCACCGGGCTGCACTTTCACGACATTGAGCAACTACTATCCGTTCTCCACCGTTTGAGAGATCACGGAAACAGCGTTGTCGTTATTGAGCATAACCTTGATGTTATTAAAACCGCAGACTGGGTCGTTGACCTGGGTCCGGAAGGTGGGGATGGTGGAGGTCAGATTATTGCCTCCGGTACACCGGAAGCGGTATCAGAAATCCCAGAATCTCACACCGGACGCTTCCTCAAACCGATGCTGGTTTAACACACTCACGATCCCACAATAGGTACTGATGAGCTATCTGTACCTATTGTGAAGAGTACCCTTCCTCCTTGATGGCAAAGGACGGATACATGGGCCACGACCCCTTGATATCGATATGACGATCGCCTGTTGGCCAGGACCCCAACGGGGTTTGCCAACGATGGGTCTGCACCGTTTTCATGATGCGAAGATAGTTTAGAGTCATGGTCAGGTTCGTTGCATCCAACGGAATATTATCAATTTCCTGCTTGAGAAACGGCAGTAGTCCAATATCTACATGCTGACTTCCCATAGGGGTCGTATAAGAAAGAGAAATACCCACATAATGATCGCCATGGTTGTTAAAGATCATCCTGAATGATCCAACTGGCCTGATCCAATGCAACATAACCTTATCTCCATCCAGGGAAGCAAAGGTATAGGCCACAGGCACCAGGATCGAGCTGAACTGGTTTCCCTGCCCTGGCCAGAGAAAGCTGAGAACATTCCCTTCATACTCAGCTTTCGAGTACAGTGCCTCCCCACCGACCTGAGTCAACATATTTTGCAGGTAGCTCGCCTGACCACTAACACTCCAGTTAGAATCATCACTCAGGGCAACCACGTTCATACCCGCCTGCGCCATAATGACACTGGTAATCACACCAAAGCCCTGAGAAATACCATTACCCGGATCATACATCGACTCATAGCTGGCAATGGATTTTAATAAGTCCAGATGACCCCTTAGTACTTTACCCGGGTCTTTAATACTCTGCTTCTCGACCAGGGCCCATCTTGATGTCATTGCTCCCCGCTTGCTGAGCTCCCACTTCAGTTGAACCTGGGCATCCCCCATTTGAGCCAGACGCCCTTTTCCACCCACCACGAGTCTTGGTTCACGAACATGCTCAGAAGATAGTTTCATCACCTCACTCAGTGGGAAAATGATCGTTTCAAAATCACGTAAATACTCACCACTTGGTTGAAATACGCCACTGCCAATATCAATAACACCAATAGCCCCCGGTTTGATCATCGGATCAAGATTAAAGTTCCCCCACCAGTTCGGATGGCTTTCCCGAATTAACTGGTTAAAGATTCTGGTTATGTAGCCAGAGTCAACGGAGTTTAAATGTTGACTGCCAGATAGCTCGCCGGCGAGCAGTATTCCCGCAACAATGACCAAACAGCGTGCTGACCGCAGCATAGGGCAACCCCTGATCATCGATAATGAGACAAATTCAACAAAGGCTTACCTGAAGTCATGCTGTACCAATAAACGACCAATACAGTTTTTTACTCATCTACCTTCTGGTGCTTGAAATGACACGCTACCTGCTCGATCCTCCTGAATACTGAATGATGGCTGACCTGGCCACCACCCACTGATTTCGACATGCCTCTTACCTGTTGACCATGAGCCCAGCGGGGTGTCCCAGTGATAGAAATCTGTTGTGCTGGGTATCGCATCAACAAACTCCATCTCCAAAGTCAGCTCTGTTGCATTCAATGGAATGTTATCCATTGCTCGAGTCATAAAACCGACAATATCCTGATGTAATTCTTTTTCTCCCTCTGGGGTCTGGAACCTCAACGTTGCTTTAACAAAATAACTGCCCTGGTTTTGAAAGATGATCTGAAAAGCCTCAATTTCCTCTATCCAATAAGGAATAACCTGCTCACCATTCATCGATGTAAAAGTGTAAGCAACGGGTACCAGGTCATCGGTCTTCGTGTTTGGCTGGCTGGGCCAGACCATACTCATCACATCACTGTCGCCTCCAGCACTGGAATATGACGCCTTTGCAGAACCACGACCCAACATGCTCTGAAGACTATCGGCCTGACCAGTAATGCTCCACTGTGAAGAATCTGAGAGTGACGCTACATTCATCCCACTTTTTGCCAGAAGCACCCCGGTTATAACTCCGAACCCCTGGGAAATAGCACCCGCTTCAGGGTCATACATATCCATATCAGCCGCGACAGATTTCAAAAGATCAATATTTTCATTAATGACCTGAAATGGTCCTTTCAGGCTCTGTTCCTGAACCAGATCCCATTGAGCCATCATCGCTCCCCGTTTGCTGAACTGCCATTTAAGGTCAGTATTTACACTCACCTTTGATGACTGGTCATTCATCGTGAATGAAGCGACCTGTGGCCCTTTAACGTCACTGGTCGATAGTTTCATCTCTTCTGAAATAACACCTGAAGCTACGGAGATATTGGCAATTTGCTGGCCTGCCGGATGAAATGTTCCTGTATTGGTATCAATGACACCTATTGCCCCGGGCTTAATAGCCAGGTCCAGGTTCCAGTTCCCCCACCAGCTTGGCCTGACCTCCCGAACCAGGTCATTGAAGTTACTGGATAAATCTTCTGGTGGAAGAATCGACAGAGAAGTACTGGCAAATAACTGTCCGGCTCCAGAAAAAATAACAATCAATAACAGCGATTTTTTTTTCAACAGAGGCATTACATATCTCCCGGAAACTAATGTCACAGTTAGATTGAACAAAAACAAAGGTAGAAATTTAGAAAGGAGAAACCACACGACGAAAATAATATTAAACAGAGGCTTATTTAGTACCAGTATATAAAAAGATAATTTTATAACAGGAACCATCAACAATGTTCTCAAGTATAGACAACAAACCTCACCTCTCATTTCTTGATTAGCTATAAGCCGTCGCCTAAGGAAAAAACACAGATATAAGTGTTAGATCACGACAACGTTTTTCGGAAAGCCCTCCTCAGCCACTTCTTGTGTTGTCATCATCAGGTTCCTACAATCACTTCGTTTAAGATCAACGGATAAAGCCATGCTGACAGTCCTCTATGTAATCGCCATCACGGCAGAAGCCATGACCGGAGCGCTTTCTGCCGGGCGGAGAGGTATGAACCCAGTTGGTGTTATTTTTGTTGCCTGCTGCACAGCCATCGGTGGTGGCTCTGTAAGAGATATGCTGCTGGGCAGCTATCCCCTGACGTGGGTCGAAACGCCAATGTATATCGTGATTACAATGGCGGCCGCTATCCTGACCATCTTCCTGCAACGATATATGAAACACATGTTCAAAGTGTTTCTGGTACTGGACGCTGTAGGCCTTATCACTTTCAGTATTATCGGAGCACAGAAAACGTTGGACCTGGGGCATGGCTATATTATAGCCAGCGTTATGGCCGTCATTACCGGGGTGTTTGGCGGAATTCTCAGGGATATTCTCTGTAATAACGTTCCCCTGGTTTTTCGTAAGGAGCTATACGCCAGTGTCGCTCTGATCTCTATTGGCTTTTACTTTGCCCTGCAACTGCTGGGAGTGGAGCCAACTGTCACCGTGATATCAACACTGATATTCGGCTTTGCTTTCCGAATGATCGCTGTACGCTTTAAGCTTGAACTTCCGAAATTTGTTTACAAAGAATCTGGATTGCTTAACTGACAATTTTGTTCAAGGCACAGGTTATCCTCATAGTTTACTGTTTCATTTCCATTAGGCGCTCTTTGCTCCTCAGGCATGCAGGCCAGTGGCTGTTCTGACACACCTGAGTTGCACATCGCAGCCTCCATAGGCGCTGTCTCAGATAAGGCATGATTATTCAAGCCAGCATCGAAGACCTTTTTTTGTTCATTCATCCACTTATATTGACTATCATACTGACTATCATCGATTACTTTTTCGGCTTTAAGCGATTGTAAATACCCATCAGCCTCTTCAAAGGACTTCATCAGGACGAGAAGCCTAAAAGTAGGAAGTTTCATTTTTTCTCTACTAAAATACTCTCCTCAAGCTCAGCAATCCCTTTTTCACCATCACTCATGCGTGCCTTTAAAAAACTTTCGCAGTAGAAAACCCATGTTCATAATCTTTTAGTGGGTCTTGCAAGGGTAATTTATGCGCAAGTTTTTTAGTTTCACCCGCTGACTTAGATTCATGATCCTGAGCACATTGATCAATACGAGCCTGTGAGTTACGGTTGGAGACAATTTGGTTGGAACGGATCTGGCTGACAACCTGCGCGCCGCCGGTAATCTGTGAGATCTGACCCATGAACTCACCCGTTCCATAAAGCGCATCCGCCAAAACCCCTTTTATGGTGATTTCGGGAAAGTTTTTGACAAAATTCCGAACCATATCAATGGCAAGTACTTGCATGGTTGGATAACGACAATGGTCAGGCGTTGGCGCTTTCGGACGATCCTTTTTCGCGACACCTTTCTGTCTCAGTTGATTTTGGTGGTCATTTTTGGGCGTTTATTTTCCGAGTCATCAATGGCCAAGACTCCGCTACTGACACCGTACTGGCGCAGAACATGACGGGTACTGGCTTCCTTTTGTCAAGTTATTTACGGTCAATTTTTGGATTAAAAACTGCGGAATCGAGTTAAAGCAAAAGGCCACGTTTGTGGCCATATCTATATCACCCCTGAACTCTCAACAGATTCGAAAGCGCCGGGTTAGGCTTATCAGCTGCTTTGAATATCAGGGCGATTTTGCCAATAGTTTGAATAAGGTCGGAGTTTGTGGCACTGATCAGTTCACTGATCAGTTGCTGTCGGGTTTCCCGATCACCAATGGCAAATTTAATCTTGATCAGTTCATGGTCGTTCAGTGCGCGCAGTGTTTCTTCAACCACGCCATCCGTCAGCCCCTTATCGGCCACGATGACGACTGGATTCAGGTTGTGGCCAATTGCACGAAAATGCTTCTTTTTTGCTGCGTTCAAACTCATGTTTGCTATTCCTGATAATATCTTCAATAACGAATCGTCATACACGACTTCTTGATGATGGGTATGACATGATTTTTCCGGAGAAGTTTTCGTTAATACAGACTGGGGGCAGTGAAGTAATTTCTAAAAAATTGAACTTTTCTGCCTTGGGCTGGATGTCGAAGAGAGTGGGTCGCTGTGCAGCGCCTTTAGCTACTTATGGTAGTGGCTGGTCACAAAAAGTCACTCGACAACATAATCAAGCTTCTGATGGGGCATGCTATCGCTTTCTGGCTGTTGAGGGAAGTATATCTACCGTTCAGATACACCGTGTGTTTTTGTCACAAAAGACCATTTTTAGCGTGTTTTTAAGGTGCTTTTAGCGCTCAAGCCAAACTCCTGTTGACTATTCTACACTTGCTACTGGTAATTAAGTGCAGGGTGGGGTGGTTCATTGAGCGATTACACTCATTTGTGGCAGAGCCTGGTTAGTTTCTGGTTTGAGTTCAGGCATTCGGTTATGGCTTTCGCTGTCTTTGTCAATGGTTTGCTGATCTTCAAAACCATCTGGGGGATGCCAGTTAACCTGCTGAATCTCTTTCAGATCAATAATCTTGTTGATATTGATTGGGCTGATGTGGCAGATGGGCCATGGTTTTTGCTCGGTGTATTTCTAATGCTGAATGCGCTGGGTATGCTGTTTCGGGCAAGAGTTGCCTGGGCTGTCAGTGTATTTCTTTTGATTATTACATTGGTATTTACCACGCATTTTTACCCTCTGCTACGGACTAGAGCCCTGTTTTGTGCTTTGACGCTTGTGGGAATACTGTTGTTGGGAAAGGATTTTAATCGTTCCAGTGCAACTGCAGGGGGCATTTTTGCCATTATCAGTTTCTCCATTCTGTTGTTTTATGCCAGTTATGGCTCACTCTATTTTGGTAGTGGTTTTTCACCGGAAATTGATAGCCTGGCAACGGCTTTTTACTTTTCAATTGTAACTATGACAACCGTTGGTTATGGCGACATTATTCCAAAAACAGAGTCGGCCCGGTTGTTTACTGTCTCAATGATTATTGCTGGTATTACTGTGTTCGCGACATCGCTAACTACGGTTTTCGGTCCAGTGATTCGCAGTGGTATCGGTAAACTGGTAAAGGGTAGAGAGCAGACCATGAGCAGGAAAGATCATTTTATCGTTTGTGGGACATCTATTTTAGCGATGGGGACCATCAGTCAGCTGATGCAAAGAGGGCTCGATTTAACGGTGGTCACGGTACGCCCGGAAGATGAATTTCCCCAGATAGAGCAGAAAGCTGGCCAGAAACTGGACCTGATTTCCGGTGACAGCACTGACAATGCTGTGCTTGATAGTGCCGGGTTAACGGAGTGTCGTGCTCTGTTGGCGCTTACTGACGATGATGCGGCGAATGCATTTATTGTGTTGACGGCAAGGGAAATGATCCCTGGTGTCAGAACTGTACTTGTTGTGAATGATGCGAAAAATATGAATAAAATCAGGCAGGTAAAGGCAGATGTTATTCTGTCTCCCCAATTATTTGGCAGTGAGATTCTGGCCTGCGTTCTAAATGGTGAAACACTGGATCATGAAAAGCTGACCTCCATGCTGCTGACCTCCGGGCATGGCCTTTTCGACAGGGCATAGGGATTTTCTCTGTCTAAACTAGGGCCTGTTGACGTTTCGTTGCGTGCTCAGTGGCCCAGAAAAGCGTCATATGCGCGAAAGGCTTGCGCAGCGTGTAGTTATTCTACATCAAGCAAGCCTGACAAAGCAGATGGCGCTTTTCTGGGCCACCCTCCGGGCGGATCAGGGCGCCCCTATGACTTTGTTGCGGGCATTTTGAAAGGCAACCAGCCTTCCTGCAATGCCACGCCTCGCCATAGGAGCGCCCTGATCCGCTGAGCTCGCAACGAAACGTCAACAGGCCCTAAAGTCTTTCTGGCTGAACTCTTTTAAATTCAAAAGGTCAAATTCCTTAATAGCTAGATAGCTAAAAAATGCTAAATAAGGGAGTTTTTATGAAAAATCAAAGAGGGATGCTTCATTTTTTCCTGTCGATCATTATTCCTTACCCTGCTGATTCTGGCTGGGCCGGTCTTTTCAAGCCCATTTTATGAAGAATCGGATCCTGATGGTGACTTTGCAGCGGCTCAGTTGATTCCGGCTGATGAATGCGTTGAGATTGAGCCGTTTCCTGATGAGGGATTAATCGACTGTGGTTCAGAGTGTGATGGTCAGGAATCCGAGGTAAACCCTTTTCCTGATGAAGGCTTTATTGATAGTGATCTGTCTGAGGATTCTTCTGATAGTTATGATGACCTTTCGGAGAGCCTTTCCGATCTGCCAGTCTATCAATACCCCTATGAACATCTGCCATCTCAGCTGGAAACCGAGGGAAAGTAGTCTATATGTTGAATACCATTGTTACAGGGCACTCGGCAGAAATTGCACTGGGTTGTACTTCTGGATATTCCACTTGATGAAATACCTGCCCTGCTTTCCAGAGAAGTGGGCTATGACTTGAAGCCGGTGGTTGTCTGGTTGTCGAGGACTGGGTCGAGCCGCTAACTGGGAAAATGGTAAATATTTCCGTGGTTCACGGCATGGGAAATTATCGAGTGGCTTATATTTTTGAGTTCGCCAACACCGAGTCAGTACACGGCAGCCCGACTTCTTCCACGAGAAGGCTATTATCAGAGGGTTATGGAAGCCGCCCCGCTCCAATGGGCATTTGTTTTTCCAGCAGTGGCTGAATAATACTTATCTTGCTGATGGGGCTACTACTGTTGGTTATTACGAGCTTTATAAAGATAAAGTCGCCAAAGAGTTTGACCAACAGAAATGTGCGGTATGTGTTAACTTGTCATGCACAGTAATACCTAGTTTACCTCTTAATCTTTTGCCATCTCCTTCTATCGCCGTCAGGATGGATACTATATTATTCGCATGGCTTTCATTTGATCAGCTGATTGCTCAGCTGTTCTTTGCATATATTGGCTTCTATCCCCTTCAGATTTCTGGTTACAACTATCAGGTTCATATAGGCAGTTTGCGAAAAGACTATGGCGAGATCCAAAAGTAGTGGCCGCTGGTTGAAAGAGCACTTTGATGACCATTATGTAAAGCAATCGCAAAAAGATGGGTGGCGATCCAGAGCCAGTTATAAACTGCTGGAAATTCAGGAGAAAGACAAAATCTTTCGACCGGGTATCAAAGTGGTTGACCTTGGTGCTGCTCCAGGAGGCTGGTCTCAGGTAGCGGTTCAGCTAGTGGGTGACCAGGGACGGGTAGTTGCTTCTGATATTCTACCCATGGACGCGATTGCTGATGTCGATTTTGTCCAGGGCGATTTCACAGAAGACGCTGTACTGGAACAGATATTGGAAACCATCGGCTCTGATAAGGTAGACCTTGTAATTTCCGATATGGCCCCCAATATGAGTGGAGCACTCACTGTTGACCAGCCTAATGCAATGTACCTGGTAGAGCTGGCGCTGGATTTGTCTCGGCAGGTTTTGCGTAAAGGGGGTGTTTTTTTGACCAAGGTTTTTCAGGGAGAAGGTTTTGATGCCTACCTGAAGGATATGAAAACCAGCTTTGACAAGGTGCAGACCCGGAAGCCTTCGGCTTCCAGGGCGCGCTCAAGAGAAGTATATCTGCTGGCCACTGGCTTCAGGGGATAATACGGAATCTTATTTATAGGGTACATTAATCAGCTTGATAGAAGACAATCACTGTTACACAGATTGCTGATCGTGTATCGTTGCAGATAAGCATTAATACATAATTCCAGCGAGCCAGGGGAACGTGCTCATTCCAAACGATTACCTGAGGCTTAAGTACGCTCAAGAGAGGTTAGCCCCTTGAATGATATGGCAAAAAATCTGATTCTCTGGGTCATAATCGCCTTGGTGCTATTGACCGTTTTTAAAAATTTTGACGGTATGCAGTCGTCTACTCAGAAGGTTGCCTACTCTGACTTCATCAGTATGGTGGAGAACCGGCAGGTCAGTAAGGTTGTTATTGATGGTTTTACCATTACCGGCTTGTTGAACAACAGTGAACGCTTTGAAACTAACCTGCCACCCACTGTGCCGGACAATAAGCTGATGGATGAGCTGTTGCTTGGCAAAGTTCAGGTTGAGTCCAAGCCTATTGAAAAGCAAAGCATCTGGACTCAGCTACTGGTAGCCAGTTTCCCGATTCTGGTTATTCTGGCGGTCTTTATGTTCTTCATGCGTCAGATGCAGGGCGGCGGCGGTGGTCGCGGAGGCCCGATGAGCTTTGGCAAGAGCAAGGCTCGCCTGCTGTCTGAAGACCAGATCAAGACGACATTTGCTGACGTTGCCGGTGTAGAAGAAGCCAAGGAAGATGTTCAGGAATTGGTCGATTTCCTGAAAGACCCTGGCAAGTTTCAACGTCTGGGTGGCCGTATTCCGCGCGGTGTTTTGATGGTTGGACCTCCGGGTACCGGTAAAACTCTGATCGCCAAAGCTATAGCGGGTGAAGCGAAGGTACCGTTCTTTACCATTTCCGGTTCCGACTTTGTTGAAATGTTTGTGGGTGTTGGTGCTTCGCGTGTCCGTGACATGTTTGAGCAGGCCAAGAAAGCAGGCACCCCTGCATTATCTTCATTGATGAAATTGACGCGGTGGGTCGCCATCGTGGTGCGGGCATGGGTGGTGGTCACGATGAACGTGAGCAGACTCTGAACCAGCTGCTGGTAGAAATGGATGGTTTTGAGGGTAACGATGGTGTCATTGTTATTGCAGCTACCAACCGTCCGGACGTTCTTGATCCAGCGTTGTTGCGCCCGGGTCGTTTTGATCGTCAGGTTGTTGTTGGTCTGCCAGACATCCGTGGTCGTGAACAGATTCTTAAAGTACATATGCGTAAGGTGCCGGTATCCGATGATGTTAAACCATCGGTAATTGCTCGTGGTACTCCGGGTTTCTCCGGTGCTGATTTAGCGAATCTTGTCAATGAAGCGGCACTGTTTTCAGCCCGTGCGAACCAGCGCACAGTGGGGCAGAAAGAGTTTGACCAGGCAAAAGACAAAATCATGATGGGGGCTGAGCGCAAATCCATGGTGATGAGCGATAAGGAAAAGAGTAATACCGCTTACCATGAGGCTGGTCATGCTATTGTGGGTCGACTGGTCCCTGACCATGATCCAGTATACAAGGTCAGTATTATTCCTCGTGGTCGGGCGCTGGGTGTTACCATGTTCCTGCCGGAAGAAGATCGTTACAGCCAGAGCCGTCAGGCATTGCTGAGTCAAATCTGCTCCCTGTTTGGTGGTCGTATCGCTGAAGAAATGACCCTTGGAAAGGATGGTGTTACCACTGGTGCCTCCAACGATATTCAGCGAGCTACTCAAATTGCCCGAAGTATGGTGACCAAGTGGGGGTTGTCTGAAAAGCTGGGTCCACTGCTTTATGATGCCGATGAAGGTGAAGTATTCCTGGGTAAAAGCTATGGTAGTGGCGGTTCTCATTCAAATGTTTCCGGTGAAACTGCCAAACTTATTGATCAGGAAGTTCGTCAGCTAATTGATGAGTGCTATAGCCGGGCCAATCAGATCCTTGTGGATAACCGTGACAAACTGGATAAGATGGCTGAAGTGCTGATTCAGTATGAAACTATCGACAGCGATCAGATTGATGACATCATGAGCGGTCGGGAAGTTCGTCCTCCTAAGGACTCTGGTGACCAGGATAATGACGATGGTGGTGTTAAGGTTGCTGCAGACGAGCCGGAAGTAAAAACGGAAGAGACTGATAAAAAAGACAGTGATAGCTCAATTGGTGGCCCTGCCGGGGAGCACTGACTTGAGGTCAGGTCTATGATTGTTGAGGGCAGGTTTATCCTGCCCTTTTTTGTACCTGAGGAGCTTTCATGAGTAACGAATTTAAGCTGAATTGTGCAGGGAAAATACTGGATCTGAGTAAGCCCAGGGTGATGGGTGTTTTGAACGTTACGCCAGACTCGTTTTATGAAGGGAGCCGTTGTTCTGGTGACTGGCTGAATGTCGCAGAACAGATGATTAAGGATGGGGCAGATATTCTCGATATTGGTGGTGAATCAACCCGGCCAGATGCGGCAGGGGGCGCCTACTCAGGAACAGGAGTTGGAGCGTGTGCTGCCAGTTATTGAAGGCTTGGCATCGCGCTTTAATGTGATTATTTCCGTTGATACCAGCTCTCCTTTGGTGATCAGGGAAACGGTAAAAGCCGGTGCCGGTATTATCAATGATGTGCGTGCGTTGCATCGCGAGGGGGCTCTGGAAGCGGCAGCAGAAACCAATGTGCCAGTCGTTCTTATGCATTCACTGGTTAACCAGCCTGAGCCAGGTTGTGTAACTGTTTATGGTGATGTGGTCGAGGAGGTCAGTCAGTACCTGATGGATTGTGTAGAGCGTTGTGAAAATGCGGGGATTGTTAGAGAACGACTGATTCTTGATCCGGGGTTTGGTGGTGGGATGTTTGGTAAAACACCAGTCTATGACCTTGAAATGTTGAAAGGATTTCGTCGTTTTCATGAGTTGGGTTTGCCAGTATTTGCCGGTATGTCCCGAAAGTCCTTTATCGGCGCAACACTTGACCGGGACACTGAAGATCGACTTCCAGGAAGTCTGGCTGCTGCCATGCTGGCTGCACAGGCCGGAGCTCATATTATTCGTGTGCATGATGTGCGGGAAACGGTGGATGTTCTCCGCTTTCTGCAAGCCGTTGATGAAGCATAACTGTCTGATATCAATGACACCTGCCAGCTCAGAGATATTTCACTGAGGTGGTGGGTAGTCACTTACCCATAACACCTCCTGTTTTGCTCTTTTCATAACGCCTTTCTTATTGCCAAAGCTATCTCATGGTACTGGTGGTTCACTTAAATGAGTGAGATGATTACCAGTTATTGCTTTCAAATACACTTTTGGTAAACGGCTATGGCGCGCAAATATTTTGGTACCGACGGGATTCGTGGGAAGGTTGGTGACTTTCCAATTACACCAGATTTTGTCCTTAAGCTGGGTTGGGCGGCTGGTCGTGTGCTGGCTGAAGAAGGTGAGGGGAAGGTCATTATTGGCAAGGATACCCGCATCTCCGGCTATATGTTTGAGTCTGCCCTGGAAGCAGGCCTGTCTGCAGCCGGTATTGATGTTGTGCTGACTGGACCAATGCCAACCCCCGCTATTGCCTATCTGACCCGTACATTCAATGGGCAGGCAGGGATTGTGATCAGCGCTTCTCATAATCCATTTTACGACAACGGTATTAAGTTTTTTGCGGGTGATGGTACCAAGCTCTCCGATGAAGTTGAGCTGAAAATTGAGGCGTTGCTTGAGTCGGAGATCGATGTGGTGGATTCCCAGAGTCTGGGTAAAGTCACCCGGATGGACGACGCTGCTGGTCGATACATTGAGTACTGCAAAGGCAGTACCTCTCAGCAACTTGATCTGCGCGGTATGAAAATTGTGATCGATGCTGGCCACGGCGCAACGTATCAGGTTGGACCCGCGGTCTTTCGTGAATTAGGCGCTGAAGTTATTGCCATGGGCACCAGTCCGGATGGTGTCAATATCAATGAAGATGCAGGCTCTACTAAACCAGAAGGTATGGCTGCCCGAGTTAAAGAAACCGGGGCTGACCTGGGGATAGCCTTTGATGGGGATGGTGACCGAGTCATCATGGTGGATGATAAGGGTGAGATCGTTGATGGTGATCAGTTGTTGTTTATCATTGCGATGGATCGTCATGCCAGAGGTATTCTAAAAGGCGGAGTGGTCGGTACTCTGATGACAAACCTCGGCATGGAAAAAGCCCTGGAGGCTGCTGGTATCCCCTTTGCCCGGGCGAATGTTGGGGACCGTTATGTGAATGAACTTTTGATAGCCAATGACTGGCAGTTGGGGGGGGAGTCATCTGGTCATATTATCTGTCGAGATGCTTCGACTACAGGGGACGGGATTGTTGCCGCGCTGAAGGTGTTGAAAGCGATGCAGACCTCTGGTAAATCGCTTTCTGAAATGGTTGGTGCAATTACGCTTTATCCTCAAATCATGATCAATGTCAGGGTTCAGAATAAACGTGATACTGATACCATTCCGGGTATTGTTGAGGCAGTAAGAAAGGCAGAAGAAGAAATGGCTGGAAAAGGGCGGGTTCTTCTGAGAGCTTCGGGTACAGAGCCGGTCATTCGGGTGATGGTTGAAGGTGAAGATGGTGCTCAGGTACAGGCCCAGGCTGAAAAGCTGGCGAAAGTAGTTGAGCAGGAAATGTGTTAACTGACTGGCGCCCGGTACACATATCTATCTGTGCCGGGGCTTTGTTGAATTAATGTTTGGTTTGCTTATTTAAAATCCTACTCCAGCGCCCGCAGAAACTACAGATGTGCCCTCTGAAGCACCATATCTCCCTTGTATTATAAAGCCGCTGTCAAAACGACGAGATACACCTATGGCTACCGCTGTGTGGCGATCAAAGTGGCCAATACCGATGCCTATGAAATTCTTGTCTGGCAGGTATCCTGATGGCAATGCAGAAAATGCAGCATTTACACTAATGGCCCTGCCCTGTTTTGTCAGCTGGTTTACGGTGTGGTTCTCAAATGCCTGTGTTTGGAGAAGATGATTGATTTCTTCTGTTGATAGTGTCTGTTGTGCTGAATTATCCAGTAATTGAATGGATACATCGCGGGCTGTCGTCGTGTAAGGCTGGCCGTTATGGGTATAGTGATAAGTCCCTTCAGGCCATGAGGGCTTTAACGTCATTACGCCGTTAGTGTAAGAAATCCTCCGAAGATCTGGATAGTAACTGTGTATTTCATTCTGGTGCATATTTATAGCATCACGGTTCTATATCGGTTAATATATTGCTGGTGCTTTGCAGATCTGTGGCTGTTGGGTAGCTGGCTGGTAGTACGATAGGGGTTATTATTTCAGGGTGCTGGGCGAAGCCAAATGTGGATAAAAAAAGCGCGGGATATCACAGCGGTGAACTTTTTGTTTGGCATGGGTTTAAACCTTCTAAAGTATTATTGGGTGAGTACCAAAAGAGAGGGGAATACGTTTGCGAGGCTGTGAAATAAAGAATAGCAGCCACTCCCGACGATTACACGACAACATCTTTATCAGATGCGTAGGCGTACTCAAAATGCTCAGGAAAAAAGAAAAACAATAGCGACTTTGCGCTGGAAAAATTCATCTTCTCTAACCCTGAATACCTGGCTATCTACCGCATTAGGAAGTATCAAATGCCAGCTTCTGGGATTTGCAACCGTGTGCAATTGCCTTGAACAAAGCATCCCAACTATCAATCATCAAGGTAAGAAAAAACTGGTTATTTTTTTCCATAATCGTTTTCGTGTTGGCTTCGCTGGTTTATTTAAAGCTTTTTGAAATCGTGGACAAGCCAACTCCTGAATCTGATCGAAAAGAAAAGCCAGGAATGTAAGGTAGGCGAAATTCGTAGCCAGGTGATATTCGCCATGACCATAGCTGTGCTCAAGTTGATAGCCTTGGTTCTTCAGGGTGTTAAACGTTTGATTCTCAATATGCCATCTACAACGACCTCCTCTCATGACGGATTCAACTGTCTTTTTAGTCAATTCAATATCGGTTATCCAACACCAGACATGCGAATTACCCGCTTTATCAATTTCAATATAATCCAGGACATTGACCTGCTCTGCATCATCCTGCAGATTCAGGGTTACATTATTTGCATAGCGGAATCTGTGAGTTGTATTGTTCTCTTTATCAACGATGGTGTGGTGCTTAACTTCACCCTGATCATAAAGCTCATTCATGGCCTCAATAAGCGACACATGATTGCCATCTTTTGCGACGATAATATAGTGCCAGCCATACTTCTTGATCAGAGCAATGGTGGGATTGTCAGCGTATAAGCCATCGAGAAGAATGACCAGTTTTAGTTGCGGGTGGTCGTGTTTTACCTGTGCCAGAAAACGTCGGATAGCCGCTTTTTCACAATCATTTTTTGTCGTACCATCTTGTTTGCAAATGGCTTCCGGTGCTAAAGGAATCACGGTTTTCTGATTTTGATGGACAATACACCCACCCATAATATTGTGATAATAGGCTTCATTCTTTTTGCCTTCATTCATGATGCAACAGTCATCACAACGACAGGTTCCTGAATAAAAAAGACCAGTGCCATCAATAGGAAGGAGGTAATGGTCTTTTAGCTTTCCGCATTTGAATTCGAATCCTTTCAGGGCTCCATTACGCTGAACAATGTTGAATAGTTCTTTGAAGGGTTTCTTAAGTTCGGCGGGATCTACAGGGTCAATAACTTCTCTCATTCTTGTGTCAGAAGGAACACTACCATCCTTAATATGGTAAAGTTTTTCGAGATTATGGCAGCATACTTCGTCGAGCCTTTCCTCATCGAATGCTAACAGCGAATCACACTTTTGATGCATCATGGCAAAAGCAGATTTAGGAAAATTGGCAAATGGAATGATGCACTGATTGGGACGGTGATCAGTTATTTTTTCAAAGCATTCAGAAACTGTTTTTATGAGATAAGTAGCACTGAATTGCCTGACTTTTTTCTGTATGGCAGTACCCATAATTGATCCGACGACGATGATTTAGTAAAGATCAATTTTAGTCGATAAATTGTGCGGGTGAGTTTTTATTGCTTCCTCTGCGTGTTGCGTGGTAGTAAGGCTCCGGAATTCATCGGGAATTGCTGAAAGAATAGTTTAAAGTCTGTTATCAATAACCTGGTAAGTAAGGGATTTTGAGTTTGGTTTCAATGCTTTCAGGGGACTTGACTTATTGTAAGTTGGCGGCTTTCAGGTTAGTATTCCGGCCTCGCGATCAAAGAGGTAAGCGGTATGCGTCAGCCACTGGTAGCCGGAAACTGGAAGATGAACGGATCTTCAGACAGTATTCGTGAGCTTGTTGATGGAATCCTTTCTGGGCTTGAAACCAAGGCTGAGGTGCTCGTTTTTCCACCTAGCGTATATGTTCAGCAGGTTCGCGATCTGTTGAATGGTTCATCTGTTAAATTCGGTGTACAGAATGTCTCCGATCAGTTGTCAGGTGCCTATACTGGTGAGATATCGCCTCTGATGGCCAAAGACCTTGGCTGTGAATATGTATTGATTGGCCACTCTGAGCGTCGTTCTCTGTTTGGAGAAACGGATGCGGATGTGGCAGCGAAATTCTGTGCTCTGGTTGATCAGGGTCTGGTCCCCGTCCTCTGTGTTGGCGAGACCCTGTCTGAGCGCGAATCTGGTGACACTATGAAAGTGGTTGCTCATCAGATAAACACTGTGCTTCGGGCTGCAGGCTCGGGGCGTCTGGCTAATTTTGTAATTGCCTATGAACCAGTTTGGGCTATCGGTACTGGTCTGACTGCAACACCAGAACAGGCGCAGGAAGTTCATGCTGATATTCGTGCGCTGCTGGCAGAGAACGATCCGTCCATGGCGGACAGAACCCGTGTTCTGTATGGTGGTAGCATGAAGGCTGACAATGCAGCAGAACTGATGAGCCAGCCTGATGTAGATGGTGGTCTGATCGGTGGTGCTTCGCTGATAGCTGCTGATTTCAAGGTGATTTGTCACGCTGCGGGCTAGTAATGGAAACCATTATTCTTCTTGTGCACGTGCTGGTAGCTGTTGGTGTGATCGCTCTGATCATGCTACAGCAGGGCAAAGGTGCAGAAACAGGAGCCAGTTTTGGCTCAGGGGCTTCTCAAACGGTGTTTGGAAGTCAGGGCTCAGCTAATTTCTTGAGTCGAACAACAGCGATACTGGCGACGGTATTTTTTGTAACCAGTATTGGTCTGGCGATGATGGCCAGGCAGAAAGCAGATGGTGTTGCTGATGCCGGTTTACCCTCTGTTCAAATTGAACAGATTGTACCCGTCAACGACGCACCTTTTTCAGTAGATACCTTAGAAAGTACTACCGGAAGTGATGCGCCTGTGTTAGAGTCTCAGCCCGTTGAGAGCGGTGGCTCCAACAACTCTGAAAGCACTAAGTAAGATTAAAATCTTATTGATTTACAAAGGGTTTTCAGAAATAATTTCATTGTCGCTGAGAGCGGCAGTTAAGGCCGAAGTGGTGGAATTGGTAGACACGCTGTCTTGAGGGGGCAGTGCCTGTATGGGCGTACGAGTTCGAGTCTCGTCTTCGGCACCAATAAAATCAACGAGTTACGGAAGAACAAATGTTCTACATAGTACGATAGTAAGTCACTTTGTAGAAAACGCTGTAGAAAACCTTTTGTAGAAAAAGATTGGCTACAGATAGTACTGGTGTACATTGTTTTCGTGAGTCAGTTGACGCATAAAAAAAGGGCCTTTTAAAAGCCCTTTTTTTGTACATGCCATTTGCCCTTTACCGGGTGCCTTCCACGGTCATGGATTTGCGGATATAGACCAACTTGGCGCTCAGGGTTTTGTGGCCTGAGATCAGCTCTTTGTGGTCGGTGACTCCTTTACCTTTCAGGTCGTGGAAACACCATTCCTTCTTCATGGCTCCCTTGGCCTTGGCTTCTTTCACCAGATTCTGCCATTGGGTATCCAGTGTGTTTTTTGAAATGATGGTTCCTGGTACAGGGCGTGTGCCTTTGCCCTTATAGATATTGGGGGCACCGAAGACGTTCTCATACTCAACCCCACCGTTATAAGCATCCAGTAGAGCTAATGCGTTTTTCAGTCTTGGTGTCCAAAGGGTGATTTCGTCCCATGACCCTTTACTCCGACGAAGTTCAACACCTACTTCAAGAAGTTGGTCGCGGTGCATTTTGCTGATTTCGGATCGACGCGCACGACAGATATAAGCGAACTCCATCATGGCTTTCCAATAAGGGTCGGCCAGTGCATAGACTACCTCATATTCTTCGTCGGTGACGTAGTTTTCCACTCGCGACCCACGCTTCTCTTTGGTCACTTTATCCATGGGGGATACTTCGGGCATATCACGGACAGCGGTCAACCCCCAGTCCCACGCAGCGATCAGCGTTTTTTCTTGTGTGTCCACGGCTGGCACCAATGTCCTTTAGTAGTTGAGTGATATCTACGGTCTGGATATCTGTCAACAACATATCCCCGTAGTAACTCCCCTTCTTGTCTCTGGCTATTTTTATTTTTTCAGCATAAAGCCTTTTTGTATATTGGTAGTTTGGGGTTTTTTCTTTGAACTCATCAGACTCAAGGAAGGCGTTGAGTAAGGTTTCAAGGGTCAGGTCACTGTCGTCTTCCATACTTTCTATGAACGCATAAATTTGTGACAGAGGTAGGGTGTCGGGGCCAATGACGATGCGCTCCCCGAAAATGGATTTACCATCTTTGCGTCCGAGGTAGGGGCGGTACACATACTTGTCGCGGTGCAGGTATACACCGCTGGGCAGGTTGGCGTTTTTTCTGTCTCTTGTCCTGGGCATACTACTTCCTCAGTCTGGGTTTTTTCTTAATAACCTCCTGTCCGACTAAAGGGCTGTTAATGGCACTGATCGTGGTCACAATGACTCCACCTTTGCCGAAGAAGAAAGGGATGCGGTTGTCTGTCAGCCACTGGATTAGCCCTGTCCTCTGCTTGAAACCAGACCACTCCATAAGTTCGGGCTGGGTAATCAATTCTGTCTTTTCCATAAAAACCGTACTCTTGGACAGCGTGTTTTTAACATTAGTTCCTTGGTTTTGGATATTAGCAGGGCTTATATTTAATGGCAAGAGTTGAGCAGCCTATGGCCGCACAACCTCACTGATTTTGGCAAGGTAGGAGATTTCGTTTGGGGTTACCTCCTGCACTACGCCACTCAAATCGAATTTAAGATGGTCATTGTCACTCCCTAAATAAAGTCCAGTCTGGAAGCGGGTACGCTTTCTCAGACGGAGTAGTATTTTGCAATTTTTAGTGGGTTTTTTATTGAGTAATAAAATTAGAATTGAGTCTTTTTGGTAATCAACAGTTTCCTCATCTATTTCAAAACCGACAGCATGATAGTCGGGTTTTTTTTAACCAGAGTTTTTTGTAATAAATTGAAGGTTGTTTATTTGTTATGGTTCCAATAATTGGAACAGGTTGGAACATTTCTTTAGTTTTAAACCGATCTTCTGAAAGTTTCGGATCAATATCAGAAGGTTTACTTTCTAATAGTTCTGCGAAGGATAATATGGTGTCAGTATTGAGCGGAACAATAGCATTGAAAAATTGACTGATCGCACTTTGCGTCATTTCCATTTTTTCAGCGCATTTCACTTGGGTAAGATTCAGCTCCTTTTTTTTATTTTCAAAAAGGTTCTTTAATCTTTGTGCTTTGTCCCGATCCTCCTGTGTAATAGTGCGTTCTGCCATAGTCAGTTCCCTTAGTTATATAACGCCAACTTCGGGGGGCACCATGGATGCCCCCGTGAAACACTTGTTACGCCTGCCTCCCTTGAGGCTTAATATTAGCGTAGCTAATGATTTTTGGTATAGCCACCGCCCCTCCGGCCAGAAAGGAGTACGGGTATAGTAGTACTAATAAGCGTTATAAGTTAGCTGTGTATTTATACAGGTATCTTTGTTCCGACAGTACAAAGTAAGTGGCTGGCGAGTTCTTT
>CBDHDM010000030.1:0-82659 GCA_965261315.1 Endozoicomonas sp. | reverse complement strand
TTTTTCAGCTTTCCTTTTTTCGGGGCCTTGCACTTTTTATGATAACGCTCCCTTTCGCGCTGATTTATCAGCTTTCTTTTTTCGGGGTCTTGCACTTTTTCATGATAACGCTCCCTTTGGCGCTGATTTATCAGCTTTCTTTTTTCGGGGTCAGCAGCCCTTCGCTCCCTTTGGCGCTGATTTATCAGCTTTCTTTTTTCGGGGTCAGCCCTTTGCTCCCTTTGGCGCTGATTTATCAGCTTTCTTTTTTCGGGGTCAGCCCTTCGCTCCCTTTGGCGCTGATTTATCAGCTTTCTTTTTTCGGGGTCAGCCCTTCGCTCCCTTTGGCGCTGATTTATCAGCTTTCTTTTTTCGGGGTCAGCCCTTCGCTCCCTTTCGCGCTGATTTCTCAGCTTTCTTTTTTCGGGGTCAACCCTTCGCTCCCTTTCGCGCTGATTTATCAGCTTTCTTTTTTCGGGGTCAGCCCTTCGCTCCCTTTCGCGCTGATTTCTCAGCTTTCTTTTTTCGGGGTCAGCCCTTCGCTCCCTTTCGCGATTAAAAAATGAAGTATTACCATCAACAATTTCTTCTGATGAGGTCGATTGATCATCACTTGGAGTTTGGTGCATGTATAACGGGTCAACAATAGCGACTGATCGCAAATGTTCGATGTTAGAGGGGGCGGCAGGAAGATTAGTTAACTGAAAAACTGAGCTTGTATGATTCGCTGGTGTCTGCTTACTAATTGCACGATCGTCCCTCAATATTAGCTGCTGAAAGGGAGTACTTGGTGTTAGTAATAATGCATCATTAACGGGTTCATTATCAGATTCGTAAGGAACAAATTCATCAAGAATGGATGGTGGCATTTGTTGAAAACCTGTTTCGGAAGCGTTTTCTAAATAGAAGTCTGTTAGAGATTCAATATTATATCCATTCAATGAATTATAATGATCAGCTTCATTTTGATATGTATCTGGTACGCTATTGTAAATAGGAAAAGGGCTCACCAGTTGAACAGACATGCCTTGATAAATAGACTGCTGTTCGCTGTAATCAAATTGCTGCTTTGGCTCTACTAAACCTAATGAGCTGGAATAAAGATTAGAAAAAGCATCATTAAATGAAGGAAGTTGATTGCTTTGATCCATTGAATTATTGAATTATTGAATTATTGAATTATTGAATTATTGAATTATTGAATTATTGAATTATTGAATTATTGAATTATTGAATTATTGAATTATTGAATTACAGCTTAAGACCTCGCCTTCTTATAAAAGTTCCTCCTTTTCACAACTCATTCACTATTTATGTCAATCAAACATAAGGATTTGCTATGGCTATTACGAATAGCGATGTAAAACTCTTCGAAAGCCAACGCCTCACGGATGAGGAAGACGGTGGCGGTCGGGTGACCGGAAACGAGGTCATTGATGGCAACGTCAACAATCTCTTTCAGGACATTTCCCGGATTGACCGAACGATTGGTGATGTGGCTCTGCGAAAGGCCTTTATCGGGATCAGCACCGATAACAATGACATTTATCTCGGCAGTCATTTGATCCTGACCGAGCCTCCGAATGATCAGAATGTTTCGGTATTGCTGTTCAATACCGACAGTCAGACCGATGAGCGTTTGGATGCCAGAGACAGGATAGAGAGCTATGTTGTCCCCGGTATTAAAGCATCGTGGGAACTGGTGGGCGATCAGCTGGAAGGTCAGAGAGCCATTGTCAGCTATCAGCGTGAGGAATGGGCGGTCCCTGAAATTGGCGAGGTCTATAAGCTAACCACTCCCGATAGGCTAACCAGCCAGTTTATTCGTATCACTGCCGTTGATCATTCGGTGGCCACGTTTACCTATCACAACGGTGTGGAGTACGTCGATTTTAACCGGCGCAAGGTAGAAATGGAGATCAGTGCGCCACTGGTGACTACCTTCGTCGGAGCGCAGCCGGTTCCCGGAGAACCGGAGGAAGAAACCAGCACCCGTTATGGCACACAGATAGCCGACACAAGCCGTTACTATGGCGTTCAACCATTAAGTGCCAATGTGACCGCAGGCGACTTAACGGTTAAGTCTGAAACGGTTTATGCGCCACTGGTGCCGAGTGCCAAGGTCGAAAGCCCGTTGCTGGATCAATACGGTGGCTATACCGGCAAAACGATGGTGGCCACCGCTGGCACTACCCGTTCGGTCAGCTGTCGTTTTGTGCATATTACCGGCAATCAAAGCAGAACCTATCTCCAGCGTGGCGTATTACCTAAAACCCTCTCCCTGTCGCTCGATGGTGGCACCTTTGAAGATGACGGTGCGGGAAATCTGCTCCATAAAAGCGGGACCAATAATTTCAGCAAATTGACCGTGGATTATGACCTCGGGGAAATTAACGTCTGGCGAGCGAGCAGCTATACCACGGCCACTGCCAATGCGACTTATCAGCCTGCCGTGGCCATTACCGGCGCTGCGATCAGTGGGGCTATTCCGATCACCAACCAGAACCGACACCCTGAATATGGCAGAGGCCAAGCCAAGGCCGGGAACACTGGTGGTCAGCTATATCGCCCTCGGGAAATGGCAGGATATCAGGGATACCGGTGCAGGTCAGATGACCGGCTCTGGAACCGGAACCATTATCTTTGCAACGGGATCAGCGGCAATCACCCTCGATGCCCTGCCCGATCCTGACAGTGCCATTGTTTTCAGCTACGTGGCGCAGAATGATGATGAGGTAACTATCAGAACCGGCTCCGTGGCGGTGGATGATATGACCTTCCGGCATACCGTGGAGAAACCCGGCACTAAACCCGGAAGTATGACAGTGACGTATGTTTCCTCTGGCCAGAATAAAACCCTGACCGATCAGGCTAATGGTCTACTTACTGGCGATGGCTCTTCATCCGCTGAAGGCTCAGGCGCTATCCACTACGCTCCCGGTGAGTTGAGCTTTAAGCTGGATTTCCTGCCCGATAGTGGCACCGAGATTCAACTGTCTTATGAACAAGGCACCAGTGCCGGTGGTGAGGTCATTGTCTCTATTGATGGTCAGGGCGTAATGAGTGACACCATTCCCGGTGCGCCTCTGCTGCCCGGATCAGTTCAGTTGCAGTTCTTGGTGGAGCAGTTATCCCATGTGCCAAACGATGCTCGCAGAGAGGACGACTGGACAAGCTATGAGACAACCCGAAAGGTAGCCAAGCAGATCAGCGATGATACAGCCGGTGGCTGGCGTGGAGTCACAGGGGTTATTGATTATCAAACCGGAGCATTTAACCGTTCTAGCCCTACAGGATTATAACTATCCAGAATTTACGACCATCAGTTCTCAATATCACTTCAGAGTGGAAAGCACCAATACCACGGGAAATTCATGAAGCCCCGCAGCCCGCCAGTACCTCAGACAGATAGCGTGTACTCATGGCTGCCTTGCTCTGCTTACGCTTGAGGCCTGCTTTGAACGTCGTTGTATTGTTCAATAAATTAACTGCGGCATGCCGATAGGTGGTTAACATTTCAGGTGCATTGCCTCTTCTAATTCGACAATCATCTTCATTCATTGCAACGTCCATTTTCCAGTGCAATTTATTTTCGATGAACCAATGCTCTCTGGTAGCTTGTGCCAATTTCTCTGCAGTTAATTCAGCAGATGAAATGTAATAACGAATACTGATATCGTCTGAATTAAATTCATCACCTTCCATTCTGGCTGATACGACTACGCCTAACGATTTCATTCCTTTCCAGTCAAATGAAAGATTTACAAACTCATCAAATACGTCGCTTACCAGGTAGAAACGACTTTCCATTCTTCCATGACTTTTCTCTTCGGTTCGATAAGATTCACCTTTCCATTCATTAATCTTTTCCATTGAGAAATGATTTTTAAATGCATTGTGAAGTTTTCCTTGATTACCTTTTACCGCCAAAAGGTAGTCAGCTCCCTTATCGACGATCTTCTCTGCAATATCTCTCTGGCACCCCATGGCGTCTAGTGTTACAAGGCATCCCTTCAGAACAAGCAGGTCCAGAAGAGCAGGAATAGCGGTAATTTCATTACTCTTTTTATCAGTCTTAATTTGTCCTAAAACGACATCATTGGCGGCAGCAAAAGCACTGATCATATGAATGGGACCCTTGTTTTTGCCTTTATCATATGATCCCCTTGCTGTCTTTCCATCAATCGCAACGTAACTGCTCAAAAAGCGTAGGTAATATCGTCAGTGAGATGAGTTAATTTCTCACGCACCAGCGCTGACAACTGCGGAATAAGACCGGCGCCTGAAACTCTGTCTTTCAGGTATTTTGAGAATGACAGGCCATGAAGCCGACACGTTTTCTTCAGGCTCGCGAATGTGTCCCGACAGCGCTGGCCTAGTAAGCTGCGAGTACCGCCACTGATCTTTCGTCGTTTTACATACTCCCTGATCTGTCGTTCACTCAGGTTGTTATGCAGTGGTAACCATGGATATTTCAGCACCAGTAACAATTCCTCACGGGCCCGGTAAATTTTACCCAGTTCCGCTCGAAGTTCCGGGTAATCTACCTGCGTCGTCACCCAGTGATTGAAGTCCTGTTCAAGCTGGAGTTTTCGAACCTCTGTTGGCGTCTCGCAATAGGCTTCTATATCGTCGTATAGGTTCCAGTATTGCTTTTCTATCCAGTCACGGGCGGCTCGCTCCCTGTTATTGGCAGGAATCAGTTTTGCCAGAGGCCGACTGGCATGGAACCAACACAGAGAGTGTTCAAATACCGTGTCGAACTGACGGGCTCCATCACTATGGATGATCATGCTCTCTGGAAAACCATTGCTCAGCAGCCCCGGCCTTGAGAACAGCTTCTGTCGCCCAACGGCGTTGCTGTTTAGCAAACAGCTTGTGGTCATCCAGAAAGGGCTGACCATGTGCCCTCATTCAGAAAATGGGTTTCGCCGTAGGCTGACAGGATTTTAATCCATTTGGCAGCCATTCCAACCTGTTCCATATACTTGATGGCTTCCTCGTTCAGTACATGGCTTCTGCGCTGCCCCTGCAAAAGACTCAGGAAATTGATACGGCTTTTACTCGGAGTCGATGCAAATACAGTAAAGGCCTCATTGCCAATCACCGTACAATAGCCATTATTGCCATCGTGACGTGCACCTGTGTCGTCTACAAGAAGTGAGCGGGAGTGGGCTATCCCTATTTCCAGAATATCTTCTCGCTCCTGGTGAAAAGCATCGTGATTCTGAGTCAGCAGGTTATTAAGCGAGCCCTCAGAAATTGAGCAACCATAGCTGTGTAACCAATCAAGCAACAGTGGCTGGGTCACACTACAGGAATGATAAAGATCCAGAACCATAGCGATGAGGTTATCGCCGAACCGGCCTTTGACATGTTCGGGCAATGGTGCGATGACAGGTCCTTCAGGAGTGAGCCAGAATTCGCGTCGGTAACAGGTCGCCGTAAACTGAAGATCAACATCTATATGGGTAAAGTCTTTGTAACCCTTGAACTCCCAGTCTTCCTGCACACCTTCTGCCTTACGGATTTCCTTGCGGATAGAAGTTGGTGCCGGCTTGCTTGTGCGTCCGGGCTTCTCTGACCGTTGACGTTTCGCTTTCGGGGGAGGTGTGTTGCCTGGATCAGATGCCGGTTCTTCGCCTTTATCATCGTTGTTGGATTCTGAATTCGCTTTTCCCGGCCGAATTTTAGGCTGGCCCTTGAGTTTTTTCAGGTGCCGGAGTTCCTCACGCAGGGAGGTGTTGTCGGTGGTCAGCTTGTTGACCTTGTCGAGTAGTTTGTTGACAAGTTTTTTAAGCTCGCGGACTTCTGTTTCGAGCGATGAGGTTTTCGACGGATTCATGGTCCAGAAGTATGCCTGAACCCAACTCACTCAGTTTTGATCTGGGTGTCTTGATATGGCGTTTACCACCAAATTTTGAGCAGTTACATCGCAACCACATCCAGTGCAAATTATTCTCCACTTCCCAGTGTGTTCGTGTGGCGCAGAGCATTTCCCCAGCTGTCATAGCTTTACTGGTAATGTATAAACGCAGGGCAGTTGTCGCTATTCCATCGATGGTTCTGTCAGACTGAATGATGCCAAACTGCTTAAGCCCTTCCCACTCCATATGGGTTGAGAGCTGACTCAGGTCGTTAAAGACCCAGCAGCAGCGGTACTCTTTACGACCATGGCCTACATTTTTCTGTTCTGCAAAGCTATCGCTGGGTAGGTCCGCAGGGTTCTGTTCCCAGTGAGTTTCAACAACTGCCTGGATATCTTTCTGTATGGTTTTCTGATTACTCTTTACTGCCAGAAGGTAGTCAGCTTCTTTTTCAATGCATTTGGCTGCAATGCTTTTTTGGCAGCTGATCGCGTCTGCTGTGATGAGCGCTCCCTTCATATCAAGCATTTCGAAGAGTTCAGGTATCGCCGTTATTTCATTGGTTTTTGAGTCGACCTTTTTCTGGCCCAGTACCAGACGGAGGTTACTGCTCCAAGCACTGACCATATGAACAGCGCGCTTGCCCTTACCTTTTGAGCCGCGAATTGTCTTCCCATCAATGGGAATAATATCAGTCAGGCTCTCTCCAACAGGTAGCGCTTCTGAAAAGAAAGACCTAACCCACCGGATAAAACAGGTTTCAAAGGCCTCAGGGTCAAGAGCACAGAAAATACGGTAAAAGGTGTCGTGTGAAGGAATTCCGTATGGAAGCTCCAGGAAGGTGCGAAGCCAATCTTCTTTGTCATGACCATAGTTTTCCATATCCTCCCAAGTTTCTCCGTCGCTCATAATGGCGCAGATCGCTATTATCAGGATATCGATAAATTTGTGCTCGCAGCTGTTGCCCCGAGAACGAGGGTCTTTGAGATCGTTGAGGAACATAATGAGAGGAGCAGGCTTGAGCATCGAGGACCGTAAAATTGAGCGACTATAAACGTACAGTGTTGTTAATTGAAGCCTTAAATGATTGGAGCTGGTTGGTCAAATGCAAATGAGAATACTCATGCGTAAGCCCTGCTTCCAACACCCATAAGTTATTGCCAGCGTCTATGTAAAGAAACTCGGCCTTTTTTATACCTTCCCCAACGTCAATTGCCCCCTGAGCTTTCTCAATACGATAACAACGGTCATCCTCAAAACAGAACGACAAACCGGATTCTGTAAACTTCAAGATCAGGCTACCCCTATTTCCTGCTCAAACAGTCGAATAGACTCGTTGATAATCTCGTTATCCGGCATTCCCTCATTCAAAGAGGTTTGCTGCCATTGGCCACCGGTGCAAATTAATACCGGAATTTGCATCTCTTCCCGCTGCGCCATGATGTAAAGCTTTTTCACCACAAAATAGGAGTGACTGGCGATAAAGAACTGCACACCCAGTCTGGCAAGGGCATCGATAATATTAAACAGCTTGGTAATAGCTGTTGGATGCAATGCTGACTCAGGCTCATCAATAAAAACGATGGAGTTCTCGGTCAGGAATCCGTTGCGAATCAATGTATCCAGAATACCAATCTTCTTTACGCCTTCAGCAGTAGCGTTAATGGAATAGCGTGCTTTCTTATGCTTGTAAAACCATTCACTTCGTTGACGATCGTACTCAATACGGCCGCCATCAAACATCGACTCCAGCTGTTGGCTGGTTTGAGACAGGGTTGAGTTTGATTTGTCAGCAGGCATCTGTTTTTGCAAGGCGACAACCAGATCAGAGTAGGTGCTATCAAAACCGAATACCCGATCCTGATAGGCCGTCTGGAAAATAATTTTATCCAGTGACAGCACCTCCTTGGGCGGCAAAAAGATAGAATTGGCGCTGCGACGTTCTGTAATGTCTACATCTACCTGTTTGGTAGTGTCCGGTCCAAAACCGAAAGTAACAGGCGGTAGATCTTTCAGCGTGACAGACGCTGAGAGCTTTTTGCTCTTTCCCTTGGTGACCAAGTCCCCCAGTTTGTCGGGTTGAAATGTCCAGTAGAGTTTTTCACTCAATACCTCGGATGCCGAGCGTCGGTCATCCCCCCGTCCGCTTTCTTCCAGAGTGCGAACGGCTGCGTATAGAGCCTTCATCAGCCAGGTCTTGCCAGAGCTGTTAGGGCCAATAATCAGGTTGATCTGACCAAGATCTTTTGCAGCCACCTGTTCCAGCGGCCCGAGGTTGTTAAACTCAAACGCCTGTATCATTTTGTTATCCACTTTTTGCGGCGACAGAGGCAATGGTTCCTGAGACTGAGGCATTAGACCATCACCTCCGCAGGAACGCTTCCTGCATTGAGCATATCACTTTCTGGTGGGTTTGCCTTGGTTAAAGCGTTGTCGGGCGGGGTGAGTTCGCCGGAAAGGAGTTTTGGTAGAAGAATATCTCTTGCTTGCTGAAGGCTTTTATTTTCTTCGTTATTAGAATTTATAGTCCGGTAAAAGTAGCTAACTGAGTTTGAATACTTCTTCCTAATGTCGATTGCTGGACAAGCAAATCTCCAATTCATGATTGCAACTTTATAACCTCGTGGCATTTTCGCTCCCTTTGAGGTTTGCATCATGTAGTTAAAAAATGAATCTTGATAAAGCAAGTTGTACAGAAATTTTGAGCACTCATTGTCTTTTGATTCAAACCCTAGTACATCATTTGAGCGTCCACCTTCAAACGAGGCTAACCATATTTTCATAAAGTAGGGGCGAATATTTGAAACAAGAACCTGGTTTTCTTTAAAAAGTGGGACAGTCTTTACTGAAGGAAGAGAAGAAGCTTCTGTAATCCCTACCTTACCTTCCAACATATTTTCTGTAGATATATAGTTTTTTAGAGAGAGAGTAGAAACATCAGTACGGGAATTGGCAAAAGATGCAATATTACTCAATTTTGATACTTCCCACCCCACCGGAATCTCACCCAACTCTGAATCCTGCATAGCAGAAGGAAACAACGCCGCAGTTCGGGCAAGCTCGGCGTAGGCTTCGGGCTGTTCGGTTTGCAGGGTGTTCAGGCTTGCCTTGTCTCGGGCGGAGATGGCGGACATGGCTGCCCGTTCGGCTTCTTCGGCACTGCCGCCTGCTGCCAATACCGATAGTTTGGCTTTTACCGGATCGAAATCGACAAACCAGCTTTTGAAGAGGGTTTGAGCGATGGCTTCGAGGGTTTGGTTAGTTTGCCGGTTGAGGTGAATTTTAGAATCCAGACTCCATAACTTTTGAGCCAGTTCTTTCTGATAGTCTGGATCAACAGGAACTCGAATCCTTGCTTTATGCAGATGGTTACGATTAATTCCTGGAACAGCAGCTTTATCACTGTAGTCACTGAATCGGATTGTTTTCAGAAAATAGTAAACAAATAGAGGGTCATTTCCCTTAAAATCTTTTACATAAAGCGTGGTGTTTAAAGGCCAGAAATCCTTCTCGCTGTAATAAACCTCACCTATGGTTCCATATCGCCCTGTGGCAACGCCCGGCCCCTTTACCTTTGCTGCATTATGACAACCAGATTCACCGGATGAAGATATAATAGAGACCTGTCCATCAACTCTATTCTTCTTTGGTAATGGTAAATCGTAACCACGTTTTAGCTCAATGAAATTTCCAAGCTCAATATCAACCTATTCAGACATGGTAACCCAGCTCCGCAAAGTTCTTCTTAATCTTCCCTTCCAGTCGATCACTTTCTGAAAATTGTTCTTGTAGTAACCCGGTTAACCGCATCATCTTTTCAGCAAACGGCTCACCATCGTCATCCTGCTCAGCAGCACCGACATAACACCCCGGCGTAAGTATGAAGTCGTGTTTCTGAATATCTTCAAGAGAAGCCGAAAAACAAAAACCGGGTCTGTCTTCATAGTTCTTACCGCATTGCCAGGCATGGAAGGTGTCAGCAATGGAGGCAATATCTTCTCGGGTGAAATCTCGCAATACCCGATCTTTCATAAAGCCCATATTGCGAGCATCAATAAACAGCGTCTTGCCCCGACGATCCACTTGGCCGGAAATTGCTCCTGCATTTTCGGCACTTCCGCCATCCTTGGCGGTCGCATTTTTACTCTGTTTGTTCTTGGTCAAAAACCAGATGCAGGCGGGAATCTGGGTATTGGTAAACAGCTGCCCCGGCAGTGCCACCATGCACTCCACCAGATCAGACTCAATCAATTTACGACGGATAACGCCTTCATTATTGGTATTGGAACTCATGGAACCATTGGCCAGCAACAGCGCCATGGAACCGTTGTCGTTCAAATGGTGGAGCATATGCTGCATCCAGCCAAAGTTGGCGTTGCCTTTGGGCGGTGTGCCGTATTGCCAGCGTACATCCTCTTCCAGCC
Organism: Endozoicomonas sp.; assembly: GCA_965261315.1. Lineage (GTDB taxonomy): Bacteria > Pseudomonadota > Gammaproteobacteria > Pseudomonadales > Endozoicomonadaceae > Endozoicomonas. The sequence continues at coordinate 72,389 of CBDHDM010000030.1, read as the reverse complement.
GGGCATGCCACCAGTCCTTGATGTTGAACGGCGGGTTGGCCATAACAAAATCGGCGCGCAGGTCCGGATGCTGGTCATCCAGAAAACTGTCGGCGTTCTTTTTGCCAAAGTTAAAGTCGATGCCCCGAATGGCCATATTCATGGCCGCCAGCTTTCAGGTGGTGGGGTTGCTCTCCTGACCATACACGGAGATATGCTTTTTCTGCTCGCTGGCGTCGTAATGGCGCTCTTTGGCGTGCTCCTCAATAAACTTTTCACTGGAGACAAAGAAACCACCGGAGGCCATGGCCGGGTCATACACCCGCCCCTGAAAGGGTTGCAGCATTTCCACAATCAGGGTGACGATGCTTTTCGGCGTGTAGTACTGGCCACCCTGTTTGCCTTCCGCCAGGGCGAACTGGCCGAGGAAGTATTCATAAACGTGGCCAAGGATATCCTTGCTGTGCAGTTCCAGCTTTTCGCCCTGGTATTCCGGGTTGCGGAAGCTGGTGTCCGAGAAGCTGTTAATCAGGCCGATCAGTTTTTCGTTGTCCAGCTGATAGTTGCTGATGCGGTTCAGAATGCCTTTCAGTTTGCTGTTGGCTTTTTCGATCTCATCCAGGGCATTGTCGATCAGCCAGGAGATGGAGCGCAGCTTAACGTCTTCCCCCTGTTCGTTCTGCCAGATCACCGAACCGATGGCCAGGGTGGCGGTATCTTTCAGTGTGCTCCAGCGGGCATGCTTCGGCACCCAGAAGATGTTTTTCTCCTGGTAGTAGTCGAGAATTTCCAGCTCATCGGCTATGGCCTGCTGGTAGTCTTCGTCGGAATCGAAATCGTCCCGGGGCAGGTAGTAGATATTGTCATCGTCGTTTTTCTGAAAGTAGACCATTGTACCCGTCATTCAGCACCTATTTCAGGAATATATTTCTGAATAATGGCTTCAGGCTCTGTTGGGCTGACCATGGTGTTTTCAGCGGCTTTCTGGCTACGTTTTCTGCGCTTTTCCTTTTGGGAAAGCAGCGTCTCAAGAACCACTGTCTTGTGCACGACTACTGTCTGCTTTTCTTCATCCCCGGGCGCTTTCTCTGCTTGACGCCGAGCTTCTTCCAGAGCAGCCCTGGCCGCTTCTTCTTTCACCAGATTGTAATTCGAACAGGCCGCTTCAATGGTGGTGCCATCACCGGCCAGACAGTGGCCTGAAGAGCGGGTCTTTTTCAGTGCCAACCGGGCGAGATCCTCAAAAAAACCAAGACTCAGGGATTCGGCATGCATAATGATAAACCGGCCAATATTGGCATGATCCGGAAAAATGCCACCACTGACCCACATGCAGCCCAGATTGAGCCGGGCAAGTGCCTCCAGACCTCGCAATGAAGTAACGCCCTGCATGATGCCGTAAAGAATAAGCCCGACCATGTTGCGAGGCGCGTAGGGTGGGCGACCTGATTTGCCATAGCGTATTTCAAAATCCGACCAGTCCAGTTCGTTAAGGAAATCAGTAACAATGATGGGGGTTTTCTGACCAGCCTGTTCCAGGTGCTGTTGCAGATAGGTATGTCCAATCGTGATGTCTGATGGTTGCGGAGCAAGAAAGCGCCTTTGCTGGCCTATACCCTGATGGTTTACCGATCCTTTTTCTGGCATGTCAGACAGTTCGGAGAAAATGTCGTATTGGGGAGTACGACAGATATCCAATTTTTGCTTTGTTGTCATGGCTGGTTATGGTGGCGCTGGAATAGCGGTATTTTAATAGCTTTCGGGGTTTCGCGACAGCCTCTTAAGGGGCTTTGATATTACCCGTGTTTGTGTGTCCGGAAAACTATAACCACTCCACCCTGACAAGAAAGTTCATAGGGTCTTTGGTTCATAGCGACCGGGAAAGTCAATATGGTAGCTAAGGATTAATAAACTCAAATGTTGTCCACGGCTGGCTTGGGCGATCTAACAAATAATCAGACTCCCAGCCCCACTGCTGATGGGCGCTGACAAATGCTTTGGCATCAAATGGGTGGCCATTGGCCCGGCCGAAACGGGCAATAATGGTTAATTTCCTGATATGGTCGCTGTTGGCGATTTTACCATCCACAGAACCCGCAGGCTGGAAGGGAACGTTCCATACCGCGTGGGGGTCGGAAACAAAAGGCTGTGGATCTTTATCATACTCTGCACAGATATTTCGTGATGAAGCATCGTGCCGACCAAGGTAAACATCGTAGTCATCTGCAAGCATGCGTTGACCGGTTTCAATCGTTATTTTTCCATCATATTCATGCATCAATTGAGTCCAGCGCAAACGACGGGCGCCTTCTTGCTGGCGAATATCATTGTAATCCGTATCAGAGCCTTCTATATAACGCAGTCGAGGATCAACAGAGACATTATCACCGGTAAAATAACCGGATTGTTTTTCATTGAAGTACTGATAGACCCGCCCCTGACCAAATTTGGCAATACGGTTATTATGAATATTGCCAATTAGCCAGGTATTGGCATAACCTCCGTTATTACCTTTTTGCATAATCCTGACCCACTCATCAATATTGTTACCATACTGACTTGCCTGACGCACACGGATAAACTCGGGTATACCTCCTGCCTGCCAATCGGTCACATTAGCCAGTGTTGTTTCGACAATAGCCAAACCTGCCCCGGTTATCCAAAAATCGGTTCCGGATTCAATCATTCCTGGTGTTGTTTGAAACGCGAGCTTATGCCCTTTTTCCGGGGTGATATTTAAAATGACATTTGCATATTGGCCAGACCAGAAATCATCAAACGTTTGATGACCAATGACTATATTATTATTTTCAGTGGCACTGCCTGTTGCAACAAAGGCACTGCAATTGCCCTTGGCGCCGGTGACATCCGGTCCTTCACTGCTTTTACCTCTCAACTTTTGATTTGTTGGGGTTTTGTATGGGTTCGGAAATGGCGAGGTATTAATAAGCCCCGGATCAACCCACTGAGTATAATTCTGCATGCCAACAGAAGGCCACCAGTAGCCAGTCAGCTCAATCCAGTCGTTCCATGCGATGATATCTTCAACTGAGATATTTAATCCCGCGGCGGTTAACCCTTGTGCGATTCCGGCCATTTCAAGTTGTAACTCATCAGGTATTTTGTTGCGGGTTTGTTCGATAGCGGCCTTTTTCCAGGAACGATAGGGCACACCCGTTGTCAGGTATGTCATGATCCAGATATCTTTCCATGCCTGTTTAAAATCCGGGGCAACCAGATAGCCATACTGAAAGCCCCGTTCAACTGGTTTACCCTTGATACCTATATGAATCCAGCCATTCAGTTTCTCAACTTTTGCCCGGTTTACCACTTGCTGCTGCTCTTTCGTCAATGACTTCTTATATAACTGGCCTTCAATCGGTTGCAGGATGTCATTCAAAATCCCTTTGGGCGGATATTGGGTGAGATTGACCTGTGAACCATTCACCAATGATTGGCTTTGCAAGTTATCATCAACTGGTTGTATTAATTCATTGATCATCGCTTGAGGCGGCGATTGAGGTAAGTTATTTTGTTGATGGTCTTTTGTGGCACGACCGGTAGATGCTAATACCATAAGCATAAGACAGAAAGGAAGTATTTGTTTGCCATTCTGCTTTTGGCTGGTAAATAGTGACTTCACAGGAACCTCGAAAATCAGTCATTAGATATGGAAACGTGTACTATTTAATGAGCAACCTCTCCAATCACTCTCATCATGGTTCGCAAGAATTGCTGATAATATTCTGCATAACTGGTGTTATGGCTTAAAAACGGGGTCAATATGCAAGCCCTTAATACCCAGATGGCACCTATCCTTTGATAGTCTTCAATGGAAATACCCAGTTGGGTAAGGAGATCTATTGGCGCATTACCATAATCTTCCGGAGTAAACCGGGTATGTGATGTTAAGAAAGAATCTGAATAAACCGGACCATCCACATAAGAGCACCGGTCATAAACCTCATTAGTCAATGTATTGAGCTTACTGAGGTCCTTGTTACCCTGTTCATTGAACACAAAGTTCACCAGGTTAAAATCTGGCTTTAACAGCGTGTAAACCTCATAGGTTTTGCCGTTTTCTGCAACAAAAGGCTCCTGTGCATGCAGGGATTCGTAGAAACGGTTAGCCGCTTCGACACTTCGACCATTCAGTCGTCCATAGCCATTTATATTAAGAGGGATAGTCTTGTGTGCAGCCCAGACAGCGGCGGCAGCGGCACCGGGTTTGGAACCTTCCATAATATACGACCCCAGCAGCATCCCTTCGCCGGTTTCATCGCCTTTTGTCCAGACATAAGGGGCAAAATAAGAGATCAGATCCGTTATTCGTTTATCCCTGGCAACAACCATGCCCGATGAGTATGGGGTATAACCCATTTTATGGGGGTCAACAACAATAGAATCCGCTTTGGACATGGCCTTGTACGCTTCATAAACATTCTCAGGAGGCCAGTCCAGGTCACGATGAACAATTTTCTCTTCGTGCAGTACACCTTTCATTTCACTGTACGACATGAATTGATCATTCTCGTCCAGAAATATGGAGCGCGTATATCCTCCATAGGCTGCATCAATATGAAAGTAGAATGACATGCCTTTGCTTTCAGCCTCTTCCCTGATTTTCAGGATCTCGTGAATGTCATCGACAGCACCCTCCTCTGTGGTGCCCACTACTGCCACAACGCCTATAATCGGGATTTTCCTGTCCATTAAATCAAAGACGACTTCACGGAGATGCCCGGTATCCACACGGAAGGCACTGGTTACCTGTATTTTGGTCAAGTTATCCAATCCCAGACCCAGTACATCCACCGCTTTATCCCAGCAATAATGTCGGGATTGAGGGACAATCAGCTGACCCAGTTTGTCTGCTTCCATTCCTGTATAGCGAACCGAGTGTTTTCTGGCTTCCAGAAAGAGGCCCTTATCTTTGGTTTGGTCCATCAACTGAAAAATTTGCTCAGGGGTTAAATTCAATAATTCCCAATCGGATTTATTATCCAACAGATCCGGGGCGACTACTTTAACCCCAAACGGAAAGGATTTAAGCCCCCGCATAAACCACAGGCCTTCAAAGTTAGCAATATGCCCACCACTGGTTATATGCCCCCAGACCTTATCCGGATCATAACCCATCATCTTGCCCATTTGCTGGCCAGCTTCCAGCTCCATAACCGTGGTAGCGGGTGATGCCTCTCCAGCCACATTGTTTGGGTTGTAGAGCATCGCCCCCATGTAAGCCAGTGTTGCCGACATAAGAATATCGGAGTTCATGTGCCCGAGATAACGGGGTGAGTGCCAGGGTAAGGAGCTGGCTTTCAGTTTATCTGACAACTCATCCAGCACCTCCTGGGTTCGGTCAAGGGTGGATATAAACCCATCCTGACGCATGTTTTCCAGGGTAATCGCATCTTTATCATCAGGATGAAAGTTACGCCGCCAATGAATATGTTCATCCATCATGAAATCGAGGGTTTTCTTGAAGAACTCCCGGTTTTCAGATTTGGGACCAAGAAACAGGGCATCAGTATCCACAGGTTTCATGACTTTCTCCTCTGGTCAGGTATTTGGTATTGAAGACTTATTCACGATTGATCGTCGGTGGCTGTCTTCCATTCAGGACGACGGAACTGATAAATAATCAGCGGGATAACCCCCATAACCAACATGCCGACAATAAGGAATGGTTTATACAGGGCACTGATCTGCCCTGATATCTGCTGCGGTGGGATATAGCCGGCAAAGAAGCAGAACAGCACGGTAAGAAAGCCAGCACCGGCAACAATCCAGATACCGGTATGACCACCAGGGACTTTGTAGGCCCGTTGCACATTTGGAAAGGTATAGCGCAATTTAATGCCAGCGCCGAACATAAACAGATAAACGACGATATACATTTGTGTAGCCATCATTAACAGCAAAAAGAACGCTTCGTTGACACCGGGAATAATCAGATAGGTAAACCCGACCACAGAAATGGCCAGCGCCTGAAGAATCAGCAGGTTTGTGGGAACACCGGCACTGTTGGTTTTAGCGAACCATGGTGGTAGATCCCCCTGTTTGGCTACACCAAGAATCCCTTTGCAGGGGCCCAGCACCCATGTGCTTACCTGACCCGTCGCGCCGAGCGCCGCAAGAAAGGCAATGACGGGCACCAGCCAGTCCAAGTGGAAGTGATGAAAGAAATCCGTAAATGCCTGCATGATACCAGCCACCAGACTGATATTCTGTTGCGGCACCACGATTGCCACACTGAGTGAGCCAAAGATATTTAAAACCAGTAACAGAAGCACCCCAAGAAGCAGTGCTACCGGGTAGTTCCTTTGTGGGTTCCTGACTTCATTGGCATGAACGGATGACATTTCCAGTCCGGCATAGACAAACACCATACTGGTAAAGAAGGCCCAGGTGTTACCGTCGGCCAGGTCAGGGAAAAAACTGGACTCTTTAGCCGCAAAGGTAAGCTGGACGGGATCACCCTGGATCAAATAGACAATGGCCAGCAGAATGATTAACCCACCGGGGATAAACACACCCAGAATAACCCCCCAGGTACTGATAAAGCTCGACGCCTTCATGCCGCCGAAATTGATAAACGTCAGCAGCCAGTACATACCAATAATAACAATAATGAGATAGGTTTTATTGGTGGCAATCTCGGGGTAAAAAACAAATGCCCACATGGAAGCCACAAAAGAGAGGATCATCACCATGCCAAAAAACATCTGCACCCACAAAAACCACATGGAAAGCAACGCCCACCGTTCACCGAACGCTTCACGTATCCAGACGTATACCCCACCGGCCTGGGGCCAGCCGGTCGCCAGTTCTGCCGAAACCATGCCGCAGGGGATCATAAACAGAATGGCTGGAATTGACGTATAAAACAGCATCTCCAAACCGGTTTCTGCAATCATTGGCATATTACGAATACTGATGACGAAGGCTGAGGTGATCATAACCAGCTTGAAAACACTCAGCACCTTTGCTCCAGATGATGCGGAATCGGCCATGGGGATACCTCCGGTAATCCATCAATGCAAGATAATGCCAGTGGATTAAAACGAAATGACTGAGAATGGGGCGGCGCTTTGACAACGGTGATAAAAATTTATTTACCACCTGTTGGTGAGGTGTTCAGGTTTAAGGTAATAAAATAGCGTTTACTGCAATCCTTTTACCGGTAGCACGTTTAAGCTGATAAAAACAAAACAAACATACAAGTAAAGAATCCAGTTTTAACACCCGGTACCCCGATAGGCCAAAACCGAGAATATCTGCCATATAGCCGGTTTGTCCGTTAAGCCATATAGCACCCGTCCACGCGTCGGCAGTGGTATCCGTGGAGGTGATTTTATCGTTATAGAAAACCGTTTGAACTTTGCCATCAATTTTGGCGTTAGCAAGAAATGGAGAGTCATGAATATCATTAGCGCTGGCAGACCAATTAATGAAAGCAGTGCTCAATGCAACCATAGAGAGTTTGGAACACGACATGGCAAAGTACCCGCAAACTGGCTCATCTGAAAGTTTGCTAAGTATAGAACAGATATTGAGCGTTTGATTTTTGAGCGATGTTATAAATGAGCACCGTCCTTGAGCGTATTGACTTAAGCCTATTGCCGAGCAGACCGACCTTGGATTATGGAGGTTCGCCCATGTTCCCACTGTCCCCCGTGGGAATGCATACCGTTCTCGCAGAAAGTGAACGACCAGCCTGTAACCCCACAGATTTGGGCCTGGACAGATTTTCCTCCATGCGAAAGCTCCATGCATTCCCACGCAGAGCATGGAGACGAGGCTTGTGGAGCGTTTTGCGACAACCTCAAAGGCACGGAGAAGCCCCCTGTGTCAGCATAGTTGTCGCCTCTCCTGAATTTAGAAACCTAAACAGGGGGCGGTCAATGAGTAATCAATGGCCCGCTATTCAGAAGAGTTCAAAGAGTCCATCATTCAAAAGATGATGCCACCCAATAATGTCCCGGTTTCTCAGCTGGTACGTGACACTGGCATCTCTGATGTGACGCTGTACACTTGGCGAAAAAATGCAGTATCGAAAGGAGTGCCTGTGCCAGGCGACGGAAAAAATCCTGAACAGTGGACAGCTGAAAACAAGTTAGCAGTCATCATTGAAACAGCGGCGTTGAATGAAGCTGAAATGGCTGAATACTGTCGTAAAAAAGGCTTGTTTGCTGAACAAATCCAGCAGTGGAAGGCAGCCTTTATTAGCAGCGCTTCTGTGCAGCCTGAAAGTCAGTCAAAACGGCGTAATGCGCTGTCTGACGAGCACAAAAAAGATAAGAAAATCATCAAAAAGCTTGAGCGTGAACTCAACCGCAAGGACAAGGCGTTAGCAGAAACTGCTGCCTTGCTGGTACTCACAAAAAAGGCCCAAGAGATCTGGGGGGCGCCAGAGGGTGATTAGTCTCTCTCCCGGATCGACAGAATGCTGTTAGCCTGATTAAGCAGGCAGTTAAAGATGGGGCTCGCCAGTCTAAAGCCCAATGGCACTGACTTAAGGCCCCACCCCTTGTATTTATTGAGCCTCCGGGCTTGTGATCTTGAGTGCTCTAACCTCTGATGTGGCTTTGGTCGTCTTTTTACCGCTCGTGGTTCTGATCTTCCCGGACGATTGGCTACAATGTGCTGACTAATAATTTTCAGCATACTGTTGACCTTTCTTTCCAATGAATCAACTGGTGCCATCAGTAATGTTTGATGAAACGAAACAAGGGTCTCCTGTGCTGTTTTAAAGCTGATTTCTCTCGGCTTTTTCCCGATATATTGCGCAGTTCTTCCCATTAACGACTTTATCAGGTTGAAAACAAGAAGATTTATGCAAATTTCTTTACGCACCATTTCAGGACTTTTGCAACGAAGCATATCCATTTTCATCGTCGTTTTTATTGCATCAAAATCAAGTTCTACATTCCAGCGCTTGAGGTACAGAGCAATAATTTCAGTTCTTGGATAAGTTTCAGCATCACCTTTGCCAGTCACTTTATGATGAACGGTGGAAACATTCGGGTACTGCATAGTATCCTCGGTCATTCCGACATTGAGATGACTATGAAATACGCAAAATTCAGCAAAGAACACTTAAACGACGCCGTAAGACTAAATCCATTAAGTAAAATGGACACTTCTTGGACACATCGGTAATTTGGAACAAGTGAGCTAGAATAAAAGAAAGGGAAATCAAGGAGTTAAGAAAGAAATATGGCGGTGAGGGAGGGATTCGAACCCTCGATACGGGTATAAGCCGTATACTCCCTTAGCAGGGGAGCGCCTTCAGCCTCTCGGCCACCTCACCGTTTTAAAATGGCGCGCTCGGGAGGATTCGAACCTCCGACCGCCTGGTTCGTAGCCAGGTACTCTATCCAGCTGAGCTACGAGCGCGTTGTTTGAAGCGACGTGCAAGATATTTGAATCGTTTTGATTCGTCAATCTTTTTGTTGACTTGGCGCGCTCGGGAGGATTCGAACCTCCGACCGCCTGGTTCGTAGCCAGGTACTCTATCCAGCTGAGCTACGAGCGCGTTGATACTGAAGAAATGTAGATTCAGCCTTGGAATCGGCCTCATCAATTCAGTGGCGTGGATCATACATAAACAGATGTTCTATGTACAGCATTGAAAGAACAAAATATCACCAGTCATTCTACCGAAGGCAACTGCCAGACGATTGGCTGTAACCCATTACTGGACAGATATTCATTGGCCTTTGAAAAAGGTCTGCTCCCAAAAAAACCACGATAAGCAGAGAGCGGAGAAGGATGAACCGATTTCAACACCAAATGCTTCCCGGTATCGATAAAGCGACCTTTTTTCTGGGCGTAGCTGCCCCAGAGGATAAAAACAACATTCTCTCTGCGTTCGTTCAAAACAGCAACAATTCGGTCAGTAAACGATTCCCATCCCCTACCCTGATGAGAAGCTGCCTGTTTATGCTCTACAGTCAACACACTGTTAAGCAACAACACGCCCTGTCGGGCCCAGTGTTCAAGAAAACCGTGATTTGCCGGTGGAATCCCCAGATCAGACTCCAGTTCTTTGTACATATTGACCAGTGAAGGTGGGATCGCGATTTCCGGACATACTGAAAAACTAAGACCATGGGCCTGCCCCGGGCCGTGATAAGGATCTTGCCCTATAATCACAACTTTGACCTGTTCAAAGGGGGTCAAATCCATTGCGCGAAAGTATTCTCCACCCTTGGGGTAAATCATTTTGCCAAGGGCTTTTTCATTTTGCAGAAAACGGCGAAGGGTCTGCATGTACTCTTTGGTAAACTCATCCTGAAGCATGGCTTTCCAGGAAGATTGCAATTTAATTTCTGGCATTACCCGACCTCTGACCTTTCATCCAAATTATGCTGACAAATAACTTACCTCCAACTGCATAAGAGCCAACTACACTCACTGCCACCGGATGCACTTTAGCACAGGAACACCTTTCCCAATAACAACCATGGCAACCAGCCATTGTTACGGATTACTCTGAAAACAATGCAAGCTTTCAACAAAGCATCAATCGGTGCTGCAGCTATTTTAGCCCTTGTTTTTACAAGCCAATCAGCCATTGCAAAACTGGAACGCAGGATGTCCATTGAAGTTGACGCCAATACTGTTCGTTTTGCCATCGCCGACGTTAATAACAACACTGACAAAGTATACCGATATCTTGATTATGGCTCACTGGAAGCCGGGTTTTACGATGATCTGGCGGCCAGTGACAACCGGTTCTTTAGCAGTTGCATGCTCAAAAAGGCCCAGAACCTGTTTCAAAAGCTTCGAACCCGGCAAGAGCATTTCAGGGCTATTAAAGTAAGAGCTATTGCCACTGATACATTCAGGGACGCCCATAACGCTGAAGAGCTGGTACAAAAAATACGGCGCACAACAGGTATTGATATTCGAACTCTATCCCCTGAAGAAGAAGATCGAATGGACTTCTTTTCAGCCCTGGCCGCAACTGACAACTCTGAAACACCCGTTGTATGGGATATAGGCAAAGAGAGTTTCCAACTCATTATTGCGAATCCTGAAACGGGTCCATTTGCCCATAAAGGAGAGTTCGGTTCAGTAAACTTTATGGAGTACCTGAAAGAAGTCGTTCAAAACAAACCAACAAAATTTTCGGGTTCATTATCACCTGTATCCACTAAAGAAGTTGACGCAGGCATCACTTTTTCCAAGTACCTTGCCCGCAGAACACCGCTAATTATTCGTAAAGAATTGAAAAAAGATAAAGTACAGATAACAGCAATTGGCTCTGTTTTTCAGGAAAGTTTTGCAGTTGATATCGTCAAAATTGGCAAGTCACTGGATAAGGGGGTACTGGAAAGATATATTCAGGATCAGCTATCAACGACCAGTAAGGAAAATGATTTAAACCTCTCAAATGCAATACTGGTGATTGGTTTTATGGAAGAGCTGGGAATTAAAAAACTGCATATCTCAGATCACAATAGCACGCTAGGCATGCTCGAATTCCCTATCTTGTGGCATTAAGGAATGCCTTTATTAAGATTCATCCAATGCCGGATCGCCTGTATAGCAGACGACCCATTTTCAGAATGGTCACACCATTGTTTTATTCTTAGTGATAGATACCGAGCATCAATTCAATCTGACGCTTAAGCATTGCTCTGAGTTTATTCTCTCTATCTCCGTCAAAGCCAGCAATTAACCCCTGGTATTCAACGTGCAGTATGATACTGCCGAACAGCTCGGCATCAATATCAGGGTGGTTAGAACCAATTTTTGTAAAAAAAGTTTCGAGGCTATCGAGAAAGAATTTCTGATGGCTGAAAGCGATAGGTCTAAGGTTTTCGTTACGCAGGCATTCCTGCTGGAAAGCACGCTCTGCGATAAGATAGTCACGATGCTCACGCAGCTGGATCAGGACGTACTCAATGGCAAGATCGCTAATCCGTTCAGCAAACACCTGGCGACTTGCTGCCTCTGAAGGCTCAAGTTCCTTCATGGCTATTTTCAGCATACTGTCAGACTCTTCCCAATATGCCTTGAATTTCTGAGTTCCCATCTCAACAAACAGTGTGAAGGTATCGGTAATCAGATCGGTAATATCTTTGAAATAGTAGGTGGTAGCAGAAAGAGGAACATCAGCTTCCTTAGCAACCGCACGGTGACGGACACCCCGAACTCCATCTCTCACAACGATTCTTAATGCCGCCTCAAGAATTGTTCGACGACGCTGCTCACTATTGGCACGACTGGTTTTACGCCCCTGATATTTCAACTCCATACCACTGACGTGTTTACCAGTAACCTTCATGCCTTCTGACGGGGAATCCATTGTTGAAACCATATTAAGACTGCCTTACAGTTGCCTGATTGTTTTATAGCGTTCGTCCAGTACCATCGCTTGAACATGCATCTTAGTACAGAAATCAACCATCCGTCTTAAAACCTGCCCCCGCAACTAGTCAGGAGAGTCGGACTGCCATACCTGACAGTTTTTCTCTATCTCCCTATGAAGACCGGTTGGACAGAGCAGCTGGCGATTCCCTGGCTTCACCAGCAAAGCGCATCAACTCAAACCCAGGTTCCACTCCTCAGATACTAGATGAGCAGGCCTAACCTGCTCATGCTATAGATCCTGAAAAATCAGCATCTCAGAGAGTATGTGATAAGACTGTATTAGCCAATACTGTCAGATGAAAACTAATACTCGCATACCTTATGTAAACGATAACCTACATCGTCGGATAGAATATTTGGCCAATACCCACTTAAACACAGTTACTCCCATCGTATCAATTTGATTGAGGGCGCATATGCGGGAACAAAAGCACATCCCTGATTGAAGGCGCATCCGTAAACAGCATTACCAGCCGATCAATACCAATACCCTCTCCGGCTGTTGGTGGCAGGCCGTACTCAAGCGCATTGATGTAGTCCGCATCGTAATGCATTGCCTCATCATCCCCGGCATCCTTCTCGGCTACCTGTTGTCTGAAGCGCTCTGCCTGATCCTCGGAGTCATTCAACTCAGAGAAACCATTAGCGATTTCGCGACCCCCCACAAAGAACTCAAAGCGCTCGGTAACAAAGGGGTTGTCGTCATTTTTACGGGACAGAGGTGATACTTCAGTTGGATAATCCGTAATAAAGGTCGGGTTCAGCAGGTGATGCTCAACCGTTTCATCAAAGATTTCCATCTGAACTTTACCAAGCCCCCAGATCGGCTTTACATTAATACCCAGCTTCTTGGCAACCTGAGTTGCAGACTCAAGGTTATCAATAGCCGAGGCATCAAGATCCGGGTTGAAATGCAAGATAGACTCAAAAACGGACATCCTCGCAAACGTCCTGCCAAAATCAATCATCTGCCCCTGGTACTCGAACTCAGTTTTACCCAGAACATCCTCAGCCAGCTGTTTCAGCATGGCTTCAGTATGATCCATCATGTCGGTGTAATCTGCATAAGCCTGATAGAACTCGATCATCGTGAATTCTGGGTTATGTCTAGTAGACAGCCCTTCATTCCGGAAGTTCCGGTTAATCTCAAATACCCGTTCAAACCCACCAACGACTACTCGCTTCAGGTAAAGTTCCGGAGCAATACGCAGGTACATGTCAATATCCAGCGCATTGTGATGGGTGACAAAGGGTCTGGCTGTAGCACCACCGGGAATCACCTGAAGCATCGGTGTTTCTACTTCCATAAAGTCCTGACCCAGGAAGTAGTTACGGATACCCTGGATAATTTTCGAGCGAAGACGGAACGTTTCCCGGGACTGCTCACTGGTGATCAAGTCCACATAGCGCTGGCGATAGCGCTGTTCAGTGTCGGTCAGGCCTTTATGTTTTTCCGGTAAAGGACGCAGGGATTTGGTCAGCAGCTGTACGGCACTCATATCGACGTAAAGGTCACCTTTACCAGAGCGCTGGACTGTCCCTTCCACACCGATAATATCACCCAGATCCCAGGTTTTGATCGATTCCAGGGTTTCTTTAGGCAGCTGCTTACGATTGACATAGAGCTGGATGCGGCCGGTCATATCCTGAAGCTCCATGAAAGCTCCACGGTTTAACATGATACGACCAGCTACTTTGACAGGGTGGCCCAGCGTTTCCAGACTTGCCTTATCGTGATCCTTAAACTGCGCCTGCAGTTCTCCGGCAAGGGAGTCACGGCGGAATTTATTAGGAAAAGCGACACCCTTTTCCCGAATCGTTGCGAGTTTTTCCCGGCGCAGGGATACCAGCCGATTCTCTTCCTGGGCCTCTGCGGCCCCTTCTTCCAATAACTGTTCTTCAGACATAAGACGATCTTCCAGTACCGGATGGCAGTGGCCATCCGGAGTGATTCGATTACAGCCCTTTTTTCAGGCTCGCTTCAATGAACTTGTTAAGGTCACCATCCAGTACAGACTGGGTATTCCGGGTTTCAACCCCTGTGCGCAAGTCCTTAATACGAGAGTCATCCAGTACATAAGAACGAATCTGGCTACCCCAGCCGATATCCGACTTGGTATCTTCCATCGCCTGTGACTCTGCTGTTCTCTTCTGCATTTCCATCTCATACAGCTTGGCCTTTAACTGCTGCATGGCCTTATCTTTATTCTGGTGCTGAGAGCGCTGATTCTGACACTGAACGACGATACCGCTCGGCGCGTGGGTAATACGGACAGCAGAATCAGTGGTGTTGACGTGCTGACCACCCGCACCACTGGAGCGATAAGTATCGACACGCAGATCTGACGGATTGATTTCTATATCAATATTGTCATCAATTTCAGGAGAAACAAAGACGGAAGCAAAAGAGGTGTGACGGCGGTTACCCGAGTCAAACGGTGATTTACGAACCAACCGATGAACCCCTATTTCAGTTCTCAACCAACCAAAGGCATAATCCCCGATAAATTGAACCGTTGCCGATTTGATACCCGCCACTTCACCGGCGGAGACTTCAATAATTTCAGTTTTGAAACCATTAGCCTCACCCCAGCGCAAGTACATTCTCAGGAGCATATTGGCCCAGTCCTGAGCCTCGGTACCGCCAGATCCCGCCTGAATATCAACAAAGGCACTATTTGGATCCATCTCACCGGAGAACATACGACGAAACTCGAGCACTTCAAGTTTCTGGGTAAGCTCATCCAGTTCATCCACCACACCCTGAACACCGTCTTCGTCTTCTTCTTCTACCGACATTTGCAACAGTTCTTCAGAGTCCACCAGACCACTGGTCAGCTCATCTATGGTGGACACGATGGCTTCCAATGTTGAGCGTTCTTTACCCAGTTTCTGAGCATACTCCGGATCATTCCAGACGTTCGGGTCTTCCAGCTCCCGCTCTACTTCCTGCAACCGCTCACTTTTGTGAGCGTAGTCAAAGATACCCCCTAAGCACGTCAGTACGCGCCGTCAGGTCCTTGATACGCTCCTTTATGGGATTGACTTCAAACATTGCCCTATATCACTCGCTCTTGTCAGGTGCACCCGGCACCAACACTCATATACTGCATAGCTCCATCAAGAGACAACGTGTATTTGCTCTTCAGAAAACTATGGGAACGGAGAATGACAGCATGTAGCTGTTCATAAAACATGGCAGGCAGACCTCTGCAAGGCCATTACCAAAACCTGTAATACAACTGAATGATTCTACAACAATAGCCTGTTGGTTGGAATTGCTCGGCAGGCCAGACCTCTTATATACATTTTTATTCATTGGAAGCCACAAACCAAGCGGGGAACCAAGAAGTGCTATAAATGTCGAAATCACAGTTACATATAAAAAATTCTGATGACTAAAACCAAAATAAATAACAAGAGGTGTGTTATGAAGTGGACACCAACCCCATATCGATTTTTATCAGCACTGCTTCTGATCTTTTTGCTTTTTCCAAGCATTCACACATTGGCTTTCTCCCTTAGTGAAGACAGTCTCTGTTCTGTAGCTTCTGAACATATGGAAGCTGTTGAAGAAGAGGATATCGACGAAGAAAACGAAGCCGGTGCAAGTGAAGAAGATAATTATATACACTACCAACTCTCCGTTACTCTGGAAGATGATATAAAAAATTACCTGAGAAACTGACAGTGGCGTTTTTGACTGAACCTTCAACGATACAATTAACTGACGCCCATCAAAGCCGAGCCGCCAGCGGCATCTAACCACGGTAGATCACAGCCCGCCTGCCTCATACTTTGCTGACTACTGCATTGACTCGTGTCATGCCTTCAAACTACGCCTTTACTCTGCAGTAGGGTAAAATCCAGCGCATTCCTTTACCCTCACCAGTAGCCAGACGTAAAAAGCCAAGCTGTATACACTGCCAACAGTAGAGCAGCATGACTTCAAGCCTGGATACTTAACAAATTGAGCACTCTGCATTATGTCACGCGACACCTTATTGAATGACTCAATGGCACTGGTAGCAGATATCGGTGGCACAAACGCAAGATTTGCCCTCGCACTGAATGGACAGCTTCAAGCGGATTCGGTGGAAGTGCTGGCCTGTAATGACTTTGAGAATCTTGATCATGCAGTCAGCCATTACCTGGAACTTCAGCAGAATGAAGTAGATCATGCCTGCATGGCATTTGCCTGCCCAGTCAGTGGCCAGCAAATAAAGATGACAAATAACCACTGGGCTTTTAATAAGATTGAGATGAAAGGCCGGCTGAAGCTTCGCTCATTTAAGGTGATTAACGATTTCACTGCCCAAGCCCTGGCTCTGCCGGCTCTACCCCAAAATGCCCTGATCAAGGCTGGCAATGGAGAGGCAATTGAAGGTGCCACCAAACTGATTATTGGTCCGGGAACCGGCCTTGGTGTAGCTGCACTGAAAAAGGTGGGTGATCACTGGCTGCCTCTACCTGGAGAAGGCGGACACGCTGCATTCTCTCCTGTATCCACACTGGATAATGAAATCCTTGCCATTCTGCAGCAAAAGCTGGGCTATGTTTCCTGGGAGTCGGTACTGTGTGGCTCGGGTATTGAGCTACTGTTTGAGGCCCACAGCACGCTGGCCGGTCAAACACAGCAACTTAAGAATCATGAAATTACTGCGCGGGCCCTGAATGGAGAGGCAACCTGCAAAGAAGCACTGCTACACTTCTGCGAACTGCTTGGCAGAGCGGCCAGTAATGCTGCACTAACGACAGGCGCACAGGGCGGAGTTTATATCGCTGGCGGCATTATTCCCCGCTTCCCTGAGTTTTTTGCTCAATCGGATTTCAGAAAATCTTTCGAAGTGAACGACAAGATGATGAACTATCTGGCGGCCATTCCCACCAGCCTGATTGTTCACGATAACCCTGGACTGACTGGCGCCTGTGAAGCATTGGGCAACCCACTGATTCAGTGATAAATTACGCTGGCCCTTATTGGGCCAGTACCAACCTCAATGCACTTGGTGCATCATTTCCTGCTGAATCATTAGAAATAACCTTGCGGGAGCTCCAACACTGGACTGATGGTTCATATTGCCAGCGCAATAGCGGAGCTAGAATGTTCAATTGGTATTACATAGTATCCACACAGGATTGGCGTTACCGTATTTTAAAACACTCAGCACTCAATAATGCAGAGACTTAAAAATGACACATCAAGTAGCCCTCTGATTATATAAAAAATAAGATTAACCGATATATCAACCGGTTACACCCGGCCAGTGGAACGAAGCAGGGAAATCGACAGACTTTAGGAACATGTTCTGAAGTAGATTCAATGGTGCCAGTCCGCAGATGCACTTCCCCCCTTAAAACCTCCCCCCCCCTCCTCTCTTTTCTGCTATGAAAATCAGTCTAAACTAAAATAATGCATGTTTTTTGACAGCTGGTAGGGAAACTGCGTATGGCCAAGGGAACGGGTGGTATTGGGTCTGCACTGAACTGGGTACAACAACAAGCCTCAAAGATATCCCAGGCAATAAAAAAAGGGCGAGGGACAAATCATACCCGCTTTGGCAACATTTCAGAAGCTGAAGCGAAAACTCATGTTAATTCTGCTAAGAATTCAAGTTCTTATACAAAAGAAACGATTCTAACCACACGTAAAACCAGCCATATCCCTGCATCCACTCCGCTACCGTCTACAAGACCGCCAGCAACACACTTGAAAACAGGATCAGATTCAACAGATAAACACCTGAATCAATTACGCCTGAGCCTACTACAACTACAGACACAATGGAGCAATCAGAGTTTAAAAGTACAAGAAGCCTCAGAGAAAAAGAAAACAGCCGGAGAACAGTTTTCAAACGCCTCCAAGAAAGCAGGTATCAGCCATCAAGAAGCATTGAAGTCGCCAAAATTCGACAGATACAAACAAAAACTCTCACAGGCGGTAGCTCAACATAGATCGGCAACCAATACTCTCAATAGCCTCAGCAATATGATCAAATCGATGGAGAGTCAAATAAATCAAATTGAGAAAGTACAAAACCTTAAAGCTGAACATGAATTACAAAAACTGTTAAAAGGTAATTAAATCACCAGGTACTGGAATAACACCATTTTATAAATAAAACATTCAATATTAAAAACAGGGTGTTCACACAGAGAGTGTCTTAGTTAAAACCTTCTCTATAAAATCAGACATAATGAGTTATAGAGAAGGCCATCCACAAACAATTTCGCCCATGGTATATATAGTCTGCATCGGAGTCGCCCCACAGGATGTTGGAAACACACTGCCATCAACGATATATAGATTTGTAATTTCCTGCCCTGACTTCTGATTCCAGACCCTGAAGTTTTTTGATACTACTGACGTTTGAGCATTACCCCCCATTTTATTACTGCCCTGCAGATGAGCAGATGAAAGAAAGTTCTGATTCGGTATGAACCTCATGTGATTTACAGCATCTTCGACCTGATTGATACCCGAGAGAGGAAAATAGACCGCCTCATTAGACAACAACGGCTCACTGGAAAGCAGATCTACCCTTTCAGCAGATGCCTTAAACGAACGCAATTCTAAGTCCTGTTTTAAGCCCTTCTTTTAATCGTTTAACAGAGCCATCACTTAGTGTATAAGCAACATCAACCTTATCCGTTTGTTGGATTGATAAAAATACGGTTCATCTCTTCAGGCTCATCCACCAGCATCACACCGAAACCACTATAATTGGTAAAATTTTCAACCATACTGAGAATCTGCCTGCCGCTGCCCGGGTGTAACAGCGCACCAAAGGCTGCATCAGCCGCCATGGCTTCAAAAAAATAACCCTCTTCACTATTCTTTGAAGGTACATAGACAGAAGCAGAAATGCCCTCCTGATTATTTACCGGAAATGGGAAATAAGCCGGTATACCCATTGAGGGGTGAAGCACAATACCTTTACCAACCCGTGTATGCTCTGGAAAACTTCGCAGCATAATCTCTGCCGAACCCAGGCTACCGGCCGATAAAATCACATTTCTGGCCCGAATGGTTGCCACTTCTCCAGCTTCTGCACAAAATTTTATTCGGGTCCTTTACTACATGATTGGCATCCCATTCCTGTTGGAATTCTATTTCTACTCCCTGTGCAGTGTGAACACAGTCATCCATTAACACTTTTGCAACACGGGCAGAGGGAATAATAGAGACTCTGTTCTGATAGCCCCCTGCAATGCCGGGTTTAAAAAAGCATCCACTGCCGATATTTTCAGAATCTCATCTTGACCACCAGCAGGGGCTTGAGCATTGAGATGATAACGCGCCGGAGTCAATCCCTCTTCCAGCGCTCCGTCTTGAAGAACCCTGTTATTCTGATTAACTTCCTTTGAAGCAGGCTTTCGAGTACCAAGCCTCTGCATTACCCACTCATAAGTTGCTTCCACCCGAGCACCATTAAACAGATCTTCTCTGACCCAGCCATTCTCCATCCATTGGTGCAACCTTCTTTCTATCGCTGGCAACCTTGGAGAAAAGGCCAGGTCTACATTAACCGCTGTTCCCCCCCCCCCCCCCCCCCCGACGGAACGACCATTACGCACAACAATGCCACCATCATGGGTGGTTCTCAGGTTTCCCGATTCAATCAGTTCCGGGGTGAACGTAGTATCCCTGCTACCAGGCTTTACAAAAGACCCAGCCCCTCTACGACAACAATGTTAAGCTGCCCCTAACCTTGCTAATTCTGAGGCTATAAGAGAGCCTGCAGGCCCACTGCCAATAATCAGATAATCAATATCCCCGTCTCGGTGACTGATAACACCATCATTCAGAAGCAACTTCGACTCAGGCAGGTGATAGTCCACCTCTTTAGTGACAACTGATTTTTCATCTATCCCTGAAATCAATTCAGCGAGCGATTTGCCATTGGGTAATTTACTGGCGTATGCCAGACTGACATAGGTTTTACGAAGCGCAAACACCGCTCTTCGAATGTCATTTTCAGAGTGGCGCCGTAAGTCCATTAAAAGGTTTGTCTGCCTGTCATAACTCATACCCTGAAAACCTGAAGCCAATAATTCCGGGTATGCTATTTGTATATCCTTTGGTAGCAGACAAGCTTCATCAATACGAACATGACTTTTAGCAAGCTTCAGAATAATTTCAGTGAATGGTTGATACCTTGGAACCTTGACTGCGTAAAAATCACCAGAGAAAAAAATCACTTCGATTCGATCATCAATATTTTCCAATTCACGTTTGGGGTCATGAACAATCATCCCCACTGTCACTAACTCTTCACAATAGGTAGTTCTTGATCCGGATTCACGATGCACTACCGTAAATATCATGCAACCAGGCTGGTTCTACACTTTCGGAGCAAATATTACTGCAGGATCATATCCTGATGGGGAATGCCGTCTTCATCATAAGGCTCTCCCGTTCTTTGAAAACCCAGGCTCTGATAAAAGTTCACCAGATAAACCTGAGCCGATACCAACACCGGTTTATCTGGCCACTGCTGGCGACAGGTTGCAATAGCCTCCTTCATAATTACCCTGGCATACCCATGGCCCCGACTGTCTGAACCGACAGCGACACGGCCAATCGCCGAACCCTGCTCGAAAGATACACCCGGGGCGAGACAACGGACATAAGCAGCCAATTTGCTCTCCACCTGCAGATAAAGATGGCGGGTAGACGGCAGAGTATCTTTATTATCCAGTTCAGGGTAAGGACACACCTGTTCAACCACAAAGACATCTACTCGCAGCTTCAGCAGCTGATAGAGCACATGGACATCCAACTGGTCAAATGAGTGATTTAATACTGCCATTAATCTTACCCTTTTTTTGAATTTCTATCGCACCATCACTGCCGAAGCCGGTTCAATAATCCGGTTAAAAGGCGGCAGCGAGTTCATAATCATCTGTCCATAACGAGCAGTGACCAGTCGCCGATCCATAATAGTAATTCGTCCACGATCCTGTTCTGTTCGCAACAAACGACCACTGGCCTGAATCAGGCGAATAGCGGCATCCGGCACAGTTATTTCCATAAACGGATTGCGCCCCTGGGCTTCCAGCCATTCAGACAGAGCCGCCTCCACCGGATCATCCGGTACTGCAAAAGGAATCTTGGCGATGATTACGTGTTCACAGTAGTGACCCGGCAAATCAATACCTTCCGCAAGGCTGGCCAGACCAAACAGAATGCTCACTTTCCCATCATCAATCTGCTGACGATGTTTTTTCAGCAATGCCTGCCGGGAGTAATCGTCTTGCAGCAGTATTTTTTCCTGCCATTCCTTATCCAGGCCAAAATGCACATCTTTCATCTGCCGACGGGAAGAAAACAGCACCAGCATCCCTTTCGGGCGGTCATCTCCCGAGAGCAAATCCGGCAGAAGTTCAATAATCTCGCCGGTATGTTCTTCTGCATTCCGTGGGTCTGATGCCATGGCAGGAATCACCAGGGAGGCCGCCTCATTATGAAGAAAAGGGCTCGGTACCACGATACAACGGGATTCAGCAGGCACTCCGGAGCGCATCCGGAAACGACCAAAACTGCCCAGCGCCGCCAATGTTGCTGAAGTGACAATGGTTGCATGGGCTGGATTCCAAAGTGTCTGCCACAAAGTCATGGACGACATAATCGGACTGCTGAACACTTCCAGCTCTTCACCAAAAGCGCCTTCACTCCATTTCACCCAGCGAGCAGAGGGCGGCTCTCCTTTCGGATCTTTCATGGTATAGGTGAGCCAGAGTTGAAAATGGCTTTCCATGCGGGACTGCATACCACCAATTTCAGGATACAGTTGCTCAGCCTGCCAGCGATCAATGCCAGGAACATCCCCATCCATTGCATCGCCCAGGGCTTTTGCCACTTTTTCCAGCAGTCCGCTGCACTTGCTGAAACCGGCTTTCAGTCTTTCCGCTTGTTGCCGTAATGGTTCAGGAACGACCCCTTCCGGAAAGCGGTAATAAGCAACCTGATTTTCCCCCTGAGTCGTAAACTGTGTTTTTGGCTCAAACCGGGCAATGCTATGCAGCATCTCCCGGGTGTGGCCAAGGGCATTAACCAGCGAATCAAACTCTGGCTGAATCCGCTCCAGAAGTTCACCCAGTTCACCCGGCAGTGCCTGCTGACTCAGAATTTTCTGAAGATGGCGGCCAGCTTTCTCAAGCCAACTGGCCGTTCCCTTTACCCGTGATTGGCAGGTAAAGTGATCAATGGCCTTGTCAGGCAGGTGGTGCCCTTCGTCAAATACATAGATAGCATCTTTCGGTTCAGGAAGAATGGCACCGCCACCCAGGGCAAGATCTGCCAGCACAAGATCATGGTTGGCCACTACCACATCCGCGTGTTCAAGGTCTCCCCGAGCCTTATAGAATGGACATTGTCGATAATAACCGCATCGGCGGCCGCTGCACTGAGCATGATCGGTGGTAATGGTGCGCCACTGCTGATCTTCCAAAGCATCAGGCCAACTGTCTCTGTCACCTTCCCATTTTGAAGCAGCAAACGCCTCCAACATGCTCTGGAACAAGGCCAGGGACGATTGATCATTTTCCAGGGTAAAACCATCGTAGGCAAACATATCCATCAGGGAAGCCGTGGCTTCTTCTTCCTGCAGCAGCCGATCCAGTTTACTCAGACAAGCGTATCGCCCACGCCCCTTTGCCAGCGTGTAAGAGAACTTTAACCCGGTTTTCAGAATGATATCCGGCAGGTCTTTATTGATCACCTGCTCCTGAAGGGTCACGGTGGCCGTGGCAATGACCAGACGTTTTTTAGCAGCTTGCGCCATAACAACCGCAGGCAACACATACCCAACAGTTTTACCGGTACCCGTCCCTGCTTCAATAACAGTAACGGAGGGGTCTGAAATCCTGCGACCTTCGCTGTCGATCTTGATATCACCAAGCGCCCGGGCAATCTCAGCGATCATCTGCTTCTGCCCTGGCCGGGCCTTTAGCTTTTTACTTTCCAGAAAAGCACTGTAAGCCTTCTGGATTGCTCTTTTCTGGGGTTCATCAAGCACAATGCCAATCGCTCTGGAGGAGGCTTTAACTAAAAGAGTTAGCCTGCAAACTCATTATGCAAGCTATCAACTCTTCATTAGATATTATGATTGGATTGTATCGAATTTGTTCACACTTCACAGCGGTAGATGTCACTAGGAGGCTGACCGAGAGTATCTTCCGTAGTGAGAACGACAAAAAATTGAGGATAAAATTTTGGTTACGTGAGCAGAATAGAGCACTATTTGACGAGCAAACGCGTGTTGTCAGACCATTTTCTGCTGCAGCAAATTAGCCTATTCTCAGACAGCCTGCTCACCATTAACAAAACTGTTCCACTGGAGTTCAACAAGGCTTTAACCTTCACCAGAAGGACTACCCTCCCGAAGGGTCAGAATGCGATCAGGAAAAAGATCCTGATAACAGGAAAAAATATCCATAAGTTCTCTGCAGGTTGCCGGCAGAAAACCTTCGATAAAGCCAAAGCCTTCTATCATCAGATATTTGGGCATATTGGAAAGGCGATCATCCATTATTGCCTGTTTTATTGCTGTCATGCCCGTGCCTCCATGCAGCAACCCCAGCTGCTTTTTCAGACACGATACCAGCATAGAAACACTGGAAGCACCAGACAGATCCAGCAACAGGCACTCACGGCGACGAGACTCCGGAGCGGGTAGCGAATCAGCAAGAGCGCCTTCACCACGATCTCACGGCGACGAGACTGCAGAAATTGTGTCATGGCATTTAGATAAGCAACTTCACTGACTGCCAGGAACTCACCCTGACGCCAATGATGAACAGCCACCTGCCCCGGCAATAATCCGGAACAGATATCCGAGCCAGGATAGCGTACACCACAGTGTCCTTCATTATTAACAAAGCCAATTTGCCCAGAGGCAAAAGCCACAAGATGCTGCTCTACTGGCCAGCTTTGCTGAAGTGTCCAATACAGCAGGTCATCAATTTCATCCGCGCTGATTTCCATTAATTTCTAACTGACATCCATTGACTACTTTATGAATAGGTATATTTACCTAGCGAGGGTAAATACATTTCCTCCTCTGGTAAATTGATACAGATCAAGAAAGAGAAGTTATTTTTATAGGCCTTGGGACATCAGGTTAGAATTAGAGGTCTATTTTAAAAAATTACTTTGCCCTCTGTAAAACTGTGTTTTTGAGTAACAAATATGCAAGCTGATACATCACACTGCCCCTGTGGCTCTGAAAAACCATTCGCTGAGTGTTGCGGCCCATTGATTAATGGAACCCCTGCACCCACGGCAGAGGCATTAATGCGTTCCAGATTTACAGCTTATACACTTCAGAATATCAGATACCTGGTTACCACTACTCACCCCGGGCAGCAAAACGCAATTAAACAGCAAAAGCTTTATGATCAGTCTGGCAATACGCTTTGGCAAAAACTGGAAGTGATTTACACAGAAGCAGGAACAGCATCAGATCAGGTAGGTGTTGTTGAGTTTAAAGCCTGGTTTAAAGAGTCTTTATCCAGCCTTGAAAAAGTCCATCATGAGCGCTCCTCTTTTATGAAAATTGAAGACCGCTGGTACTTTATATATCCGGGAACCCCACATACCAAAACGGATACGGTCGGCAGAAACGATCCCTGCCCATGTGGCAGCGGCAAAAAATATAAAAAGTGCTGCGCCCAAAACAGCTAACGACCTTTCGCGCAATATCATAAGTAGTTACCGATAATCAATAGACAAAAATCAAAGAAATCAACCCTTAAATGTAGTACTATCGCACACCTTAAGCAGATTACTACGTGTAGCCGTCGTAGTCTGACAGGCAAACCCTACGTCTTTTCTTCAATGATCAGACGATCTGAACCAGTCAGGGGAACGGGTAACTCGAAAGAGATACCCAGACTGAACATAACAGCCATGAACGAGCAGTACGGTTTACCGGCCCACCAATAGCTGGTGTAGCCACCTGCGTATTTCCATGGTACAAAAAGCTCAAATCAAGAGGACTGACAATGACCATTTTTAAAAAACTGGGACTTGCCATTCTAGGGGCCGGTTTCGCAGCCATGACCTCTACGGCCGTCGCAGCCACCAATCAACAGTTTGTCACCATCGGCACCGGCGGTGTTACTGGTGTGTATTACCCAACCGGTGGAGCGATATGCCGTCTGGTCAACAAAGGGCGTAAAGATCACGGCATACGCTGTTCTGTGGAAAGTACGGGGGGGTCTATTTACAACCTGAACACCATCCGTGCTGGTGAGCTCGACATGGGTATCGTCCAGTCTGACTGGCAGTTCCATGCGTACCGCGGAACCAGTGCCTTTGAAAAACAAGGTGCTAACAAAGATCTGCGGGCGATCTTCTCCGTGCATCCGGAAGCCTTTACCATTCTGGCCAGAAAAGATTCAGGTATCAGTCAGTTTGAAGACCTGAAAGGAAAACGCGTCAACATTGGTAATCCGGGTTCCGGTCAGCGTGGTACCATGGAACAGCTGATGAAAGGGTACGGCTGGACTCACGATAGCTTCTCCCTGGTTTCCGAGTTGAAAGCCGCTGAGCACGCCAAAGCACTGTGTGACAACAAAATTGATGCCTTTGTCTATACCGTTGGCCACCCATCCGGATCCTTCAAGGAAGCGACCACCTCCTGCGACACCGTACTGGTAACCGTTGCTGGCGACAAAGCTAACCAGCTGATTAAAGAAAACCCCTACTACCGCACCGCGACCATCCCTGGCGGAATGTATAAGGGCAATGATCAGGATGTACAAACCTTTGGTGTTGCTGCAACGTTCGTATCCTCCACGACCGCCAGTGAAGAAGCGGTTTACCGTGTGACCAAGGCAGTATTTGAGGATCTGTCCACCTTCAAAAAACTGCACCAGGCATTTGGTACTCTCAAAAAAGAAGAGATGGTTTCTGACGGCCTCAGCATCCCACTTCATGAAGGCGCCAAGCGTTACTACAAAGAGGCTGGCCTGCTCTAAATTGCAACACCTCTCTTGAGAAGGTGTGACAACACCTTCTCTCGAACGCTTTTTCGTCGTTCAGAGTGCTGCCTGAACCCTGAGCGACGAAATCTACAGCCCTATCCAATGATGGATCAAAGGGCTGAACGGGGAAGCACTGTCGTCTTTATTACCTCGCAAGCTTCAAATACTCCACTTCCCCCATTGATTAAATGGCCATAAGCCAACTGATGAAGGATGCATCGTTTCCAAAGGAATAACGCATAACTTCAATAACAACAGGTACATTATGGAAGCAGTCAACAGCGATAAGCTGAATAGTTCATCGACGGCAGATTCTGCAAACTCTGCCGAGCAAATGGTAAACCAATCCGAGCAAGGTGGACGCCAGCCGTTAGGCAAATCCAGACGGGTATTATTGGGCACAGCCCTGAGCTGGTCACTGTTCCAACTCTGGAATGCCTCACCACTGCCTTATATTTTCAACGTTGGCATTTTCAACGATGGTCAGGCCCGGGCTATTCACCTTGCATTTGCTATTTTTCTGGCCTTTATTGCCTTCCCCGCCAGAAAGAAATCCTTTTCAAACCAGATACCCGTTACCGACTGGCTCTTTGGTCTGACTGGCAGCTATTGCGCCGCATACCTCTATATTTTTCATCAGGAACTGGCCACCCGAGCTGGCGCCCCGGTCACCATGGATTTGATCACGGCGGGCGCAGGCATGCTGCTTTTGCTGGAAGCTACCCGCCGGGCACTGGGTCCACCGCTGATGATCGTTGCCGCCGTCTTTATCATCTATGCCTTTGCCGGCCCCTACATGCCGGATGTTATTGCCCATAAAGGGGCAAGCCTGAACAAGGCACTGTCTCACTTCTGGATCACCTCTGAAGGTGTCTTTGGTGTGGCTCTTGGTGTATCCACCAGCTTCGTATTCCTTTTTGTGCTGTTTGGTTCACTGCTGGAAAAAGCCGGAGCAGGCAACTACTTTATCCAGGTTGCATTTTCACTGTTAGGGCACCTGAAAGGTGGCCCAGCCAAGGCAGCAGTGGTTTCATCAGGCCTTAGTGGTGTCGTTTCCGGTTCCTCCATCGCCAACGTTGTCACTACCGGCACATTCACCATCCCTCTGATGAAGCGGGTTGGTTTTCCTGCCCATAAAGCCGGCGCTATCGAAGTTGCCGCCTCAACCAATGGACAGCTAACCCCGCCGATTATGGGAGCGGCAGCCTTTCTGATGGTTGAGTATGTGGGCATTTCCTACATTGACGTTATCCGTCACGCCCTGTTACCAGCCGCCATTTCCTACATTGCCCTGTTTTACATTGTTCACCTTGAAGCATTGAAAGCAGGGATGCAGGGGCTGCCGAGAAGCGTTACCCGCACCAGAACACAAGCCTTGATGTCATTTATCGGTTCCTTTGCCGGACTCTGCCTGCTGGGCGCTGGCGTTTATTACGGCGTTGGCTGGACACGGCAATATATGGGTGAATATGCGCTTTCGATAATCACTCTGGCACTGCTTGCCAGCTACCTGATTCTACTGAAAGTGGCCGCCAGACAGCCCGACCTCATCAACAATATTGAAGATGAAATACGCTCTACCCCTGTACCCGGCCCAACCATTAAGCGCGGTCTTTATTATTTGCTGCCATTGGTTGTTCTGCTCTGGTGCCTGACCGTTGAGCGATACTCTCCAGGACTGTCTGCCTTCTGGGCAACATTGGTTATGGTATTTATTACCCTGACCCATAAGACACTGATCGATATTTTCAGGAAAGAACAGACAACCATTCTTGTAACAAAAGGCCTCAAGGAAGGTTTTCTGGACCTGATTGACGGCATGACCACTGGTGCACGCAATATGATTGGTATCGGGGTTGCCACAGCAACCGCGGGTATCGTCGTCGGCGCTGTTACCCTGACCGGTATTGGTCTGGTCATGACGGAGTTTGTTGAGTGGATTTCAGCCGGCAGTATTATTCTGATGCTGCTCTTTACCGCGATTATCTGCCTTGTGCTGGGCATGGGTCTCCCAACCACGGCAAACTATATCGTGGTCTCCACGTTGATGGCTCCGGTTATCGTTACCCTTGGGGCACAACATGGGCTGATTGTTCCACTGATCGCCGTTCATCTGTTTGTTTTCTATTTTGGAATTCTCGCAGACGACACGCCGCCGGTTGGGCTTGCCGCCTTTGCAGCAGCAGCCATTGCTCAATCGGACCCCATCAAAACCGGTATTCAGGGCTTCACCTACGATATTCGAACCGCTGTTTTGCCATTCATGTTTATCTTTAATACGGAGCTACTGCTGATTGGGGTCGACAGTATTCCTCAGTTGGTCATTGTCGTCTTTGGCGCTATTGCCGCCATGCTGGTCTTTGCAACAGCAACCCAGGGACACTGGCTGGTGAAAAACCGCTGGTATGAAACACTGGGCATGCTATTGATTGCCTTCACGCTGTTCAGACCAGACTTCTGGTGGGACAGGGCTTACCCTCCCTATGAAACCTATGAAGGTAATAACATCGTCACTCAGGTTGAGGCACTGCCTGATCAGGCAAATGCACGACTTTGGGTTGCCGGCGAGACTCTGGAAGGTAAGCAGGTTAATCAGATGGTTATCCTTCCTGCCGGCAACAAAGCGTCTGCCGAAGAGCGATTCCGAAATATGGGGCTGGATGTACTGGTCAATGGCGATGAGCTGGTCATTGATATGGTCGACTTCAACAGCGAGGCACAGAAAGTCGGTATTGATTTCGACTGGCAGATTCAACGCCTTGAAGTCCCTTCAGATCGACCGCCAAAGCAGTTGACCTGGATACCGGCATTTATCCTGCTGCTGTTTATTTTCCTGAGCCAGAGGCGTAGACAGAACACTTAAGTCTATACACTATTAACAGTTTCCAGTGAGAGGACTGGAAACTGTTGCTCTCCGAGTTTTCACAGCAGCGCTTCATCCCTCTTTACCAAAGTTTTCTATAAGCTGCCCAATAAAATTTTCCAGCCTCGCAATATCCATATCTGCCGTCAGCATCAGCAGGAAACCAACAACATCTGCCAGTTCAGCATCACCCTCAAAGGAGTGAAGGGCCTGCTCCAGACACTCCAGATCTCCCTGTTCAAAAGCAAAAATAATGGAGTGGGCAAATGCATCCCTATGCATGTCTTTGAGCCCTTGCAGCAAAATATCCTCACTCCACTCGGGCTTCGGGGACGCCGTGATGTAATCAACCCCCAACAGGCATCGAATTTTATCAAACATCAGCCCCGCATCGAGAGGCTTACCAATATATTCATCAAACCCCTGACTCAGCAGTCGCTCTCGAGCCTCATGGCTGACACTGGCCGTTACAGCCACTACCCTGACTTCAGCTTTTCCGGGAAGCTTCCTGATATGCTTGATCGTAGCCACGCCATCCATCACCGGCATGGAGATATCCATCAAAATCAAGTCAAAATCTACTTGCTTCACAGCTTCCAGCGCCTGCAGCCCATTACAAGCTATATCAACTCTGAAGCCGGCAGAGTCAAGCAACCCTGCCATCATATCCCGATTGCTTTCAACATCATCCACAACCAGAACTCGAACCTCATGGAATCGCTCTTCCAAATGGACATAGATCGAACCCGGCAATAAGCGCTGATGTTCTTTCAGAGCTTCAAAGCTGCCCCTGACAAGCGGCAAAGTAAATATAAACCGACTCCCCTTGCCCGGCTCACTGGTAACATCAAGCTCACCTCCCATTGCCGAGACCAACCTTCGGCTGATGGCCAGCCCAAGACCTGAGCCGCCAATCTGAAGCCCCAGATGCACCTGACGAAAAGGCTCAAAAACCTTTTCCAGATCCTCATGGGCAATACCAACTCCGGTGTCACGTACTTCAAAAACGATATCCTTTCGTTCTACAGAAACCCTGCACTCCACCCAGCCTTTGACGGTATATTTAACGCCGTTACTGAGCAGGTTCAACAATACCTGTCGAACCTTGATTTCATCCAGCATGACAATTTCCGGCAAAGGGCCAATCGGCAGAAGGCGTAATTCAAGCCCCTTGCTGGCAGCTCTCTCCATCAAAATGTTGCGCACCCCCCGCAGCAATTCCATAAGCCTTACCGCAGAAGGATGCAACTCAATCTGACTGGATTCAATTTTGGTTAAATCAAGAATATCGTTAATCAGTGAAAGTAAGTGCTGCCCACTGGCCTCAATCGTATTCAGACTTTTTCTCTGGGCAGAAGATAATGAAAGATTTCTCAGTAAGAGCTGAGCATTACCCAATACGCCGTTCAATGGTGTTCTCAGTTCATGACTCATATTTGACAGAAAAAGCCCCTTGGCCAGATTGGCTCGCTCAGCCTCCTCTTTAGCCCTCATCAACTCATGTTCGATGCGCTTGCGCTCAGTAATATTACGAACCACCATGGAAATCAGCAGACCATCATCAGTTTTCAAGGGATTACTGGTGATTTCCACCGGAAAAACCCGACCTTTACGATCGATTCCCCTGGACTCATAACCGACAAGACATAACTGCTCCCAGCTGGCCTTTTCCAGATCGCCCAATAGAGGGTGACCTGACCGGTTTTCCAGTGGCGTCAGCAGGCT
The DNA here is from genome assembly GCA_965261315.1 of Endozoicomonas sp. Taxonomy (GTDB): domain Bacteria; phylum Pseudomonadota; class Gammaproteobacteria; order Pseudomonadales; family Endozoicomonadaceae; genus Endozoicomonas. The sequence goes on along the minus strand of CBDHDM010000030.1, from coordinate 41,443 downwards.
CAAGGGCATATTGACAAGGTCCTCCCGATGGAAGCCAAACAAGTCTTCCGTCCTGCTATTGGCCATGCCAATAATACCTTCAGGCGTTGCGATGATCGTAGCATCAGGTGCACTGTCGAGCAGCAGCTTGAATTTTTTGGTATCGCTTACCCGGTCGGTAATATCGTTCGCCAACCCTTCAACAAGATATTGTTTACCCGGCAGGTCTCCCATATCACTCCAGAAGATTTCCAGCCTGCGAACACTGCCATTAAGATGCCTGATATCCAGCTCAAAGGTATCCCCCCATCGTCCCTGCCTGGTCTCCCGAAACTGATCCCGAAAACGAAATTTACTGTCCTGAGTAGCCAGATAGCCAATAAGTGGACGAAGAAATTCACTCTGCGAGTAACCCAGTATGGCTTCTATTGAAGGGCTGACATGGGTAACACAACCCTCTTTATTGAGATTGAAATAAAAGTAGTTTCCTCTCAATCGCTCAAGCAAATGCCCTATATTGCTGGCTCTGGCCTTGTGAAGTGCTTTCTCCCGATCGACAAGCTTGTTCACCAGCTGCTGAAAGCTTTCCGTTAAACTGCCAATTTCATCTCTGCTGATATGGGTAATAACCGGCTTTACCTGACGATAGGTAAAATCATCCATTGCCCGTTTCAGCCGAACAATCGGACGGGTAATTCGCACAGACACCAGGCTGGCACAGGTAAATATCAGTGTCAGGGAGAGTATCATCAACAATGCGTTGATCTGTGCCTGATCAATAACAGGCGCAAGCACTGTTTCCCTGGGGGCATAGCTGATCATCCACCAGGAAGCCGATTTAATCGGGGCTCCCATCAGCCAATACTCATTTTGCCGAACGGGAACCCACTTATGGCGGAAAGCCGGCTCCCCCCTTTCAATCAACTCTTCCAGGTCACTCCACAACCCGGGGGAGCCATAATAAAACTGGCTCTGGTGAATACTGTTTAGCTGATAACGCTTTGGTGTTTCACTGTCCGTCTGAAGGTATTCTCCTGCACCATTAACGATAGAAAAACTGGCATTCCCCGTAGTATTTTCCACCAGCTGATGTCGTAAATCGGCAAGATTGATATCCATCCAGAAATAACCATAAAGGGTGCTTTCTGAAAAAACCGGTACGATATAGCTGACTGCCCAGCCTTTATCCGCAGAGCCCCTTGGCGATGTCCAGAACCCCTCTTTCTGCTGCCCCTGATTCGCCCACCAGAACTGGGCCGGAAACAAACCGGTATCGACGGATTCATCCAGTTTGACCTTGCCATCCTCCATATAAGCATGAAAAACATCCCAATGCTGAAAGCTGTTCCCCAGCTTGACATAGGTAAAGCCACGGACAAGAGGGTTCCTTTCAACCAGATCACTGAGAAAGTGTTTAATCATGGCGTGATCAGTCACCGGCATCCGGCTCAGCATGTCAGCCATGAAAGAGGTCACTGTCATTAACTGCTGTGTATGACTGTCAATTTTGCCGGCATTATGCCAAACCTGCTCAATCAACCCTTTGGCTACCGCATCCGTAGCCTGTTTTAGCGAAAAATAGAGGTGGATACCAAATATCAGGTTGTAAAGGAGCGTGACAGGCACGACCGTAAAAAAAATGATTTTTTTTCTAATGGAAAATTGCACTGAGTTCACTGCACACGACCACAACGAACGCTAATGATAGACCAGCATTTCAGCAGTGAATGGAGATTCTCATGACCTGAAAGTCAGCGTTTCAGGATATTCTGACTATGAAAGGAAAAGCCGGTAAGAGAAGAAGAAAAGCTATCAATATCAAAAGGTAAGCCTGACAACCAATTATCCGCATACTGAGCCATGACCAGAGCGGGCATCCTTTCAGCTATCAACGTTAACTGAGGCATTGCCGGCATGGTCAACACAGCGCAGGAATCAAAAGAGAGTGTACTGTCAACCCGATACCGCTCCCAAAGCCCAGCCATCAGTATCAGTGCATTATCTCTTGCACCGATGCGCCATAGCTGACGCCGGTTTCCCGGAGCCATGTGCCATTGGTAGTAACTGTCAGCCAATATCAGGCAACGTCTGGATCGCCAGGCATTCCTGAACATTCTCGACTCGGATGCACTCTCGACGCGGGCATTAATTTGAACACGGGAGAAATCCTGCAGCCATGAAGGAGCAAGCCCCCACTTGGCCTGAGCCAGCTCAGGAACACCATTATCATTGTGTCGAACCAGCCATACCCGCTGGCCAGGAACGACCTGTTGAACCGGCTTTTGAGACAAACTATCTTTAATACCAAGAAAGCCGAGATCAACCCTGGTCAAGTTGAATGAGTAACGGCTGCACATGACTACTCTTCTCCCGGCACTGGCTCAGCATTCAGATAATCTTTAATCAACACTTTAATCATTTCAGATACTATTCATTTCAGATATAAGGTTTCCAATTGATTGACCAGTTCTCTGGCTTTTTCTAACTGCGCGTCATTGAGCATCTTTACCAACCTGGCTTTCTGGGCTTCAGCAGAAGATGACATTTTTGATGACGTATGCAGGCTAAGTTCAGTCCACATATAGGCAGCGATCAGATTGCGATCAGTTCCTTCACCGTTTAAATAAGCCCTACCCAGTTCGTATTGAGCTTCAACATTGAGCCCTTCCCGCCCTGCTGCCTTTTCGAAGAAATCAAAAGCCATACCGGCATCTTTACCTGTGCCTGCCAGACCATCCCGGTATGCCCTACCCAGCCAAAGCCATGCTTCTGCACGAGTTTGACGATTGCCCACACTGGCCACTCGCTGCAAAGAATTAATGGCCTTGGCTGAACTTGTTTGCTGCGCAGACTGCAACATTTGAATAGCCTCCGCCAACTGCCCCTGAACCTTACCTGAAACAGGCTGTTCTTTTTTCACAATGAGCTCATCAGCGAGTGTTGCAGACCACACCGGCCCGGCAACTGAAGCCAGCACTATAATCACACCGACAGCACATCTACACTGCTTAAACATGAACAACCTCTGTCTTTCTGGCTTTTTATTGTTACATTAAGCGACACTGTCTATACAGACCAGTAATTAATGAATGTAATATAATAAACTGGCGATCAATAACGATTTTTTAACCGCTTTATAATAGCACTGGCACTAATGGAAGCTTTTGACGATATTCGCCCTTACCACGACCATGAGGTCAGGCCAACACTGGCACGTCTTTTACAAAACAAAGACCTCCTCAGCGTTATGGCACAACATCGCCACCCTGACTTAACCCGAAAATTTTCCGGCATTATGACATGGCTCACAGCCATGGTGCTGAAGCATAAAACGCGGCACATTCAAAATGTCAGGGACTTCCAGAGCATCATCGAACCGTACCTGACTCGAGTGATCAAAACAACCACCGACAAGGTTACCTTTTCGGGCCTTGAACACCTGAAAAAAGATAAAGTCTATCTTTTTCTGTCGAACCATCGAGATATTGTTCTTGACCCTGCACTGGTGAACTACGCCCTTTATCAAAATGGCATGGAAACCTGCCAGATAGCCATTGGCGATAACTTGATTAAGCGCCCTTATGTCAGCGACCTGATGCGCCTGAACAAAAGTTTTATTGTGAAACGCTCTCTCACTGGCCGCAGGGAAAAACTGACCGCTTTCCAGAATCTCTCTGCTTATATCCATCACTGCATTGATTCAGGCCAGCCCGTCTGGATAGCCCAGAGTGAGGGCCGGGCAAAAGATGGCAATGATCAGACTGACCCGGCAATCATCAAGATGTTTAATGTCAGCCGCCGCGATAAACAAACGGCCTTTGCTGATAACATCCGCTCATTAAATATTGTGCCTGTATCCATTTCTTATGAGTTTGATCCCTGTGACTGCAGTAAGGCCCGAGAACTCTTCGAAAAGCAGCAGACAGGAGAATACCTGAAAGCAGACGACGAAGACCTGAAAAGTATTGTCATGGGGATTGAGGGATATAAAGGTCATGTTCACGTTGCGTTTGGCAAACCATTATCAGGAAAACAAGCGCCACAAAGCCTTGAAAATGCCATTGCGGTAGCCAAAGAAGTCGACCACCAGATCCATCATAACTATCAGCTCCAACCGTCAAACCTGTTTGCCTGGGAAGCCATTGGCAATAATGTAATCAAACAGGAACCCGCTATACAGGTTCCAGATATATCAACGCTTTTCCCTGATACCGACCTGAAAAAGAAGCGCGACGAGTTCACCCGGCACCTGGAACGTTGCCCGGAAGTATACCGCCCGTGGTTCTTGAAAATGTACGCACAGCCGGTCATCAATCGATTCAGGTATGGATCGTAAATAGATATGCAGGAACCATCCACACCCATAACACAAGAATCACTCTCTTCAGGATCAGAAAGTATCCACCCGGAAGAAGCGATTTATAAAATCTGTGTAATGGTTCCTTCACCATTTCTGGAACCTGTTAAAAACGCAATGTTCATAGCGGGTGCAGGACGTTATGGGCAGTATGATTGCTGTTGCTGGCAAACCCTGGGAACAGGGCAGTTTCGCCCGCTTGAAGGCAGTAAGCCATTTTCCGGAAGATCAGGAGAAGTACACAGGGAAGAAACCTGGAAAGTTGAAATGATCTGCGAGAAACGATTTTTAAAGCAGGTAATTCAAGCGCTCCGCCAAGCTCATCCTTATGAAATACCTGCCTTTGACCTTTACCCAGTCAAGCTCTCTGATCCGGAGGAGTAACATACTCCAACCGCATGGGAAACAAGCCTTCCCGCCGATCTTCAAAGTAATGGCGCAGGGTACGGCCAATCGTAGAAAATGCCAGCTGATCCCACGGAATTTCATCCTCGGAAAACAGTGCGACATCTTCACTCTCTTCCCCGGGGGCAAAGTCAGGGCTCTCCAGTTTCGCCAGAAAGAAAGCCGACAACTGCCCAACATGAACCACATTAAACAGCATATACAGTGACTCAATGGTGACCTGGGCACAGGCTTCTTCCCTGGTTTCTCGTGCAGCACCCTCCTCAATTGTCTCACCCAGTTCCATAAAACCACCGGGCAATGTCCAGTAACCTTTTCTGGGCTCAATCGCCCGTTTACACATCAGCACTTTATTCTGGTAAACCGGCAGGCATCCGGTAACAACCCTGGGATTTTGGTAGTGAATCGTTTGACAGTAATCACACACATCCCTCAGACGCTGGTCTCCATCGGGAATTTTTTTCTGGGTCTCATGACCGCAGACACTGCAGTAATGAGCAGAGAATCCTGTCATCAACTTTCACTCCTTGTTTTGGCGGACAATGTTGAGAGAAACATTTCCAGAGTAACAAACCCATGAGTACGAACAAACCATTTTGCACTGGATAAATCCTGTTTAGCTACTTATGATAAATCTAAATCCCTTGCAAGGATGCCGCTGAAGCCACCGTTATGTTAGATCAGGTTGAAAACAGGCTGCTCAACCACCAGCCAAGAATAATAAATGCCCAGCTGCCTGAGGCCGCAGTTCTGATTCCCATCACTAACGCCCGGGAACCTGAACTGGTTTTCACCCGCAGAGCGACGCATATGAGCACTCACAGCGGGGAAGTGGCATTTCCCGGTGGGAAAAGAGACCCATCGGATCATGATCTGATTGCCACTGCTTTGCGGGAATCCTTTGAAGAAATAGCACTCCCTCCTGAAAATGTCAGAGTCATTGGGCAAACTGGCTCGGTGATTTCCCGCTTTGGTCTTGAAGTCACGCCTATTGTCGGGATTATCGAGGCTGACACCCCACTCAGAGCAAACATTGCCGAGCTGGATCGTATCTTCAAAGTCCCCCTGCAATACTTCCTTGACGAGAAACACCTGACGTTTAATCATTGGAAAATGTGGAATCAGGACTACAGAATGCCATCCTTTTACTATGGCGAATATTTAATCTGGGGTCTGACCGCTGTGATGCTGGTTGAGTTCCTCAATACAACTCTGGATGCAAAAATCCCACTGGATGCCCCTCAGTTCAGCAGCCGATACCTGAAGCGACAGGCATAAGCAATACCATTTCCACCTTCTAACTATGGACTGCGCAGCCAAATGAAATCCTGTTTTCCGACTTTATTTGTCCGACCACTCAGGTTAATTGTTTTTCTGCTGTAAACATGCGAACAGACTTAATCCGGTTATCCTTAACCTGAAGAATCTCAAAGCGATACCCTTTTACCTTCCAGCATACACTGGCATCAGGAATCACCTCCATCTCCTCAGTAATCAGGCCATTAATCGTCCGTGCATCCTCTGTTGGCAAATCCCATCCTAACGCACGATTAACATCCCGGATGGAAGCAGAGCCATCAATGATATAACTGCCATCACCCTGGGGAGTAATATCCTGACTACTGTCAGAAACATCGGTCGTAAAATCGCCAACAATCTCTTCAAGAATATCTTCCAGCGTCACCAGCCCCATAATGTCACCATACTCGTCCACCACCAGCGCCGTTCTCTCCTTAGCCTTCTGAAAATTAAACAATTGGGTATGAAGCGGAGTGGATTCAGGGATGTAATAAGGCTCAGCAGTCTCCTGTAACAGTGTTGCCTTGTTGACCTCTTCAAGAGTCAGAAGGCGGGCAATCTTCCGCATATGAAGCATGCCGACAATATTATTAATATCGCCACGATAAACCGGCATCCGGGTATGCTGACAATCTCTTAATTGATGAATGATCTCTTTAATGTCATCCTCAATATCGATACCGTAGACCTCGTTTCTCGGCACCATAATGTCATCGACGTGCACCTTCTCCAGATCAAGAATGCCCAGCAGCATGCCACGGCGTTTTTTTGGCAGACGCAGCCCGGACTCATTCACCAGCGTCCGCAACTCTTCACTGGTCAGCTGATCTTCACCTTCCTGCCCGGGTCGTATACCGAATGGCTTCATCAACAGTGAGCAGATCCAGTTAACCAGCAAAACGACCGGATAAAGAATTTTCAGAAGTGGAACCAATACCATTGATGCAGGAAACGCCACCTTTTCGGGATACATAGCGGCTACCGTTTTCGGGGTCACCTCACCAAATATCAACACAATAAAGGTCAGGCCCAAGGTGGCAATGGCAATACCGCTGTCCCCCCATAACCGGACGGCAATAATGGTCGCCAATGCCGAGGCAAGAATATTCACAAAGTTATTGCCGATCAGAATAACCCCAATCAACCGGTCAGGCCGGTCCAGCAAACCGCTGGTTCTTTTGGCCGCCCGATTACCTTTGCGAGCCAGGTGCCGGAGACGGTATCGATTGATCGCCATCATCCCGGTTTCAGAACTGGAGAAAAATGCAGAGAGCAGCAGAAGGAAAACTAACGCGCCAATCAGTACGCTAAGCGGAGCTTCACTCAAAAAGTTATCGCCTTTTGTTAAAAAAAGTGCCGGTAAAGTCAGACCCTGATTATTTTACTCACTTATCAGCAAAGCCCCAACCCTGATCTGATCATTTAGAATACCGAACTAGAAACAGGATTGGCCAGAAATCACGCAGTCAAGCACCAGCCTGGAACCAAAGTAAGCCAGAATAAGAAACAAAAACCCTGCCAGAGTCCAGCGAACGGCCGTCTGCCCTCGCCAGCCAAATCGCCAGTGACCGATCAGCAGTGCCGCAAACAAACACCACGCAGTAATGGAGAGTACGGTTTTATGGACCAGCTTCTGGGCAAACATATCTTCCAGAAAAAGAAAGCCACTGACCAGAGAGAGCGTCAGCAAAATAACACCCAGCCAGAGAAACTCGAATAACAGGCGCTCCATGCTTTGCAGAGGCGGCAGTGTTTTAATCGTATGCCGGTGAGTGCGAAGCTGATGTTCCTGGTAAGAGAGAAGAATCGCCTGAAATGCAGCAACCATCAGAATGCCGTAGGCCATTACTGAAAGAAGAACATGGGTCACCATTGAAGAAGCTGGATTCCAGACAATATGCTCAACCGGCGCGAGTAAAGCGAGCACAATAGCAAGCATACTAACCGGGAGAATCATCACCAGAAGACTTTCTGACGGTTTTTTCAAACTGCTCAACAGAACCATCATCGTCACCATCATCGCGGTGAGCGAGCCCATGGTAAACACACCGAGATTGATACCGTGGTCAGTATGGATAGAGATATAAAGAGCAACAACGTGAAAAACGAGGCCTAAGGCTGTGATCAACAAAATCAATGATTTGGACACTTCACGCCCACTGTTTCGCAACCCTTGACCTACCGTGCCTGCCAGATAGCAACCAAGCGCACCCATACTGACCAACATGACACCCATTAGCGAAGCCTATTGTCCTCAAAACAGCCAGAAAATAAAAAAGCTGGAAGCCCTGTTTGTCCATAGGCTTCAACGATAAAGCAGCATCGGCAGTTTGTCATATTAAACAGCACTAGACAAACAACCTTTAATTAATCCTGTCCGTTGAAATGGATGCCGCTTTAGTCACGATTCCTATATAATGGCCTTCATCAGAGCATAAACATCTTAGATCAGGGTAATTCCCAGAATGTTCGAAAATTTAACCGAGCGCCTTTCCCGTACGCTTAAAACGGTCACCGGGAAGGCAAAACTGACCGAAGACAACATCAAGGACACCTTGCGCGAAGTACGCATGGCTCTGCTGGAAGCAGACGTTGCCCTGCCGGTGGTTCGAGAGTTCATCAACCGGATCAGGGAACGTGCCATCGGGCAGGAAGTCCAGTCCAGCCTCAGCCCGGGGCAGGCATTTGTCAAAATTGTCCAGAATGAGCTGGTTGAGGTGATGGGTTCGTCCAATGACGAACTAAACCTTGCCACCCAGCCTCCGGCCGTAATTCTGATGGCGGGTCTGCAGGGTGCGGGTAAAACCACCTCGGTGGCCAAGCTGGGTAAATGGCTGAAAGAACGCCAGAAAAAATCAGTCATGGTGGTCAGTGCCGACGTTTACCGTCCGGCAGCCATCAAACAGCTGGAAATGCTGGCCCAGGAAACCGGGCTCAGATTCTTCCCGTCTTCTGCTGACCAGAAGCCCGTGGATATCGTTAACGGCGCTATTCATGAAGCCAGAATCAAGCACGCAGACGTCCTGATTGTTGACACTGCCGGCCGCCTTCACATCGACAACGATATGATGGCCGAAATCCAACAGCTTCATAGCGCAATCAACCCGATAGAAACGCTGTTTGTGGTTGACGCCATGACCGGCCAGGATGCGGCTAATACGGCTAAAGCCTTTGGTGACGCCCTGCCTCTTACCGGTGTCATCCTCACCAAGGCCGATGGTGATGCACGCGGCGGTGCAGCCCTTTCTGTTCGTCAGATTACCGGAAAGCCTATCAAGTTTATCGGTATGGGTGAAAAGACGGACGCACTGGAACCCTTCCATCCAGACCGTATCGCCTCTCGAATCCTTGGCATGGGGGACATCCTGTCCCTGATCGAAGAAGCCGAGCGTAAACTTGACCGCAGTAAGGCCGACAAACTGGCCAGCAAACTGAAAAAGGGCAAGGGATTCGATCTGGAAGACTTCCGCGATCAGCTGCAGCAAATGAAAAAGATGGGTGGACTCAGTGGCATGATGGACAAACTGCCTGGCATGGGCGGCATGGCTCCACAGCTTCAGGGTCAGATGGACAACAAGATGTTTGTTCAAATGGAGGCAATCATTAACTCCATGACGCCGGGTGAACGGACTAACCCTGACATCATGAACGGCTCTCGTAAAAAACGCGTGGCTTCAGGATCCGGAACCCAGATTCAGGACATCAATCGCCTCATCAAACAACACAAGCAGATGAGCAAGATGATGAAAAAGGTCACCAAGAAAGGAGGCATGAATAAACTGATGCGCGGAATGTCCGCCATGAAAGGTCAGCTTCCTGGTGGAATGGGCGGGATGATGCCTCCCGGTGGCGGTAAGAAGTTTCCTTTCTAACCTCCTTTCCAGGATCCTTTCTGAGATTTACCAGAGATGACCACTGCGCCCCATGCACTATCGTACTATGGGGCTTTTGCTTAACTGGAGACCGAAAGCAAGCGCATAAGCAAACCAGAGAATAAGAAATTTTGAACTACATCGTTTTCACAATGTCCATAGGACTAAGATAATACCAATACCGCTTTCTAACTGTATAGCAAGCAGGCCATTTTGGGCTGCTGAACAAGGCGAAGCGACGAGCCATAGCCTTAGCTATGGCGAGGAGCTTTAACGCAGACCAGCCGTTCAAAATGGCTGAAATGGCGATGCAGCCCATAGTTAGAAGGTAGAAATTGTATAATAACTCAAGGAAAGGACAAGTCGAAGTGGATGTTAAAAATTATCGTTTAAGCTGGCCGAACGACCCAGGTCATCAAATTGACCGCGAAATTACTCACACACGTTCTGACCCAACAGAACATCTGAGAAATGATGATCATCCTTATCAAAACCTCAATCGCAGTATCAGCCCTGTAAATACAGGAAGTGAAACTCTTAATTATCAGATGAGTGCTACAGCTAGCACCAGCTCGAGCAAAGTTATTGGTGAATACGATACCACAGCACTGCAACGTAATGCCCTTCAACAAACAGAGACAAATAGTGCAGCCCCAGACACATTAATAAATTCACTTAACTTAGACTCGCTGCGTTTTTTAATGAATACAATAAACACACATAAAGATGAACATCAACAACGTGAGCAGATTAAAGAACCAACCAGCAATGTCTTTATAGATACACCAATTCAACCGGCACCCACTACAATTCACACGCACGGAAAAGTCAGTTTAAATACATACTGTGGTATCCAGGCCAAGAATAACAATTGCGCAATTGCCTCTACATTAATGGCGTTTTCGCACAGTAAATTACTAAATATAATCATTAAAAGGATTGAGGATGAAATTACCGAGCAAACAGATAACAGTGAAAAAGATAATATAGCCTCGTTAAGTGAATTACTAAAAACATTAAAAAACTTCAACTTCAACATGAAATCTAACCCATACATTGCTGATGACAAATTGAATATTCTCAGAGGTTACGTTAAAGGGGAAGGAGGATCCATTGGCAGCGAATTGGATCCAGTGGATCTTATCCAATCAATCCTGGAACTCATCTATGATAAACAGTGTACAAAAAAAGAGTCGACAGAAATCTCACCCAACCATTCAAACCCGATAGAATCACTCAAGCACAAGATATCATTGATCCATCTCACATGTAACGAACAGCTTCACCATAACAGAAAGGAATCGTCCGACAGACCTGATAAGATTGAAGGCGTTAACATTCCGGAAAACCTGATTCCTGGCGGAGAATTAATAATAGAACACCCATCCATAAATGAAATCAATAATAGAGTACGAGCATATTATACAGACACTGAAAAAACAAAAAGGACAATATTATTGACTGAACACATAGATAAAAAATCAAGCGATCCCCTTCGTCAAACTTATACTTTTTTAAATCCTGACCAAACCAATAAAAAAACAACTGAACTGGAATTAGAAAAACACTGCACTACCGGAAAATCATTTATTCGAAAAAAGACGTGTAAATTCGCCAACATACACAAAGAAGAAATGACATGCATCCAGAAAATAACCGGCCACAACGCAGATAGCCCTGATAAAGGCGAATTAGAAATCACTGTATACAAAAAGGCAAGAAACATCCAAGATCTTATCGATATTTGGATCGATCAAATGAAAGAAAGTCATGCCATGGATGAAAAAACCGCCAAACAACAGCTATTGCCTGATAATGTTCATCATCCTGAAGCACTCATTCTTACAATCCCAAACTTTGGCATTAAAGTCAGAGCCAACATAGATTGGACGACAGGCGCAGATATTCCCACAGCTATCCCCGGCGAAAAAATCTCCTACGAAGTCAGTGCCGTTATAAGTATTGAATTGAGTCACTATGTGGCCTGGATGCTGGAGAAAGGATTGATCCACTATGCCGACTCCATGGGGGATGTGGAGGATGATAACACAGTACCTATCATTGTAACCGCACCGTTCCCGGAATCGGAAAACGCGTTGCAAGCCGCCAATGAAGCCAGCGAGGGAGTGCACGCCAGTTATGTAGAAACCATGCGTCGACTTGCAAATTTGAGAAACAGCGCAGCACTCATCATCCTGAATAAAAAAGACGCATCCCAAGTCCAGGATGCTGCATGCGGTTATTCTGGCACTGAACATTCTCAAGGTGCGAGCAATGTAACTCACAAGACCGGGCAACGAATCGACGCCTGAGCATTTTCAAAATTAAAGTAGAACTGTCCCAAAAATCCTATCCGAGGGAATATACTTAATTTTGGCGTATTGCCTCTCCCTCAGGATTTCCTTACAATGTGCGCCCTTTATGATTGGTGTAAATCCAATCATGGATTGGCCGACAGATGGTGGAAAGGGGACTTTCCCAAACCCGCTCTGTCTGAAATCTTCTGGGTTTTCTCCTGAGGCTTTATGCGGACGGTAGAACGAACACAGAAAATCAGTTGCCGGAACAACTATATATAGGAAACCCTATTCCATGGTAACCATTCGTCTTGCTCGTGGCGGCTCCAAAAAGCGTCCATTTTACCATCTGACCGTAGCTGACAGCCGTAATGCTAACGGCGGTCGTTTCATCGAGCGCGTAGGTTTCTTTAACCCTACTGCTCGTGGTCAGGAAGAACGCCTGCGTGTTGATAACGAGCGTGTAGAATTCTGGCTGGGCCAGGGTGCTACTGCATCTGACCGCGTTGCCCAGCTTCTGAAAGAAGCTAACAAGGCTGCGTGAGGTTAATAACCCAGTGACAAAGGCAGTAGAGGGCGCTGTGAAGCGCATCGCGTTAGGCCATATCGCCTCCGTTTACGGAGTTAAAGGCTGGCTGAAGATTCATTCCAATACCAGCCCGATGGAAAACATCCTCAACTACCCACGCTGGATTCTTGACCGCGACGGTCAGTTGATGACCGTTGAAATCGATCAGGCCCGCCAGCATGGCAAAGGTCTGGTTGCCCATATCGTCGGTTGTGATGATCGTGAACTGGCCCGCAGCTACTGCCGAAGCGAGATCACCATCAACGCCGATGAAATGCCCGAACCGGAAGATGACGAGATATACTGGCATCAACTGGAATCGCTGGATGTCTTCTCCCGCAACGCTGAGGGAGATAACATTCTGCTGGGCAAAGTCAGCCACCTGATGGAAACCGGTGCCAATGACGTTCTGGTCATCCGCCCCTCAAAAGGCAGCATTGACCGCCGTGAACGGCTCGTGCCCTGGCTTACCGGATCGGTGGTGTTAGACGTAAATCCTGAGAAAGGATTTATCCGGGTAGATTGGGATCCGGAGTTTTAAGTGTCCATGACGACTCAACCCTCACCTTCCGGCGACGTTGAAGACGGCCCGCTGGAAACCGACAAGAGCCCCATGGACACCGGAATATGGTTCGGTGTCATCAGTCTTTTCCCCGCGATGTTTCGGGCAGTAACGGAGCACGGCATTAGCGGTCGCGCTGTTAAGGAAGGGCTGATTGGCGTGGATTTCTGGAACCCCAGAGACTTCACCCATGACCGACACCGAACTGTGGATGACCGACCTTATGGCGGTGGTCCCGGCATGTTGATGAAAATTCAACCTCTGCGTGACGCCATTCATGCAGCCCGCAAAGCTGCAGGAACCGAGGCCAAAGTGATTTACCTCTCTCCCCAGGGTCGAATGCTCGACCAGAAAGGTGTAGAGGCGCTTGCCCAAAGCAAGAAACTGATCCTGGTCGCGGGGCGATATGAAGGTATTGACGAGCGTGTAATCCAGACCGAAATCGATGAAGAATGGTCTATTGGTGATTACGTGTTAAGTGGTGGTGAATTAGCCGCCATGACTCTGATTGATGCAGTTTCACGCTTTGTACCGGGCACCCTTGGTCATAAGGATTCCGCATCGGAAGATTCGTTTGCTGACGGTCTTCTCGACTGCCCGCACTACACCCGTCCGGAGATATTTGAAGGACAGGAAGTGCCGCCGGTGCTGTTATCAGGAAACCATGCACATATCGAACGCTGGCGACTGAAGCAATCACTGGGCAGAACCTGGCTGAGACGGCCTGATCTCTTTGAGAACAGACCCCTGACCAGCAAGGAAGCCGAATTACTGTCAGAGTTTAAAACCGAGCGGAACATTGACTAACTGGGAGCATTTTTAATGAGCAAAAACAAAATCATTGCGCAGCTTGAAGCTGAGCAAATGGACAAAGAGATCCCTGCCTTCGGCCAGGGTGACACTGTTGTCGTGCAGGTTAAGGTAAAAGAAGGCACTCGTGAGCGTCTTCAGGCGTTTGAAGGCGTTGTCATCGCCAAGCGTAACCGTGGTCTGAACTCTGCTTTCACCGTTCGTAAGATCTCCAGCGGTGTTGGCGTTGAGCGTACTTTCCAGACTTACTCACCGCTGATTGCTTCTGTCTCTGTGAAGCGTCGTGGTGACGTTCGTCAGGCCAAGCTGTACTACCTCCGTGAGCTGAGCGGCAAAGCTGCTCGCATCAAGGAAAAGCTCAACTAAGATTCAGTTTAATTTTCCGGCAACTGTTTTCTTCAGAAGAGCGGATCGGTGAAATACCCGATCCAAGCAAAAAAGCGGCGAAAGCCGCTTTTTTTTATTTGAACGAATTAGCGTCCTGAACGGTCCAATTTAACAATTAAACAGTTATAAAGACCTCAACATAGATGCCAGACTACATTCAATCCAGCCATTCCAGCTTCATAGTAAAAACAAACTCATTAAACATTGGCAGTGAGAATAAAGCGTTAGACTCTTCAGATGACGCGAACCCTGCCTGTGAGCAAGCACCAGAGCATTCCAAAACGCACCCCACTGATAATAAACAGCCAAAAACAACAGAAAGACCCTGCAGCTTACCCAGTAGAGCAGGTGAAGCCAGCAACACTGGAGCTGTGAATGCTCCTAAAATAAGGAACAGGGGCGTCTCTACGGTGAAAACGGGTCACTCTCCACCACTAACGTCACCCCAATTTCAGGGTTTTACAAATATACCTGAAGGGTTGAGATTTCTTTTGCTCTTTCCAACAGAATATCTTTTTCTTCTATTTGCAGACCCAGATGCAATTATATCTAAGCGCTCACCTCAGAAATATGAAGAAAATGAACCAGGATGCACATCTGCCTGGTGTCGATGCATGCAGCAAGTTACAGACTGGGTTCAGTATGACCCAATAGATGCCCCACTGATTTCTCGACAACGATATCTGAAGATCAACGCTTTAATGACAAGTGGCGTTCAAAATATGCTGACCAGTCATTGCCCTGGAAGCATACGCAAAGGCCCGGTTTTGTATCACAGTACTGACCATACCCATAAAGGAGTCATTCAGGCACTGAAATACAAGCAGTTACTGGAATCAAGGTACAAGTTCTGTCGGGGCACTAGAAATGCAACAATAGTCGTTATATCGAAAAGTAAACAAGAGACAATCCCAGATAACGCCCTGCTCTGGCTTGACTCTCATAAAAACCAACATCTAAATCCTACCTGTTTAGGAAAGAAAATAATTACGTTCAGACCATTAAGCCCTAATGACAGCGGAACCAAAAATCCAGATAGCGATGATGTTATATTCAAATATCAGCTACTGATTCTTCTTGAAAAAGAAATACTCATTCCTCTGAATAAAATGCTTAAATCACTGCAAAGAAGAAAAATGTCGAAATCTGCACAGCTCGCTGAACTTTTAAAAATCACAGCAAAGTACTGGCCCAGACTAGAGCAGATACATCCAACCATAGATGGAACATGCAGAACAAATTATATGTTAATGCAATATATTTTTATGAAGTTTGGTTTCCCTCCCCCTGTATTAATGAATCCAAACTCAATGGACCTGGTACACACCACCCTCTGTGAAAAAATCATTGGTATTGGATTAAAGAATGCACTCACGCTGATGGTCAAAAAGCATCAAGCATTAGAAGTAGAGCCTATTATTAATCAATATACCAAGCACTACCTAAGAAGCCCTTCCTGCCTTTTCCAAAGTCCTCGTGATTACGAAAAATACCTAATGCCAGAGACGCTGAACTTCAGTGATGAGTATAAAACGCAAATGCAGAGTTTAACCAAAGAACTCATTAAAACGCTGGAGCCGCTTCGCGACACTGAACCTTTTTACACCACGCCACTCATGACACCTTTACAAGCTAGAAAAAGTAGTTAGTTTTCCGGGAAACAATCACTCCAGCGACCAATTATTGTATATAAATGAGGATGCTGTCTGGAAAAAGGCCACCTCCCAAGGACTAACACCTTGGCTTCTCACCGAGGAATATTGGTATTATTCAACCATTGTGCCAAATTGGATTTATTGATTGTCATGCCAGCCCCCGCGTCCCAGGAAACACAGGAATTTTTACAGCATCTCTGGCTTGAACGAGGCCTCAGCAAAAATACCCGCGAGGCCTACCAGAGAGACCTTTTGCTATTTTCTCAATGGCTGAAAGAGCATACGCAAAACACAGAAAATCGATTACTCACGGCCTGCGAAATCGATGTTCGCCGTTTTCTAGCCTGGCGCTATGAGCAGGGTTATCACCCGAGATCAACAGCTCGCCTGATTTCCAGTCTCAGGGCTTTTTACCGTTACCTGTTTCGGTCTGAACAGATCAATACTGATATCACCGCGAATATTGAAATGCCCCGCCAGGGTAAGCCTTTGCCAAAGACGATGTCTGAAGAAGAGGTAGAATCACTGCTCAACAGCCCGGATACCAATACAGCGATTGGCCTGCGTGACCGGACAATGCTGGAAATTCTGTACGCCTGCGGCCTCAGGATCTCAGAGTTGGTGAATCTTAATCTCGACAACATCAACCTGAGACAGGGCACCATTCGCATTATTGGCAAAGGCAGAAAAGAGCGTCTGGTCCCCATGGGTCAGAGCGCCATTGAATGGCTGGAGCAATATGTAAAGCAGGCAAGAGGCGATCTGCTGAATCAGTATGAAAGTCGAACCCTGTTTCCCGGCCGACACGGGCGCCCCATGACCCGCCAGACATTCTGGCATCGAATCAAGCATTACAATACGATTGCCGGTATCAATACTGACGTCTCCCCTCATGTTCTCCGGCATGCGTTTGCCACTCACCTTCTGAATCATGGTGCTGATCTTCGGGTAGTCCAGCTGCTGCTTGGTCATAGTGATCTATCGACAACGCAGATTTACACCCATATAGCCAATCATCGATTAGCCGAACTCCATCAAGAACACCATCCCAGAGGCTAGACTGTCCATACGGCCAACAATTTCCGAACTCTTTACCTGATAACAAGGTCTAAACGATACAACAGGGAGAAATAAGGCTAAACTTTCCTGTTTTTATCCAGCGCTTCAATGGCTTGCCGATAGCCCCTGAGATGCTTGGGCTGTTCGAGAGTAGCGAGGGTGGCAGAGAATTTCTAGACCAGTACTCTGCACCGCTGTAAAGCAATCTATTCTCAGACAGTCAGTCGGACTTTACCTTGCTAATACGACCAAATTAAGGAATCAGCATGTCTAAACGCTCTGTTCTTCTTTTAACTGCCATCATGGCCACAAGCGCTGGCTGGTCTGCAATTGTTAATGCAGAGGCAAAAAGTAAGGACAGCTCTGTCCAAAGCCCCGAGGTGCTGATTGAAAACCAGCTGAAAAAGCTGGATGCCACGATTCCTATTGAGTCTGTAACAAAAAGCCCGATGCCTGGCGTTTACAAAGTCATGCTCAAAGGTGGCTTTGTTCTATACAGCAGTGAAAATGGACAGTATTTTATTAAAGGCGATATGCTGGCAGTTCGTGGTGACCAGCTGGTCAACCTTACCGAAGAAATTAAAAACCAGCAGAATGCCAAACTGCTCAAGTCTTTGAAACAGGAAGATATGGTGGTCTTTTCACCAAAAGGTGAAACAAAAGGTGTCGTTTATGCATTCACTGATGTTGACTGTGGTTACTGCCGTAAACTGCACCGGGAAGTCGCCCAGTTAAATGAGTTGGGGATTGAGCTGCGTTATCTTGCATTCCCTCGTGGCGGCCAGCAATCACAGGTACATGGCAAGATGACAGATGCCTGGTGCTCAGTAGACCGCAAACAGGCGTTAACTGACCTTAAAACAGGCAAGCCTATCAGTGTGGATATTAAGGGCGACAAGGCGGCCTGTAGCGAAGTGATTAACGACCACTATAACCTTGGTGTGCAGATGGGCATTAACGGTACACCAGCGATGGTTCTGGAGAACGGTCAGGTTATTCCAGGCTATCGTCCTGCTGCTGATGTTGCAAAGATTATTGGTGTTAAATCTTGACCTAGTTTTCTCGATCAGAGTCATGCTCTCATGCCTGACTCTGATCAGATAGTCTTCACAAAAACTCACCAGTCTATTAAAGCACTTAAACTTCACCTCCCCCAGCAAGTAATTCTCAAGAAGAATAATCCAGATATATTCTTTCCAAAACAATATAATAAATTAAACTAGTAATTGGATTTACAAAACCATTCCTCTAGACTTATTCCACCATGTAAGCCTATTCCAAAATAGAGATCACTAATATGTTAGAAGGTTCTTCATCCTGCCATTTACATAGTCTACCCAATAGCCCCTGCTCCGATCAGAATCAACAAGAAAAGTCCTCCCCCTATATGGTCGAATGCCAGGTATGGCGTTAGTACCAACCCAAATACTAATCGAGAACCTGGTCTTCAAAGTAACGTACGATTCGAAGATGGAGCAACTTTGCCACAAGTACAAGCGGTAGAAAGTAATAGTAAAAAGCTTATACCAGAAGAACGGATACAAGAAATGTTTCAGCTAGGCTCCAACTTTCATACTGAATTACACCAGAGAGTTGAAGATTCAGGAAAAACGTCAGAAAGAGAGGAAAAATTTGGAGAGTCTCGCATAAAGTTAATGACAGGGAGTACCCCTGAAACTTGTCATAAAGCCTGGAAAGTAACAACTGTTTATGTAAATGAATCATTTACAACAGCGATTAGTGATGAAGAGCTGAATGAATTAGTTCAAAAAATAATTGAGCAGCTTGCAAAAAATGAAGATGATTTTGACTTTGATGAAGATACTGAATCAGAAGAGCAAAAACTGACTAGAGCAACAAAAAAAGTTTATGATAATTTAAAGGTCGTTGTTTCAACAGTTCTTGGGGCAGAGCCAACACTAAAGTTTGATTCAGTTTTCAAAGAAATGAGTGATAAAGCAAAATCTCTCAAACTCATGATCCAACTTAGACATGAAATTTGCAAAAAAGCAGATAATACTACGAA
Organism: Endozoicomonas sp.; assembly: GCA_965261315.1. Taxonomy (GTDB): domain Bacteria; phylum Pseudomonadota; class Gammaproteobacteria; order Pseudomonadales; family Endozoicomonadaceae; genus Endozoicomonas. The sequence goes on along the minus strand of CBDHDM010000030.1, from coordinate 22,167 downwards.
GCCTGTGCCAAATAACCAGTGCGCTCTTTTTGAAAATAGGCAATAACGGTCAGCACTGCTGCCCCAACAATACCGGCAGCAACCATTGCCGGGGCGTGAGCAGCAATGACTTCCATCACCGTCTGTCCACTGAATTCAGAAATCTTGTTCAGTAGCCCTTAACTGGGCTGAATTTCTGATCATCCATTTATAACGATAAACATCACTTATCTGATGTGGGCTGCAATGATACAAAAATGGTATTGAAATAGTTGATCTCAGAGATCTGGTTTCCCAGGATAGAAACACCAAGAGAGAACATGTCATCCAATCCTGCCCCCTGATGTTTAACACCGGTGTTCATCAGACACTCCAGGACACTAACAGACCAGCGATATATTCTGGAATCTGTATCCATAATCATGATCGTACCGGTGATTTCATCCCAACCAGTGATGTTGAGGTAATGCCAGTTTAGCGGCCCCATATCACCAGTGGAATCACAGCATGCCCCCATGGACAAGTGTGACTTAATCTCATCCCTCATTCGCTGAAAGGTGGTTGAGGAATAGAACTCAAAATAAAAGTCTGGCCTGTTCGATAGCGCAACATACTCATTCATGTAGTCAGCCAGACAGACAGGCAGGCAGGCAGGCAGGCAGGCAGGCAAAGCTCCAACATCCAGCGACAGCCTTGTGGTAATTAACTGCAGGAAACTGTTGATATAAAACAGACGCATTGGATAGTTGAGCGTTTTAAGAAGATGATTGTCGATATTTAACCGCTCATCAAACCGGTGATCGATATATTCTCCCAAAGTCTTGGGCACACTTTGGGCAAAATGGACATACTCAGATTCGGATGAAAAAATATTCTCCCCTGAGACAAATATCATGGCCCGCGCAATAGCGTTCGGACCGCAGGACCATAGCTTTATTTGATTGTATTTATGCTGGCCGGGAATTTCCTGCAACGCTTTTTGAACATTTTGAACAGGAAATGAAAAGGTGTAACTATCAACTTCACCGTCAAGCCTGTACCGGGTTTTCTCAACGCACTCCTTTCTTGCTGCGGGTTCTGTCATAACAACAAGAGTCAAAGACAGCAGAAAAACCAGCATAACAGAACATACTGCACCGGAAATATTCACTATGCCTTTATGTGATAATGGAAAGAGAGCCCAGTATAGTGTTAAAGATAAACCTGCAGAGAGTAAATTAATGAAGCCGTGTAGTTAATTTTGAATAATTTACCGATAAATCATTTTTTCGTCATACCACCATCAACCACGATATTGGCACCGTTGATAAAGTCATTATCTTCATGCGCCAGAAACAGGCAGGTATTTACAATATCCCTTGGCTTGCCCACACGCCCTGACGGGTGTTGTCGATGATCCTGCTCAGACAAGTCATCATAGTTTTCGGTCTGAATCCATCCTGGACTGATCGCATTCACCGTAATCGGTGTCTCTGCCAGTGAGATGGCCAGGGATCTGAAAAATCGCCATGGAGGGCACATCGGCATTGCTGTAATGGATACTTCAAACCAGTCTCTGTGGGATTACCGGGGCAATACCCGCTTTCCATTAATGAGCACCTTCAAGACGCTGGCCTGCGCCAAACTGCTGGCTGATATCGATCAGAAAAAACAGAAAATGACCACTGAAGCCATGATTACAAGGGAATCGCTGGTTCCCTACTCACCGGTCACCGAACCTTTGACAGGCCAGACAATCACGCTGGAACAGGCCTGTGAAGCGACAATGACAACCAGCGACAATACTGCGGCAAACCTGGTACTGGCTGGGATTGGTGGTCCACAGCAAATGACAGACTTTCTCCGTTCTACAGGGGACACCGTTACACGCCTTGATCGTATTGAGCCAGAATTGAATGAAGCAAAACAAAGAGACCTCAGGGACACCACAACCCCTCTGGCAATGACAGACACCCTTAACCACCTGATATTAGGGGATACCCTTTCTGAGGCATCCAGAGTCAAACTGCAGAAATTGATGATGGGAAATAAAGTAGCGGATAATTTGCTTCGCTCAATAATACAGCGAGTGGTCATATTTTTGCCCTGCCGTACACTCTCTTAGCATAGTTAACTTTTTATTATGCATGATAGACCAACAGCATCGTTACCAAAAAATGGGGAACTTATTCAAAATAATAAGTACTAATATGCCAACACATAGGCATTTATATTTACAGGATTATCGATATGGCCCCATTAAACAGTGTCACTCATTGCCCAGCACACGGTATTAATTTTCAGGACATTCAGCATCAGGATACCTATAAGGTTTCAACGAATCTGATTACAGACGTTAGTAAAAGGAAAGATAGTACTTGTGTGTTCAGTATTAAAGATCAGCCGCACATTCTTTCCGTTCCGGTTCAGATTCCTTGTGGACACCGAGTTTGCAAAGCTTGTTTGGGAGAAAGATTTCTCAACCACGAGGCGTTTTGTTGTCCAAAAAATGAAGTTAATCCTAGCCCTGACTGTGCTCGAAAGATAACACGAGAATATTGTTTTGAGGACAATTTTTCCAAACGTGAAATCAACGAGCTTGCCGTCCTTTGTGAACATTACCCAGAAAGTGATGATCAACAAGGTGGCTGCCGTTGGAATGGACGATTCAGCGACTATAAGGATCACCATTTAGGCCATTGCAGAATTGGTAAAGCCGACTACTTAACCGAAGAAAACAAATATCTCAAGAAGCAAGTAGAGAGCTATGGAACCGCATCTTCAAATAACGAATTAGATGCTTACAAAGCAGAAAATCAACAAATACATAAAACTGTGAGTGAACTTAATAAAACTATCTCCTTAAAAGATCGTGAAATTACCGAATTACAAACGACCATCAAAAAAATGGAAAGTGATTCCAACGAGATGATCAAGCAGTATCTAGCCAAGATTGGTGACTGTCAATCCGAGCTGGCGGCTTACAAACTACAATACGATGAGATGGCAGCGTCCTTGCCTAACAATCAAGGGATGGCTAATGCTCCAACAAAGCCAGAAACTGCAGCCAGACCAAAGTCTTCCGGTCTACCTTCTGGACAGGTGGCTTCAACGAGTCAGTCAGTCAAGAATAGCAATGAACTACCCCAGGGCAATAGTGCGGATTGGTCATTCGATTATGTAACCACACCTAAAAATGCGGATAACCGAATTGAAAGCAGAGTCTTCAGCGTGGGGCATTATAACTACAAGCTTATTTTTCAATACAGATGGAGCACTGCATCTGTTTATCTACAAGTGGTGGGAGGAGATAAGGACGCGGTATGGCCATGCCAGGAATCGCTGACCATTTCCCTCAAAAAACAAAGCGGGAAAGGCCAAGACATCTCCAAAACATTACACTTGGCAAATGCACCCGCCCCGTGCAGAAATCAGCCAGGCAACTCTCGCCATACTGAGAATACTATGGTGGGTTTTGCAAACTTCTGTCAGGATAGACATTTATCATTACCAAAGGGAGGGATGGACACACAACCTCTTTACTTAAACCGCAAGAATGAAATCACACTATCAGTGACACGGGCAACGAAGCCTTCTGAGGGGGTTATCCCTTCTGTATATGATGTACCATCAGGAAGTGTTGATCTGCACTGGCCAGTCAGAGAGTATTCAAGAAAAGATAGTGCTTACAGTCCATCGGATAGTTATGCACTCAGCCCGCAATTTTACACTTCGGATGGCGGTTATTGCCTCAAACTAAAATTGGATACTCAAAACGCTAGCGGTACAAATGGTACTTACACGGGCATTGAAGCTGTACTGCAAATGGGTAAAAATGATCATGTTCTCCCATGGCCATTGAAAGGTAAATTAGCGATTACATTGGTTGACCAGGATCCACAGTCCACGTCAAAGAATAATATCACTATGTATCTACCCATTGTTTTTGAAGGACCAACAAAAAAAGATCATTACCAAGGGTATGGCTCGAACACGAGTAGAGAGATGCCTTTTTATACCCGTATGAGTGTTATTGACGAAGAATGTGCTAATCATCAGAAGCCGCTCTATAAACATAATGATACTGTTCTGATCACTGCGACTTTTATACCGCTAGCTTAACGACTACCGGCAGTCTGCGGGCGGTATGGGAGAACAAGATATGAAAATGGTCTCACCACACCTTGTGGAATGGTTATAGTTTTCCGGACACACAAGCACGGGTCATATCAAAGCCCCTTAAGGTGTGTCCAGATGTCAGAAAAGAAGTCAAAAACCTATACAGCGGAGTTCAAGGAATCTGCTGTGAAACCGGCTGTAGAATCCGATCAGCCAGTCACTGAAACGGCCAGAGATCTCGGTGTCAACATTAGCACCCTGCATACCTGGATTGCCAAATATCATCGACCCAAGACATCTGGCAAGACCGAAAAGAATGATGAACATGTATACGATGAACTGAAACGTTTGCGCAAAGAGAATGCACGACTGAAAGAGGAGCATTCCATTTTAAAAAAGGCGGCAGCCTTCTTTGCGCGAGAAAGTCTCTGAGATTCAAGCTCATCAGGGACTACCAGGAGAGCTTCAGCATCGCAGCCATGTGCAGGGTTATGTCTGTATCAAGCACTGGCTATTATGAATGGCTCTCTCGGCCTGAATCCAAACGATCTCAGGAAGACAAGGCATTGAATACCCCCAGGGCATAAAGGCTGAAATCAGGGTTATACACGAGAAAAGTCGTAAAACTTATGGCGAACGTCGTATCAAAGACGACTTGGCCCTCTTTTTAAGTTTAAAGCGGGCAAGAATATTAGTCGCCAGAGGATTAACCGACTTATGAAAGAGGAAGAGCTGGCTTGTAAAACGAAGCGTAGATTCAAGGCAACAACTGACTCCCGGCATAATAAGCCAGTAGCGGATAACTTGTTGGAGCTAGCCGCTTCTTCACTGACCTCGTGGGAACAAGAAAATCAGCACGCCTTTTCAACCCCTGAATTCAGGATTTGTCCACCAACTATCTCAAACATATGAGATCTCACAAAAAGAAAGCACTTACCATAATGCATACTTCTACTCAATAACTCATTGGAAATGCGATAAATCTCCATGAGCAACGAACAAGTTGACAAGCGCTGTATGCTCAATAGTATTAAGCGCCAATTACACCAACCGAAATGTGTAGAAAATCACTATACACTGTGCGGGAAGAGAACTCTCAGAAACAATTATGGCTAAAATCAGCAGTGAAGAACGTGCGCGTCGCAAGCAGACGTACGACGCAGTTATTCTGAATATATTTATGACAGAAAGCTGGGAGGCCATCACCTATGACCGCCTGGCCAGAGAGCTGACCATCAGCAAATCCACCCTGCAGCGTTATTACCCCAGCCGAATGCACTTTGTCACGGCTCTTCAGGGCAAAGTTATGCCCATTGTCGCCAGAAACCTCGATTTCAGCAGCAGCCAGTCATTTACCTCATCCTGGGAAACGGCATTAAACAACGACCCCCATTTTCGTAACGTAGTCAGAATGTTCATTGATAACCTCATGTCCCGTGCACCACACCCCTCTACCCAGGGAGCGATGATGCGACTGCTTGATCAGTTGCAAACGGTGACTTCTGATGAAGACGCCCTGGTAACCCTGAAAGTAGCACTGGGCACGTCTGTTCTTTCATTTAATAAGTTTTTATAAGTAGAAATCACAATACCTATTTCTCTTGAACCTCTCTAAATTGCATACCTGTATGCAAAATAAAAAAGAGACGTTAAGGAGCATCAACAACTAATGAGTAGACACCTTACCTTTTTCAGCCTTATTGCATTATTCCTGACAAGTCTGGCGACTCAGCCTGTACAAGCCTCAGGATGGACAGTACTGGGCGAAAAACAAGTCAGCCGTCGCACAGAAACCGACACCATCCATGTGGGTGCCCGCGAGGGGTTGTTTAGAAAGATTCAGTTCAAAGTACGTGGGGCAGATGTCGATTTCAAACGGGTCATTGTCCACTACCGAAATGGTCAGACTCGTGAAGTCGTAATGAAAGGACTGGTTCGTAAAAACAGCAGTTCCCGCCAGATTGACCTGCCCGGCAAAGCCAGGTCAATTGAAAGCGTCTCATTCTGGTACAAGACCAAAGGGGCAGGACGCGCTCAGGCGACCGTTCTTCTGTGGGGCAATGAAACCTGAAAAAGGAATAAATCATGATTAAAAAATACATCACCCCACTGTTCATTCTCTTGTCTGTCAGCCTGTTTGCAAATCCACTTGCCGCTGATTTGAGGGCTGATGACCGGTTTGACCGACGTGATGACCGTCAGGATGACCGTCAGGATGACCGCTGGGATGATCACCGCCGGGTACGAATACAGCCTGTCATCGTACCACGCCGAAGAGTCATCAATAATATTGTGGTACTTCGACCTCACGGTCACCCCTATGCAGGCTACGGTTACTACCATAATGATAACGATGCTATGAAATGGCTGGCGTTTACCGCAATTACCCTCAAAATCCTTGATAACATCAATGAAGCGGCTCAACGTGAACACGAAGCGGCTCAAGTGAAAGCAACAACGGCACCTGTTGGGGAAAAAGTTATCTGGAATGATGGAGACGCCAGTGGTTATGTGATCGCTACCAAAGAGGGTAAGAGCTCAACCAGCGGATTGGTTTGCCGGGAATTCCAACAGTCAGTCACTATTGGTGGAAACACTGAGGACGCCTGGGGACAAGCCTGCCTTCAGGAGGATGGTTCATGGCAGATTGTTCAGCCAGCATAGATAAACACCCTCAATTGGGATGAACCATTAATCATCTTATACCCATTGAACCACAGAGACCACAAAGAGCACTAAGAAGAGCTTTTCTTTTCCTTTATGCTCTTTGTGGTTCAAAAAGCATCCCGTCAGTCAGTTTTCCGAACCACTTTGAAATTATCCCACGCCTGAGAAGTTGGCATCACTTCAAGACTGTTGATATTGATATGCGCTGGCTGCTGGGCAATCCAGAAAATGATATCAGCAATATCTTCCGGACGAAGCGGGTTAACCCCTTGATAAATACTGTCGCTTTTTTCCTGATCCCCCTTGAAGCGGACCAGTGAAAACTCAGTTTCACACATGCCGGGCTCAAGACTCGTTACACGGACATTACTACCCGCCAGATCACAGCGAAGGTTACGGGAGAATTGGGCGACAAACGCCTTACTTGCACCATAGACGTGACTCCCTGGATAAGCCCAATTAGATGCTACGGAAGCCAGATTAATGATGGCCGCTTTAGGCTGCTCACGCAGAATTGGCAGTAACTTATGGGTCACATTCACCAGTCCGGTCACATTGGTATCGATCATGGTCTGCCAGTCTTCCAGGCTCGCTTCCCAGGCAGGACCCGCCCCCAGTGCAAGACCTGCATTATTCACCAGCACCTCTATATTTCGAAAGTTTTCCGGCAATGAGTCAACCATGTCAGATACCGCCTGAGTATCACGAACATCCAGGGTCACGCTATGAACCGGTACTTTAGGCGTCAACTCATCAGCCAGTGACTGCAGACGTTCGGAACGGCGACCCGTGATGACCAGGGAATAGCCATGTTCAGCAAACAGTCTGGCACTGGCCAGGCCAAAACCGGAGGTCGCCCCTGTTATCAAGACGGTGGATGAACTCATTCTGCGCAACTCCATTTCATTTCTTGTGTTGCAGTTTATACAAGACACCAAAGCACCACATCAACTACCTTGGCCGGTGAGAACGATGACAGAGGCATCATAAAGGAAAACGCTATGCCAGCAACCTTATAAACAATGAACTCACCCCGGTAACAGCATCCAGGATGCCAAACTCAGATTTTGCTCATTGAGAAACCATTTTATCAAAAAAAAATGCGTGCATCACAACAGTATGCCTCCGTAAGCAGCGCATCGATTTCCACCATTAAAAACAGAGTTAATGCCCACCTCCCCCACTTGCATCTTATAACTCATTGCTTTTTTAATAGTCTTTAACTCAGCCATTTTCACCAGCCACTCCCGACGATTACACGACAACATCTTTATCAGATGCGTAGGCGTACTCAAAATGCTCAGGAAAAAAGAAAAACAATAGCGACTTTGCGCTGGAAAAATTCATCTTCTCTAACCCTGAATACCTGGCTATCTACCGCATTAGGAAGTATCAAATGCCAGCTTCTGGGATTTGCAACCGTGTGCAATTGCCTTGAACAAAGCATCCCAACTATCAATCATCAAGGTAAGAAAAAAACTGGTTATTTTTTTCCATAATCGTTTTCGTGTTGGCTTCTCTGGTTTATTTAAAGCTTTTTGAAATCGTGGACAAGCCAACTCCTGAATCTGATCGAAAAGAAAAGCCAGGAATGTAAGGTAGGCGAAATTCGTAGCCAGGTGATATTCGCCATGACCATAGCTGTGCTCAAGTTGATAGCCTTGGTTCTTCAGGGTGTTAAACGTTTGATTCTCAATATGCCATCTACAACGACCTCCTCTCATGACGGATTCAACTGTCTTTTTAGTCAATTCAATATCGGTTATCCAACACCAGACATGCGAATTACCCGCTTTATCAATTTCAATATAATCCAGGACATTGACCTGCTCTGCATCATCCTGCAGATTCAGGGTTACATTATTTGCATAGCGGAATCTGTGAGTTGTATTGTTCTCTTTATCAACGATGGTGTGGTGCTTAACTTCACCCTGATCATAAAGCTCATTCATGGCCTCAATAAGCGACACATGATTGCCATCTTTTGCGACGATAATATAGTGCCAGCCATACTTCTTGATCAGAGCAATGGTGGGATTGTCAGCGTATAAGCCATCGAGAAGAATGACCAGTTTTAGTTGCGGGTGGTCGTGTTTTACCTGTGCCAGAAAACGTCGGATAGCCGCTTTTTCACAATCATTTTTTGTCGTACCATCTTGTTTGCAAATGGCTTCCGGTGCTAAAGGAATCACGGTTTTCTGATTTTGATGGACAATACACCCACCCATAATATTGTGATAATAGGCTTCATTCTTTTTGCCTTCATTCATGATGCAACAGTCATCACAACGACAGGTTCCTGAATAAAAAAGACCAGTGCCATCAATAGGAAGGAGGTAATGGTCTTTTAGCTTTCCGCATTTGAATTCGAATCCTTTCAGGGCTCCATTACGCTGAACAATGTTGAATAGTTCTTTGAAGGGTTTCTTAAGTTCGGCGGGATCTACAGGGTCAATAACTTCTCTCATTCTTGTGTCAGAAGGAACACTACCATCCTTAATATGGTAAAGTTTTTCGAGATTATGGCAGCATACTTCGTCGAGCCTTTCCTCATCGAATGCTAACAGCGAATCACACTTTTGATGCATCATGGCAAAAGCAGATTTAGGAAAATTGGCAAATGGAATGATGCACTGATTGGGACGGTGATCAGTTATTTTTTCAAAGCATTCAGAAACTGTTTTTATGAGATAAGTAGCACTGAATTGCCTGACTTTTTTCTGTATGGCAGTACCCATAATTGATCCGACGACGATGATTTAGTAAAGATCAATTTTAGTCGATAAATTGTGCGGGTGAGTTTTTATTGCTTCCTCTGCGTGTTGCGTGGTAGTAAGGCTCCGGAATTCATCGGGAATTGCTGCATTTTCACTGAACGATACAGGTTTAAGATGCTGATTCAGTAAATCATAGATCGTAAAAAAGAATCGCCGTAGGTAGAGCACCACTGAAAAGGAATTCAGACATGCCATCACTGACTATTTCACTCCCTGCCTTTTTTGTCAGCATGCTACTTCTGTTTCCCCTTAACGGTCACGGGACACGTTTCCCCTTTGACATTCCCCCGCCTGATTCATTAGCACACCATTCAAACGCCTGAGTAATGCAAGATAATGAGTGCCAGCCCGTTACTGCGGATACGTTTGGCGACCTTTACGATTGCCCACGACCAGAGAGCGCCTCACCCCATCAACACCCCCCCCTGCGTTCCAGTTTTATGTCCGGTTTCTCCGGTAATGGGATAAACTCATGGCTGCTGATTGGTGGCGCAGCCACTGGTGTTGCAGCAGCACTTGCCGGAGGGGGCGGTGGCAGCAGTTCGTCGACAGCTCCAGGCATTCGGTCCAGTGACCCTGGCTATACCGGAGGCATTACCGGGCAGGGAGACATAACCTCTCCCTCGTTTTACCAAACCAGTGAATATCTGCAGCGTGCTGACCTTGACGTTATTAAAGCCAAGGAAGCCTACGCCAATATTGCCGCACTCAATAGTGCCAACGGTGCTGTGCAGGGCGGAGGGGGAATAACCATTGCGATTCTGGATACCGGCGTTGATCCAACGCATCAGGATCTGGCTGGAAATATCCTCATACCCTGCGAAACCGGCTTGCCCTGTCGTGAACACTACGCCTTATCAGATCCCAGCGGCCACGGCACCCATGTAGCCGGTATTGCCGCAGCAGAAAAGAATACCAGCGGTATCCATGGGGCAATGGCACTGACTTAAGGCCCTACCCCTTGTATTTATTGAGCCTCCGGGCTTGTGATCTTGAGTGCTGCAACCTCTGATGTGGCTTTGGTCGTCTTTTTACCGCTCGTGGTTCTGATCTTCCCGGACGATTGGCTACAATGTGCTGACTAATAATTTTCAGCATACTGTTGACCTTTCTTTCCAATGAATCAACTGGTGCCATCAGTAATGTTTGATGAAACGAAACAAGGGTCTCCTGTGCCGCTTTAAAGCTGATTTCTCTCGGCTTTTTCCCGATATACTGCGCGGCCCTCCCCATTAACGACTTTATCAGGTTGAAATCAAGAAGATTTATACAAATTTCTTTACGCACCATTTCAGGACTTTTGCAACGAAGCATATCCATTTTCATCGTCGTTTTTATTGCATCAAAATCAAGTTCTACATTCCAGCGCTTGAGGTACAGAGCAATAATTTCAGTTCTTGGATAAGTTTCAGCATCAAGCATTGTCGTAACTATTGTGCGGCGTTTGTTCTTAACAGCCCGGATAATGAGTTCTTCAGGCATCTGATCATATAATTCCTGACTCATCCATTCAGGGCGTACAGGTCGCTGTAGCTTGAATAATCCATCTTTGCTGTTCAGCTTCTTGTAGCACTTTCTGAAATCCAGCTTTCGGGAGCCGTTTTTCTCGAAAACCACATCCGCCTTCACCTGGAGCAAAAGAGCCAACAGAAAGTAATTTTCAAAATTCGCATCACCAAGAAGAATATCGCCGTCGTTCAAATGGCTTAATAATTTCCTGAGCAAGGCCTGCTCACCCGTTTCTTTGCCTTCATAGGGCGCCACTTCAAAATCCAGTAATGCACCGCTACCAAGACTCATCAAAACAAGGATTCTTAGTATGGGAAATCTGCACCCTTTTTTTGGGATTTCAGCTGAGGATAATCCTTTTGGTTTTCAGCTGTATCTGGCATCAGAAGGGTTGATCCATCAGTGAGCAGAACACGCCGCTGGTGCCATAGCCAGGAGTCTGGGCTGGCTTTATCAAGTTTAACGCCTGATTGACGCATCAGTGCCTTAATGGATGGCTCAGTTAATCGCTTGCGAGCCTTACAGTAGGCACTGGTATGAGTATTGGATGGTTTTCTATCCATGGCAGCCTGATCTCTGGCTTCATCAATCAAGGCATGCCGACATGACTTGGTATCACTGGCGACTTGTCGCATGAAGAGCGTTAACGTCTTGACTGGAGGGAAATCACGACTTCTGGAGTTTGGGTAATGGGCCTGGAACGCACTGAGATCATCTGAGGAAAGGACAGAAGAGAGGTCATCATTGTCTATTTGTGCAAATTGCTGAAGACAGTCATCAGCGAGTGAAAGGAACTCTGGACTACACTTGGTCATGGCTTGCTCGGAGGTTGGAATATCACGACTTTTTATAGTCGCTCTCTTTCGGGCAAGCCCTGATTTTATTGACCTTTAGCCTTAAGTCAGTGCCATTGATCCATGGGGTGGCCTTTAATGCCCGAATTTTACCAGGTTGTGCCTATGTGAAAGGTGGCTGCTACAGTGAGCCAGTTGAAAACAGCGAATTAATGCACTGGTTGGCCACTAATGGGGCATCCGTAGCCAATATGAGCTACGCATTCACTCTGGGCGATCGCACAAAGTTGCATCGGACATTGCGGGCCTAAACCCGGACTACCATCACCACGATTTAAAAGACTATCTGATCGGAGCTATACCGGAAACCGGTCAACCTTCCGTGATGGCGCTGGCCCCGTTCATCTACCGTGACTCGAGCATTGAAAGTGATCTCGACTATCAATGGTTGACCGTGATCAACATCAACAACCAAGGTGTTCGGGCAGCATCATCCCATGCCTGTGGTGATGCTGCCGAGTTTTGTCTCGCCGCACCCGGCAGTGGTATAACCTCAACAACCCCGGGAGAAAACTACCGGTCACTGTCCGGAACCTCTATGTCGGCCCCGCAGGTGTCCGGTGCATTTTCACTGGTTGCCGGTGCGTTCCCAAGCCTGGAACTTCCATCTGATAACCGGCAAATTGCCGTCTGTCTCCAGGACAACCCAAAATACAATCGCAGCCAATGCCACAGCAAAGCAGTAGTCAACCGATTGCCAGCCACTCCCGACGATTACACGACAACATCTTTATCAGATGCGTAGGCGTACTCAAAATGCTCAGGAAAAAAGAAAAACAATAGCGACTTTGCGCTGGAAAAATTCATCTTCTCTAACCCTGAATACCTGGCTATCTACCGCATTAGGAAGTATCAAATGCCAGCTTCTGGGATTTGCAACCGTGTGCAATTGCCTTGAACAAAGCATCCCAACTATCAATCATCAAGGTAAGAAAAAAACTGGTTATTTTTTTCCATAATCGTTTTCGTGTTGGCTTCGCTGGTTTATTTAAAGCTTTTTGAAATCGTGGACAAGCCAACTCCTGAATCTGATCGAAAAGAAAAGCCAGGAATGTAAGGTAGGCGAAATTCGTAGCCAGGTGATATTCGCCATGACCATAGCTGTGCTCAAGTTGATAGCCTTGGTTCTTCAGGGTGTTAAACGTTTGATTCTCAATATGCCATCTACAACGACCTCCTCTCATGACGGATTCAACTGTCTTTTTAGTCAATTCAATATCGGTTATCCAACACCAGACATGCGAATTACCCGCTTTATCAATTTCAATATAATCCAGGACATTGACCTGCTCTGCATCATCCTGCAGATTCAGGGTTACATTATTTGCATAGCGGAATCTGTGAGTTGTATTGTTCTCTTTATCAACGATGGTGTGGTGCTTAACTTCACCCTGATCATAAAGCTCATTCATGGCCTCAATAAGCGACACATGATTGCCATCTTTTGCGACGATAATATAGTGCCAGCCATACTTCTTGATCAGAGCAATGGTGGGATTGTCAGCGTATAAGCCATCGAGAAGAATGACCAGTTTTAGTTGCGGGTGGTCGTGTTTTACCTGTGCCAGAAAACGTCGGATAGCCGCTTTTTCACAATCATTTTTTGTCGTACCATCTTGTTTGCAAATGGCTTCCGGTGCTAAAGGAATCACGGTTTTCTGATTTTGATGGACAATACACCCACCCATAATATTGTGATAATAGGCTTCATTCTTTTTGCCTTCATTCATGATGCAACAGTTATCACAACGACAGGTTCCTGAATAAAAAAGACCAGTGCCATCAATAGGAAGGAGGTAATGGTCTTTTAGCTTTCCGCATTTGAATTCGAATCCTTTCAGGGCTCCATTACGCTGAACAATGTTGAATAGTTCTTTGAAAGGTTTCTTAAGTTCGGCGGGATCTACAGGGTCAATAACTTCTCTCATTCTTGTGTCAGAAGGAACACTACCATCCTTAATATGGTAAAGTTTTTCGAGATTATGGCAGCATACTTCGTCGAGCCTTTCCTCATCGAATGCTAACAGCGAATCACACTTTTGATGCATCATGGCAAAAGCAGATTTAGGAAAATTGGCAAATGGAATGATGCACTGATTGGGACGGTGATCAGTTATTTTTTCAAAGCATTCAGAAACTGTTTTTATGAGATAAGTAGCACTGAATTGCCTGACTTTTTTCTGTATGGCAGTACCCATAATTGATCCGACGACGATGATTTAGTAAAGATCAATTTTAGTCGATAAATTGTGCGGGTGAGTTTTTATTGCTTCCTCTGCGTGTTGCGTGGTAGTAAGGATCCGGAATTCATCGGGAATTGCTGACCGATTGCTGGTTTCTGCCACCGATCTTGGCGAACAGGGCACCGACCCGGTTTATGGTCGGGGACTGCTCAATCTTGAGGCCGCCACGTCACTGATTGGAGAAGCACAACTACAAGCAAGCTCTGGCGCCACTTATACACTGGATAAGAACCAACTGAACCACTCCTTTATTCTGGGTAACGGAGTCGAAAGACAACTGTCTACTATTAAGTTTATTGCCGTAGACGACTATGATAATGCCGGATTGTAAGCGCCAATATAACCAGCGTTATAGCCAATCCCAACAGATCTGCTTATTCTTGAGCCGCCTTCACTGCCCAGGGCAGAAGCTGTTCCAGTTTCTCAATCGTGTCAGCGTAAGGCAGTTCTTTTAAAATGTGGCTCAGGTATTGGAAAGGCTCCAGCCCATTGCCTTTTGCGCTTTCAATCAGGCTGTAATAGATGGCACTGGCTTTGGCACCCTTGGGTGTGTCTGCAAAGAGCCAGTTCTTGCGACCAAGAGTGAAGGGGCGGATAGCATTTTCCGCCGCTGCATTACTGATATTGATATCCCCATCTTCACAGTACACGACCAGTTTCGGCCATTGGTTCAGGGCATAGCTCATTGCTTTATGGGTCAGGCTGTCAGGTACCAGCCGGGTGATGTTTTTCTGTAACCACTGGTGCAGGTCATCCAGCAGGGGCTTGCTCTCCTGTTGTCGCCGAGTCTTCTTTTCCGGAGCAGTCAGGCCTTTGATGGCCTCTTCAATGGCATACAGCTTGCGGATTTTACCCAACGCAACATCGGCTTTGCTGACCTTGCTGTTCTTCACCTTCTTGCCCGGTTTGGCTTCGCCTTTTTTGGCATCGGTGAATTTACGGCGTACATGATCAAAGCAGCCAACCTGGATAATGCCTTCTTTTTTGCACACGGCGCTGTAACTGGCATAACCGTCAGTTTGCAGGTAACCGCTAAACCCTTCGAACAGGCGCAGGGGAACCTCCTTGCCTCTGGAAGGATCGTAATGGAACAGCACCGCCGGTTGCCCCGGTGGACCACCCCGTGTCACCCACATATATTTATCAGAGTGGAGTGATTTACTGAGTTCCTTGAGCACCTGAACCCGGGTCTCATCGGCATTCATGATATGCCCTGTGCGCTGATGGTCTTCCATCAGGTTGATCAGTGGCTGCAGCTGCAGGGATAACCGGATCATCCAGTTGGCCATCGTCGTCCGGGTGATGGAGCCACCATAACGAGCCAGTATCTTTTCCTGCCGATACAGTGGCAGGGCATCGCAATATTTGGCACCGATGATCCAGGCCAGCATGTTGACGGTGACCGCCGATTTTGGAATGGGGTGCTTTGGGAGTTCAGCGGCTTTAATGACGCGTTTTTCGTGAGATTCTCCGCCCTGTTCATCCTTCACAATGAATACGGCTTTTTCCTGCATAATCTCCTTGACCTGAACCCTGGCAGGAATAATATCCAGTTCTTCCCGGACTTTGGTGAAGAAGGTCTCAATGGCACCCTGCTTTTCTTCTTCGGTCAGTTCAATACGTTCCTGGACTCTCGGCAGTGACGGCGACAGAGGTTGACGCCCCTTGCGTTTCTTTGGGGGCTTTGGACTTTCCTCTGTTTCTTCCTGAGCATCTTCATCCGGATCAACGGCACAGTCCGTTAATTCTGCTTCATTGAAGATTTCACCCTGACCACTGAACTTTTCAGAGCTTCGACCGTAAAGGCGGGCACGTTCCAAACGCAGGTATTCTTCCAGAATAGCGATGCGTTTTTTCTGCTCTTCGATGACAAAAGACTTTTTCTGGATAATGTCGTCTTTCTCAAGAATGACATTGTCTTTTTCGAGAATGACACCGTCCATGGCCTGGATGGCCTCAAGTAAGGCCTCCAGATCCAAAGCTGTTTCAGCGCTTCCTGCCAGTAAACTCAGGGCGGATTTTGGCTGATAAATGAGGGTGTCAATGGGTGATTTCATAGCCGATATTTTACCATAAGCGGCTGAGTTTTAAGACTAAAAACAGCTTTCGTAATGTCTTTTTTTATGGGGTTTCATCGCACTGAGATTATAGCCATCAAGCAGCCAATTGAGCTGTTGGCCTGTTAAGGCTAACAGTTCGTCATCGGGCTTTGGCCAGTGGAACTTATCCTCTGCCAAGCTCTTGTAATAAAGCACAAAACCATTATCTTCCCAGAACAAGCACTTGATTTTATTGCGATGACGGTTGGTGAAGGCATAGAGGTGACCATCAAAAGGGTTATGCCCAAGTTCCTGCTCGATCAGTACCGCCAGCCCCTTGAAGGACTTTCGAAAATCGATGGGATCCCGATAAAGGTAGACCTCAGGCAAGCTGGACGACGGGCGCATTACAGGTTGATTCATCGCAGCAATCCAATCAACTCACCAGCCAGAGCGAGGTTTTGATGATTAATCCCGGAAACACTGAGCCCACTGGGCAATGATACCGTTAAAGGGGATGATTCTTCGCAAGTTTGACTCTGGTTCTGCGTCAGGGAAACGGGCACAAAGGCAGAAACAGTTTTTGATGATAAAGCAGGAGCTTTCCCAGTCCGCAACTTCTTTTTCCAGTATCCAAGTTGTGATGGCTTAACGCCGTTCTGTCGACTCCAGGCATTTTGGCTCAACCCGGAGTCATGCCAGGCTTCGACTCGTTGCTGCCATTGTTCCCGGGTAGTTTTTGGATTGTCCATCGGAGCCTCCGTGTAATCAGAGACCTTATGATTCCTTATCAGCGTTTAGCCGGGTAGAACGTGGGTTATTTTGGCGCTTACCATAAAGCGGTGTCGCTGTCAGTGTTTGTCCCCGTTTAAGCAGCCGACAAATTTCTTTAACAGAACTGGCTAAAAGATCACTGTCGCAAGGTGGTTTGATATCCGATTCGGTGACTGTGCTGTCAATGGCCACAGTGCGCCCCTTCTCAATACCCTGATCTTTAGCGGTCATAAGCTGACAGTTGTTAATCCGTTCCCATGTAGATGCAGTGAGGAGGCTGATGAGCCCATGCAGACTGGAGCGACTTGGCCGCTGGTTTGGTTCGAGACAAAACAGATAGTCTCGAAATCCTTAGCATGGAGTCCTTTCCCCCCCTCCATCAAAACCATGAACGAACAAGCCATAGTACAAATAACAACCGACTTCGACAATCCAAATCACTTTTTCAGGGAATACCAGGCTGCCGCCCTGTACGAATGGTTAACGGAAATAATCTGCCTGATAGTCCGTTTCGGCCGTCAGTGGCTTCTGTTAACGAAGGTATCCGACCAGAACCATTAAACGACGTCAGCTCATAAATCCAGTCATGCTGAAAACCCAAGCTACCACCCCCTGTGGATGGGTATCAAGCCAGTTGAGAGATGCCGAGAAAGGGCTGAGTAGCAGATTTGCAAAAGGAGGTACGTAAACTGAAGTGGTCCATACAACAAGACCCTGACACTGCGGGACATTGCGTTTTTTACGCATTTGCTTCTGCCCTCGTCTGTTTGAGCTTTGTCCTGATGTTTATTGGCGACTTGGGAAGTTTATGTCGCACAGCAATGGCAGTAGGGCTCCTTACTTAATTTTTGCAGGATAAAATCAGGCCTCAGTTGAATACGGGCTCATATTGGCAATATATACAAGCTCCACAACGATAAGCCCATTAATGCACAGGCATATGTGAAACTAATCTAGTTCTCGTCCAAAAACGCATCGGGCAATCATAATTTGACTGTACGTACGCTCTAATAACTCCTGAAATTCCAGAGTGCCAAGAGAATCCTCCCCTTTTCTCTCTAATGTGGGACAAATATTTTAGGAAAACTCAAAAATCAGGCAGCAAACACTCTTCCACTATGCTGAGAAGATGCTTTCATTTGGCGCGGAGGTGGCTGTCAGGATGGCGCCGGGTGCCTGGCCAGAATCACCAGGTTGTAACAGACAACCGATAACCAGCAATGAGAATCAAAGCGTTCAGAGCCCTTGCAGTGGCAGCGTGATAGTCCAAAACATCTTTTTAGCCACGAAATTCCTGCTTCAATACCTGCCCGGAAGCGAAAGAGTGTTTTATACACATACTGACTTTTAGTCATCTCTTCGACTTCAAGTCCACGCTTTTTATTAAAAGCCACATCGCTGATTCCCATGGCTTTGGCTTTTTCCAAATTTTCGCGACACGCGTATCCGCCGTCACTGCTTGTCTGGCGGGGTACACGCCCATAAAGTTCTTTTTGTCTTTCCATCATCGGAAGGAATCGGTCAGAATCCGCTGGATTACCTTCCTCGATAACCAGATCCAGGATCAATCGACTTTTTCCCTGAACCAGGTTCAGTTTATGGCCGTACTGCACTTGCCGCCTGTCTTTTACGATGATATCCGTATGGGGTTCATACAGGCTAACCACTTTCTCTTGGGCTGGCACCTTTTCACCCTTCAAGACCCTTCGCTCTGTCTGAGAGACTATTGCATCCACCAAGGGTAACAGGTGATCCACATCAGCCTGCCACTTTTCGGCATCATCTGCCAAGAGACACTGCCCCTGCTGACGGGCGTTCGCAATCTTGAAAGTGGCTTCGATAAGCACCTTCCGGGATTTTCGGGTCAACTGCAGCAGTTTTTTATAATGCTGATCCCGCTCTTCTTTACGAGCGTATATGCATTTTCTGGCCGCATCTTTTACGGCCCGGTTGTGATGGGTATATTCATAAAGCGGTGTCGCTGTCAGTGTTTGTCCCCGTTTAAGCAGCCGACAAATTTCTTTAACAGAACTGGCTAAAAGATCACTGTCGCAAGGTGGTTTGATATCCGATTCGGTGACTGTGCTGTCAATGGCCACAGTGCGCCCCTTCTCAATACCCTGATCTTTAGCGGTCATAAGCTGACAGTTGTTAATCCGTTCCCATGTAGATGCAGTGAGGAGGCTGATGAGCCCATGCAGACTGGAGCGACTTGGCCGCTGGTTTGGTTCGAGACGACAGAAGTCTCGAAAGAGCATGGAGTCCATCAAAACAAACGACAAGTAGTCATAATCACAATCCAAATACTTTTTCAGGAGTGCCGCACGAAGAACGGATTCTGCTGATAGTCCGTTTCGGCCAGTGTTCTGTTTATCACCAGAACTTAAGTCCTCATAAATCCAGTCATTGAACTGTGGATGGGTATCAAGCCATTGAGAGATGCCGGAAAGCTGAGAGCAGATTTCATGAGGTACGTAATGAAGTTCCATACTACACTGCGGGTTGCGTTTTTTTACGCATTTGGAGCCCTCTCTGTTTGGCTTTCCCTGATGTTTATTGGCCTTGGGAAGTTTAGTCGCCAAATGGCAGTAGGGCTCCACTTAATTTTTCAGGATAAAATCTCCAGTTTTCAATTGGTTGGGTTTTTGGACGAGAACTATCTAACGATTTGGCGTTACCTGTTATCCCGAAGTATGCATAGTGCCCCCGGAGTTTCCGGTTCAAGGCCACATACTGTTCACTCAACGGTTTATGCCGATGTTTTCGACAATAGTCATTGAATGCTTTCAGGGTTCTGGCAATCCGCCCTTTTGCTGTTTTCTGGTAAACAACAGTATTTCCTTTCCGGGATGTTCCCCAGAAATGAGTAAATCCGAGGAAATCAAAGCTAACCGAAAGACCACAGCGCTTGTTTTCCTTTCGCCTGTATGGCCGAAAATCAACTCTCTGTGTTTTTTCCGGATGCAGGCTCAGCCCAAAGCGTTCAAATCGCTTGGGCAGCACCGCTTCCACTCTGCAGCAATCTTCAGGGGTCACAAACACCATGACAAAGTCATCGGCAAACCTCGTCAGACTGCATCTTCCCCGCATTCTTGGTTGTACTGTCTTAGCAAACCAGTCATCCAGAACATAGTGAAGGTAAATATTGGCTAACAAGGGTGAAATTACTCCGCCTTGTGGCGTTCCCCGCGTCGGGTAAACAATCTCACCTGACTCAAGGATACCGGCCTTTAGCCACTTATCGATCAGTTTTCTTACTACGCCATCAGTCACCCGTCTGGCAAGAAACTGTCTCAACTGTCCGTGGTCAATCGTATCGAAATACTTTTGTATATCCACATCCAGCACCCAGTAGGCACCATCTCTCATGATATTTTCTCGCAGGCTCCGCAGGGCTTCATGTGCCGACCTCTGCTTCCGGAAAACCAAATGAGCAGTGGTAAAAGTCCTGTTCATAGATGGGTTCCAGCAACATAACTACTGCTCGTTGGACAATTTTATCCTCGAAGGTAGGAATGCCTAAAGGCCGCTTCTGCCCCTTCCCTTTGTCGATGTAGCTTCGCTTTACAGCGGGAGCGCGGTAGCTTCCGGATTTGATGCGATCCAGCAAATTCCGGAGATTAGACTCCAGCTGCCGTTCATACATCTCAGCTGTCTGACCATCCACTCCTGTAGCACCATCTCTACGGGTCAGTTGGTATGCCTGATAAAGCCACTGGTAATCCATGTGATGATTGAGAGAAGTGAAAGCCATGGCCGGGTTGTTTCTGGCCAGTGTGGCTATCCGTTTCTGTTTCGTTGACACAAACACAGGTTTCTGTGCACCTCTTGTGTTTCCCACAAACGGGTCAATAACTACGATGTCCCCTTTCCTCGTCCGGGTCCTCCTGAGCAGAGTTCCCCGTTGTCATCAGTACTATGGGACACTAAGACTTCCAGTACCTACCGTCCGGTCACTTATGGATTCGCTTCCGGATTCCTGAGTGTTGCTTCATATTCGCTTCGTCTGGTCTGAAGCACCTCCAGACGACCGGGTTCGTTTCAGCCATAGAACCAATGGCAACTGCACACAGGTCAGCACTGGACCTCACAGGTTCCTGAGAAATCCATCCTGTACCTTTGCCCTGGTCTATGATCCCGGTCGGGTTGGCGTTGTCTCACCCTATCGACGAACCAATGCTGACCCCAATGGCACTGACTTAAGGCTAAAGGTCAATAAAATCAGGGCTTGCCCGAAAGAGAGCGACTATAAAAAGTCGTGATATTCCAACCTCCGAGCAAGCCATGACCAAGTGTAGTCCAGAGTTCCTTTCACTCGCTGATGACTGTCTTCAGCAATTTGCACAAATAGACAATGATGACCTGTCTTCTGTCCTTTCTTCAGATGATCTCAGTGCGTTCCAGGCCCATTACCCAAACTCCAGAAGTCGTGATTTCCCTCCAGTCAAGACGTTAACGCTCTTCATGCGACAAGTCGCCAGTGATACCAAGTCATGTCGGCATGCCTTGATTGATGAAGCCAGGGATCAGGCTGCCATGGATAGAAAACCATCCAATACTCATACCAGTGCCTACTGTAAGGCTCGCAAGCGATTAACGGAGTCATCCATTAAGGCATTGATGTGTCAATCAGGCGTTAAACTTGATAAAGCCAGCCCAGACTCCTGGCTATGGCACCAGCGGCGTGTTCTGCTCACTGATGGATCAACCCTTCTGATGCCAGATACAGCTGAAAACCAAAAGGTTTATCCTCAGCTGAAATCCCAAAAAAAGGGTGCGGATTTCCCATACTAAGAATCCTTGTTTTGATGAGTCTTGGTAGCGGTGCATTACTGGATTTTGAAGTGGCGCCCTATGAAGGCAAAGAAACGGGTGAGCAGGCCTTGCTCAGGAAATTATTAAGCCATTTGAACGACGGCGATATTCTTCTTGGTGATGCGAATTTTGAAAATTACTTTCTGTTGGCTCTTTTGCTCCAGGTGAAGGCGGATGTGGTTTTCGAGAAAAACGGCTCCCGAAAGCTGGATTTCAGAAAGTGCTACAAGAAGCTGAACAGCAAAGATGGATTATTCAAGCTACAGCGACCTGTACGCCCTGAATGGATGAGTCAGGAATTATATGATCAGATGCCTGAAGAACTCATTATCCGGGCTGTTAGGAATTGTCCCGAAATAAAACCGACATTTCATTTTTCGTCTGGTACGGCAGTGTAATTCCATTTTGGCAG
>CBDHDM010000029.1:0-21871 GCA_965261315.1 Endozoicomonas sp. | reverse complement strand
GTCGAGTTCACATCAGGCCGGTTCTGCACCACCGCCAGCAAGGCTTCGTTATAGCAGTCCAGCAGATCGTTATTAGTCCAGCGAGGTACAGTCCGGTATTGTCCTGCAAGCAGGTTGCGTACCCGCTGGATAATGGTGGTGACCTTCATTCAACAGCCTGGAGCACCGATTGCCCTGTTGATCGCAGAACTCCAGGTCCACGCCAATCCGTTTCTTCAGCTTTTCGGGTTGTAGATGAAATACCCCGTTGTTTGTTATTGTTCAGCACAAAGCGCAGCTTCTTTCGAGTTCTCTGTGCCGATGGAGCGGGCTGATCCGGTTCAATCTGTCCATGG
Source organism: Endozoicomonas sp. (assembly GCA_965261315.1). GTDB lineage: Bacteria > Pseudomonadota > Gammaproteobacteria > Pseudomonadales > Endozoicomonadaceae > Endozoicomonas. The sequence goes on along the minus strand of CBDHDM010000029.1, from coordinate 21,536 downwards.
GGTTCATTCCGGCTGAACCGGAGCGCTTCACCACCGTTCATTAATTGACGTACTTCGTCTTTTAATTCATCCAGCTTCTTGCGCTTGTCCAGCTCCACGTTAAACATCTGCCGGGCAAAGGATTCCAGTTCGTCTTTGCTGCGGCAGGTTTCCAGATCAAAAGCCATTTTTCAGTGTCTCCTGTAAAAAGCTTTGGTTCACCACAAAGACACGAAGGCCACAAAGAAAGAGACAAGAAAAAGTCTTTTCCTTCGTGTCCTTTGTGACTTTGTGGTTCAAAAAAGGTTAAGAGCGCTTAGCTGCCAACAAGCACTCCAGCATCCGGCTTCAGCACCTTGTAGCCATAAACCTGCAGGCCACGATGCCCCATGCCGAAAGTGCTTCTCCAGCGTCAGCGCTCTCATGCTTGATAAACTGCGAGGCAAACCCGGCAAAGTCCTTTCACCCCCGCCAGGCACTGGGTAACACCGGCAGCGTTCGCCAGATTATTGCTGCAATACAGCGTGAACCGGTCGATGATCCCCAGTCGTCCATTCCGCACAATGGAAGTACCATCACCAGCCAGAGAGGCATCCTTCAGCTCAGACTTCTTGATCATGCCGCACACCCACGGGTGGCAACACCAGCCAGCGACCAGATTCGGGAATGTTTTTTTCATCCAGCAGCGTGCCCATATCCACGATGTAATCCAGCACATTGGACTTATCCACAACCACGCCAGCTACCACCACCGTCAATCTTGTTATCGGTGATGAACATCGGTGTAGATATTCCCCAGCACATCGCCGTCTACTGCGATCTTCATGTTCTCCGCCGCATCGGCAGAGGACTCGTTGATCAGCTCGATATTGGCCTGAGCACTCTGGATATAATCATCCACAAAGGCGTAGTACTTGGTTTTGTCGATGGGCAGTTCCACCTTGGGCGGTTCCAGATCCTGGTACTCCACCCCCACGGCACGATCATAATCCGCCACCGCAATATCAGGCCGGGTACGGATCACCACCTTGGAACCTTCCGACTGGATCTCGCCTTCCCATTTGGTGTTACAGATGGCCGCCAACACGGTTCGTTTATAGAACTTCGCGTTGAGTTTCTTGGAGTAAATAACGGACAGGGCATTGGCCATAGCCCCTGTTGGAAACGTGCTCGTTGCCATGATTCAAATCCTTTGAATCTCTTTTGAGAAACGGTTAGAGCCGACCTCCCTGCTTGATCCACTGAGCCAGAATGTCGTCGAGTTTTTCTTCGTTATCATCAAACTCTTTCTGCGGCATGGCCGCGATCTGTTCCAGTGTCATGGCCGGTTGGCGACCCTGAGTGGTGGGTGTTGAACGGGACCGCACGGGCGGTTCGCTCAGTTGTTTTGCCTGCTGCATTTTTTGCGCTGGATTCGGTGCCGCCTTGGGCGCGGGCGCGTTAAGACCGGCGGCCTCTTTATAGAGGGTCATCACCTGGGCGGCGCCCAGGGGGCTGACGCGGCTTAACTCCTGCACGTCGATCCCTTGTCTGGCGAACCAGCCCTTAAAGTCTTCACTGGCAGAAATCGCCTCCACATCGGGATGCAGGCTGCGTACCTTTGTCCAGAATGCCTGTTTGGCCTGCTCGGCCTCCTGCTCCTGCCGGGCCTGCTCAATGGCGGCCAGTCGCTGCTCCAGCTTGCGATTGAGCTGTGCCGACTCATCCAGCTTGTTGAACACCGGGTCCAGCTCCTGGTAGTCCTTGCGGAGTTCCTGAAACTGATCAGCCGGGGGCTCATTAACGGCAGTCGTCGTACTCTGTTGGCTGAGTAAATCCACCTGAGCCTGCAGAGTGGCCATCTGTTGCTGAAGCTGTTGATTACTGCGATCCAGGTCAGCGGCTTTCTGCGTGGCCTGGGTCATCAGGGCATGGGCATTCTTGCGGGACTCTTCCGCTTTGGTGTACTTGTCCTGCCAGTCTTCACCACTCTCTTCACAAGAGGCGGGGGGCAGGCGGTGCTGATTCATCATCAGCAGCATCCGGCTCCGGTTCAGGTGGCGGGGGTAACTCATCGGCGGGTGGGGTCTGGTCGGTTTGCTTATCCTGCTCGTCGTACTGCTTTTCAACAGCGCCAGGGGCTTCCGGTTTCATACCCATTAAGGCAGCCAGTTCGGCATCGGTTTCCTGATCCAGCTGGTCGGCATCAATTGCCATTCTTCACTCTCCCTGTGGGGCTATTAGCTTGTCCACATTGGTTGCGCCTATAAAAGACCGTGGGGCTCTCTTGGCTTATCCATTTTCTTTCAGGCATTTTCGCCGCCCGCTTCCCGCTGCCCGCAACCCGTAAAAGACGAAATTGGTTTGGTTTTTACGGGAAGCGGGGAGCGGGAGGTGGGCAGCGACGAAAAAGTGCGTGACCGCTGCGATAACTGCATCAGGTCACTGAGTTCCTGAACCTTACCCTGCAGGATGCGCAAGTCGGTTGAATCCTGAGCCTGGGCCATTTTCTCCAGCAGCTCGGTTCGTCGACGCTGCAGGTGCTCTACCAGTGTCTGGTAGTCCACGCTGGCCGCCAGCCGAAGGATCGCTTCCGCCTCCTGGCTGGTCAGGTGTAAGGGGTTGGGCATACTGTTCTTCCTCTGGCCTCAAGGCTTTATCCGGGTCAACATCCAGTGCTTTCAGGTACTCATTGAGCAGGTATCGATGATTGGTCATTGGCCCCAGCACCGGATTCATGGTCACGTTCAGGGCATTCATCATCCGTTCGCTCTGAATCTCCTTCGCCACCAGTGCCGAGCTGCCCATCGGCATCACGTCCAGATCCCCCCGTTTATCGTCCATCTCTGCCCAGCGCATGGCAAAATTGAACAGACTGTCGATCAAGGGGACGGTGCAATAGTCGTCGATGTTCTTCACCACACTTTTCAGCGCCACATTGGCCGCCGTCATCAGCATGCTCATGCCACTGGCGGTCTTGTTCAGGCTCTGGGTTTGCTCACCGTGGGTGTAGCTGGGCAGGGAGGTTTCTTCATCAGCAAACCGGCGGAACATTTCAAAGATGCCGGAGAGGTCACTCTGATTACTGTTAACGTTGATGGCGTCGATCATCGGCCCTTCACCGGCAGTTCCGTCGTAGAACCAGAGGCGGTACGGGTAAATCTTCTTGGCGTCTTCCAGGCTCATGCCTTCCGGCAACTTGCTGACGTCCATCTGGAACATAGGGCCAGCGGTCAGAGCAGCGTTATCCAGCAGCGCCCGGCCGGTGGAGTTCATGACATCCTGAGAGTCGTTCATCATGTAGGGGATGCCGATGCCCCAGAACCGATGCAATACGGTTTCATAAGGGATGAACTTATAGGGAATGGCTTCCGGTTTCAGGGGGTTGAGCCTGGCCATGATCATCCGGCCGTCGCATATCCAGATATTGCCCTGGTACTCGTCGTGTTCGTCAATATCCTTCACGCCGTAGCGCATTAACTGTTCACCATCCACCGGTCCCCAGTACTCCAGCACGTCATAGCGCTTGGGTTTTGCGTGATGCTCATCACTGTCATTGATGTTGTTCAGTTCCTTCTCGTAATCGAGAGGAACATGATTGCCCTGTGGCGATTCGCTCAGAATCTCCATGATGGTCTCGCGCTCGAAACCGGGGCTGTCGGACAATTCCCGCAGCTCATGCCGGGTCAATACATGGCGGCGGAACAGATCATTGGGCTTGCCGCAGTCGTGGGAATAGGGGTCGGGGAACAGCTCGAAAATGCTCGCCATCTCGACGTCCGGCTCGATGCTCTGCTGCTCATTCAGCTGCCATTCATCCCCTTCCGCTTCCCACTTTTCATGCTTGCGAATATTGAGCGTGGCCACCTTGATGCAGCCGGTACCCAGCGTCACCTGCTCACGGGTCATCTTTTTCAGTTCGGTCAGCGCATCCGCATTGATCAGGTAGTCTTTGATCTTCCGCTTCATTTTCATGGCGGCTTTTTCAGCCCGTTCCAGGGCTTCCGCCATCAGCTGCCGTTCCATCTCATCGTTGCGTTCCTGAATGAGCTGGTTGCGGGTCTGGGGATCAAGTCGATAGGGCAGCAGTTCTTCAATGGCCATCATGCGGATACGCTGCTTGATGGAGGCCGGTATCTCGGCCATGGGGCTGGGGACAATATCCCAGAAGCCGTCGATGTTCTGGAATAACAGGTCAATCAAGCGGGAATAGGCGGCGTTGGTCTTGGTGGTGGTGATCTTGATAAACACCCGGCTCAACGCCTGCTGCTCTTCCATCACCTTTTCCTGCTCGGGTCCGTACTCCCCTTTCACCGCCCGCAGGGCATCCAGCCACTCTTCTTCCACGTCACGACGGGCTTCCCGATACCCCTGCCAGCGGCTGAAGAGATCCGCAGCAAAGGCATCGCGCACTGCCTGTTCACGACGCTCGTTGTCCAGTGCGTCATCCAGCTCCGCCTGAGTCACCTCATCCGGGGTGGCGATCCTGACCAGTCCGTTGTCCATTATCGGTTCTGTTTCCCTCTGCGCCTGATCCACTCAAGGCGATGACCGGCCATAATGGCAGGCCCGTTGCCTACCACTCGCTGGGTGAAAAGAATGATTGTCCGTTCCATCAGTAAGCTGACTTTCCTGGCGAGCGATACCTCAGCTCGTTGATATTGATCTTCCGTCGTGGGAGTTTGAGCACCATCTGCTGGGCGATGGCGTAGCTGATCACCCGGTCATCAAAGCAACCTTCCTGAGCGTTGGTCGCCCCGTTATCTTCGATAACGTAGGTCTGGCACTCGGCAATGGTGTCCTTGTTGCAGATGCCGCTGTCCCCGTCCCGCAGCAGTGCGGCCAGATGGTCAACCATCAGGGGCTTGGACTTCGTGGTGGATAACCAGCCCAGTCGTTTGGTCCGCTTCTGGGTACGCTGATCCACCGTGGTTTCCATGTACTGGTTGGGGTACTTCAAATCTTTCAGCTTGGTGATGGTGGTCAGCCCGTGGTTGTTGCGCTCCACGCCGACCAGAGCCTTGTTGTAATACCGGCCCAGTTTATCGAGCATCTTGCCCAGATCGTCCGGGGCAACGTGGCCGCGCCAGTGGGCGACCTGATAGCCTTCACGGTCGCAGACATCAATGGACGAATAATCACCGTGCTTGTGCTTGTCATTGACCGGTGCCAGCCCCTCCGCCACATCGCAGCCGATCACGTACTGGGTGCCGGTCTTCGGGAACTCCCAGACTTGCAGCAACCCGCTCTTGTTTTTGTTCACCCCGGTCGTGGTCAGCTCGATGGACTGTTTCGGGGCGTAGCATTCAATTCTGGCCGCCTCGGTGTGCTTGGGGTCAAACACTGGCCTGCCGGAAAACAGGAATGCTTCCTGAATATTGCAGGGGTATTCCTGCTTAAATTTGTCTTCGGATTTCAGCTCATAGATTTTCTGGCGACGCCACTGAAGTTGCTCATCGTCCAGATCATAAGCCTGCTTCAGGTACTGTTCTTCGGCATCTGTCGTGAAGTCGGTGGGGACTTCACTGCGGTACTCGTCCTGCCAGAACCAAGGTATAAACACCAGTTCAAAATCACCGCGCCCAGCATCAGCGTCCATAACATAATCATAAAACACACCACCAACGCCGTTAGCAGTGCTCTCCAGAATGACTTCAGTATTGTTTTCATTAGGTACTGCCTGTAATACGCCCGCCAGGTGCTCATCGGCATTGGGCCAGAACGCCACTTCTGATCCGTGGAATAGCTGGGCCGTTGAGGAACGTCCTGCGCCCCGGTTGCCAGCGGTGCCGACTCGATAGCCTGAGTCATGGGTAAACTCCAGCATTTTGGAGCTTTTATTCTTCAAATCCCGTTGAGTGAATGGTGGCTGGTTTTCGTGGTATCGCTGCACCATATCAAACAGATTGGCGGTGGCATCCGCTTCGTGGGTCAGGATGTAGGCCCTGAGTCCTCTGCGATTGCTCACCAACCAGTAATAGCGGCCCTCAGTATAGGTAGAGCAGCCCTGTTGTCTGCCCTTGAGCACCACAATTCTCACTTTGCCGGTGCGCTGCCGCTGCGCCTCAATCCGACTGTCCAGATAAAGCTGTGCTTTGTTGAGTTGGAAGGGAATAACCCTGGCGCTTTTGGTACGGATCTTCAGGCATTTGCGAGCGTAGAACGTAAACTCGGTCAGCAGCCGCTCCCGCTTCGATAATGACCTTACTCGTCCTGATCCAGCCATTCGTCCAGTGTCGGCAGTTTTTCAGTCACCACCGTCTGCTCCGTACGATCCCGCCAGTGGTAGCGGTTTTTCATGTACATGATCAGCATGGCGGGCTGTACTTCCTTGTTGATACCCAGTGCGCCCTGCATGTATTTCTCTTCCCAGAACACCTCCGCCAGCACATCAGCCTGAGCTACAGCATCCGCAAACTCTTCGTATTTATCGATGTACGACAGAAACGTGTTGTAGCTGATCCCCATTTCCGTAGCCGTCGCTTTACGGCTGAGTCCGGTGCCCATCAGCTCCTTCACCTGATCGCACATTGCCGGCGTGTATTTGCTGCGGTTGGCCATGATTAAAAAAACTGTTTGATGGCAAAGGCGATGATGCCTGCCGTGGTGGTGGCCGCGATCCATTGAATCACGCCGCTGATGGTGGAGTTCTTCAGCACGGCTTTTTCAATGGAATCCAATCGTTCTTCACTGCGCTTTTCCCGAAGAGCAAGATTGACCATGCGCTCATCGTGCTTGGCCAGGGTCTGCAGGATCTGGGTGATACCGTCCAGCTTCTGTTCAATCCGGTTGAATCGTTCTTCATCAGCCATGACTATCGCCCTGCCACGCCCTTGAGCTTCTCAACGGTTCGGGCACCACCCAAGCCCAACAGACAGAGCAACAGAGTAATGACCGTACTGGTGTCGGCTGTGGGTAACTGTTGAACCACGTCCGACTTATCCACAAGCATCAGACCAATAATGACCAGATCACGAGCGATCCATGTCCAGGCGAGGATAAACACACACAACCAACCAAGAGCAGGCCGCCAGCCAGAGACAAATACCGAGGGGTGTTTGGCTTCTTCGATGTTGGCCAGTGCCTGAAGAATATGAGGCTGCTGTAACTGGTAATTCAGAGACAACTCCGCTTTGGACCGCTCGTCATCCGAGGTGAACAGGCCATCCAGACCGCCCATCAGCTCTTTGGCTATCCCTGCCATCGGGTTCAGGTTAATCATCGTCCATCAGCTCAAAGTGCGGGTAATCCTTAAACCGGTGATCCCGTATTTCACCATCCCGATCCCAGTCACCACCCCAGCGCAGTTTGATGCCCATTCCCTGGGCAATACCCAGAACAAAACCGGCAAAGTGGGCAGCTCGTTGATAGTCGAACCAGTTGATGGGATAAGCCATCACATCCACCGCTTTAGAAGGCAGGCTGTTGTGCTTGCTGTTCGGCCACTGCAATTCTGACGTACCACATTCAAACGCCAGCGTCTGGGCAGCTTCATTCCGATGGCCGCAAATAATCGTGCAGTCGTAGTGTTGAATCACTTTGTTGAAGACACGCTGAAGCCGCTCATCACAAGTCGACAAATGCCGTTTGGATGAAGCGGAAAAGTGAAACATGAACTCCCTTTTTTATAGTGGTTCAGTTTGGGAATGGCAGAAACTAAAAAGCCCGACATCAGGGCCGGGCTTCTTGGAAGGATTCAGACTATAGAAAATCAGTTCTTTGGAACTATTCCAGCCTGTGCTTTTACCGTACTTTGTGGGTCATTTTTAGTCAAGGCTTCAGTTTTCATACCTAATGGCTCCTGCCTGTTCCAACAATTTCTCAGCCTGATTTTCTGCCAACCTGATCCATTCACTGCAAACTTCCTCACAGGCAATGCGCCAGCGGTAAAGCGTCTTACGGCTTTTTCCGGTGATCTCAACTTTTCCTTTGTTCTGCTGCATATCAGGGTGCTGCAATAACCACATCAGATAAAGAGAAAGTATCACTGGATTTTTGCGAATAGCTTTGGGTATCCGTTCCTCCCCCCTGAAAAGATGATTTACCCGCATCCATGCAGCAGAGCGGTTGGCTTGATTATCGTCGTAGCGAATGGTCAGAATGGCAAAAAGCTCTGACTGCATCTTTTCCCTCAGATCCCCTTTGCGAATCCCATCATCACCCAGTCGTTCATCCCGGGTACTGCAATGCTCTGGTGCAATAGCGGTTTTTCGATAACCGGCGTTGATATCCTGCTGCCAGCTGGCGGTTTTTATCATCAGTTCCGGTGTTCCCATTATTCGCATCAACGCTGGTTCAAGGGCAAAGTACATAGCCATCTCCTAACTCAGTGCGGTCTGGATGCGATTCCCGATCCAGTGCATTACCGGCACCGCCATGGAATTACCCAATGCTTTATACCTTGGGCCATCAGGGCACTCATCAGCCGGTTTGTTTTTCCAGGGAATGGCACTGTACCCATCCGGAAACCCCTGCAGTCGTTCGCACTCAACCGGTGTCAGTCGTCTTATAGCCAGCTCAGTTTCATCACTGGATGTGCTGGCAACAGCGTGTTTGTCTCCCGCCGTTAATGTGTTCATCGGGTCGCCTTGCTGCCCAATTCCCAAGCCATTCCCTTTTCCATCCTGATGTTCTCCCCGTTTTCCGGAGTGTCGCGTGGCCTGATCATGAATCGGTATCGCCACTGCCGCACTCAAACCATTACCCTGAGCCTGAAGCGTCATGGCCACTGTTTCAGAATGAACAGGATCATCTTTCGGATTGAAAGCTATGGTTGGGTGGTTATCTCCCATATGGGCACGAAGACAGGGTGATAAATCTGAAGACCAGTGACCACCCAGTCTCGACATGGCACCGGGTTCAAACACCACCAGATCCGTGGCATCCTTGTAATCCCGTTGTTTTAACGTCGAGGATGTTTTGCCAGGACCGTACTGACCAAAGGCGGTCATATCGTAGGCACTCAGTTTTCGCGTGAGGCCACTTGCCTCAATGCTTTTTCCAGTGGGGGAGGCAGGCTCTTCCCACGCTTCTGCGCCCGGTTCAGAATCCCGGAGCAGGCTCTCGGACTCAAATAGAATCGGTTCCCGACGGGTCCAGTCTCCAAAATCTGCCAGAGCAAAGACCCTTCGACGACGTTGGGGTACTCCATAAAATTGAGCATCACACACCCGCCATTCAACAAGCCCTTCCTTACCGAATGAAACTCCAGCGTAGCGCCACTTTTCTGCACATGACTGGTCAGTGCCAGTAAGTAATCGCAGTACTTCAGCAAAGTCCTTGCCCTGGTTACTGCTGAAGGCGCCGGGTACGTTTTCCCACAGGCCGAAGCGGCAGTTGCCGTGTTTTCGTGCCCACCGAATAATCTGTATTGCTGCGAAGAAGAGTCCTGATCGCTCACCGTCAAATCCTTTTCGTTTTCCGGCTACCGACAGATCCTGACAAGGGCTGCCAAACACCACCAGATCAATAGGGCCGAGTTTTTTGATCATGGCTTCAGTGATATCCGTCACGCTGCCAAGGTTGGGTACATCGGGGTAGTGGTGTTCGAGGACAGCGCAGGGGAAACGGCTCGATTTCGGCAAAGCCCACCGGCGTCCACCCCAAGGGATGCCAGGCGACGGTCGCCGCTTCAATTCCCGAAAATAACGACAGGTATTTCATGGATTCCTTCCCCCTAAGCAAAGTTGATAATTCGCTCCACCAGTGATTCCACTTTGTGCCGATTCCAACCACGCGCTGGATGCAGCACATACTGGAGCAACACATCCACCGCCGTGGAATACAACTGCTCAAACGCCTCCTGGCTCATGCTGGAAAATTTCAGGCTTCTGGCTCGAACCCGAACACCACCATCCGGGTACCCGATCACGTCATAAAATCCGGCCTTAACGGTTACCCACCGGCGAAACTCACCGAAGTTTTTCTCCGGAGTGAACCACTGGTCGGTTCCCGCCATCTGGCACGGTTGTGGCTCATAGTGATCAAAACCCAACTTCAGCAATGCAAAGAACTTGCGGTGAAAGTACGGGTTACGGGCCTTACGAAACTCCGCCCGAATTACCTGCCCGATTTTCAGCTGCCGCATAAATACCTGGTCATCGTCAGATACCGGCACCAGAACCTGCGCCGCCACTTTCTGCAACGCCAGCTCCGCCATCAGATCGCCTCCACAAAGTGCCAGCAGAGCACCATCACCAGCACGACCCAGACCACCGCCAGCCAAACACCATCACTGAGCCCGTTCATCGGCACATCCCCATCAACCGTGCTCTGGCACTCTGTCCATCCAATGGATCAATGCCCTGTTCAGCCATGGTCTCCCTGACCAGCTGATTCGAGTGAATGGCCGGATCGAACTGGTGTTCGATAGACAACTGGTCTTCCAATGGTTCGCCGTTCAAGGCTCTGATGGTTAATGCCTGATAGGCCGCCCCAAACCGACGCTTCACCTCCCGGCACTCTTCCGCAGTACCACCATTACGAAGCTCGTACCAACCTGCCGAGCGGCCTGCCAGATACACCGCACGATGACTCCAGCCGTGGTGACTTGGTTGACTGGCATGCTCATTGGCTTCCCGCCAGGCTTTCGCTAGTGTTGGTAAGCCGAGTTCTTCCGGTAACGGCTGACACAGCTTGCGAAACTCCGGAGCAGTTGGCGGCCACTCACTACCAGCCAATCGCACGCGATTAAGACCAATCTCAAGCTGAGCAGGATGCAAACCATCGAGAGTTCTCTGCCACTCGCCGTTTCGATCAGCCAGACCGTAAGCACTCGTCCACTTCTGTCCGAACAGGCCGGTCATGGTCGAAAACAGGTTCACCAGATCTCTCTGGCTCAACATCGTAGATGGCTCCCTTTGCGCTGAAGGCTCCCTGGCCGCTGAAGACTTCTCCGGCGAAACCGCCTGATCCTTCGGGGTGGAGGATATGGGCGTTGGCTTGTTCGACCTGTTCAACCAGGCTGAGTTTTCCAGAATTTCTTTGCCTTGCCGCATGGTTCACCGTCCATTGGTTAATAACGTTGTCGGGGTTATTCAGGTAGGCTGTGGTGGTCTTCACGTACTGGGTTTCCGTCGCCTGGGTCTCATCGCAGTAACGGGCGTATTTCAGAATGTTGGCCAACAGGTCTTCAGGGGAATGGCCTTCCCTGAGCCGGGTCTTGTAGTGACCAAAGGTTTTGGTTTTGTTGCCCTTGTCGCCTTCCCGTTTGGGGTACTGACTCCACCACTGCTCGAACGATTCAGAGAAATCAACCTTGCCCGATTTGGCTTTTCCCGCAGTCGTACCAGTCGTGCTCCCGGCACTTGATGACACTTCCCCCGTCATGGAGGTCGTGCGATCATCAGATCGGACATATGTCTTGTAAGTCTTTCTCTTATTCTCTATTTCTCTATTTCTCTTATTCTCTAGGCGAACTTTTTCCTCACTGTTCGCTAACAGTTCGCTAACCGGTTCCGAACATTTGGTAAACTTGCTTCTGACCTGTTCTATCAGTTGTCTGGTGTCGCTGGATGCCTTGAAACTGCTGGCTTTCAGCAATTCACCGCTGACCAGGCTGGCAAACATTGGCAGGTCATCCGGTAGGCTTTCCGGCAGGTTGAGCAGTAACCGAAGTCTCGCCTCCATCTGCCTGACATTTTCTGCCCGGTTGTGTGCCATGAATTTATTAATGCAGATAAAATCGCTTTGCTCCGACACACTTAAAAACCGGTTCGCTAACAGTTCGCGAACCGTTCGGTCTACGGTTTCAGCATCCCAGTTCAGGTCGCCCATAATGTAGGCACGGGGCAGACTGAAGATGCCGATCATATTCCCGTGCTTACAGGTCAGCAGATAAGCCGCCAGCATTTTGCTCTGGTCGCTGATTTTCTCATGGCGCATGGTGTCCCAGAACTGGCTCTCGATTTTCCCAAAAGCCTTCATCGTGCCCCTCCCAGCCAGCGCTCCATTCGCACATTGCGTTTCTGGTTACGCTGCATCCAGTTCAACAGGAAATTAAACAGCTGAGGCCACGAGGGTGTCTGGTCAAACTTGCGCTCCATGTAGGCTCGGGCGTTGTTGAGTTCGGCCTGCACATCAACGTTCGGGCAATCGGCCACCAGATCCAGATAAAAGGCTTCCGGCAGAAACTGCCCCTGCGCCTGTCCGACAACAGGCCACTGGATTTCATGCCATGGAAGGATGTCTTGATGGGGGGCGGTGTGGGGTTCATCAGGGGTGATGGTCATAATTTCACTCCATGAAAACGATCCGGTATAGCAGGGTGCACAATCGTGCTGAGGGATGAGATGTTGTTTTGATGCATCGTTGCCACTCCGTTTGGATTTTATTACTCCTGAGCTGTAAACGTTATCATACGAACGGGTATTTACAACAACCAGATACATATTGAACGCCGCAAACTTTCGGAAACCAACACCCTGAATTCAATCCGGCAGGTAATGTGTCTTATGATGGTTAACAACACCAATATCAATAACCGCAACAAGGAGCCGTGCCGTGACTACCGAAGCTCTGATCACTGAAACCTGGGTTGACCGGGCAATCCAAAAAGCCAGGGAACACGGACTCAACAATGCCCAGATTGCCGCACGGATTGGCGTTAGCCGGACAACGGTCAGCTTTTGGATGAATAACCAGCGGGAACCAAAACTGGAGCAGAAAATGCGGCTGGCAGACGTGCTGCAGGTCAGCCTCAACTGGCTTGAAACCGGCAAAGACACCCTGCCAGGTCACCACCTTCCGGAAATCCGGATGGAAAATGTGGCGAACCTGTTAAAGCAGTTTGATGCAAAGCAAGAGCAGTTCAGCGACATGGCCAGCTCCGCCATCCGTATTGTGGAATCAACCAGCGATAAAAGTTTTGTCGTGCTGCTCGATAACGATACGCTGCTGGACCCGAACCGGGGGGATATCCTCGCCATTCCTGAAGGTGCCCGGGTTCAGATTGATACAGAGCAAGCCCCGGTGCAGGGCTCCATCATTCTGGTAGAACACGGCAATAACATAGTGCTGCGACTGTGGCGACAGATTGAACCGGGGCTGCACCACCTGCGCGTGATTAACCCCATGTACCAGAACCTCAATTTCAACCACGAAGGTGACATCATGGAGATCTACCGCGGGACAGTGATCGGCTACAGCGTGTCGATGAAGCGCTGATCAGACCGGCCAGCACCACAACAGCACACCGGGCCGCTCACCATAGACCTTGATGCAGCGGCCATCCACGATCTGCTTGTCATCCTCCCAGAGAATGCCATTCAGGGCGTCGCAATAGAGCTTCACCAGATTGTCAAAATCCGGTTTCCGGTCCGGTCGCACTTCCCCCCTTCTTGCATCTCCCTGCCGTTTCAGTGACCAGCTTTTCGGTATCGGGCTAATAGCCAGTAATTCCACCGCCAGCGCACCGTTCAGGGGCGGTCTCTGATACTGCTGAACCACAGCAGACCTCACTGAGTGTTCGGCCAGTAACGTTGTCTTGGGCGTATAGCAACGACCTGTGCGGGTAAATCTCGGCCTGCCTTTTCCCACCGGTTCACCGTTGATAGTGATAACAGTGCTATTGGCTTTTGTAACGCCGGACAGCTGACTCCGAAGCGAAACCGGCACCATTTCCAACCAGTTTTCCAGTCTTTCGTCCATAAGATATGCCCCTGAATCTGAAGACAATCATCCCAGTAATTGATAAAAGCTAATAAATAAAGATTAACGATAGATATATACAATATCGTTTTATTTGTAACGCGCTACGTTTATTTATTAAATATAAGGCAAGTTACAAATAAAAAAACAAACGGAGCAACAATGGACGCAGTAACCCATGATCTGAACCAATACCTTGTAGCAGTTGATGCTGCAGAAGCCTTTGAAGATTTCGTCGAGTTACAACTCGAACACCTGGAAACTGAATTCCTGAGTCAGCTGCAGAACCAATCATCCTTCGAAGTCACAGGATTTCAGGCATTCACTCCCCTTACCTTCCTGCAATTTCTGCTGACCGAAGAGTTCCTCCCTATGCAGGGCTTTCGCTGGCTGGCGGTTAAGCAGCTGGTGTCTGCCTGCAACGACGAACACTCCCGCCTCTCCGGCTGGGACATCATCAACTATGCGAGCAAGCGAGGTTATTGCCGTGGCTGAACATGCGACAGAAGTAAATCGACTGGAAGAACCTGTCATTACAGGCATCAGCGACTGGCTGAACATCAACCAGTACACCTACGACTACGGCAAGGTCTGCATCCTGAAAGACCGGCTTGCCAGCAACATCACACCAGATATGACGGTACTCCAGATCTATCGGGTTATCAGGGATGAAATTGCCGCATGGCGTAAAGACCCAAAAACAGAAGATGCCGTGATTGTTGATTTCCGTGCCTGGTGTGAACTGCACCTCACATTATCCAGTGCATTAGAAAAAAGTTTCCGGATGGAAATTGCCGACCAGGTACTGGCCGTCAGGAATCGCATTCACCGGGACGAGGCCCTTCGCCATGCCAGCTAAAAAGAAAACCGAGTTGATTGAATCCGCTGACGTGTTGCCTGTGGATAAATCTGAATCCTCCGCATTGACGGAAATTGGCCAGATCATGCAATCCGCCATCACCCAGAATGCCAGCATTGATACGCTGGAACGGGTGATGAAGCTGTACGAACACAGCCAGGCCATTGCCGCACAAACAACAATTTAACGAAGTCATTTGCCCGGTTCCAACGGGAAATGCCGGTGGTAAAAAAGAGCAAGACCGCCTCTTTTACCACCAAAAATGGCGGCCGCATGGAATACACCTATGCCTCTATTGATGATGTGGTCGGCTGCGGTTCAACCTGTACTGCACCGGTTACGGTCTGAGCTACTGGTTTGAACAACAGCAGATTGGGCCGCAGATCACCATCACCTGCAACCTGGGGCATGTGTCCGGCCATTCCATCTGCAACACGGCTACCGGCCCTATGGATAACACCGGCAACAAAAGTGCCCTGCAGCAAATTGGCTCAACCGTCACCTATCTGAAAAGGCAAACGTTGGTCGGCATTCTGGGCGTGGCCTGTACCGATGATGATACTGACGGTTACGTGCCTGATATGAATGGCGATGCCCAACCGCAGACTCAGACTCAAACTAAAGCTCACTACGCTGATAAAGACTTCCAGCGTCTGTTACCGGAATGGCGGGAATCCATTGAGTCCGGCCAACAGAGTGCAGACCGCATTATCCGCAAAATCAATTCCAGAGCTCCAGCCACCCAGCAACAAATACAACAACTCAAAGCCATTCACCCAAGAGGCCATTAAATGGACATTCTCGATATCCAACAGGGGACGCCGGAATGGCTGACCCTGCGACAGAATTATTTCACCGCCAGCGAAGCTCCAGCCATGATGGGCGACAGTCCGTTTACCACCCGCGATCAGTTGTTGCACCAGAAGAAAACCGGCAGCACTCCGGAAGTAAGTGCGTTCCTGCAGAAGAAATTCGATGCCGGACATCAGGCAGAAGACAAGGCTCGTCCACTGGCTGAAGGCATTGCCGGAGCGGATCTGTTTCCGGCCACCGGCGTTACCACCATTGACGGTTTGCCACTGCTGGCCAGCTTCGACGGGCTGACCATGATGGAAGATCTGGTATTCGAGCACAAACTCTGGAATGAAAAACTGGTTGCCCAAATAGAAGGCGAAGGTATTGAACCGGCTTACTATTGGCAGCTTGAGCACCAACTCCTGGTTAGCGGCGCGGAATGCGTACTGTTTATCAGCTCCGATGGTACGCCAGGGAAACTGCGTCATATCTATTACTACTCACAGGTACACCGCCGTGATGCGCTGATTGCCGGATGGCAGCAGTTCAGGGCCGATCTGGAAACCTTCAAACCGGTAGCACCGGAGCCAGCCCTCGAAGGCGAAATTATTCTGGATACCACCGCGCTGGTGATCCAGATTGCCGGACAGGTCAATCACTCCAACCTGCCGCGACTGGAAGAACAGATTTGGCAAACCATCGACTCGACAAAGTCGGCTCTGGTCTCGGATCAGGACTTTGCTGATGCTGAGTCTGCCGTGAAGTATTTCAAGAAAACCGAGCAGAAACTGCAAGACGGCAAACACACCGCGCTTGCTCAAGTGCCGGACATTGCCCAGCTCTTTGTCAAAATCGACCAACTGACCGATGCCATGGCCAGCAAGCGCAAGCTGCTGGATAAACAGGTTAAACATCAGAAGCAGCATATAAAAGACAGCATGGTGCTGGATGCCGTGACAGCACTGGAAAACACCCGGCAGGAAATCAACAAAACATTGCAGCCGGCCTTTGTACCTCAGGTGGCGATGCCTTCTGATTTTCAGGATGTGATCAAAGGCAAAAAGTCATTCACCAGCATGCACTCTGCCATTAATGACCGGTTGGCTCAGGCTCATATCGAGCTGAAGCGCCAGGCCGCCGCCGTTCAACAGAATCTGACGGTTTATCAAAAGCTGACTTCTGATAAGGACTACCTCTTTCCCGATCTCGACATTCTGCTGCACAAAGACCAAACGGATCTGATCGCCATCATTGAAATGCGCCTGAATCAGGAACAGCAGCAGAAAGCCGCCAATGAACGGCCCGCACCGGAACCAGAGCCAGTCAATGCCCAAGCGCAAACGGCAGAGAAAAAAGAAGAACAGCCCGACCTGCTCTACACCGATGATGAGGTGACAGAAGAAATCATCACTGACGACATCTACAGCATGGAAAAGTGGCTCGGCAAAGGCTCGCTGGACTGCTACCGCTTTGACCACGCAGGTAACGAATATCACGTAGAACTGATCATCCGCCGCACCGGCATCAAGACCCCGGCCGCCCAACTGCAACTGAAGGAAGCCTGATCATGGCAAAAGACCTCAACAAAGTAATGCTTATTGGTCGCTTAGGAAAAGATCCGGAAAGCCGGTTCTTCCCGGATGGCTCACAACTCACCACCCTCTCGGTGGCTACCAGCAACACCTATAAAGACAAACAGGGCCAACGCCAGCAGAAAACCCAATGGCACAGCGTCAAGGTCTACGGAAAGATGGCGGAATTTGCTCAGCAGTTTCTGAACAAGGGCAGCAAGCTCTTTGTGGAAGGAGAGCTGGTATATCGGGAATGGGAGGATAAGCAAAGCGGTCAAAAGCGTTATGCCACGGACATTATCGTGGATCAGTTCAATGGCTCCCTCCAGTTTCTGGATGCACTTCCGCAAAACCAGACAGCCGGTGCCGCACAACAGCGACCACCACAGCAAAACAACAATCAATACGCCAACGCCCGTAATGGAAGCCACCAACCCCAACCTGCACAGGCACAGGCACAGGCACAGTACGACCAATACGACGAATCAATTCCATTCTGAGGAAAAGAAATGAACCAATTGAATGCAGATGACCTGGCGCTGGCCATGGAAATCAAACAAAAGAAAGCCCAGGGCTACAGCACCGAACAAGAAGAAGCCGAACTGGCTAAGAAGCTGATCATTGCCGACCGCCTCAGCGATGCAATGGATGGCCAGCCTCTGGATGCAGAAACCGTCATGGTCGAAATGACCGCCCTGATCGTGGCCATCACCGTGGGTATCAATAATGAACAGGCACTTGCCCAATCCATGCTGATCACCGGGCTGATCCTGCAACGAATCAGGGAGAACAATCAGAATCCTGTCGTGCACTCAACCATAAGTACTCACTGAATCGAAATTATCCACAAGGTCTGTGGAAAAACTGACCCGGCAAGTTATCCACAACCCGGTATAAAAAAGGAACATTAACTATGGACAGTATCATTACCCCAATCGCACAGAACGCTAAAGGCGAGCTTCTATTTGGTAATACCGAACTGAAAATGTCCCATATCGAGATTGCCCAGGTTGCTGAGAAGCGATCTGACAACGTAAAACGAACCATCGAAAGACTGGTAAAAGAAGGTGCAATTGCCTCTCCTCAATTTGAGGAGAGGCCAAAACAGGGGGTTTCAGGGCAGTTTGTGGAACATCTACTGCTGGGTCGCCTCGACAGTATTACCGCAATGGCTACCATCGACGGGAATTATTGTGCCGACCTGGTGCAACGGTGGGATGAGCTGGAATCCGGCAAGGCCACCCCCATTGTCCAACTCAAAGAACCCCAATTGCCAGTTGACCCACACATCCGGCTTGAGAGAAACATCGCTTCCACCCGAAGTGCCGTTGCCCTGGCAGAAGCCCTGGGTTTCACCGGAAATCAAAAATTGCTATCCGCTGACCGGTTGCTGAAAAGCCAGATCGGTTTCTCACCACTGGAAGCCATGGGTCAGAAAGCCATGTCAGCCCCTGTTCAGGAAATAACCTTCACACCAACCCAGCTTGGCCAGATGATGACACCGCCTCAAGATCCACGACAGGTGAACAAGTTACTGGAAGCGGCGGGCCTGCAGGACAAAATTGACAGCCAGTGGGTTCCCACCGATCAGGGACAACCACTCAGTGAAATCCTTGATACCGGAAAAGCCCATAGCAGCGGTACGCCAGTGAAACAGGTGAAGTGGTATCAGATCGTACTGGAGCGCCTGCAACCCGCTCTTCCCGAAGAATCAAAAACTGAATCGATCGATCAGGATGCCCGCTATGCTGATCCCGTACCGGTGATTGTCGGTGCTGAAACGGATAGCGCACCGGCGCAAAGAAAACAAAAGCGCAAACGTAACCGTTACGAGCTGGACGATTATTTCTCCCTGGTGGAGCTGGGCGAGTTTATTGGCCGGAGTCGTCAGCATGTTGTCGAGGTGCTGGAAAAACTGCGGATCATCAAATGGAGCGGTCAGGGCAAAAAAGGCAAGTACCTGCTCACTGATCGCGGCTGGCAGTTCGGCCTGATGTACGACCCGTCAGAAGTCACTTTTCACAATCGCAGCAGTAAGCGACTGATCACCAGTAATGCCCAGCCGGTTCTTGGGTTACGACATCCTGAAATTCTTTTAGTCAGCGGAAGTCGGCGATATGGATGCGCTCATTTCCCAGCCTGTCCTGATGGAGTGGTCAGGCATTAAACAGAAAGCGGCACTGGTCAAATGGATGATGCAAAACCGGATACCGTTTTACTACGGACGCAACGGCGAGGTGGTCACCACCTACGCCGCCATTAACCAGCCACTGATTGGCACCGAACCACAACAACCCAAAAAACAACCACTCAAATTCCTATAGGAGCTGTATTGATGGGAAGACCACGCAATAAAGAAAATGCCCACTTGCCGGAAGGCGTTTATCGCTGCAAGGGGCGTTTTGTTTTTAAACCCTACCATGGTCGTATCGGCCAAAAGAACGTGTACGGCGCTGAAATTGTTCTGGGTCCGGACACTATGAGCATGTCCAAACTCTACATGGCCATCGAGCTGCTGGAAAAAAGTTCTGACCAGACCCTGGGCTGGCTGCTGGATGAATACCTTCAATCCAAAAAGTTCAAAGGCCAAAGCAAAGACTGGCAGTACAATAAAAAGCTCTATGCCCCCAAGGTGAAAAAGTTTTCCGTCGAGGGATATGGTTCTTTCGCCAATGTGCCTCTTGCCCTGATCACGCCACCTTCACTGAACCGGTTCTATGAAAAGTTTTCAGACAAACTGGGCGCCGTAGCCATTGCCCGCAAGTTAATCTCCAGCGCCTGGAGCTGGGGCAGAAGTCATCTGGAGGGCGTACCACCCAACCCATCGCTGGATTGCGAAGCCCTGCCAAGACCCAACCGGCAGGATATCTACGTCAGCGATGAAGAGTATGCCTGCGTTTACTACCTGGCCAATCCTTATTGGAAAGCGATGATGGAGTTTGCCTATATCTGTCAGGGCACGGCGATCAGAGTTAATCAAGATGACAGCGGAATCAACTACTGGAGAAGGGGCGTACAGCTGAAACGAGCCAAGGGCTCACTGGATGAAATCACCCTGTGGTCACCACGACTGAGAAAAGCCCTGAAAACCCTCGATGATTACAACAACGGTGAAAAGTTTGAGTATGTGTTTGGAGCGCCCAATGTCCCTGCCAAAAAAGGCATTCAAATGTCACCGGGGCAAAAGATGCACAAAAACACATTGGACAGCCAGTGGCAAAAACTGATCAACAGTGCGGTAGATGAAGGGCTGATTACCGATAAGTGGCACTTTCACGACCTGAAAGCAAAAGGTGTGTCTGACCACGAAGGATTAGTATCCGGTCACAAAACATTAGAAGCGAAGAAAATCTATATCCGGAAAACTCAGGAAGTAAAGGGTACGAGGTGATCGAAATGAAGACCTGTAAAAGGGAAGTTAACTATAAAAGGGAAGAGAAATGAGAGAAGATCAATCACCGGGCAAGTTGTCCGGTTTTTTTTTGCCGTTAATTACACGACACATCTTTGAGAATTGGTGCCCAGGAGAAGACTCGAACTTCCACAACCATACAGTTACTAGCACCTGAAGCTAGCGCGTCTACCAATTCCGCCACCTGGGCATACACATATAACTCACTGATTTTGAACGATGATTGGTGCCCAGGAGAAGACTCGAACTTCCACACCCTTTCGGATACTAGCACCTGAAGCTAGCGCGTCTACCAATTCCGCCACCTGGGCATCGTCAAAAATTTCAATCAATATTTTTCACAACTTTGGTGCCAAAAAGCAAATTTTTACATTCGTTTTTTAGCCAGTTTTTTTAGGAATTTTTTTAGGAAACGACCAGAGTCATATATCCTAAGAGTAAACCTAAACCATTGTTCTGGAAATATTTTTCCCGCAAAACAAGACGACAAACGGTTAATGGTACGTCAGCACCTGAAACTAGCGCGACTACTAATTCCGCCACCTAAGCCTTGCCACCGCCGTCCAACAACTCAGCGATGCGGCGCATGATAGAGACCAGCCGATAGACTGTCAACCTCTTAAAATGATTTTACCTAAGGCCCAGGGAATACACTGGTACTTGATTCGGTTATTCACACATAACCAAAGAAACCATGGATATTAACAAAACTAATTCATGGTCATTATTTTGTACTTTCCAGGAGTGAAACAATAGAAATGGTCATCCTGGATAATTACCTCGCCAGGAAGCATCAGCCTTTCATAGCGGAAGTCATGGTTTGAAACCACATCATTTTGCTGAGATCACCCGTCGCGACGATATTCTGCTCCTGAACACCTCGCATAAATGCTTCCTGTGAATTCCTGGCCGTTAAAATTTCAAAACCTTTGGAAGCAGAAGCAAAGGATAGTTCGAATGTTGGGTCTGTAATGGCACCGGATACCGGATACACCTGCTCATCTTTCACAATATAATGACGTGCAACACCATCCTTACTGCTCAACTGAAAAGTCAGATCCTGACCTTCGAGTGTTTTTCGGAAAGTCTGGCTCTTCCGGCTGGCTCGTTTCATCATGAAACCAAGTGCCCATAACAACAATCTGAACTTCAAAATACAGCCCCCCTCTGGTTTGCAGGTTTATCTAAAAAATCAGTCTAAGAACATAAAAAGAAAACATCTTCCCAGCGCACTGCCTTAATCAGGCTGAACAACAGGAAAATGTTTTCTGGGAAGTGTGTGCAAGCAATACAT
>CBDHDM010000028.1:0-125868 GCA_965261315.1 Endozoicomonas sp. | reverse complement strand
GTAGTGATGATCCATGAGTTAATGCACACTCTGGGCGCAACGGATAAATACGATCCAGCTACAGGTAACCCTGCCTTCCCGAATGGCTATGCCGAGCCGGATAAAGCCCCCCCTATACCCCCAGCGATACGCTGAAATCATGGGAGGCCATATTCCAGTTAATGAATCATCCAGTCAGATGCCCGGAAGCCTTGCCCAGACAGTAGTCGGCAAAATAACCGCAGAGGAGATAAACTGGACTGCCAATGATAATTAATACTTGGCAGCCCGGAACTTTGCACTATATTACTGACTCTATAGACAGCCATGATCAACCATGACCGTCCAAGGTTTGCCAAATATAAGTACACGAGTGGTTATCAAACCTCACAAACGGCATGTTCACATTAAGAGGAGTGAGTATGGCTTGGGTATATCTATTGCTGGCCGGCATGTTTGAGATTGGCTGGCCTGTTGGTTTAAAAATGGCACAAAACCCTGACTCCCGGTGGTTAGGTATTTTTACTGCAATAATATGCATCAGCCTCAGTGGCTATACGATGTGGTTGGCGCAAAAGGAAATCCCCATGGGTACCGTTTATGCCGTATGGACTGGCCTGGGCGCTGCCGGCGCCTTCTTTGTCGGGATCATATTCTACGGTGAAGCCGCCAGCCTCATGCGCTACATGGGCGTCTTACTGATTATTGCCGGTGTGGTTACCCTTAAGCTGGCGTACTGATCTTTTCAAAATAGTAAGAATAATAATGAATACAGGGATTTTTATTTACGATCAGGCTGAAGTTCTGGACTTCTCTGGTCCTTTTGAAGTTTTTTCCACAGCGGCACGTCTCTCTTCCAATGGAAAAGCTTTTAACCCTTTTCTGATCAGTGAATCCGGACAGCTGGTTACGGCAAGGGGTGGTTATAAGGTTCAACCGTCGTATGGCTTTCACAACCATCCACCTATTGACCTCCTGATTGTCGTTGCCGGTGTTCACAATGAAGAGATGTACAAACCCAGTGTTTTGCAATGGGTTTACTCTCAGTGA
The DNA here is from genome assembly GCA_965261315.1 of Endozoicomonas sp. Lineage (GTDB taxonomy): Bacteria > Pseudomonadota > Gammaproteobacteria > Pseudomonadales > Endozoicomonadaceae > Endozoicomonas. The sequence goes on along the minus strand of CBDHDM010000028.1, from coordinate 124,839 downwards.
AAGCAGGCAACTTTAACAGCCTCTGTTTGAGTCAGACCTGCTACCACATATGGGTAAACCTTGCCCATGGGCATTCCAAAACGGCCATAGATACCTAAGAAATTATCCTCATCCAGGGTAACACTTTCACCCTTCAGCTTCTAAAACAATCATTCTATAAAATTGAGGCACCACAAGGAGACTCACAGTAAAACTGTTCGGTTGTATTTATCAGGATACGAATCTCTTTTATTTCAAATCAATCATCCACGTAGACAGTAATTAAACTAGCATGATGCATGCATTCGATCGAGACGTATGTTGAGAGTAATCTTCGGGATTCTTTTAATAATTACTATCATTTGTATGTACTTACCAAATGCTACGATTCAATACGTTCATTCAGCCATTCTTCCTATTGACTCTTTTTTTAGCTCTTTTTTTAATAACGGGGCGTGAAATACAAGCAGAGACAGTAGGCGTAGACCCAATGTCCGAAGACAGACTTCCGTAACTGAGCCTGCACAGGTTTTTTCTTATGCAGAAAACAATGCTGAAAGAAGTTCTTCTGGAAAAAACGGGATCAGTTACACGACAGAAAATGAATACTGTCAACCACTGAATCAAACCAGTCCAGGCTGCCGACAGCCCACCGGAGACCGGTTATTCCATAAGTCGCTGAACAAAAACATACACAGTCTGCTCGGTAATTTCGCCAGCATATCCAGTGAACGCAGGAAAAAACTGGATCAACTGGCGGGCGTCATCAGTGGTCAGCGATCTGACGGTCAGACGGTCAGACGGTCAGACGGTCAGACGGTCAGACGGTCAGACGGTAAAACTGGTGTTTATCTGTACCCATAACGCACGACGCAGTCATATGAGAGAGTCCGGCAGATTGGTTCAGAAATGTTGTACTTGTTTACCCGGGTGTCAGACGATCAAGAATGAATAAGCTCTTTTGAGCCGTTGGGTAAGGCGAAGTGACGAGTCATAGCCTTTATGTTTTATGGGTAATGTAGCTGGAGAGGAACTTCAACGCAGATCCAGCAGTTAAAAATGGCTCCTCAGCCCATAACCAGGAGGATTACCGGAATGAATTATATGAAAGGCTTTGTCGGAGAATTTATAGGCACATTTATCATTGTTTTATTTGGCTGCGGTTCAGTGGCCGTGACGGTTTTATTTTCTGCCCATGCCGGACTTTTTCAGGTATCCATGGTGTGGGGGCTGGGAGTAACACTGGCTATTTACGCGACCCGTCGACTTTCCTGCGCTCACCTCAACCCTGCGGTCAGCATTGCCATGGTGATCAGTCGCCGAATGTCAGCAGCGATGCTTCCCTGTTATCTTTTTGCCCAGTTTTCCGGTGCATTTGTTGCAGCAGCCCTGCTTTATCTACTCTTTTCCAGTTCAATCGTACAGTATGAGTTAGCCCATGAGATTGTTCGGGGCTCCGAGTCCTCCATAGCCAGCGCAATGATGTTTGGTGAGTATTACCCCAACCCCCTGGCTGGACAAATAGCCTCCGTCTCCACAACCAATGCATTTTTTGCCGAGTGTACCGGCACCTTTGCCCTGGTATTCATGATTCTTGCCCTCACCGAAGGCTGTAACACCGGTCGGCCAGATCAAGCGCTGGCTCCCTTTTTCATCGGTTTGACCGTTGCTGCCATCATCTCTATTATCGCACCGCTGACTCAGGCCGGACTGAACCCGGCAAGAGATTTATCCCCCCGTCTCCTGGCCATTCTCTGTGGTTGGGAGGCTGCTGCGTTTCCTGATCATCATTTTGGATTTATCACCGTCTATGTTGCAGGCCCCATTACGGGAGGGATTCTGGCAGCTTTATGCTTTACGGGCATTATTGAACCATTGATGAACAGCGCTGCCGCAGATGAATGTAAAAGTGGCAGTGCGGATGCAAAAACAGCCTTGAGCGACTAACCCCTGAGAGGGGGAAATTCTGCGCTTCCATTCCAAAAAGGTGAATCTAATGAATACCCAGTCCTCTGAACATGAGGCACTTAAAAAATACTATGGTCGTGTTCTTGCCGGAACGAAGGATCTTAAAACCAATGCCTGCTGTTCCGACTCTGGCATGATGCCTTTGCCTGTCAGGCATATTCTGAAGCAGATAGACCAGGAAATTATTGATCGTTTTTACGGTTGTGGCTCACCCATTCCTTCGTCGGTGGAAGGGTGCAGGGTGCTTGATCTTGGCTGTGGTACGGGCAGGGATAGTTATATTCTTTCCAAGATGGTTGGTGAAAATGGCTCTGTTATCGGTATTGATATGACCGAAGAACAGATAGCCGTTGCCAGAGAGCATCTGCCCTCAATGATGGATAAGTTCGGTTTCCAGAAATCCAATGTGGATTTTAGAACGGGCTATATTGAAAACCTGCAATCCCTGAACATTGAAAATGAATCGGTTGATGTGGTTATTTCAAACTGCGTTATAAACCTCTCTCCCCACAAAGAAGACGTCTTCAAAGAGATATTTCGGGTGCTGAAACCCGGTGGTGAGCTGCTATTCTCCGACGTTTTTGCCAACCAGCGGATACCCGACGCATTAAAAGATGACCCAGTGCTGATGGGTGAGTGTTTAAGTGGTGCCCTGTACACTGAAGACTTCCGTCGACTGCTAAATAAACTGGGCTGCCCGGACTACCGGTTAGTATCCGGCAGCCCAATCACCATTGCCAATCCGGAAATTGAAAAAAAGATTGGCAATATCGGTTTTCAATCCCTGACCGTCCGGGCATTTAAGCTGGGTAATCTTGAAGATATCTGCGAGGACTATGGGCAGGTAGCCGTCTATAACGGCACGGTTCCTGGGCATCCGCACTTTTTTCAACTGGACGACCATCACCGATTTATCCGTGGCAAACCAATGCTGGTGTGTGGCAATACGGCCGCCATGGTGCAGGATACCCGATATGGCTGTCATTTTACAGTCGATGGCAATCGGGACGTTCATTATGGACCTTTTGATTGCGCACCGGCATTCTGCGATAGCGAGCCTGCCAGTGCTGGAGCCTGCTGTTAAGAATCCATTGCCTCTGGAAAGGTCGGGGTACTCTCTGCCTGACCTGAAACAGACTGTCAGGCAAGCTCTTTCAGCCGATACCACAGCATCCCCAGGGCCAGTAAAGGTGAGCGAAAGTATCGACCTCCAGGGAAAGTCATATGGCGAATACCAGCAAACACATCAAACCGTTCAGCCTGCCCGGCAATCACTTCAGCTAATACCCTCCCGGCCATATGGGTTGCATTCACACCATGCCCTGCATAAGCCTGGGCAAAGTAGATATTTGAGCCGAGTCGACCAATCTGTGGCATACGGTTGGCACCAATACCAATCATTCCACCCCACTGGTATTCGATAGCAGTGGTTTCCAGCTGCGGGAATACTTTCAACATCTTGGGACGAAGTGAAGCGATTATATCCTTAGGATCACGGCCGGAGTAATTGCACATACCACCAAACAGCAGTCGTTTATCAGCAGAAAGGCGAAAATAATCAAGAGCGATACTGACATCGCAGACAGCCGTATCCTGAGGAATCAGACTTTTCCATAACGTTTCTTCAAGCGGCTCAGTTGCAATTATGTAGCTACCGGCAGGCAATACTTTACCACCAATTTTCGGTTCAAGATCGCCCATGTAAGCATTCCCTGCCAATACCAGAAACTGGCAGGTTATCGATCCTTTTGATGTGACCACTCTGGGCAGATCACCCTTGTGAATTTTCACTACCTGTGAGTTTTCAAAAAACTGCACACCCAGCGCTTCTGCAGCACGGGCTTCGCCCTGGCAGAGATTCAACGGGTGCAGATGGCCGCTCCCCATATCGACCATGCCACCCATATAGCGATTACTGCCAACGTACTGTTTGATACTTTGCCCTGATAACAGCGTTAATTCGTGAGCATAATTCCGCTTCAGCAGGGACTCATAATCCTCACGAATTTCAGCCATTTGCTTTGGCTTGATGGCCGCATCCACATACCCCATTTTCAGGTCACACTGAATGTTGTACTTATTAATGCGTTCACGAACGAGTTCTACCGCCTCAAAACCCATCTGATGAATAGCTTCTACACCATCGCTGCCAATCTGGTTTCGAAACTGTTCAGGCTCTTCACCAATACCCCGAATCAGCTGACCACCATTTCGACCCGTTGCACCCCAGCCTATCTTTCGGGCTTCGAGAACCGCGACACGGAATCCTTTTTCAGCCAGCTCCAGTGCTGTCGATACACCCGAAAAACCGCCCCCCACAACACAGACATCAACCGTCAAACTTCCTTCAAGTTCTGGATAATCTGTCTGAAAATTCTGTGATGCAGCATAATAAGAGTCAGCGTGCTGCTCTGTATGAACGAAAGTTTTCAGTTTCACTGCTTGTTTCATAGCCTTTCCCGTTTTTTTAATATGTCTTGCTTATGAAAAGACCGCTTGCCCATGGACTATTTCTTAACGATTCCTGAAATTCTAGGGAATTTTCAGGTTGTGTTCTACTCTCACTGTATTCAGATTCAAAATTATTAAGGTGTTTTTATGGAATATTCCCCCGAAATAAACTCATATAAACAGACTCCATCTCCCCAGGATAATCAGTCACCTACAAGTAAGAATCAAACGAACCCTGCAGAAAAACACTACGCTTTCTCTCGTAAGGCAGCAATCACAATAGCTTTGACTAGACTCGCTATCGACGACATTCGAACTGGGCATTCAGCTAACACAAGGGTTTCGAAGTCGCTATCGGGCATGATAACCATTCCGGATCCAGGCAGTCCCGCTTTATTAAAAGAACAACGGGATCAGGATGAAAGTTCAGTGAAGGAATTTTACGGTCTCTCCGAAGACGCCGTTTTTGAAGAAGTTTGCAGTGGGGGAAGTGCCGTCATCAAAAAGGTAGCCGGTAGCAAGCAAGGAGAGATTGCCGTAAAACTATCCCAATTTAACCGGGGGTAGCAGCACAGGATTGGCAAAAACCAGTTTCACACTGAATAAAGGCGAATTCTTAGGACTAACCATTCCTGATCATCCGAATGTAGTCAAGACCCACGGCATACTACTGTTCAATCACAAACAGAACAAATACCTTCTGATACAACAACAAAGTGAGATCCCCGGAATTAATAAAGCTGACTACGAAGTCAGAGCCAGCATTCTGGAGTTAGTCAAAAGCCCGGATTTAAGGGATTTGCTCTGCGATGATAATTTAGAATTAGGCATAACGCTTGCTCACGATGTTATTAGAAAAGTTTGTGATGCACTCAATCATCTTCACATTCACGGGCTAATATACCGGGATCTGAAACCGGAAAATATCTTGTACTCCCCTCCCTTATCCCAGGGTACAGACAGCACGGTCAAACTTTGTGACATGGGCTTTCTCAAGCAACTAAAAAAAAATGAAAAAACAACGACCTATTGCGGTAGTCTAGAATATCTGGCACCTGAAATAATTGAAAAAAAATCATATACCCATGCAGTAGACATTTGGGGCCTGGGCCTTATTTATTATGAATTACTGAGAGGTTGCCTACCTTTCGATACTTCGCCGAACATTACCAGACAGAAGAATCTTATCCGGGATTTTGCCCGCATGACAGCATCTGATAAAAAGAAGTACCTGTTAAAAGAAGCACCCAGCACATTCATCAGAGACCGCGAATTGCTGAATCAACCGCTGGATATAATCGCTCGTCTGACTGAATATAATCCGGATGAGCGGATGTCTCTTGAAGACTTAAAAGCGGAGCTATCAGGTGTCTCAAGCCCCGCCCTTAAATCACGCTAGGAGGCTGTGAATACGATCAGTCCAGTGCTATCCAGGTGGATTTCAGTTCCGTGTATTTATCAAAAGCATGAAGAGACTTATCCCTGCCATTGCCGGACTGCTTAAATCCACCAAAGGGAACCGTCATATCTCCACCGTGGTAATTGTTGATAAAGACCGACCCGGCTCTCAGTCGCTTCGATACCCGGTGAGCCTTACTGAGATTATCCGTCCAGAGTGCAGCAGCCAGACCATAATCAGAGTCATTGGCAATGCGGATGGCCTCTTCTTCATCATTGAATGAAATGATCGACAAAACGGGCCCAAAAATCTCTTCCTGTGCAATGGTCATCTTATTATCAACCTGATCAAAGACCGTTGGCTCTATGTAGTAGCCACCCGTTTCTTCCATCACCTGACAGCCACCCATGACCAGTTTTGCCCCGCCTTGCTTTCCAGCGTCAATATAACGCATGACATTCCGTGTCTGGATATCATCGACAATGGCTCCAGACGTGGTCTCAGGATCCAGAGGATGCCCTGGTTGCCAGGTTTGCAGGTGCTTCCTGAGAAGCGGTAGAAATTCGTCGTGTATTGAAGTTTCTACCAAAAGACGTGATCCTGCAGTACAAACTTCTCCCTGGTTACAGCCAATAGCCATAGCCGCATAGCTCGCCGCCTTCTCCAGGTCCGGTGCATCGGCAAAAATAATATGAGGGCTCTTGCCACCGGCTTCGAGCCAAACCCGCTTCATATTGGATTCACCGGCATAGATCATCAATTGTCTGGCGACTTTGGTGGAGCCTGTGAATGCAAGACAGTCGACGTCCTGATGAAGCGCCAATGCCTTACCGGCGGTATGACCAAACCCTGGCAGCACCTGTAGCACGCCTTTAGGTAAACCGGCCTCTTCTGCCAGCTCGGCAATACGAATGGCCGTGAGCGGTGATTTTTCTGAAGGTTTTAGAATAACACTATTACCGGTTGCCAACGCAGGCCCCAGTTTCCAGGAGGCCATACTCAACGGAAAATTCCAGGGAACAATCGCGGCAACCACTCCAATCGCTTCTCTCGTGACCAGGGCAAGCTTCCCCTCACCCACCGGAGCCACTTCATCGTAAATTTTATCAATCGCTTCAGCACACCAGCGAATACAGTTGGCACTGCCTGGAATATCATCTCCCAGGGCATCGCTGATGGGTTTGCCCATATCAATAGTTTCCAGCAATGCCAGCTCTTCGCGATGCTCATCAATTTTGTTCGCAAATGCCTGAAGCACACGCTTACGGGCAGCCGGTGCCATTCGGGACCACACGCCAGATTCAAAAGCAGAGCGCGCTGCAGAAACAGCACGATTCACATCGGCTTCATCGCAGCTGGTAACCCGGGTTAACAGTTTGCCATCAATGGGAGAGATGCAGTCGAAGGTTTCACCGCTGGCAGCCTCTGTGTATTCACCATTGACCCAGGCCTGACCACGAATCTCGAGTTTATCCGCCATGGCCTGCCATTGAGCACGGGTTCTTGTCGTCATAGCTGTTCCTGTTGTTTTTATAAGGCGTTTTATAGAGAGCGTTATGGAGCGCACATAGATGAAATTGACTTAAAGCACATTAACCAAATGCACTACTTGATTCAATATAGATTGTTTGAAATATTGTACATACTGTTTGAAATGATGTTCACCCAAACAGCCATGAGCCGGTTTTTCATGGTTATAAAAGACACTGCAACAAGAATAATAAAGGAAAGGATATGTCTGAGCTGACTCTGAGCGATCCCGCCACCATTCTGCGCTCAAATAGCCATACTCAATCTCTCGACGCATTCTGGATGCCATTCACTGCCAACCGACAGTTTAAAAAACAACCCCGCATGCTGACCAGTGCTGAAGGTATGTACTACCAGGATGATAAGGGACGATCAGTCCTTGATGGTTGTGCAGGTCTCTGGTGCGTGAATGCAGGCCATGGTCGTAAGGAAATCTCCGAAGCAGTTGCCCGACAGGTTGCCAAACTGGATTATGCCCCCCCATTCCAGATGGGACATCCTTTAGCGTTTGAGTTTGCAGAACGCCTCGCGGCCATTGCACCTGACAAGCTCAACCATGTTTTCTTTACCAACTCCGGTTCAGAGTCTGTAGAAACTGCCTTGAAAATTGCCCTGGGCTATCACCGACTGAAAGGTGACGCGACACGGCAGCGACTGATTGGTCGTGAGCGGGGTTACCACGGTGTGAACTTTGGTGGCATTTCTGTGGGGGGAATTGGTAATAACCGCAAAATGTTCGGTGCCGGGCTAAGCGGTGTTGATCATTTACCGCACACGTTAAACATCAACCTGAATGCATTTACCAAAGGTTTACCGGAGCACGGTGCTGAGCTGGCGGATGCACTGGAACAGATCATTGCCCTGCACGATGCCAGCAACATTGCGGCCGTTATTGTTGAACCCCTGTCTGGCTCCGGTGGTGTCATTATGCCACCGAAAGGGTATCTGCAAAGGTTGCGGGAAATTACCCGAAAGCACGGCATCCTCCTGATCTTTGAATGAAGTCATCACCGGGTTTGGCCGCGTTGGTAAAGCCTTTGCTTCAACCCGCTGGGGAGTCGAACCAGACATCATGACGACGGCGAAAGGGCTCACCAATGGCGTTATCCCCATGGGTGCAGTATTTGTCAGTGATGAACTACACGACGCTTTCATGACCGGCCCTGAAAGCATGATCGAACTGTTCCATGGTTACACCTACTCAGGCCACCCTGTAGCCTGTGCCGCTGGTCTTGCCGCCCTGGATATTTATGAAAAAGAAAACCTGTTTGATCGGGCGATAGAGCTGGAAGACAAATTTGCAGAGTCTCTGCTGAGCATGAAAGAACTCCCGAATGTGATCGATATTCGCAACACAGGCCTTGTAGCAGCGATAGAACTTGCACCTGAAGCAGGCAAACCCGGGGAACGAGGCCATAAGGTGTTCAAGCACTGTTATGAGAATGGTGTACTGGTGCGCTGGACTGGAGATATTCTCGCCATGTCTCCACCTTTGATTATTGAACCAGCGCATATTGACCAAATGGTATCAGCGCTCAGAGAAGGCATACTACTTGCTAACAATTAGCCGTTATGAAAAATGCAGCTTCTCTAATACACAAAAAAGCTGCATTTTTTTGCAGAATAGAGTTCAATAAAACAAACACCCGTATAACACTTAAAACAGCCATGAGCCAAAATGTCCTATAGGCATTTTAAGAATAAAAAGCATAAAAGGTAGAATATGGGAACAAGCTCCCGCCCTCTGATTGGCGTAACTGCAGACACAACCATAGACGGCCTGCACCGGGTACATCAGGCCGGAGAGAAGTATTTGTCCTCAGTCGTTCATGGGGCTAATGCAATCCCTGTCATTATTCCATCTCTACCTGTGCCTCTGGACAGCCAGCAAATTCTGTCCCAGCTGGATGGTTTACTGGTCACTGGCGGCTACTCAAATATTGAACCATGGCGCTATAGTGGTGCACCGGCAGGACCCGGAGCACACGAAGACCCCCAAAGAGATAACACTACACTGCAACTCATCCCTGATGCTATTGAGCTGGGCATTCCATTATTGGGCATTTGTCGTGGTTTTCAGGAGATGAATGTTGCTTTTGGGGGCACGCTGCATCAAAAATTGCATGAAATTGGTCAATATATCGAACACAGGGAGGATAAAACGGCACCACTGGATACTCAGTATGGACCAGCCCATTCAATCACGATTGAAGCCGGTGGTTTACTGGCATCAATCACCAGTTCCAGTACACAAATGGTGAATTCAGTACACATGCAGGGCATTAACCGTCTTGGTGATGGGCTTAATATCGAAGCCAGAGCACCGGACGGCCTGATTGAAGCCATTTCAGTTCAAGACAGCAAGAATTTTGCCCTGGCCGTTCAATGGCATCCTGAATACAAGGTCGCTGAAAATGATTTTTCAATGACGATTTATCAGGCTTTCGCAGAAGCCTGTCGCTCACGACACTATGCAAGAAAATCATGAGCGAATACATCGTCACTCATAAGAATGATAACAACAACAAAAGACATTATGAAAAAACTGGCCAGCTGGTTAAAAGAACAGAAAATCACCGAAGTTGAAGCCGTTATATCCGACTTTACCGGCATCGCCCGGGGCAAAATCATGCCCAGCAATAAGTTCATTGCCGAGAAGGGCATTCGCCTCCCGGAAAGTGTACTGATCCAGGGTGTTACAGGCGATTATGTTGATGATGAAATCTATGACGACCTGATCAGCGCGGCTGAGATCGATATGATCCTCAAGCCCGATGAGTCTGCAGTGCATATGGTGCCCTGGGCCCTGGAACCAACGGCTCTGGTTATTCATGACTGCTATGACAAACAGGGCAACCTGATCAGCATGGCCCCCAGAACGGTACTGAAGAATGTGCTGGCGCTCTATGAGGCGAAGGGATGGACACCGGTCGTCGCTCCAGAGCTTGAATTCTATCTGACCAAGAGAACCGCCAACCCGGATCACCCGCTGCAACCCCCCATTGGCCGTTCAGGTCGACCCGAGTCTGGCCGCCAATCCTACAGCATTGATGCGGCCAATGAGTATGATCCACTCTTTGAAGATGTCTACGACTGGTGTGAAGAGCAGGGGCTGGATGTTGATACCCTGATTCACGAAGAAGGTGCCGCCCAGATGGAAATCAACTTCCGTCATGGTGATGCCCTGTCTCTGGCCGACCAGGTCTTTGTTTTTAAAAGGACCGTCAGGGAAGCTGCGTTAAAGCATGATATAAATGCAACATTTATGGCAAAGCCCATTAGCCATGAGCCAGGCAGCTCCATGCACCTGCATCAGAGTTTTCTGGATAAAGATGGAAACAATATCTTCAGCAACAAAGATGGCTCTCCCACTAAGATGCTCTACCACTATATCGGTGGTCTTCAGAAATATGTTTGTGAATCAATGCCTCTGTTTGCTCCCAATGTAAACTCTTATCGTCGTTTTCTTAGCAATACATCTGCTCCTGTTAATCTGGCCTGGGGTATTGATAATCGCACGGTTAGCCTGAGAGTCCCCGAGTCATCCGGAAAAAACCTTCGGGTTGAAAACCGACTGGCAGGGGCTGATGCCAACCCCTACCTGGCCTTTGCTGGTTCACTGCTCTGCGGTTACCTGGGCATGATTAATGAGATTGAGCCCAGTGAAGCAATCGCTGGTAATGCTTATGAAGATTCAAAAGACAAGCGACTTCCACTCAACCTTGAGGAAGCACTGGCGTTAATGGAACAAAGTGAAATTCTCAAGGAAACGCTGGGAAGCCTGTTTGTCCGCTCCTACGTTGAGGTGAAAAGGGCTGAATATCAGAATTTCAAAGAGGTTATCAGCTCCTGGGAACGTGAATACCTGCAAATGACGGTATAAGAACCCAACCTGCAAAGTCGACACCTCGTTCCCATGCTCTGAGTGGGAATGCATACGGAACCAGCCACATGCAGGAAAACCTCTACAGGCCTGAACCTGTGGGAGCTTCAGACTGGTTATTCGATTAAGGCAAGTACGGTATGCATTCCCACGGAGGACCGTGGGAACGAGTTCGAAATATACTGATTAAATCTGGCAGGGTACTTAATCCCAAATAATAATAACAATTTCAGGAAATGCATATGAGTCACGACATCGCTGGGCCAACCGTAGTTGATCACATTAAAAGCACAGTAAAAGTGCAACAGTCAGGGCAGTCTACTGCACAAAGACAGGAAAAAAACCACAGTCATCACCTGCACCCTTTTTCTGACAATGGCGCCCTGAAAGAAGAAGGTGCACGAATCATTGAAAGCGCCCAGGGGGTTTACCTTTACGACAGTGAAGGTAATAAAATTCTGGACGGAATGGCCGGGCTCTGGTGCGTCAACATTGGTTATGGACGGCAGGAGCTGGTTGAAGCAGCCTGTAATCAGATGAAAGAGCTGCCTTACTACAACACCTTCTTTAAAACGACACATAACCCAGCCATTGCGTTGGCAGAAAAGCTGGCAGAAATAACACCTGAGAACATGAACCATGTGTTTTTTACTGGCTCAGGCTCTGAGTGTAACGATACCGTATTACGCATGGTTCGCCATTACTGGGCAACCAAAGGGCAACCTGAGAAGCAGGTGATTATCAGCCGGGAAAACGCCTACCACGGCTCGACGGTTGCCGGTGCCAGCCTGGGTGGAATGAAACCCATGCATAAGCAGGGAGGTCTCCCTATTCCGGGTATAGTCCATATCCAACAACCCTACTGGTTTGGCGAAGGTGGCGTTCTTTCTCCGGAAGCGTTTGGTTTAAAGGCTGCTCAAGCTCTGGAAGAAAAGATTCTGGAACTGGGTGAAGACAAGGTCGCTGCCTTTATTGCTGAGCCTATCCAGGGTGCTGGAGGTGTCATTGTTCCACCCGCCACCTACTGGCCTGAAATCAATCGTATTCTTGAAAAATACGACATTTTACTGGTAATTGATGAAGTCATCTGCGGCTTTGGCAGAACGGGCGAGTGGTTTGGAAGTGATTACTTCAACCTTAAACCAGACCTCATGCCAATGGCCAAAGGCATGTCATCGGGTTATCTGCCTATCGGGGGCGTCATGGTCAGTGACCGGGTTGCCCGTGTTGTTCAGGCTGGCGGAGATTTTAATCACGGCTTCACGTATTCCGGCCACCCTACCGCTGCAGCCGTTGCTTTGGAGAATATCAAGATTCTCCAGAATGAGAATATTATCGAAAAGGCAAAAACAGAAACAGGTCCCTATCTGCAAAAGCACTGGGCCGAGCTGGCAGAACATCCTCTGGTGGGTGAAACCCGCGGAGTGGGTATGGTCGCTGCTTTAGAGATCACAAATAACAAGGAAGCAAGAACCCGCTTTGATGATGAAGGCACAGCAGGCACCGTCTGTCGTGATTTCTGTTTCAAAAATGGTCTGGTGATGCGGGCAGTTGGCGATACCATGATCATCTCACCACCGCTGATCATCAGCCATTCTGAGATTGATGAACTGGTAACCAAAGCCCGGAAGTGCCTTGACTTGACGATGGAATACTTCAAGAGCAGGTAGAAATAATTCTGCCGGATTGTTATCGTCCGGGCGCTTTATAAACACAAAACAATAAAAGAAAAAAGGAACAACAATGATCAGACATCTGGGAAAGTCTCTGATTACGGCAGCCATTGGCTGTGCTTTTATTAGCTCTGCGGTGACGCTATCGCCTCTGGCCATTGCCAAAGAAAGGACCCTGAACATCTATAACTGGTCTGACTATATTGCTGAAGACACCATAGCAAACTTTGAAAAAGAGACCGGTATTAAAGTTCGCTATGACGTGTTTGACAGCAATGAGGTACTGGAAGCGAAGTTGCTGTCAGGAAAGACTGGCTACGATGTTGTCGTGCCATCTTCAGACTTTATGGCTCGTCAAATTCAGGCAGGGGTGTTCAAAGAGCTGGACAGAAGCAAGCTTTCAGCCTGGGATAACCTTGATTCTTCCTTGATGGCAACGTTGGAAGCATACGACAAAGGTAATAAGCACTCATTTCCATACCTCTGGGGTACAACTGGAATTGGTTATAATCCAGACCTCGTTAAAAAGTACCTGGGAGAAAATGCCCCTACCGATAGCTGGGATCTCGTTTTTGATGAAAAGAACATCAGTAAACTCAGCCAGTGTGGCGTTACATTCCTGAATGCGCCTTCTGAAATGATGCCTGCGGCCTTAACTTATCTGGGCCTTGATCCAAACTCAGTCAAGAAGGGTGATTACAAAAAAGCAGAAGAACTGCTAATGAAGGTTCGTCCTTATGTAACCTACTTCCATTCTTCCCGTTATATTTCTGACCTGGCGAATGGAGATATCTGTGTTGCCATTGGCTGGTCTGGGGATGTTTTGCAGGCCAGCGATCGCGCTGACGAAGCAGACAATGGTGTCGTTGTCGAATACACCATTCCCAAAGAAGGTGCAGGCATGTGGTTTGATATGCTGGCCATTCCAAAGGATGCGGAAAACGTTGATGAAGCTTATGCCTTCCTGAACTATCTGTTAAAGCCGGAAGTGATTGCTGAAATCAGTAACTATGTTGCCTATGCCAGTCCAAACAGAGCTTCCGTTGCGTTGGTAGAGGAAGAGGTTCGGGAAAACCCGGGCATTTATCCAACGGAAGAAGCCAGAAAGAACCTCTATATATTTGAAGTTCTACCACCCAAAGTAGACCGGATCATCAACCGCTCCTTCACTAAAGTAACGACAGGTAATTAAAAACGTCTGTCTGGCTCTCATGACTCGGGAGCCAGGCATGTCTAACGGAAAAAGTTGAAGTAGCCGTTGCAAAGGGCTCTTGAAGATAACCAAAAGCTTTTTGCAACCGCTGCAGAAACAGCAGCTATTTGCAATGGGTCACCGTATGCTACCCATGCCACCAATACCCCTGAACCAAGGGTATAAATTATAAAAAGAATAAAGGTGTAAGTCCCATGCTGAAGCCTGACAGTCATTCTGCCGCGCACTCTGTAATATCCGGCACAACCTTTTCTGGCAGCATAGAAGACAAACCCATGCTGCAAATCCAGAATATCACTAAAAAATTTGACGGTGCACTGGCCGTTGATGATGTCTCTCTGGATATTCCCAAGGGAGAGATTTTCGCACTATTGGGCGCTTCCGGATCCGGAAAGTCCACACTGCTCAGAATGCTGGCAGGTTTTGAAAAGCCAACCGCTGGCCACATTATCCTGGGAGGGCAGGACATTACGGACCTCCCCCCCTATGAACGCCCTATCAATATGATGTTTCAGTCTTATGCCCTGTTCCCGCATATGACGGTTGAACAGAATATTGCCTACGGCTTGAAACAGGACAATCTCCCAAAAAAAGAAATCCGGAAAAAAGTGGATGAGATGCTCAACCTGGTTCATATGACCCAATTTTCCAGACGTAAACCTCATCAGCTGTCCGGCGGCCAACGACAACGTGTTGCCCTGGCCAGAAGCCTGGCTAAACAACCTCAACTACTGCTACTTGATGAGCCTATGGGTGCTCTGGACAAAAAGCTCCGCACCCGTATGCAGCTGGAACTGGTGGAGATCATTGAACAGGTGGGCGTAACCTGCCTTATGGTCACCCATGATCAGGAAGAAGCGATGACCATGGCTCATCGAATCGGCATTATGGATGCAGGCTGGATTGTACAGGTAGGTAGCCCTACCGATATTTACGAAAGCCCCAATAGTCGGATGGCTGCCGAGTTTATTGGCTCTATCAATATGTTTGAAGGCAGGATTACTCAGGATGAAGCCGACCATGTGGTTATTGAATCGCTCCTTCTGAATGCCCCTGTCCGAATTGGCCATGGTATCGCAACCGCACTTGAAAACCCGGAAGTATGGGTAGCCATCAGGCCAGAAAAAACCCGCATTACCCGTGAGAAGCCAACCGCTGAAAACAACTGGTCTGTCGGCACTATAGACGACATTGCCTACCTTGGTACTCACTCTGTCTATTACGTTCGCCTTGATTCAGGAAAAATCGTACAGGCCAATATGGCCAATACCGAGAGGCATGGTGAAAGGCCAACCTGGAATGACCTGGTTTATATCAGCTGGGAAGACTCCAGCCCTGTGGTTCTCAACGGTTAAGGAGGCGCTGTAATGGACGTACTCAATCGACAGCATGGATACCCTTTTTCAGACACTATTAAACGACTGAGACCAGGGAAAAAAATTCTTATTGCTACACCATACCTGTGGCTTCTTCTGTTTTTCATGGTGCCCTTTGCCATTGTCTTGAAAATCAGTTTCTCCGAAATGATCATGGCAATTCCACCCTACAGCAGCGTTGTGGAGTTTGTTGATGAAACACTGAGCATCAATCTGAATCTGGCCAATTATCTCTTCCTTTTTGAAGATGATATGTACATAAAGGCCTACCTCAGCTCTACGCAAATTGCCTGTAACGCCACTCTACTCTGCCTGCTACTGGGTTACCCCATGGCCTATGCCATGGCAAGGGCTCCCCAGCACATGCAGACCACGCTGTTGTTACTGGTATTGCTGCCCTCATGGACCTCTTTCCTGATCCGTATTTATGCCTGGATGGGACTCCTCAAAAACAACGGTCTGATAAATAACCTGCTGATGTCTCTGGGCATTATTGATGACCCGATTCTCATGATGAATACAAACTTTGCCGTTTATATCGGCATTGTCTACGCCTACCTTCCTTTCATGGTTCTTCCGCTGTACGCCAACCTGGTGAAACATGACCATTCCCTACTGGAAGCATCAGCAGATCTTGGCGCCAAACCCTGGAAAACCTTTTTATTCGTGACTCTGCCACTGTCCAAATCTGGTGTAATTGCCGGTTCCATGCTGGTATTTATCCCCGCCGTTGGAGAGTTTGTCATCCCTGAACTTCTGGGTGGACCCGATAGTCTGATGATCGGCAAAGTACTGTGGCAGGAGTTCTTCAGTAACCGCGACTGGCCGGTAGCCTCTGCATTGGCCATGATCATGCTGCTGTTACTGATCATTCCCATGGCGTTGTTCCATCACTATCAATCCAAGGAACTGGAGAGCTCCAATGAAAAATAAAATCACGTTCTCCAACCTGGTTCTGATCCTGGGGTTAACTTTTCTTTACCTCCCCATGATCATCCTGATGATCTATTCCTTTAATGAGTCCCGCTTGGTCACTGTATGGGCTGGCTTTTCGACCAAGTGGTATGCCGAGCTATTTAAGGACAAGCAGCTACTTGATGCTATTGGCATGAGCCTTAAGATTGCTTTCTGGAGTTCATGCATGGCGGTTGTTCTTGGGACCATGGCGGCTTTTGTCATGACCCGTTACGGTCGTTTCCGGGGCAAGACGGCATTTTCCAGCATGATTACGGCTCCGCTGGTGATGCCCGATGTGATCACCGGTCTGTCACTGCTCCTGTTGTTTGTGGCCATGGCCAACGCCATTGGCTGGCCTGAGGAACGGGGTATGCTGACCATCTGGATTGCCCATGTTACCTTCTGTGCGGCTTATGCTACGGTGGTCATCTCCTCCAGGCTTCGTGAAGTCGACCGCTCCATCGAAGAAGCAGCTATGGATCTCGGCGCTACACCATTCAAGACCTTTTTCCAGATTACCCTTCCGGGTATTGCTCCGGCACTGGCAGCTGGATGGTTACTGTCGTTTACCCTGTCACTGGATGATCTGGTTATTGCCAGCTTTGTTTCCGGCCCGGGAGCAACGACCCTTCCCATGGTCGTATTTTCTTCAGTTAGACTGGGTATCAGCCCAAAAATCAATGCATTGGCAACCCTGATAATTCTGGCCGTCTCTCTGGCCGCATTCATTACCTGGTGGTTTATGCGAAGACAGGAGGCTCGCCGTTTACAAATGATGCAATTAAGCGATGACTTTTTTGATGAGAAAGTTGAAGCGACAGAAGATGATTCAAACAGACAAGGGAAAAATGATGGCCGTCGTATAAGATCAGCATATTCTTTATACAAGAAGGTTGAGAGTAGAGAATCAGCAACCACCTGATTTCTCAACCATATTGAACTCAAGGAGGATCTGTTTTGGATGTAGGAACGCGGTTAAAAGCCGTTCGAATTATGCACAACCTCTCCCAGAGAGAGCTTGCAAAACGCGCTGGTGTCACCAACAGCACTATTTCGATGATTGAGAAAAACAGTGTCAGCCCATCGGTCAGCTCCCTGAAAAAGGTGCTCAGTGGCATTCCCATGTCTCTGGTGACCTTTTTCTCTCTGGAGATGGATGAACACGGCTATGAGCCAGTGGTCTATCGTTCGGAAGAACTCTCTCCGATGATCATGGACAAAATACAGATCAAGGTCATTGGTCAGCATAAGGCAAACCGAGGCATGGCCTTTATGGATGAATGCTACCCACCCGGTTCCGATACCGGCGATGAAATGCTCTGCCATGAAGGTGAAGAAGCGGGCATCATCATTGAAGGTCAGCTTGAGCTTACTGTGGGTAACGATGTCTACCTGCTGACCCCCGGCGACAGCTATTACTTCGACAGTAACCGCCCTCACCGCTTCCGAAACCCAAGCGATGATGAAGAGTGTCGTCTGATCAGCTGCACTACCCCCAGTAATTTCTAGCATTTCGAGCCACTGACTCTTCTCCTGAGGAATACGCTTTGTGGCTCCCTACTGTAATCCATAAATTACTTTGAGTTTCCCCCTTTACCTTCCAGTAAGGGGAAGGGTTATGCTTACCTCATGATGAATCAGTCAGTGGCATAGTTGCCACAGGAGCATAACCCATGACCGCCAGAGAAACCGAGCTACGATTGAGTGGTCTCCGCTGTGCCGGATGTGTTGGCAAGGTAGAAAAGGCCCTGCTTGCTGTTACCGGCGTTACTGAAGCCAGTGTGAATCTTGCCGACCGTACCGCACGGGTTGCCGGAACAGCGTCTTCGGAAGAGTTAATCAATGCAGTAGAAAGTGTTGGTTTTGGCGCAGAGCTAGCCTTTGCTGTTCAAGACTCAGCGATCATTTCCGTCGCTTCCATGAACTGTGCCTCCTGCGTTGGAAAAATTGAGAAGTCACTGCAAGGTATTGATGGTATTAAGGGAACCGTTAATCTGGCGGATAAAACCGTTCTTCTAGAAAGCACCAGAAGCTCTGCTATCCATAAAGAGATCCATTCCGTGCTTGCTGCATTGGAAAAAGCAGGATTTCCCGGAACTGTTATGAACCTTGAGGAAGGTTCATTTGAGAAACAACAGGATCAGCAGGAAGAAGAAGACAGGCGACGTTATCGCTATCTACTGAAACATACGGCCATCGCCCTGGGCCTTGGGGTTCCCCTGATGATCTGGGGAATGGTCACCGGAGAGATGGGTGTCAGCAACACCCAGGAGCAGGTGGCTTGGGGCGTGGTTGGCGTTCTTACCGGGCTGATTCTGTATTTTTCCGGTGGACATTTTTTCACGGGCATGTGGCAATCCCTGAAGCATCGTAATGCCAATATGGATACTCTGGTGGCACTGGGTACCGGTGCAGCCTGGCTGTTTTCCATGATAGTTGTCCTGTTTCCAGAATGGCTACCAGCCAGTGCGCGACATGTCTATTTTGAAGCTTCCGCGATGATTATCGGCCTGATCAACTTGGGCCATGCCCTTGAACTGAGAGCCCGGGGCAAAACCAGTGAAGCGGTCAAACGCCTGCTTGGGCTTCAGGCCAAAACAGCACGTGTGATTCGTGATGGGAAAGAACTGGATATCCCAGTACAACAGGTACACAAAGGCGACACGCTGCGGGTACGCCCTGGAGAGAAGATTCCGGTAGATGGCATCATCGTGGATGGCAACAGTTTTGTGGATGAATCCATGCTGACGGGTGAGCCGATCCCTGTAGAAAAGAAAGTGGGTGATGCCATTACTGCCGGTACCTTGAATAAAAATGGATCGTTACTGTTTACGGCTGAAAAAGTGGGCAGTGAAACCGCCCTCGCCCAGATTATTGCCCTGGTAAAAAAAGCGCAAAGTTCAAAGATGCCTATCGCCCGGCTGGCCGATAAAATCTCCAGCATCTTTGTTCCTGCGGTCATCCTGATTGCAATACTGGCAGCGGCAGTCTGGTTCTTTGCCGGCCCTGAACCGAAAGTCGCTCATATGCTGGTCGTGGCAACAACTGTACTGATTATCGCCTGTCCCTGCGCACTGGGACTGGCTACACCAATGTCGGTTATGGTCGGTGTAGGCAAAGCTGCAGAACTGGGTATTTTAATCCGCAAGGGTGACGCATTACAGCAGGCCAGCAAACTGACAACGCTGGTTCTGGATAAAACGGGAACCATTACTGAAGGCCGACCCACAGTCACTGAGATTGTTAGCCTTGAGCCATATACAGAGGCTAGACTCTTAACGCTGGCTGTCAGCCTGGAACAAGCCTCTGAGCATCCTCTGGCTGAAGCCATTGTGGAATTCGGCAAGTCAAAACAAGTGGATTTTAAAACTGTTGATGCTTTTCAGGCCATTCCCGGACATGGGGTCTCTGGCAAAGTAGATGGACATGCACTGTTATTAGGTAATGAAAAACTGATGACTGACAATGGCCTCAACATTGAAAGCCTTTCCAGTAAAGCTGAACAACTGGCGGAACAGGGGCAAACGCCTATGTTTATAGCTATTGATAATCATCTGGCAGGCATCATCTCTGTTTCTGACCCAATCCGCTCCGATTCCCGGGCAGCCATCAAGCGGCTCCATAAACTGGGCATCAAGGTGGTCATGCTCACGGGTGATAACCGATTAACAGCACAGGCCATTGCCCAGCAGGCAGGCATTGATGAGTTCCATGCTGAAGTTCTGCCTGAAGATAAAGCAGAGCATGTGAAGCAGCTGCAGCGACTTCTATATAAGAGTGGCCATAAAGTGGGTATGGCTGGTGACGGCATCAACGATGCACCCGCACTGGCTCAATCCGATGTTGGCTTTGCCATTGGTACTGGGACAGATGTTGCCATTGAGTCTGCAGATGTGACCTTGATGGGTGCTTCTCTTCACGGCGTGGCGGATGCCATTGAACTATCCAGGGCAACACTGAGAAACATCAAGCAGAACCTGTTTGGAGCCTTTATCTACAACTCATTGGGGATCCCCATCGCTGCGGGTATTCTGTTTCCCTTTACTGGTATGCTGCTCAATCCGGTCATAGCCGGTGGTGCCATGGCACTGTCATCGGTTACCGTGGTTTCCAATGCCAATCGGTTAAGGTGGTTCAAACCATCAGCCAATAAACTTCAAATATCATAAAATCAGGAGGCTGGCAGTTTCAGGGTAACTTCCAGCCCACCTTCTGGATGGTTATGAAGCCTGAGGCTGCCACCATGAATTCGTGCCAGATGGCGTGCGGTAACCAAACCAAGACCATTACCATCCGGGTTTTTCTGACAACCATAATCCAACCGAAGGTAAGGTTTGAAAATGGTTTCTTCCATTCCTTCCGGGATACCCGGTCCATTGTCCCGGATAGTAATAATGATCTGCCCTGATGTTCTCTCAATATAAATATTGGCCGGTGCTCCATAAATAATGGCATTGCCAATCAAGTTCTCAAGGCACCGTTTCAATGCCAGCGGCTTACCGGTAATTTTATACAGTCCACCACTCTCATCTGGATGATTATGGAAAGGTGTGTGTAACCAGGCTCTCTGCCCTGCCGACTGTGCAGCCAGAGTAATGTCATTAAGCATTCTCTCAAGATCAACCACTTGAGGGTTTTCATGAATATCGGTATTGCTGACCACCTGAAGTGCAGACTTGACCATAATCTCCAGATGTTCCAGATCGCTGATAAACGGTTCCCGCTGTACATCATCATCCAGCATTTCGGCTCGCAGCCGCAACCGGGTAATCGGGGTTTTCAGATCGTGGGATATCCCCGAGAACAGCTGTTTCCGGTCATTCATATAATGCCGGATATTCTTCTGCATCTGGTTAAAAGCCTGGGCCGTTCTTTCATACTCAAGGCAACCCCGTTCAGGTATGGCCACAGGTTCAAGATCCCGTCCAAATTCTGTTGCCGCTCTGGACAACGCTTCAAAAGGACGAACCATAAAATAGATAGCCATGGTCGCGAATGCCAGCAGCACCAGCATCCATATCAGATATGAAGTTTGCAGAGGTGCCGGTGGAGTGTCTTCCGAAAGAATGGATGAGTCTGGCATCAGAGTTGCCAGATATAGCCACTCATTCTTTTCAAGCTCAACCTGTATGACCAGTACCGGAAGATCCAGAGGCTCCACCATCAACGTCTCTTTTCCCCAGTTATCCGGCAGATCTTTCAGCAGCGTCTGGTTATCCAGAACTTTCAGCGTTTCCGGCCTTGAAAAAGCAACAGTAATCCGCCCATTGATATGATCAGCATTGCCAAGCACCGTTTTAAAAACATTCACCACCGTCTGATGAGCCGAGGAATTATGGTAGGGGGGCAGCTTGATGAATTCCGAATTCAGTGTAATGAAATAACGGGCACCTCCCATGTAACGCAGTTTATTTATGGTGGCCTTTCGGATTGCCGCTGACAGCGTCACAAAGTACTCAATGGTGGCCGACATACGTAAAGCCACATTGGTTGACACTTTAGCCAAAGCCTCCTGTCGATCACTCTCCGTTTCCCGTTCCCAGAGATGATTAACCATCAACTGTGAGCTGAACACCAGCGCAAACATCACCATTAAAAAGCGACCGGCCAGCGTTCTGGGTGAATGTTCATGGATATGGTGTTTTATTGTTTGCCAGTAGACTCCAGGCTGACTCATCATATCGAGTCAGGTAAGGCGGTATGATGAGTAAAGCGAACGTCAGTGGCCAGTAGATAGCCGGCACCACGCACTGTTTTTATCATCTCTGGTGATTTGGCATCATCCCCAAGGCATTGCCGCAGGCGGCTGATATGAACATCAATAAAGCGATCCATTGGATCTGAACAGCGCTTGCGGGTCGTTGCTGCAATATATTCCCGGCTGAGTACCTTACCGGCATTATTAATAAACAGCATTAACAGGTTATAGTCCGCTCCCGATAATGGTAATAGCTCACCATCAGCAGTCGATAAATCTCGTGTCGTAGTGTCCAGACAGAGGCCGTGAAACCAGCAAAATCTTGGTGGTTGCCTGACCTCGCTGACTAACTCGCTACGGCGCAGAATTGCTTTGATTCGAGCCAGCAACTCTCTAGGGTTGAATGGCTTGGCAAGGTAGTCATCAGCACCTATTTCCAAACCAATGATCCGATCCATCTCATCGGACACTGCGGTGAGCATAATTACCGGGACTCTGGAAAATGTCCGCAGCACACGACAGACTTCAAAGCCATCAATACCGGGCATCATGATATCCAGCACCACCAGCGCATGCTGAATATTTTCATCCATCAGGGATCGAAACTGCTCAAGAAATGTTTCCCCATCCTGGGCCGTTTCAACAATAAAACCATGTTTTTCCAGATAGCTGGCAATCAGCTGACGAATGGCATCATCATCATCCACCACAAATATCCGATGTGATGTGCTCATCTTTTTTCCCCTGAAACCCACAAGACTGAACGATTATCCCAATTAGCTGACCGTAAAACTATTGACTCCGGGCAACAGGAACGTCAGTTAACGTATAACGGCTTTTAAGACTTTGTTACATTTCGTTGAACTGTCTTACCCTAACAGCGAAAACCATCTGATATCATTCGACAACAACAAGACACCAAATAAAATCACCTCCTGCATAGAGCAGGAATTGAATGATAAAACGCACAGGAATGCATGCTTATACACATGGAAACCGGCCTTATTGATACATGGGAAAAGGCTGATTCCAACCAGCTATCGCCTCTCTTTATACAAAGAGGGCTTAAAAAGTAAAAAGAAGGACAACTATGAAAAAAGTAACGATTCTTGCTGCGATTATGGCCGCCATGACCATGGGGACGGCTGCTCAGGCAAATACAACCGTCGGTGTAACTGTCTACAAATACGACGATAATTTTATGGCTACCGTTCGCAGAGCCATTGAAGCAGAAGCAGACAAGGTCAAAGATGTCCGCCTGTTAATGAATGACTCACAGAATGATCAATCCAAGCAGAACGACCAGATTGATATCATGCTCGCTAAAGGTGTCGATGTTCTGGCCATCAACCTTGTCGATCCTGCTGCGGCCCCCGTCATTATTCAAAAAGCTAAATTCGATAATGTTCCCATTGTTTTCTATAACAAAGAACCGACTTCACAGGCTCTGGCCAGTTATGAGCACGCTTATTACGTTGGTACAGACTCCAAAGAATCCGGCATTATTCAGGGTGAACTGATTGCAGAACACTGGGCTGAAAATCCTGCCTGGGATTTGAACAGTGATGGCAAAATTCAGTTTGTACTACTCAAGGGTGAACCCGGACACCCAGATGCTGAAGCCCGTACGTCCTATGTTATTTCCACGCTGAACGACAAAGGCTATCCAACAGAAGAGCTCCATATGGATACCGCCATGTGGGACACCGCCATGGCAAAAGACAAGGTTGATGCCTGGATCTCCGGCCCTAATGCCGACAGGATTGAAGTCGTTATCGCCAATAATGATGCGATGGCCATGGGCGCTATTGAGTCCCTGAAAGCCGCTGATAAATCCGCTATTCCCGTGTTTGGCGTTGATGCTCTGACAGAAGCTCTGGCACTGATCAAAGACGGACAGATGCAGGGAACGGTACTGAACGATGCCAACAATCAGGCAAAAGCCGCTTTTGAGCTGGCCAATAACCTGGCCAATGGCAAAGCCGCAGGTGAAGGTACCAACTGGAATATTGAAAATAAAATCGTCCGCGTACCTTACGTCGGTGTCGATAAAGGCGACCTTTAACAGGTAGGTAAAAGTCTGACTATGAGTCCATCGAATCATAGTCAGACTCTTTAAATTACCTTTCATATTTTAAAGAGCTGTTTGCGGGGAATCATTACTTTCCTTGCCGAGTGCTCTTTGTCTCTGAAAAGTCAGAAGGCTATGGATACCAGCAACCATTTTAACAACAACAGTGAATGGCTTCTGGAAATGACCGATATCAGCAAATCATTTCCCGGAGTAAAAGCCCTGGATCGGGTTAACTTAAAAGTGCGCCCTTACTCCGTCCATGCCCTGATGGGGGAAAATGGTGCGGGCAAATCAACGTTATTAAAATGCCTGTTTGGCATTTATGAAAAAGATGAAGGCAGCATCTATTTTCAGGGCAAACCCATTGAATTTACATCATCCAAAGAAGCGCTTAATCATGGCGTATCCATGGTGCATCAGGAATTAAACCAGGTATTGCAATCCAGCGTAATGGACAATGTCTGGCTGGGTCGTTATCCAAAGAAGAATGGTTTTGTTGATCACAAAACCATGTATGACGAAACCAGAAAGATCTTTGAAGAACTGGATATTGATGTTGATCCAAAAGACAAAGTTGCAAACCTCTCCGTTTCCAAACGACAGATGGTAGAAATTGCCAAAGCATTTTCTTACAACGCCAAAATTGTCATTATGGATGAACCCACCTCCTCTCTTTCAGAAAAAGAAGTCCGCCACCTGTTTACCATTATTAAGAAATTAAAAGAGCGTGGCTGCGGTATTGTCTATATATCCCATAAGATGGAAGAGATATTTTCCATCTGTGATGACATCACCATACTTCGGGATGGCCAATGGGTAACCACCCGCCCCCTGGAAGGTCTGGATATGGATCAGATCATCAGCCTGATGGTGGGGCGGGAACTGACCCAGCGATTCCCTCAGCGAGACCACCAGCCCAAAGAAGTCATTCTTCAGGTTGAAAACCTGACCGCCAAAAACCAGCCCTCCATACAGGATGTCAGCTTTGAGCTTCGTAAAGGCGAGGTTCTTGGGATTGCCGGCCTGGTGGGGGCACGCCGTACCGATGTAGTCGAAACTATTTTTGGTATTCGGGAAAAAAGTACTGGTGTTATCAAACTGCACGGAAAGGCACTGGATAACAAAAATGCATACCGTGCCATACAAAACGGCATGGCCCTGGTCACTGAAGAACGACGAGCGACGGGTATCTACTCAACTCTGGATATTACCTTCAATTCTCTCATTGCCAATATTGAGAAATATAAGGAAAAGTTTGGCTTACTGAGCAACAAATCAATGGGCTCTGATACTCAATGGGTGATCGACTCAATGAAGGTAAAGACGCCCAGCCAGCAAACACGTATCGGCTCACTCTCCGGCGGCAACCAGCAGAAAGTGGTTATAGGCCGCTGGCTTTTGACTGAACCGGAAATCCTGATGCTGGATGAACCGACTCGAGGCATTGATGTGGGTGCCAAGTTTGAGATTTACCAGCTGATCCTTGAGCTGGCCAGAAAAGGTAAAGGCATCATTATGATTTCTTCGGAAATGCCTGAGTTACTGGGTGTTACCGATCGAATCATGGTCATGAGTAATGGTCAGGTAGCCGGTATTGTGAATACCCGGGAAACCACACAGAACGAAATTCTTGAACTGGCCGCGCGCTACTTATAACACATTCTAATCATCCAATTTTTTAATTATCAACAGGGGAGAGGGACTGCCATGAGCACTTCCAGCAGTCTTACCGCAGGCAAACATGTAAAAGCACTGCAATTCATCAAGGAAGGCGGTATCTATGCGGTACTATTGATTCTACTGGCCATTATCATTATACAAGAACCGTCGTTTGTCAGCCTGCGAAACCTGAGCAATATCCTGACTCAGTCATCCGTCAGGATCATTATTGCCCTTGGGGTTGCCAGCATTATCGTGACCCAGGGAACTGACCTGTCTGCCGGTCGTCAGGTTGGCCTTGCTGCAGTAATCTCTGCCACTCTGCTGCAGGCGCTGGACAATGTAAACAAGGTCTTTCCGGAAATAGGGCCTCTCCCCATTCCACTGGTTATTCTTGTTGTTTGCGGTGTGGGTGGCATTACCGGAATGCTGAACGGCATCGTCGTTGCTTATCTGAAAGTGACACCGTTTATTGCCACCATGGGAACCATGGTCATTGTCTATGGCGTAAATTCGCTGTATTACGACTCTGTCGGCGCATCGCCTGTTGCCGGTTTTGCCTCACAGTTTTCCGAGTTCGCCCAGGGTTTTATCCGAATGGGTGATTTCAGGCTCTCCTACATCACGTTTTACGCAGTGGCGGCCATTATTTTCAGCTGGGTACTCTGGAATAAAACCGTTTTTGGTAAAAATGTATTCGCCGTGGGTGGTAACCCTGAAGCCGCCAAAGTATCGGGTGTTAATGTGCCATTGACCCTGTTGAAAGTGTACATCCTTTCCGGCGTATTCTACGCATTCGCCGGCCTTCTGGAAGCTGGTCGCATCGGTTCAGCCACTAATAACCTGGGCTTTATGTACGAGATGGATGCGATTGCCGCCTGTGTGGTTGGAGGGGTTTCCTTTTCTGGTGGTGTCGGCAGTATTATGGGCGTTGTGACAGGTGTATTGATCTTCACCGTCATCAATTACGGTATGACCTATATCGGCATTAATCCTTACTGGCAGTTTATTATCAAGGGAGGAATTATTATCTTTGCTGTGGCACTGGATTCTATGAAATATGCGGATAAAAAATAGTTCACCAATCCATTTCTGGTCAATATAACAGAGTCGCACTGCCTGTTGTCAGTGCACTCTCCCAGTTTATAACCTTCCTCATACTTCAATGAACTTACCGAGTTCAGTTCAGTCCAATACCACAGTTCAATCAGCCTCTATTGGCTATTAATAGGTTTTTTTAAAAGATTCAGTTAATGTTTTCAGTATATATTTATACACAAAATACTGTAGAGCCATTTCATTGTGAACATTTCCCAGGCGGCAAAACTTACCGGGCTGACCGCCAGAACCATACGCTACTATGAAAGTCGGAAGCTAATATCTCCCGCGGCACGACTGCCTAATGGTTACCGGGATTACAATGAAAGCCATTTGCGTGAATTGTCATTTGTCCATCATTCTCGTGAACTGGGGTTTACTCTTGAGGAATGTGCAGAGCTGCTGGAACTTTATAGAAATACGGAGCGGAAAAGTAGCGATGTAAAAGCACTGGCTCAGCAGAAAATGACCGATGTCGAGAATAAAATTGCCCAGTTGCAAACCATCAGGGAAAGTCTGAAGGAATTGGTCAGCTGTTGTCAGGGCAATGACCAGCCAGCTTGCCCTATACTGGAAAAACTGGCTGGCTGAACAAGATAAAATATCAGGTGGTCTGATCAAGATAAGCCAGAACTTGCTCTACTACCGATTCTGGTGACGTATCTGCAGAAATTTCAAGATGTCGCTTCAACTCACCTCGACCCAACAACCCCGATAGCATGCCTTTCAACCCTCGCTGCTGTCGATCCACCTCAAACCAGAGTTTAAGTTGTTGCTCATCACGCCAGGCAACGACTTCCAGCTCCCGCCAGCGCCCGAGAAACTGCCCGGATACCGGAACAAACTCAAACTCCTGTACAAATGGCAGGGCAAAGCCTTTTGCTGCTTCGCATTCGGCCTGACGCAACTGCAACCCTGCCTGGGCAAAACCATCAAATAAGCCAGCCATTAATGGGTCGGGCCTGACCACCAGTAAATCGGTATCCGATGGATCAATAGCAAACTGGATATCCAGTCCGGTTTCCAGCCAGACCTTGCCCTCCCCAAGTGTGATTGGCGTGTTATAAGGCAGTGTAAAACTGGCATTGAAGATTCGCTCTTCATCCGGAGCAATGAGAAAGGTTTCCGGTAATGACCACTGGTTCAGAGAATAGGTCTGTTTCACCTTTTCAGTCACTGCCCCTTCATCACCACCTTTGCGCTTTTCAAGCTCTTCAAAGTACTGGCAACAGATATTGAGATAGATATTATCAATCTGCTGCTCAGCGGCTCCCCCTTTGACCCGGATGGTAAAGTCCACCCGCTTACCGGGAATCAGCTCCGGCTGTTCAAGTACTGCATCCACTTTTGCGGCGCCTATAGAGAGCGACGCCATTGCTTTTTTCAGTAGTGACATAGAATACAACAACTACAAAACAGAGTTATTAAGTGCCAAACCTATGGAATCGAATATTTCCGGGCCGTTGGACAGCTGCTATACAAGGCACAACGACGGGAGCATAGCAGGGCTATGTAACCAGAGTTGTAACTCAGTACGACTGCATGGATGCAGGAGCTAGAGCAACGCAGGAGCAGTTGCCGGGAGCGGCTGTCCAATGGCGCAGAAAATTTGATTTCATCAGGTTGGGTACTTTAGTTAGGCCAATGCAGTTGACCATTGACGACCAGAACACAATCCATGCCTGCAGCAGTCGCTGCCTGTCGGCCGAGTTCAGTATCTTCAAACACCAGACACCGCCCCGGTTCAACACCAACCTGAGCCGCAGCCGTTAAAAAGGTTTCAGGGTGTGGCTTGCCATTCTCAACATCTGAGACAGTAACCAGAGCATCCAGGCGTTCAAGCA
Organism: Endozoicomonas sp.; assembly: GCA_965261315.1. GTDB lineage: Bacteria > Pseudomonadota > Gammaproteobacteria > Pseudomonadales > Endozoicomonadaceae > Endozoicomonas. The sequence continues at coordinate 96,037 of CBDHDM010000028.1, read as the reverse complement.
GCCCAACGCCGGCCAGCAATGATTCTGCGTGAGCCCGAATAGCACCAGTGCCTACTGCGATTTTCTTGCTGCCTTCACATTGGGTGAAGACAGCATAGGTTTCATCAATCAGAACCGGCCCGCTGTAAATTTCTTCCCACAGAAGACGTTTGGTTTCAGCAACAGAGCCAGAGTCCAATGACAAGTCATAGCGCTGATTGACCAGTTCAGCCGTTCGCTCAGTGGAAACGCCCCCCAAAGAGTAGTGCCACTCTTGATCAAAAGGAAATCCATATTTCTCTGAGGTCAAACGCCAGGCCTCAAGATGAGTAGGCATGGAATCAATCAGCGTGCCATCCATATCAAAAATAATGGCATCGTAACCGGTAAGTTTTTCTAGCATGGATCGCTGTATTCCGTTGAGTTGAATAACTTCGTTGCAACAGGCAACTGGATGAAATGGTGAATGATAAACCTTAATGCCTAACCTTCAAACACCACAAACCCTATAACCATCTTTTAAGTTTGAGCAGTGATCAGATAAAAGACTCTGGTACGTATTAAGAAAAGTGATGCTAACCTCTATGAGCACCTGATGAAAAACATTCAAGAGCGTGGTAGCTGAGCTGGATGGCCAGCTGACAGGACTGACACACTTTCTTTATCACGACTCAACGTGGAACAGTAAAAAGAGCTGCTATCTCGAAGACCTGTTTGTAGATAAACAAGCCCGTGGCTGCGGTGCCGTCGGCTGTTGATTGAACAGGTAGAGCATATCGCCCGGGAGTCCGGTGCATTCCGTCTTTACTGGCATACACAGGAATATAATGGAGCGGCACGATCACTGTATGATTCCATCATGCCGCCCTCTTCATTTATGGTTTATCGCAAAAACCTGTAGCTCAGTGAGAAGCAAACACACTCATACTGCCATCTTTTTTGTAGGCGATGGTCTGGTAAGGGTCTTTTCGGTCACCATACTCCATCCCCGGGGAGCCCATGGGCATGCCAGGAACCGTAATTCCGCGAATATCCGGCTTTTCAGTCAACAGGCGGACCACATCCGATGCAGGCACATGTCCTTCAATGGCATAACCACCGACAAATGAGGTATGACACGAACCCGTTCCATAGGGCAGATTTGCCTTCTCCTTGTATTTGCCCATATCCTGCACATCGTGAGCCATTACCTGAAAGCCGTTCTCTTCCATATGTTTTATCCACTCGGAGCAGCAGCCACAGGTGGGCGATTTGTAGGTCATGATCATCGGAAACTTATCCGCTGCATAGCCCGCAACAGAGTTCAACAGCAGGGTCACACCCAGAACGATTGCTTTTGTGTTTTTCATTAGATTCACTCCATTTCCTTTTGCTTGGGTTCCAGCTCAAGGCTGTTTATACAGCCCTTTTCAGGGCTGGGTGTTAAAAAATCAACTGGCTACCGGCTTTTTCAATAAACGACAGTGCCAGAACCAGAATAACCAGGGCAACGGTAAGCAGTGTTTTAGGTCGACCCGGCGCCAGTTTCACCAGTGGTCGATAGGCCCACATCATCCACCGGTTGACCGGGTTTTTCTGCTCATCCCTGATCTGCCCGCGAACCAGATAACCAACCAGTACCGGAACCAGCGTAATGGTCAACCCCGCTGCCACCACCATGGCATAAGATTTGGTAAACGCCAGTGGTGAAAACATCCGACCCTCCTGCGCCTGCAGACTGAATACCGGCATAAAACTGATAGCTTCAATCAACAGGGAGAAGAACAGGGGAGGTCCTACCTCTAATGATGACTGTCTGACCACTGCCCAACGGTTAGCGGCAGTATCCTTGACCCGCTGCATGTGCTTGTGGAAGTTCTCAATCATCACAATTGAGCCATCTATCATGGAGCCAATGGCAACAGCAATTCCCCCCAGGGACATAATGTTGGCATTCAACCCCTGAAAGTACATGATGACAAATGCCCCCAGTGCATAGTTGTATACCCAGCCAACACCAGTCGCATCAGGTCCCAGTGCCGTTCTGGCCTCAGCTGGCAGATTCCCCTGTACCTGATTCAGGTATTCAAGCACCCGCGAACGGGCCCAGTAGATATCCGTCCCGTCCTCAAACAGGATGTACACATAAGAGGTGCCAAATAGAAGTCCATGGTCATTGCAGGCCAGCCCCACTCTGGCACCGGGTCATGAGTCACCGTAACAGCCCCTTCCTTTTTCCTGTCCAACTTGCCAGCAACCCATACCTGCTGAATATTCTCAACTTCAAAACGACTGAGGTCGGCATCAATGCTGGATTCAGAGTCCAGAAGAAACTGTGCCGAGGTGAAACTGACGCTCAAACACATCCGCCATCACCCAGACATCATCAAGGCTGGCCAGTTCAATCAGTGTTTTTGAAGGCGTAACATAAGACCCATCACGTATATTAAGTTGAGAGATATAACCATCTTTGTCCGTATAAAAAGGAAGGGTTCGCTTTATTTTTTTCTGCCGGACAATGCTATCAACGGTTTTTTCAGGAACATCCAACGATGAAAGTCGCTCTCTGGATGCTCTGATCAACGCTGAGTTTCCGGAGGTAACCGCAGCCAGCAACTCCTCCTGGGCATTCACCAGCGTGGGTGAGTAAAGGTCAAACAACCGGCTGCCCTTTTTGACAAACTCGCCGCTGGAAGCAATCGTCAGGTTTTCCACCCAGCCATCAACCCGAGTGTTCAGCTGCATCAGGCTGTCTTCGTCATAAACCACCCGGCGTATCCCTGCGATAGTTGGGATCCATGGGCGCAACCCAGTAAAGAGGCTCGCGTTCAACAACCGTCTTTACTCCCGATGACTGAGTAGTTAGCCAGAGGTGATAGCTTCCAAGCCCGGCAATAAACGCACTAATGACCAGCGCTAATCGAAATAATTTCCTGCTCATTAATAGCTGCTCCCTGGCATCAGATAATCAATACGGGCAAGGCTCTGTCTGATATCAGCCTGAAGCCTTTTAAAGGTCAGCCGGGTATCCAGTAGCGTTCGGTATGACTGAATCACACTGTTAAAGTCCTGCGCATCTGACTGATAGGCATTCAGTGCGGCCTGAGACTGGCTTTCAACATCCGGCAACAGACTATTGGAATAATGGTCAAGCCGCTGGCTGAGACCACGATAACGGGCGACCTCTGCGTTTAACTGTCCGGTCAGCTGACGCAACAGATCCTGCCTCACTGACAGCGCAGCCTCCTTACGATACTGACTGGCCAGAAGCTGACGGTCCTGTCGATTTGCCGTGAACAATGGCAAGTCCATCATCACCATCAGGGAATATTTATTACGGTGACCATCACTGCCCATCATGGCCATATCACCCTGCTCACGACCATAAGCCAGCTCTACGCCAAACGCTGGCAGAAAACGACAGAGTCTGATCATCAAGACGGGAAAGCGCGACTTTAGCGTTATAGACATCCTGCTGTCTTTTCCTGCCCTGGCTGTACATGGATGCTGTGACTGTTACCAGAGACTCATACAGGTTACGGTCAGCTTTAAGTGCCACCAGCGCCTGCTGCCAATACCACACATCAAGCCAGGCAAGACGAACATCCCGTTGAACGGAAAGCTTACGGTTAGTGGCAGCCGCATCCATTGCTTCTTTTTTCAGCGTCAGCTGGCGCTTCTGAATACCATTACTGTCCCCCCTGGGAAGCATCTGTTCCACTTTAAACTCAAGCATTCCCTGGTTGAGCGGATCAAGGTCATTACCCGGAAGATTCATAGTGCCAATCGACAGTTTTGGGTCCATCCAGCCTGATGCGGCAATCGACTCCTGCTCAATCATTCGGGACTGGACTGAAAACTGCTTCACACCTTCATCTATTGCCAGAGCAATCTGCTCTGCCTCAAGCAGTGTTAATCCAGCAGCACTGTTCGAAGTCAGCAGCATAAGGCCCGCTATTCTGGCCAGCTGCTGACAGCGTCGGACAATCCCGACATTCCATTTAAGTAACATTAAAATGTCCCTTGAAAACAACACTCAGGGATCGACCATGCAGTGACAACACAGCCGACCACAGCACCTTCCCGGTACCACCGGAAATACAGTTCAGTTTTAAGTTTTCAGGAACAACTATTCGAGGAAGGAGACGTTCGCGAGATAGATATCAGGGAGGGATGAGAGAATATCAGGCTCAGTAAACTGCTGCCAAAAACGGACATTCGTCGTTTGATTCAGGACTTCCTGAACAACAATATAGAGCAGTGAGAACAGGGGCTTGAGATCAGGACCCGCAGAGGTTTAGCACCTCACTGTCGTTTTCGCAGTCAGGACAGGCGGTTTCCATGGTAGTGATGGGTTTCGCATCAATGGCACAGCAGTCATGGAGGCTTTCAACATCCGCAGCCGCTTCAGCATGACTTGATTCTGCTGTGACAATATCACCTGAAAAGTTTTCGCCCTGATGATGCGCAACCTTCGCTTCCGCAACCGTCATCAGACAAAATTGAAGAACAGACAGCAGCATCATAACCATAAAGGCCATGCTCAATGAGCGGCGATGTCGATGATGCAATATCTGTAACATGTGAATTTCTGAAGCTTTCTTAAACAACAAAAAGAATAGTTAATGGAATGCATATAACCATTTTCATCGGCAGGAAGTCAATCCTGACCAGTCTTTCAAAACGAATGAAAGAGTATTGACTCAAGGCAACTGACACGGGTTAAACCACCGTGCAAAACCTATTGCCAGCTGATAATGTGAGTCCGGCCTGACAGATTAACACGCAAGTCACTGTTACGCGCTCTATCGGATGTTACAACAAGACATCAGGTGTGCAGGGTGGCTGTCACTTTTTATTCAACCGGTTCCTGCACAGTGCCAACAGCTTATAAGAAGCACTTGAGGTGCCTTAATGGAAAGAATCTGGATCAAGCAGCCGCTGGCTGTCTTTACTGCCAACCCGTTAGATGCCAGCAATGGTATTGTGATTGAAGGTGATCGTATCACCGAAGTTCTGGGAGCAGGTCAGGAGCCAGCCTCCCCCTGCAATACGGTGATCGATGCCCGCGATCAGGTATTAATGCCCGGCCTGATCAATACCCACCACCACTTCTATCAAACCCTGACCCGTTGCTGCCCACCGGCACTGAACAAAAAACTGTTCCCCTGGCTACAGACCCTTTACCCCATCTGGGCTGGTCTGACTCCCCAGATGCATCAGCAATCCAGCAAACTGGCTATGGTGGAACTCCTTCTTTCCGGCTGCACGACTATGGCCGACCACCATTATCTCTTCCCGCAGGGACTGGAAAGTGCCATTGATATCCAGGCAGAAACAGCACTCTCACTGGGTGTTCGGGCAACCCTCACCCGGGGCTCCATGACGCTGAGTCAGGAAGATGGTGGCTTACCCCCTAAATCGGTGGTTCAAAGCGAACAAACCATTATGGACGACTCAAGCCGTCTTATTCAAAAGTACCACCAGAAAGATGATCGCCAGCTGGTAGAAATTGCCCTGGCACCCTGCTCACCCTTCTCTGTCACCACCGACATTATGAAAGAGAGTGCAAGGCTGGCCCGTGAACATCAGGTTCACCTGCATACCCATCTGGCAGAAACCGAAGATGAAAATAATTTCTGCCTGGAAATGTTTGGCTTAAGACCACTGGATTACCTGGAAGAAGTTGGCTGGCTCCATGACAGAACCTGGCTGGCTCACGGTATTCATTTTAATGATGAAGAGGTTAAGCGACTGGGCAGAGCCGGCACCGGTATCTGTCACTGCCCTTCATCCAATATGATTCTTGCTTCCGGTATCTGTCGGGTGAAAGAGCTCAGGGAAGCCGGTTGCCGGGTGGGTCTGGGTGTTGATGGCAGTGCGTCCAATGACCACAGCAATCTTATCCAGGAAGTACGCCAGGCACTTCTGATTCAACGACTGAGATACCAGGCCGACGAGTTTTCTCATCTTGATGCGCTCTACCTTGCCACTAAAGGCAGTGCTGAAGTGCTGGGGCGTGAGGATATCGGTGAACTGGCGGTTGGCAAGAAGGCGGATATTAGCCTCTATAAACTCGATGAACCCCGGTTCAGTGGCGCTCATGATCCATTAGCTGCACTGGTCGTTTGTGGTGCCAATCACGCCAGTAACGTTATGGTCAATGGTGAGTGGCTGGTGAAAGATCGGGAGTGGCTGGGTGGAGATTTACAGGCGCTGATGAAGGAGCACACAATAGCCGCTAAAGCACTGTACCACTAACCTCAAGGGAAGCGGAAAGCTTCCCATTTGCTGAATATATCTGACCTTCACCATCCTTTGATAACATCATGATTTTAAACAACTGAATATCGTACCGACCATCTAATCGTACGAGTTATATAAATATCAAATAGTTAAACCATTCTTATGGTAAAAGTTGGATATATGGCACTTCACTGAACTTTTTTCTCCAAAGACAATCTACCTACAAAGCTTTAACTATCCCAATCAGAGTTCATGGCAGGTTTTGAAACTAACCTTTGGAGGTTTCGTTAAGTATGTTGCCAGCAACAGTTACATTCTCTCAAGCAAGCGCCGAACAACTCGCAGATTATGACAACTGTGTTTTGTGTGATGGTGATTTGATCGACCCACCTCCAATCCCTAAGGAAAATTACCGTTTTGAATACAGAGGGGTATCTGCCAATATTTGTACTGAAAAACATCTGTTCCACCCCCTATGTGTTTTAGAAAATACAACCAGAAACTCTGCATTTTCCTGCACCAAATGTAACGTAACCGCGATACCAGAAGAATCTCAATTACAAACTGTCAGACGGTTAGCCGGTTACCAGGATGAAAGCTCAACACTGCCATCACTCCGTACACGATTTCAGAACATTTTCAAATCCTCAAGAAATGGTATTGTGCCCAGTGAAAAATTAGTTGAACTACAAGGTTTAGCAGATTTGCTAGACAAAAAATGTCAAAATCCTACAGATGAATTTAAAAAGCTTCGTGGAGAAGTACATTACATACTGGGATTAAGTTTTAAAACTCATGTGACGGGTCGTAATGACCGTTTTTTTGAACAGGTCTTCCAATCGTTGCAAATAGCTTGTAAAACAGGTATTGCTGCTGCGCGTGAGCCCTTTATAGAAATGCTTGCTAATAAAATAAACTTTGCCCCTTACTCCAAAAAAATCTGTTTAAGCATAGTCGATTCGATGCCTGAGTTCGAAGGGAAAGATGAATTTGTTAGACAGGCTAAATCAGCCTTGTATTTAGCATTGGGGCAAAGTTTGTTTCGTGAGTGCGAGGCTCTCCCCCTTGACCAAAGTATACATTCCCGCAGTATTCATGATGCATTGCGAGAATTGCAAAAATCAGTGAACCTGGGAAATCTGAGTGCTCAGCCAATCTTTGCTGAGTGCAGCTATGTCATTGCTAAAAAAACTTATGAAGAGGATACAATTAAACACTATAGGCTGACAAAGGCAGAAGAGCATCTGAATACTGCAGAACAACATGGGACAGAAGAGCTTAAACAAAAAATAGCTGCACTCCGTAGCAACCTAATAAAGTTTTATCAGAATAAGGCGGAGACAGCCGTAAAGAGCTTCAAAACCGATTTTCCAGGGGAGCGGGAGTATAAATTGAGTGACAATGCACTTGAAGATTTATGGGATCGGCTAGAGTTTGCAAAGGAGTTCGGTACTGAGCTTGTTAAAGGTGAAGCTCAAAGCCTCGAAGCAAGAAAAGAAGAATTTCTGTCGTTTAATAGAAGTCTTCCCGACCAGCCTGCTTACCTCGACCCAAATTTTATGTGGTGATTCCAGACTCAGAGCCGATGCCTGCCATCGGCTCTTTTCTTTTGGTTTCCTAAGCTGTTTTCAACATCCACTCCGTTTCTAGTGTGGTCACATGACGCTCAAAGCGTTGTAACTCCTCGCGCTTGCAGAGTGTATAGAGATCAATATATTGCTGGCTGATGTATTCAGAAAGCAGCTCTCCTTCTGCCAGCCTGGATAATGCTTCAGCAGGGCGATGGGGCAACAGAGGGTATTCGTCCCCCCCCCCCGGTAATGCTTCTTCTGGCGGTATCAGCTTATTCTCAATGCCATACAACATTCCGGCAAGCACCGCTGCCAACGTCAGGTACGGATTGGCATCAGCCCCAGCAAGGCGGTGTTCTATTCGGCGATCAGCCTTCCCACTGGCCGGAATTCTTAACGATACTGTTCGGTTATTGTGCCCCCAGGATGCATGCAACGGCACATACATATCAGGCACAAGACGACGATAGGAGTTTATGTTTGGGCAAAGTAGAGCCACGGTCTCTGGCATCATCTCAATAGAGCCGGCAATGGCATGATGAAGTATTTTGCTGTCGTCCCCATTGGCATTGGCAAATACATTACCACCCGCGTCATCCTGAAGGCTGACATGAATATGCAAACCATTTCCCGGATGCTCTTCGTAGGGTTTGGCCATAAAGGTTGCTTCATAGTTATAGCGCACGGCTAACTCTCGAATCAGTCGCTTGAGCATAATGGCGTGATCACAGGCAGCTACTGAATCTTCGCCATGTTTAAGATTAATCTCAAACTGTCCGGGTGCCGCTTCGGCTACTGCTGAATCAGCGGGTACCCCCTGAGCTTTAGCAAGCTGATTTACATCATTCAGAAACCCGGCAAAATCCGCCAGCCCATCAACAGAATAAACCTGACTCATGGTTTCACGGGCACCAGTAACAAAACCAACAGGGGGCTGTAATTTACCTTCTTCGGTACGTTGTGGATCAACCAGGTAAAACTCAAGTTCCAAAGCTACGACCGGTGTATAACCCAGTGCTTTAAAGCGTTGAACCACATTGGCCAGAACATTTCTGGGTTCATAGGGAAAGCCACTACCATCTTCATCCTCCATGGTTAAAAGCACCTGAGCGACTTTTTCAGTATCAATCGCTGACGGAGAAAGTGTTCCTGGCACGGGTAGACAAAGACGATCGGGCTCACCAATTTTCATGCCCAACCCCGCTTCTTCTATGGTGACACCGGTAATATCCAGAGAAAACACCGAGCAAGGCAGGTAGCATCCGTTTTCCAGCTTGTTAAACGCTGTGGCCGGCAAGCGCTTCCCCCTTACAAAGCCATTAATATCAGGTAATAAGGTGTCGATGTACTCAGTCTGCGGGTAGCGTTCGAGATAATCCGCAAGTTCCGTTTTAAACTCTGGCATATAACAGTCCCTGACGTTATTTAAGAGCAAGAGTTGATAGCGACCTCAATATACCCGAGCCCCGCTGCTGGCAATCTTGCCTTCTTTGTTATTGTTGATGCCTTTTTTATGTCAATACTGCCCAGTTACCCCCCGTTGTTCAATATATTTAACAAAATACCCTTTCAGACGATTAAATTGCTTTATCTGCTACATTTTATTGAACACAGAGTAAATCAATAAACAAAAAACACTTTTTAGATAAAAACACTAAATAAAACACATATTCAAGATAAAAAACTATGAAAATTAATGTTAAATAATGTTATAGCCCACGTTAATATGATCATGGAGTTGAATATGCGGATAGGCATTCCCAAGGAAATCAAGAATCACGAGTACCGTGTAGGCCTGACACCGGCAGCTGTAAAAGAACTGGTGCAAAATGGACATGAGGTTTTTGTAGAGGGCAATGCCGGTAGTGGTGTAGGTTTTTATAATGAAGATTATCTGGCTGTCGGAGCCGCAATTCTTGAGACTCCTGAAGCTGTTTTTGATGTCGCTGAGCTCATCGTAAAAGTAAAAGAACCTCAGGCTATTGAACGTGCCAGACTGAAACCCCACCACACCCTTTTTACCTATCTGCATCTGGCTCCGGACGTTCCGCAAACCAACGACCTGGTCAATTCCGGTGCGACGTGCATCGCCTACGAAACCGTAACCGATGCCCATGGCCGTCTGCCACTGCTGGCTCCAATGTCTGAAGTTGCTGGTCGTATGTCCATTCAGGCAGGTGCCCGTTGCCTGGAAAAATCCATGGCGGGTCGAGGCATGCTTTTGGGTGGTGTGCCCGGAGTTGAACCCGCTAAAGTAGTGATTATTGGAGCCGGTGTTGTTGGGCAGAACGCAACCGCCATGGCTGTTGGCATGGGTGCCGAGGTCGTAGTACTTGATCGCTCTGTAGATGCACTGCGCAGGCTGGATGCCCAATATGGCAATCGGGTTCGCACAGTGTACTCCACCTTCCAGTCCATTGAACAACATGTAGTCTCTGCTGATCTGGTTATTGGTGGAGTCCTTCTACCAGGCGCTGCTGCCCCCAAACTGATCACCCGTGAACTGGTTGGCAAAATGAAAGCCGGTTCTGTCATCGTCGACGTAGCGATTGATCAGGGCGGCTGTGCAGAAACATCCGTTGCTACCACCCATGCAGAGCCCACCTTTATCGTTGATGAAGTGGTTCACTACTGTGTAGCCAATATGCCTGGCGCTGTTGCCCGTACTTCCACTCTGGCACTGAACAATGCAACACTGCCTTATGTGTTGCAAATTGCCAATAAGGGGCCTCGCAAAGCCCTGGAAGATAATCCACACCTGTTGGAGGGCCTGAATGTCTGTAAGGGGGTGGTCACCTGTGAAAGCGTTGCGCTGGCGCAAAACCTCACCTACAAACCAGCAACCCAGATGCTTACAGAAATTTAATTTTCCCCTTACCATTGCCTGCATTGAATGCAGGTGTTAATGGCAAATGCAGCTTTTCCTTTCAGGTGAAGCTGCATTTTTTTATCTGAGCAGAAACGGGATTGTTTGCAACGCTATAACATCAAGAAAAAAAACCAGTAGCAGCACCGCTAACAAAACCACGATGCCCTGGAAGAAAGTCGCTACCGTTAGAGATTTCAATGCTGTCGCCGTATCCATCCCGGTAAACTCAGTGATAATCCAGAAGTAACTGTCATTCACATGGGCAATGGTCATTGCACCACCACTGCAGGCAAACAATGCAAGTAATCGACCAGTGGTTGTATCCAGACCGAGTGCGGATAGCAGCGGGCTCACCAGAACAGAAGCTGTTATCAAGGCAACGGTTGTTGAGCCTTCCGCTGTTTTGACAATTGCAGCCATCACAAAAGGTAAAAACAGCCCCAGGTTTACGAAACCCCGGTTTCGGGCAAACAGCTCAATCAGATCACTGCTTTGAAGCACATACCCAAAAGCACCACCACAGCCAACAATCAGAACAATCTTGCCTCCAGCTTCCAGACCTTTGGAAATACACATCTGAAGTTTTTCAGCCGGACCATATTTCAACAGTGGTAGCGTCGTGACCAAACCCGCTAACAAGGCATTCACCGGCTGGCCTAAAAAACCAAGCCACTGGCTAATGAAGTGGTTATAGTTTTCCGGACACACAAACACGGGTAATATCCAAATCCCCAAAGGTGTGTCCAGGTGTCAGAAAAGAAGTCAAAAACCTATACGGCAGAGTTCAAAATACAAGAATCAATATAATGATTTATAACTGATTGATCTATAAATGATATTTTTTAAGGGGTGATGCAGCAGGGTTTGAACTTACCTTGACCAGTTTCGAGAAGGTCAAACCCTGACTGCTATTGAGCATTACTTCCGGCTCAACATTTCCACCACTTTCAGGTTCAAGATAGACGGCAATTCATTATCGTGCTCCACCATAAAGCCCTTCAGGTCGTTCACCGGCATCTCGTAGATGCTGACGAACTGATCTTTTGGCAGGAAGCAGTTTTTGGCGATAACTGTTGGATCGTAGTAATCATCCCCTACACGAATCACCGCCTTGCCGAATAAACACTGGTCATGGCTGATGCCAAGTACATAGTGCAGGTCACTAAAATCCTGTTCCTGGAGGTTAAGCAGATAGACTGCTGAGGTTTTGTAACTGTTATACGGAGTAACAGGAATATCCAGTTTTTGAATATCTGCAGGGAGAGGGTTGAGGGTTACCTCCTGAATTTTAGGGGTTACGCCAAAGTGCTGAAAGTACTCCTTGATATATTCTTCCATCATAACGCTGCCCTTATTGTTAAGGAGACCGGATGGTTTTAAATTTGAGTGACGGATAACCAGCAACTGATTTATTCAGCTATTTCCTCATCAACTGACTGGTAATCAATGTCCCAGGCGTTTTTGCCAAAACCGTTTAGCCAGAACTTGAGCTGAAGCGAATCCATAGCGGTGGCGCTGATTTCATAGCAGTCCTCATGTTCAATGCATGATTGATCTTCGGATAGTCGGGATTCCAGAATATGAAGCCCTGCCTCCTTATCAACACGAAAAGACAGTCTCACTCTTCTTCCCTCCCCGAACGAAAAATGAGCCTCATCGTTATACTGTTTAAGATCAAAGCGCTCTGGCCGCTCAAAGGTTAGCGAGGTTGAACGAGCCGAAAGCATCCGGTGCATGGCCAGATTCCGCTCATTGTCATATCCGTGGAAACGACAGACCAGGTAGAGTCGCGGTCCCTGCTGAGCAAGCCCAAGAGGCATGACGGTTTTCTCTTTTACCTCACCACCCGCATTTCTGTAGGCAATATCCCGCCAGCAGTTGTTGTACAGCGCGCAGCTGACTTCATTAAATACATCCGGCTGTAACTCGGGTGGTAACAGGGGCTGAGTTTCAGGTGCCACCACCACCTTGGATAACCACTGAATCTCCTTGCCGGGATCCTGGGTATGGCTGATATTTCGGTTGGCTTCCTCAAAAAATCCAGACATGGAATCCATCAGGCTGCTGGGCAACAAATTCTTCAATGTCTTGTGTGCCATTTGCAGAATCAATGACTCCTGGATACTCAGGGAGTTCACCGTGAAGCCTACCGCCTGCTGGCTCCATCGGTAGCCATAAGGCTTACTGCGATCATCCATATCAATGGGGAAATGGCTGCTCTCTACCAGAGATTTCATATGTCGCTGAATGGTGTGTATATTCCGCTCCAGCCCAATCTCAGCCAACTGCTGTTTAAGCTCCTGAGCAGTAATCCACCAGCTTTTGGGGATTCGTTTCAGTAGCTCAATGATGAGAATGGTGGTTTCCAGGGAGGATTGCCGTTTATTCATGTTATTGTCAGGCTCCATAAAATGGATGTACGATAGAAAGCACACCTCAAGGCTCTCCCGCATCGCTTTCTCAGCTCAGAGACCCATCATAAAACACCCCTGCTACGAGTTGTGTCGCATGCAAACCAGAAAGTGAATATTTTTGGCTCTTCGTCGTTTCATATGGATTTCAGGATATCCGCCACAGGGCTGGCTATCAGGTAAATCATCGTGATAAAAGTCCCTGTATTACGGTAACCTTTTGCCCTTGCCCTGGCTGCCTGAAACAGACTGTTCAGCCCTTCCATTCGTGCATTGGTATACGTCGAATACCAGCGTTGCAGAATCTTATCAGCATGACGTTCAACCGTTTCCAAAGCTTTGCGTACCGGCTCCAGGATTTCTATGTCTCCCAACTCCTTCCGTGCATAACCGATGAAATGACTAAGTCGCCAGCGGGCTGCCCTGATGGTTTCAGCTTTACGGATCCAGCGTAGCTTTTCCTTGATCTTCCAGGCCGTGCCTGTATGTAAGTCACTGGTCTCCAATTCTGCAAGTGCTTCAACTTGTTTCTCTGTCAATGGCCCGTCTGCGTTCTTCAGAATCGCCCAGCGAAGCTCTTTCGGCAGGTGTTGTAACTTACGCTCAGCCTTACGCACGTCGTCTAATGCCGTGGTAAACAATTGCACAACATGAAACCAGTCAATGGTCACATTGGCATTGGGGAGTTCTTCTTTCGTTGCGGCCAGGAAAGCTTTGGACATATCACAAACCACCTCCAGAATATTTTCTGCCTTGCCCTGATGCTCTTCGAGAAAGGTCTTGAAATCCCTGACTGTCTGCTTGCCTTTGCCGGGCGTCGCGAACAACACCGGCTTATCCGAACGATCCATGTCGATGAATACGGTAACGTAGTTATGACCTCGTTTTGAGGCTGTTTCATCAAGACCGATGGCTTTCAGCTCAGCGAAGTTCATCTCAAGCAGCGCTCTGCTGACGTAGTGCTTGATAACCCGCCAGATACGTTTATCCGCGACACCAATGTACTCTGCACAGGCCTTGACGGGCATTTCACGAGCCAACATCAACAGAGCCTGTTCAAATAAAAGTGTGAACTTGCTGCCTTCTCTGGCCCAGGGTACATGAATACGACGTATACCGTGTTCTTCACAGTTGGTCCGAGGGACATTTGCAGTAATGAAGCAGTGGTGCTGGAAGAAATTCAGGTGTCGCCAGGTGAGTTCTTTGAAGTCATGTGCAGGGCAGGCCTTGCCACAGCAGGGGCATGGATAGAGGCTGCCACGATCAGCAGCCACCTTGAGCGTAAGGGTACTGGGTTTGGTTGAAGTATCCAGATGCTGACTCACCAGTTTCCATGGAAATTGTAAGCCGAGGCCGAGTATAAAAATCTGATTTCCATCCATGGGCAGGACACTTCTTCTGAGGTGAAAAAAAGAAGGGTCTTTTACAGAAATTTGCTTACAAAATCCACATCAAAGGACGAGGAGCCTGGAAGGATCGTAATGGAACAGCACCGCCGGTTGCCCCGGTGGACCACCCCGTGTCACCCACATATATTTATCAGAGTGGAGTGATTTACTGAGTTCCTTGAGCACCTGAACCCGGGTCTCATCGGCATTCATGATATGCCCTGTGCGCTGATGGTCTTCCATCAGGTTGATCAGTGGCTGCAGCTGCAGGGATAACCGGATCATCCAGTTGGCCATCGTCGTCCGGGTGATGGAGCCACCATAACGAGCCAGTATCTTTTCCTGCCGATACAGTGGCAGGGCATCGCAATATTTGGCACCGATGATCCAGGCCAGCATGTTGACGGTGACCGCCGATTTTGGAATGGGGTGCTTTGGGAGTTCAGCGGCTTTAATGACGCGTTTTTCGTGAGATTCTCCGCCCTGTTCATCCTTCACAATGAATACGGCTTTTTCCTGCATAATCTCCTTGACCTGAACCCTGGCAGGAATAATATCCAGTTCTTCCCGGACTTTGGTGAAGAAGGTCTCAATGGCACCCTGCTTTTCTTCTTCGGTCAGTTCAATACGTTCCTGGACTCTCGGCAGTGACGGCGACAGAGGTTGACGCCCCTTGCGTTTCTTTGGGGGCTTTGGACTTTCCTCTGTTTCTTCCTGGGCATCTTCATCCGGATCAACGGCACAGTCCGTTAATTCTGCTTCATTGAAGATTTCACCCTGACCACTGAACTTTTCAGAGCTTCGACCGTAAAGGCGGGCACGTTCCAAACGCAGGTATTCTTCCAGAATAGCGATGCGTTTTTTCTGCTCTTCGATGACAAAAGACTTTTTCTGGATAATGTCGTCTTTCTCAAGAATGACATTGTCTTTTTCGAGAATGACACCGTCCATGGCCTGGATGGCCTCAAGTAAGGCCTCCAGATCCAAAGCTGTTTCAGCGCTTCCTGCCAGTAAACTCAGGGCGGATTTTGGCTGATAAATGAGGGTGTCAATGGGTGATTTCATAGCCGATATTTTACCATAAGCGGCTGAGTTTTAAGACTAAAAACAGCTTTCGTAATGTCTTTTTTTATGGGGTTTCATCGCACTGAGATTATAGCCATCAAGCAGCCAATTGAGCTGTTGGCCTGTTAAGGCTAACAGTTCGTCATCGGGCTTTGGCCAGTGGAACTTATCCTCTGCCAAGCTCTTGTAATAAAGCACAAAACCATTATCTTCCCAGAACAAGCACTTGATTTTATTGCGATGACGGTTGGTGAAGGCATAGAGGTGACCATCAAAAGGGTTATGCCCAAGTTCCTGCTCGATCAGTACCGCCAGCCCCTTGAAGGACTTTCGAAAATCGATGGGATCCCGATAAAGGTAGACCTCAGGCAAGCTGGACGACGGGCGCATTACAGGTTGATTCATCGCAGCAATCCAATCAACTCACCAGCCAGAGCGAGGTTTTGATGATTAATCCCGGAAACACTGAGCCCACTGGGCAATGATACCGTTAAAGGGGATGATTCTTCGCAAGTTTGACTCTGGTTCTGCGTCAGGGAAACGGGCACAAAGGCAGAAACAGTTTTTGATGATAAAGCAGGAGCTTTCCCAGTCCGCAACTTCTTTTTCCAGTATCCAAGTTGTGATGGCTTAACGCCGTTCTGTCGACTCCAGGCATTTTGGCTCAACCCGGAGTCATGCCAGGCTTCGACTCGTTGCTGCCATTGTTCCCGGGTAGTTTTTGGATTGTCCATCGGAGCCTCCGTGTAATCAGAGACCTTATGATTCCTTATCAGCGTTTAGCCGGGTAGAACGTGGGTTATTTTGGCGCTTACGATGGTTAATCTCTACCGGGTGCGAGTCGAACCCACTGGATTTCAACGAATGATTTCAGTTCATCGAACCTCCCACATTCTCAGGCTTAGCCTGTCGCCATCGGGAAATAGTCCGATTTATGAGGTTTGATCAGTCGCTGGTAATAGTGTTTGAAATTGCGGAAAGCACTCAGATGGAAATAAATGATGATGGTCATTATTTCACTGAGCGACAGATTTGATATAACAGGAGGTTTTTTGGTATGACAAATGAGTTGCCTATGCCATTGTGATTCAAAAGTTATGCAGAAATCATCAACATCACAGAATACACTGACAATAGACACGGGAGCCTCCAGTTCGCTGTCTCTGGCGTGGTATCCTAAAGATAGCTAAATAGCTGGGGCTCCCCTGTCTTTCATCGTCGGACTCACGTTAATTAAGCAAAAGAAGTTTTGACAACCAAACTATGATCCAGAAAAAAGAAGATTAATGCATGAAATCTTCGAGCAATTGGTTTTAACCTTGTGAGAGACTAATAAATACAGTGAATGAAAAGTCATTAATTCATTATTATCTAATCTGAGAGTCAATCAGTTTCTTATCATTGAAGCCAGCTTCCCAGCTTTCAGATACACGAACCCTGCGCCCGAATTATTTGATCCAGCCTTACCATGCATGCCAGAACGGACAACATCGCCAGTATGCCATCATGTTTCCGCCCCCGGTAACGGGCTTTGGTAAATCTAAACGACCACTTGATGGTTCTGAAGGGATGTTCCACCTTGGCTCGGATAGGCTATCAGGAAATGAGTTCATCCATATGGGCAAGAAATATTTCTTTACGTCTCTGGCGACGTTTTTGAGTGAATTCAGAGTCAGAAAAGCTGAGCTGTTGACCCATAGTTAATCTCCGGAGGCTGAGTGGAGATTAGCTTATTTATGGGAATTTAATCGCAGATTCCTTATATAACAATAAGATAATTTTCAGAAGCTCATAATAGCCACAGTTCATCTTTTTCAGATGAACTGTGGCTATTAGTGATACCTACAACTTGATAGTTATATCGGCTATGATTCAGCATCAAATTCACCTTAAAAACAGGAAACCATTTGTCCTCAGATCTCCACCAAATTCAACAGCGGGTTATTGAGTTATACGCTCTGGCCGAGCAGTTATTTCAAAGATGCTTTCGAAAACCCTATCTTCGTCTTGACCTAAAAGGTGAAACTGCTGGGCAGGCTTGGATCGAGAAGCGCCACCTTCGTTTTAATCCTGTTCTTATGAAAGAAAATCGAGAGCACTTTTTGAAGCAGACAGTAGCTCATGAAGTAGCACACCTACTGGCTTATGATATCTATGGCTCAAGGATTCGCCCTCATGGTAGGGAATGGCAGTCAGTAATGAGTAATGTCTTTCAATTACCGGCTGACCGATGCCACAGCTATAACACTCAAAAAAGCAGCCGAAGAAACTGGCTTTACCAATGCCAATGCCAAGGGAAAACTATTCCGCTGGGTACGACTCGACACAACCGTTCGCAAAAAGGAACAGTCTATCTTTGCACTACCTGCAAAACCCCACTGAAGTATCGGGGGAAGGTTCAAGCCAACGCAGAAGAGGCGTAGTCAGCAAGTACTTTTAATAGCGCATCACCGTATTTTTCCAGTTTATACTGGCCAATTCCCGATATCTGCGATAGCTCCAACTGGTTACGGGGCCGGTATTTCACCAGCTCCATCAGCGTTTTATCGTTTACAATCACATACGCAGGTACATTCTGCTCCTCAGCCAGGCTCCGCCGCAGCTGCCTGAGCTGTTCCCAGAGCGTCTGATCATGCTCTTCCACCACGACACGCCCAACCTCCCGATACTCCTTCTCATATTTCCGGGATGGTTCATAACGGTCACGACGAAGCTCAATTTGCTCATCACCTTTCAACAGAGACCGGCAATTCTCATTCAGCTTTAGAGCCCCGTGACTGTCATGATCAACATTCACATAGCCTCTGGCCACCAGCTGACGATAGACCGACCGCCAGTTACCCTGATCCAATTCCTTGCCAATACCAAATGTGCTCAGGTGATCATGGCCGAAGCGACGGGTTTTGTCAGTACTTTTGCCCAACAAAATATCCACAAGGTGAGCAACCCCAAAGCTCTGCCCGCTGCGATAAATACAAGACAACGCCTTCCGGGCAACCTCTGTTCCATCCCAAACCTCTGCGGGCTCAAGACAAAGATCGCAGTAACCACAAGGTTTATCCAACGGCTCATCAAAGTAAGTCAGCAAAATCTGACGCCGGCATCCGGTAACCTCACACAGAGCCAACATCGTTTCCAGTTTTTGCTGCTCTATTTGCTGGATTTGCTGACTGGCACTGGAGCGCGCCTGAAGCTGTTTTAGAAGAACCACATCCTGTAAGCCATAAACCATCCAGGCAGTAGCCGGCAGACCATCCCGCCCGGCACGACCCGTCTCCTGATAATAGGCCTCAATGCTTCTTGGTAAATCCAGATGGGCAACAAAGCGCACATCTGGTTTATCGATTCCCATACCAAATGCGATGGTCGCTACAATAATGATGCCTTCTTCTGCAATAAAGCGATGCTGGTTTGAGCGACGCTCTTCTGGAGACAAACCCGCATGATATGGCAGCGCCTTTCGCCCTGCCTGGGCCAACCATTCAGCAGTCTGCTCAACTTTCTTACGGGACAGGCAATAGACAATACCTGAATCTTCCGGGTGTTCTTTATTCAGAAAGTTAAGAAGCTGCTGCTTACCCTGCTTTTTCTGGCTGATGCGGTAGAAGATATTAGGTCGATTAAAACTGTCTGTGAAAACCCGCGCAGATTCCAGCCCTAACCGCTCCCTGATCTCCTGACGGGTTCGCAAGTCAGCCGTTGCCGTCAGTGCAATCCTGGGCACTCCCGGAAAGCGGGTCTGGAGACGGGAAAGCTGGAGGTATTCCGGGCGAAAGTCGTGCCCCCACTGGGAAACACAGTGCGCTTCATCAATGGCAAACAGGGCTACTTGAATTTGATCCAACAGCCTTTGCATCGACTCAGTCAGTAGCCGTTCAGGAGCCACATACAATAAGTCGAGATCACCGACCAGAAGCTCTCGCTCAACCTGAGCACGATCTTCCGGCAACATGGCAGAGTGAAGACAGTCAGCACGAATCCCCAACTCCCGGAGACTGTTTATCTGGTCATCCATCAAGGCGATCAAAGGAGAAACGACAACTGCCGTACCACCTCTGAGAAGCGCGGGAATCTGGTAGCATAGAGACTTCCCACCACCTGTGGGCATAAGCACCAGAGCATCACGACCAGCAGAAACCTCACTGATCACTTCTTGCTGAAAACCCCGAAAGGACTGGTAACCAAACGTATTTTTTAAAATATCCAGAGCAGGATCAGACATTGATAAACAAATACATAAAATGGAATAAAAGTCTCAGCTTCGCTCTTGGAATTATGAAAAAGCTTTCCACGCAAGGTTGAGAAAAGTCTCAAGTATAAGGAGTCATTCTACAGATTTCATCCAGTCACTGCGCTCTTCCAAGTTTCAGATAAATTATTCTTCGGGAATATCATCGAAAAAATGAAGGATTGCAGACCGGAGCTGTTCCAGCGTCACAGGCTTGGCCAGGTACGAATCCATTCCAGCAGCCAGCCCTTTCTCTTCATGGTCCTTCATGGCATGAGCACTGAGCCCGATAATGACGGGCTGTACCTTGTGATGACTTTGTTCGCGAATTAACCGGGTAGCAGTCAGACCATCCATTTCAGGCATTTCACTATCCATCAGAATTAATTGAGGCGTATGTCTTTCACAGTAATCCACTACTTGTTTGCCATTTTCCAGAATATGCCCTGAGATACCCAGTTTTTCCAGATACTTCCGAATTACCATCTGGTTAACCCGGTTATCCTCTGCAACCAGAACATCATGACAGACAGCACTAATCCATCGGTCAGCTGCTATCACTTCCCCAGCCGGTTTGCGCTCTTCATAAATTCCCGTAGCATCCTGACTATCGGGTACTCTGCCTACCTGATCACCTTGAACAGTTCTGACAGGAATCATCAGCTCAAATCGGGTTCCTTTTCCGGGCTGACTCTGGAGATTTATCACACCTTCCATCATCTCAATCAGTTGCCGAGTAATCGAAAGCCCCAAGCCGGTTCCTCCATATTGACGTGCAGTAGAGTTATCAGCCTGCTGAAAGGCAATAAACACTCTTTTGCTCTGCTCTTCCGTCATACCAATACCAGTATCCTCAATGGATAGAGTCAGCCTGTCGCCTGATGCGCCTTGCAGAAAACCTGCATTGAGGAAAATGCTTCCACTCTCGGTAAATTTCAAAGAATTACTCATTAAATTAATAATAATCTGTCGTATTCGAGTAGGGTCTGCATATATAAGAGGAGGGATATCCGGACTGCACTCTACTGAGAGTTGAATGTTTTTTTCTTCTGCCTGAATCCTGAAAATATCAAGACTCTCCTTGAGTAATTGGTTTATATCACATGCAATAACCTCGAGACTCAACTCTCCCGCTTCTATTTTGGAGTAATCCAAAATATCATTAATGATATTAATCAAACCTCTGGCAGAAGAATGAATGGTTTGGATATAGCTCTGCTGCTTGGCAGGCATTTCCTCTAAAAGCATAAGTTCAGCCATACCAATAACACCATTGATCGGTGTTCGTATTTCATGGCTCATATTGGCAAGAAAAGCACTTTTATAATCACTGACTTTCTCTGCCTGTTTACAGGCATCATTCAAGGCCTGCCTGGTACACTCAAGATTGCTAATGGTTTCATAAAGCTCACTCTGAGCTGCACTGAAGCTTTGAGTCACCTGGTTATATTGAAAAGCAACCTGCCCGATTTCCGTGTAAGGCTCTATACGCACCTTACGGGAAAAATCACCGGTAACTTGCTGGTGCTTCATATCCTGTAGCAAGTCGTAAAGCTCTGTTCGTGCACCATGCTCTGTAAAGTTTAAACCGGCCTCCTCTCCTTCCAGGCTGACTCTCAGTGGTATAAACAGGTTAAAGACGGTGAGCAGAAGCCAACCGACTGCTCCTCCCCAGACCAGAATGGCAAGAACACCTTCAAGCTGGACCATTAACCATTCCATACGACTTAATGATTTAGGAATCGCATCAGTGTTCGCAAAGAGAGCAACTGCCAAAACGCCCCAGATACCACCAAGAAGATGCACCGGAATACCTCTA
Organism: Endozoicomonas sp.; assembly: GCA_965261315.1. GTDB lineage: Bacteria > Pseudomonadota > Gammaproteobacteria > Pseudomonadales > Endozoicomonadaceae > Endozoicomonas. The sequence goes on along the minus strand of CBDHDM010000028.1, from coordinate 74,482 downwards.
ACCGGATCATCAATCCTCAACCAGTCAAGAACCCGTTTGCCACAAAAGAACAGAAGGCCTCCACAAATCCCAACGACAACAGACGCAGTCGGCGAAAAAATATTACAGCCAGCGGTGACACTGACTAAACCTGCAAGAATCCCGTTGGCCAGCATCAAAATGTCCAGTTTTTCACTCTTTGCCAGCTCAAGTGCCAATACACCAAACCCACCGGCAGCTCCAGCAATGGCTGTATTCATGAGTACGATGGGAAGCTGATGAATATCGGCCAATACAACACTACCACCATTAAACCCAAACCAGCCCAACCATAAAAACAAATACCCCAGTATTGCCATCACCATGCTGTGGCCGGTAAAACCATCCGCCTGCTTTTTCTCATAACCCGCTCTTGGACCAATAATCACTACTGAGACTAATGCGACCATACCACCGGTTACGTGGACAACAGATGAGCCTGCAAAGTCATAAAACCCGGCCTTTTCTAACCACCCTACAGATGAGTCCATGTAGACCCCACCCCAGACCCAGTGCCCAGTCACCGGATATATCAGCATTGTCATCACCGCAACGATAACCAGATACCCTTTCAGGGAACAGCGCTCTGCTACAGGTCCGGAAACGATCGTCGCTGCAGTAGCAGCAAACATAGCCTGAAACAGAAAAAAAAGTGGCTTAAACGGATCCTCTGCATATTTGCTGAAAGGCGTAAATTGACCAAAAAGGCCAGACTGGGAATCACCAAACATCATCGAATAGCCAAAAAGCCAGAAAAGTAGGAATACCAGCAGAAGATCCATCAGATTCTTTGCCGCTACATTGATACTGTTTTTAGATCGGACAACCCCACTCTCCATACACAGAAAGCCAATCTGCATCAACATTAACAGCCCTAATGAAACGAAAAGGATTAGATAACGAATAGTCTCCACAGACATTGATGCATCCTTGCATTAAACTCCCGGCAGACAGGGGACTCCTCTTAGGAGCATTTATTCTATAGAACTTTAGCTGATGGGCTGCCTTAAACACTCCAAAACGAATGAAGCCATCGGTTTACTTGGCTTGAACGTTAATTTTCTGTCTGATGGCTTCAATACTCCGAGACTCAAATTGATAAATGCTTATTTCCAGTCAATAGTCGGACTTGCTGGAGAACATGGCTTGGTCATTTTAAGCCTCACATATAATCAATACAGGAAATACACAAATTTAATAAATAATAATCAATAAGTTATGCTGGAATTTTGGCTCATGAGTGATTACACCGCCTGATCCCTCCCAAGACCAGACGATCAGCGCCATCATTGCCCTAGATAGCTCCAAGCTCCATAGATGGAGAGTTTGCCCAAGAGGTAGAGGATGCTATGACAAATTTCGATTATGTATTGCATCCAGACAGCTACCATTCCCAGAAAGCCTATTACTTTATCAGCACTACCTCTATTTCTTCAGCTCTGAACCAGATTGAACCTTGCACGATTACCAACCTGCAAATAGCGCCCAATCTGGACAGTGGCTGCACGAAAACTCTTAGGTTCTGGGAGATGGAAATTGAAGGAAAACCTTCATTGAGCTTTTCCGTACTGCCAATGAACATAACAATGAGAAGCACAATCAGCTTATAAGGAGCCTCATAATGCTCGGTTTCAGCATACTTTTTGCTGCATTATTTCGACACACCAGAAAGCGGTCCCTTCAATAATTGAGTTTCCACTGCGCTTTTATCCCTTATAAAGCCGGAGTAGAATCTCCTTTCACTTTTTCAGGATACACTCTATGTCCAATACCCGTGCTTCTGTGGAAACGCTATTACAGCCTTTCACTGAACAACATGAAGGAACCCTCGACTATCATGGCCTACATGGCTTCCTAACGGCCCTGACGATCTGCCCTGTAAAGCTGACAGAGCAGGAGCGGAACGAGAGTATTTTTGATAGTGAAACACAACTTCCAAAAGCGACAACTAAAGAGCTGAATGAGCTAATTGCTAAAATGCAAACAGCCATCGACCGTGGGTTTAACGACGAAGATGAAGGCTTTTCCCTCTCCTGCGAGGCCGAAGAGTTGGAAGATCATGATGATGAAGCCCTTGCCAACTGGTGTACAGGCTTCATGGTGGCTCACTTCCTGAATGAAGATGTCTGGTTCAGTACAAATGAACAGGAAGTTTGTGAACTCCTTCTGCCGATCATGCTGGCATCAGGCCTGTTTGATGATGAGCAGGAGTTCAAGGATATTCGCAAGGACGGTAAGCTCACAGAGGATATGTGCAGCCAGATACCTGAAGTACTGATGGAGCTTTACCTGATCTTCAATGCTCCCGAAGAGAAAAAGCCCCACAATACAGATAAGCGCCGCTTATAATCGAACCTGATTGGCAACCAGAAACGCTTCTGGTTGTCCAGGAACCATTTCAACTCCAACTCCCTGTTTTACCCAAACCTCTACATTTTGAACACGTAAGAGTGGAGGGGCCAGAAGAAAATTCAACTTACTGGAAAAATGCAGTGTCTTATGTAGATCAGCTAATTAATAGAAACAGTATTCCAGGGGCTCAAAGCGCAGTTGACCAGGTAATTAGAAATCAAGGCGACATGCCGTCTTAAAGCCTGGTTCAAGAGAAAAAATGATTTAAACTGCTTACTCGGAAAAGTCTTGTAACGTATCAGCTACATCTTCCAGCTCAGAAATTATCTGTTCTACCACAACACGATAGTCAGACTTCTTCGGATGTGAAGTACTACTCTTGAGCTGAGTACGAGCACCATCAATGGTAAAGCGCTGATCATAGAGAAGGCTGCGAATCTGTCGCACAAGATGTACGTCTTCGTGGCGGTAATATCGCCTGTTCCCCCGACGAACCGGTGAAAGCTGAGGAAACTCCTGCTCCCAATAACGCAGCACATGAGACTTTACAAAACAAAGCTCACTCACTTCACCAATGGTAAAATAGCGCTTGCCAGGGATAGCTGGCAGATCACTCGTCCTGAGTTCCATGTCCTGCATAGGCTTCCACTCTTGCCTTGAGTTTCTGACCGGGTTTGAAGGTCACAACACGGCGTGGGGTGATCGGAATTTCTTCACCCGTTTTCGGGTTCCGCCCAGGCCTTTGACTCTTATCCCTTAAATCAAAATTGCCAAAACCGGACAGCTTGACCGGTTGATTATTTTCAAGAGACTGGCGAACCTCCTCAAAAAACAGCTCGACCATTTCTTTGGCTTCGCGTTTATTAAGACCAAGCTCTTCATTGAGTCGCTCAGCCATGTCGGCTTTCGTCAGGGCTCCCATGAACCAATCCCCTTTTTGTTTTTCCCACGGTAATAGCTGTATCGGTTTTCTCAGAAAAAAAATAACAGGCTATTACCATGATCTTATTATTTACGCTAAAGCCATTAACTGGCGTTTACTGACGTAAGCTGGCATTGAATTCCTGCTTCAGCCGTGTAACAACACGATCAACCAGCTGATTAACCTCGTCATCCTTTAGAGTGCGGGAAGGATGCTGTAAGGTCAAGCCCATAGCAAGACTCTTGCAGCCTTCTTCAATACCTTTACCCGCATAAACATCAAAAGTATTGACCCTGCGCAGCAGCTCACCAGCCTCACTCTTAATCAGCTGTTCGATATCACCTGCGGCAGCTGAAGCCTCAACAACCAGAGCCAGATCACGTCGCACTTCAGGGTATTTCGACAAAGCGGAAAAACGGGCCACCTTACCTTCAGTCACCGCTTTCAGGTTTACCTCAACCAGATAAACCCCACCCGGCATATCCAGCTTTTTCGCCAGGGAAGGATGGAGCGCCCCCATATGACCAATAACGTTTCCGGCACGGACTACCTCGGCACACTGACCCGGATGCATGGCAGGGTGCTCTCCCTTATGGAAGGTAAACTCATTACCCGCCAGACCCAGTTCAAAAACAGCTTCGATGTCGCCTTTCAGATCAAAGAAGTCAACAGACTCTGCCTTATCCTGCCAGCTTTCAGGATGACGACTACCGGTAATCAATGCGGCCAGCATAGGTTCCTGCTTGAGTTCATCGCCCTCTTTAACAAAGGTCAGACCCGCTTCAAACAGACGAACCCGGCTCTGCTGACGATTCAGGTTATAGCCTGCGGTTTTCACCAGACCAGGCAGCAGCGTCGTACGCATTACTGACAAGTCGCTGGCTATAGGATTAGACAGGGCAACCGGCTCATGCTCAGGATCAAACAGGTTGTGCAATTCTGGAGCAATAAAGCTGAAGCACACGGCTTCCTGATAACCACGGGCAGTCAATACACGACGAATATCTGACTCCTGAACCAGAGACTCATCCACCTGCTTCATCTTTAACAGTGCAGTCGGTGTGCTTTCAGGCAGGTTGTTGTAGCCGTAAATACGTCCGAGTTCTTCCACCAGATCTTCTTCGATGGAAATATCAAAGCGCCAGCTCGGCACAGATACCTTCCAGCAACCTTCTCCGTCAGAGGTCAGGCCAAGGCCCAGACGAGACAGCAATGCTTCAATATGGCTGTTTTCAATCGCCATACCCAGCAAAGAGGTTACCTTTTCAGAACGAAGCGCTACTTCACGCAGCGCAGGGAGGTGAGACTCACTGGCTGCTTCAGTAACAGGGCCTGGTTCACCACCACAAATCGCTACAATCAGAGCAGTCGCACGCTCAACGGCCTTTTTCTGCAACTGGAAATCGACGCCACGCTCAAAGCGGTGAGAAGAGTCCGTGTGCAAGCCATAAGAGCGTGCCTTACCGGCAATAGTGATTGGATCGAAGAACGCACTTTCCAGGAAGATATTACGGGTATTTTCACTAACCCCGGAACCTTCCCCGCCCATAACACCGGCAATTGCCAGAGCCTTCTGCTCATCAGCAATCAACAACGTACTGTCGTTCAGTATCACTTCCTGACCATCCAGCAGAGTCAGCTTTTCTTCAGTTCTGGCCATGCGAACATGGATACTGCCAGAGAGCGTGTCCAGGTCAAAACCGTGCATGGGCTGACCCAGTTCCAGCATGACATAGTTGGTCACATCCACCACAGGATCAATGGAGCGAACACCGGAACGGCGCAGACGTTCAGTCAGCCACAATGGAGCAGAGCGGGAAACATCAACGTTACGAACTACCCGACCGACATATCGTGGACAGCCCTGAGGTGCATCAATATGAACCGGGAACGTGTCATCAATGGCGGGTACCACTGCAGCTACCTGCTCCTCGGTCACATCCGCCAGAAAGTTTGCACTGACTTCACGTGCCAGACCCGCAATACTGAGGCAGTCACCACGATTAGGTGTCAGGTCAACATCAATAATTTTGTCATCCAGCGACAGGTATTCGCGGATATCCTGGCCAACCGGTGCATCCAGAGGCAGCTCCATCAGACCATCGGAAGATTCTGCCATGCCCAGTTCTTCTTCGGCACACAGCATGCCCAGTGACTCAACACCACGGAGTTTCGCTTTCTTAATCTTGAAATTGCCAGGCAACACGGCGCCCACCGTAGCAAAAGGCACCTTAATGCCGACACGGGCATTAGGGGCACCGCAAACCACCTGGAAAGACTCGTTGCCGATACTGACCTGAGTTACACGCAGTTTATCGGCGTCCGGATGCTGCTCACAGGCAACAATTTCACCAATCACAACACCGGTAAATTCACCCGCAACGGATTCAACATCATCAACTTCAAGCCCGGCCATGGTGATCTTGTCCACCAGTTCCTGGGTATCAACGTCAATATTGACCCACTGCCGCAGCCACTTTTCACTGAATTTCATGTTATTTACTCAATCCTGCTAAAACCATTCTTAAAAGTTTGAAAATGCCTTCTCTTCAGCTCTCAACGGAACTGGTCAAGGAAGCGCAAGTCGTTCTCAAAGAACTGGCGCAGGTCATTGACGCCATAACGCAGCATGGCAAAACGCTCAACACCCATACCAAACGCAAAACCGGTGTACTTCTCAGGATCAATACCGGAGTAACGGAATACTTCAGGATGAACCATACCGCAGCCAAGTACTTCCAGCCACTTGATGGAACCATCTTCATTACGTCCCCATTCTATATCCACCTCAGCAGAAGGCTCAGTGAACGGAAAGTAAGAAGGGCGGAACCGAACCTGCAGGTCGTCCCGCTCAAAAAAGACTCTCAGAAAATCAATCAGAACACATTTCAGGTCTGCAAAGCTGACCTTCTCAGCAACGTACAAGCCTTCCACCTGATGGAACATCGGGCTGTGGGTCTGGTCAGAATCACAGCGATACACCTTGCCCGGGCAGACAATAGCAATAGGCGGGTTTTCGTTATTCTTTACAAAACGCTCCATGGTACGAACCTGAACCGGTGAGGTATGGGTTCTCAGTACCATTCTCTCTTGAGAAGCTTCTGCGAGGGAATTGTCAAAATAGAACGTGTCGTGCATGGCACGGGCCGGATGGTGTCCGGGAATATTCAGGGCTTCGAAGTTATGGTAGTCATCTTCGATTTCAGGCCCCTGCTCCACAGTAAAGCCGATACGACCGAAATAGTCGGTGATCCGCTCCATCGTACGGGTGATCGGATGAACCGTACCCAGTTCCTGACCACGGCCAGACAGTGAAACATCAATCGCTTCACTGGTCAGCTTCGCATCCAGGGCCTGCTGATCAATCATGGCTTTCTTATGATTGATCGCATTCTGAACCTGCTGTTTGCCCTTATTGATCAACCCACCCGCTTTTGGTCGTTCTTCAGCAGAGAGCTGGCCAAGGGCCTTGAGCAAAGCGGTCAGCTCGCCTTTCTTACCAAGGTATTGGACGCGAATTTCGTCCAGACCTGAGGCGTCAGCAACGGCTCCAACGGCACTGAGTGCGCTGGCCACCAGCTTATCAAGCGTGTTATCCAGATTCTCCATGGGGTTTCCAAAACAGATGAGCTACAGAAAATAAACGCTCAATTCTAACGGCTGAGCAGTGCCTTGGATAGAGTGGTAACAGGCAATAATACAGAAGGTTGGTATCTATTTGATATTTGCGAACACAACCCTGCGCCAGATCATTTGTCAAACACAACACTCTTTCTTTAGAATCGTCTCTTTCTTAAAGGACTCGCACCATAAAGCCCATGCAGATCAAGGTGAATAATCAGCCAATGGTAGTGGAGACCGCCCTCAGTCTTGCTGCGCTGTTGAAACAATTAAACCATCTTGAAAAAGGTGTAGCACTTGCGGTCAACAGAAAGATCATCAGCCGTTCCCAATGGGGTTCATATCAGCTGAATGACGGGGATAACATTACCCTTATAAAAGCCACTGCAGGTGGCTAGGCCTTCTGAAGGCTTTCTAACGCTTCTGCCTTTGGACCGACAACTAACTTTAGCTCTTTAAAAAATGTAAGGCTGGCATGCTGAAAATTGCGGATAAAACTTTTTCTTCACGACTGTTTACCGGAACCGGAAAGTTCAGTAACAGCCAACTAATGGCAGATGCCATCATTGCATCTGGCAGTGAGCTGGTCACTATGGCACTCAAGCGTGTCGATCTGAATGAACAACAAGATAATATTCTTGGCCCCCTCCTGGATAGTCAGCTTGAGCATAATCTGAACCTGTTGCCAAATACTTCAGGAGCCCGAAATGCTGAGGAAGCCATTTACGCAGCGCAACTGGCCAGAGAAGCACTTGGAACCCATTTCGTAAAAATCGAAATTCACCCGGATCCAAAATACCTTCTGCCAGATCCAATCGAGACTCTGAAAGCCTGTGAAACACTGAGTGCTATGGGGTTTGCTGTACTACCTTATGTTCATGCCGACCCGGTCCTCTGTAAACGTCTTGAAGAAGTGGGCGTTGCGGCTGTCATGCCCCTTGGCTCCCCCATTGGCAGTAACCTGGGCCTGAAGACCAGAGAGTTTATCCAGATTATTATTGAACAGAGCGCTGTCCCTGTGGTGATTGATGCCGGTATCGGAAGCCCTTCAGATGCAGCCCTTGCCATGGAGATGGGTGCCGATGCTGTTCTGGTTAACTCCGCTATTGCCGTAGCCCGCGACCCGGTTCAAATGGCCATTGCCTTTAAAGACGCGGTTATTGCCGGCCGCCGCGCCTTCAAAGCGGGACTTGGCGGGCGCTCTCTGCAGGCTCAGGCCAGCAGTCCACTAACCGCATTTCTGGATGACTTCCAGGACAAGACGTAATGACATTTCTTGACCGCTTCAATCAGATCCAGTGGGATGAGCTGAAAATGTCGATCCACAGCAAAACCCCTGTGGATGTAGAAAATGCCCTGCAAAGCAGCAGACTGACCCATGACCAGTTTCTGGCACTGATCGCTCCGGCCGCAGAGCCTTATCTTGAAACCATGGCACGCAAGAGCATGCAACTGACCCGGCAGCGATTCGGTAACACCCTGCAACTCTATATTCCACTCTACCTATCCAATAAGTGCACCAATATCTGCACCTATTGCGGCTTCAGCCTGGACAACAAAATCCGCAGAAAAACCCTGAAGATGGAAGAACTTGACCGGGAAGTGGCTGCGATTAAAAAAATGGGCTTTGACCATATTTTGCTCGTCACTGGAGAAGCCCCCGGAACAGTAGGCGTCAGCTACATCAAGTCTGTGATTGAACGGCTACGACCACACTTCTCCCATATCAGCATTGAGGTTCAGCCTCTGGATCAGGAAGATTATGAAGTCTTGATGAAAGAGGGTCTGGATGCCGTTCTGGTTTATCAGGAGACCTACCATCGAGCGGCCTATGAGAAGTACCATCTCAGAGGCAGCAAAATGGATTTTAACTATCGACTGGAAACCGCTGACCGACTGGGTCGTGCTGGCGTTGATAAAATTGGCGTTGGTGCCCTGATTGGTCTGGAGGACTGGCGAACTGACTCCGCCATGGTGGCGGCTCATCTGGACTATCTGGAAAAAACCTACTGGCGAACTCGTTACTCAATCTCCTTCCCACGGCTGCGTCCCTGTGAAGGTGAGTTTCAGCCGGTATCTGTCATCTCTGACCGACAGCTGGTGCAGCTAATCTGCGCCTACCGTCTGTTCAAACCCGAAGCAGAACTCTCCTTATCGACCAGGGAATCGGAAAATTTTCGGGATAATGTTCTACCACTGGGCATCACTACCATGAGTGCCTACTCAAGCACTCACCCTGGTGGTTATGCCGATGACAATATCCTGGGCAATGAAGATCTGGAGCAGTTCACCATTGATGACAACCGACGCCCGGAAGCAGTAGCGGATGCCATTCGGGCCAAAGGGCTTGAACCGGTCTGGAAAGACTGGTCACACTGTTTCAGCCATTAATCAATACCTCTCACAGGTATCAGGCAAGTCATAGGTCTCAGAACAAATGCCTGTGAGAGATACACGATATGCCCAGCTTGAAGGCTAATGACAACCTCTCAAGTACTATCAGCAGAAGCTTCCGGTTTTTCGTGAGGATGCGCACTCAGATGAATAGCCACCAGTGCCGCGATGCTCACCAGAAACATGCATATAACACCACCAAACCAACCATAATAATCACTGAGCCACTGGGCAAGCATCGGGGAAGGGCTGGAAAACAGGCTTTGCACCAGAACATATTGCCAACATAGAGAGAAACACCTGCAAAAGCTCCGATAAGGATAACAGCCAGACAGCTCCGTTTATGATGGGTGATCAATTCTTTCAAAACACCATAAGGCGTGAGGCAACGGGCTACTCCGGTTTTAAAAACGGGGGACTCCTGCACATTCCATCGAATCAGTAACACCAGCAGGCTAGTCATGCAACTCAACAGGAACGGTATCCGCCACGCCCAGTCTGGCATGCCAGGCAGACTGATCAATGCGGTGACCAGCGCACCAAGCGCAACACCAAGGTTAGCCCCCCAGTTTGCCCAGGAACCGGCCAAATAAGGATTACCTTTCCCCTGCTCAATCATGAGAACAGCCGCATTGGTAAATTCCCCGGCAATGGCTACCCCTTGCAGAACCCGGCAGGCAAGTAAAAGCAGCGGAGCAAGCAGACCAATGGTATTCCAGGTTGGCAAAAGCCCAATACCCGTTGTCGCAAAGGCCATAATCAAAACGGAAAGAGTTAACGTAAGCCGCCGCCCATAGCGATCGCCAATATACCCAAAAATAAACCCACCCAGAGGACGGGTAATATAAACAATGGCAAATAAGCCAAAGACTGACACTGATGCGCTGGACGATTCCTGCTCTGGAAAAAACAAAGTCTAGCCGGTTCTATTGAGACCTCCAGACCAGTGCCCAGGAGCCTGACTGGATATCATCTGACAGCCTGTTCCGTTTACTGATAAAACTGCTATTATTTACGCCCATTTGCCCAGTTATTTATCCATGGCCAATAGTTTTGACAGTGATGACATGTTTGCCTTCATGGAAGAAATGAAAGATGTCAGCCCATTAACAAAGAAGACAAAAGCGGATATTCAAAAGACTCACCAGGTAACGCCGGGTCAGGAGATTCGTAAAGCCGCAGCAGAAGACACATTTACCGATCCTAACTTTCTGTCTCTGCTCAACCCGAAAATGGTCAAGCCCCATGACTTTCTGGTCTGGAAGCGGGACGGTGTACAGGAAGGGGTCTTCAAGAAACTTCGTCTGGGCAAATACGATATTGAAGCTCGCCTCGACCTTCATCACAAAACCGCCCGAGAGGCCCGTGACAGTGTTTTCCAGTTTATAAATGACTGCCGGGAGCACGAGCTGCGTACGGTACTGATTGTTCATGGCCGTGGTGAGAAAAGCAACCCTCCAGCAATTTTGAAAAGTTATCTTTATACCTGGCTACCTCAGATGGAGGCAGTGCTGGCCTTTCACAGCGCACTGAAGGTTCATGGAGGCTCCGGAGCACTTTATGTGATGATCAGAAAAAGCGAGCGGGAAAAGCTGGAAAACCGCGAGAGGCATGCAAAGCGAAGGAACTGACACGCTCTTATATCCAGTTTTAAATAAAAAGAAACCATGCCATCCCCCAATTACAGACAGAAGGCGGATTCTCATCATAATCTGCCTTATAACAGCTTAACATCCAACAAAACAAACTGTGGCCGAATAGATCCCAGTATGGGTATATGATCAAACATTCCCTTTTTCAAAAGAATCAGACTAGTTTTCTTATAAGTACGTAACCAATAAATCCATGAGTTCCTGAGCAACCAGGTCAAAAAACTGTTTACGCTCTATTTTACACCCATCAAAATTCATTATTTCTAACAGGGTCAACAATTTATTCATCAAAGTTTAATTATACGCTGCCGCTCTGTTCCAGAGACCTCCTGGAGTAGAACCTTACGATTGTCTTAGCTTTTTAATCACGATGATAACCATATTTGCTGAGCCAGTTCGCATGGTTTATTACTGATATAGGAGTAGCGCCCTACATGGAATTCCTTTTGGGGCGTGATACCAACCAGGATCTGTAACTGAAAGAAATGATTCTATCAGTGCTACTTTTAATCTTTGGCATCATAATAAAATTGCATAAATAAATATGTAATATTCTTATTCAGTCATGGTCATACTAACTACATGGTCTGAAATGAATAAAAACAGCTGATTGACTATTTATTGCAAGTAGAATCATGAATATGAAGAACAGCATTAGATGATACCCAGAGGGGTTGGAAGTATCTAAATCGATAGAACATATAGTTATTCTGCTGGCTTTTTTATCTGAGGGTGATGACAAGAATCAGTACTCTGTTCTGGTGAACACCTTGTCAGAAAGTATCAAAGGAGTTGCTTATGCAAGTCGTTCGTAGCGCTGAGAGGTGCGATTGTGGATTCGATTGAATTGTCAAGTTACTCCCCAGTACTGGGCTCGATAGACAGTATGAAACCGGCTTGCAATGAGGAAAAGGTGAAGGCTGTCTGGCAGCTGTGTTATCTTGAAGAAGGCCAAACGAGGACCAGCCAGACTGTAAAATACATCACCCCATGCACAGTAGAGAACAACTACTTGTTCAATGCCCTTGAAAGGCAGGCACTAAAACCAGATAAAGCCATAAGCGTTCGGAACATCAGAGAAAAGGAACGTGAGTACGCAGAAAGTTTATATTCTTGTGCAATGGTTTATATCAATCTTTTTAAAGATGGAGGTCGCCCAAGTTCTATCGACCCACACTCTTACCAAATAATCAATCAGACTCTGGTTATCTTGGAAAGCTATCGAAACCCTTATATTACCCAGACTTTGTTAATGACTCTCCTGTCTGGAGAGATGGGAAACATTAGGGAAGGTCGATATCACTACATGAGCATGCATTCCTGCAGTATTCTGTTAGAAATGGTCCATCGCTTGAACGTTCCAAAAAACAGCTGCAGCTTGAATATTTTTGATAGTACAGTGTTTACGAATTCCGTCTGTTTAGTTGCAATAAGTCAGTTGTTTCTGGATAACCTGATTGGCCGACAGCTGGATCTGCTTATTTTGGATCCAAAAACTGTTGTTCAACAGCTCATGAGACAATACAAGCTGATGTGTGATCAGTATCAGGGAAATCGTTTAAAGCGTCTTTTACTTCATCATGTCAGTGAAGAAGGTAATCCTGAATTTAATAGAATCGATCAACTATGCCACTCACTGCTCTTAAATGAAGGCTATGTAATTGGTGAAGTGCTACAGAGAGTTCGGAACTATCACCATTATCTGACTGAAAACCAGGACGCTCCGTTCTCTGATAATGAACCGTACTTACCTCGTTGTCTGAGTGCACTGTACCTGCTGTCATGTCGGGCGATAAATGATGGCTGTTCTACTAACGAGTTCAACGCTATTTTAGAAGTATACGAAATTTTTCAGATGACAACTTGTGAAGACCAGGCAAATTTATTGAAGGTATCAGTTCTGGCCAACCTTTCTGAAACCCGGGAGGACTGGCAGAAAGCTATTGCTCTCTATGAGGTAATGTTGAATGAACTCCCTCAGGAAACTCCTGTTTATGACCCTCTTCTTCATTGCCTGGAGCAGTGTGGCCGATATGACCGAATGCATGAAGTGTGCCTTCAAGCTATGACTTTCTTTCAGAAGGCTAATATCCCCATAAAAGTACAGTATTTTGAGCGAAAGGCATTTTGGATCCTGACATTAAAAAAATCTTATGAAAACCAGCTTTCTCCAACTGTAGGACAAACTGGAGTGATACCTTCGCAACCACTGGACCAGTCTCCCAAAACTCATAAAACTCCCGAAGATATAGACCAGTTGCTCATTTTTCTTGGCGAAAAGCCAACTCCAGCTCAAGCATCGGTAAGACCCAAAAGCAAGAAAAAGAAAAAAAGGCTGCATGCTAATACAACCCAGGATTTATCCCCAGCCAAACTAAAGGACGTAGATCAGGCCACCAAATTAAAACCTGCAGCCGTGCATCTTTCGCACAGCTCTGCAGAGGTTATCTGTATTGGTGAAAGTCGAAAATCCCCGCCCCCTATCACCAAAGTAATAACGCCTGTCATGGGTCTGACAAATAGTAGAACGTCCGGTGATTATTCGGTTGTCAAAAGTGCCAGACATCATTTTCAAGATCTTCAGGACATTAATAATGATATCAGTTTGTTTTTGGGAAAACAGCGTAAAAAGGAAGCTCAACAGCAAGCTCGCCAGGCCATTAAAGCATATCCAAAAGATTCATGGTTGCAGCACAGTGCTGGGTGGACTTTCTACCTTACTGATAACCTTGTGCATGCGAAGCAATGCTTTTTCCATGGGTTATCAGAGTGCCTTTATGAATATAAAGATATCCTGCCAATACTGAACCAGTGGAAACAAAAACCCAGGGCTCGGAATTTTATGGATCTTTCAACGGCAATAATCAAACTAAATATTACCACCAGCAGTGAAACTGCTTTGCATGTATCTGCGTTTTTAAGATCGTTAGCCCATGTACTTGACAAGGAAAATGACTCAGATAACAGCAAGTGTCTGCGTGATCTGTCAAAAAGGCTCAATCCAGAGAGAGAAAAAAAGAAAAAGAGTCCTCATACTTTTAATCAAAAAGTCGAGATTGTAAGCCAACAGCTATTTTCTGCATTAAAAGAAAGTATTTATGATGGTCAGCATGATTTCAAAGGCAAGCTGCTTTCACAATAAATACAACCGGTTGTCAGTTTTATTACCTGCGTCTAAAAATATAATGCCTTGTAAACGACGCCTGCATGCTGACTGGAATAGATATAGGTCTCCAGTTCAAAAAAAAGCAGACAAACCAATACTCCCTGTGCAATATCTGCACATCAGAACTGCCTGCATTTAATGATGCCTGCTGAATACAGACTCGTCTAGTATCAGGTGCCGTATACCTTCTGGGCTGGCACAGCTTCTGCCATCAACTCTGAAACTGCACTACCAATTTCGGCAGGCTCCCAACGATTACCTTTATCTTTTTGAGGACCACGGCGCCAGCCATCGGCAATCGAGATCTTGCCGCCTTCAACTTCAAACAGTTTGCCGGTAACGCTTGCACTCTGCTCAGAGCCCAGCCAGACAACCAGTGGAGCAACATTCTCGGGGGCAAAGAAATCAAAACCATCTTCTGGCTTTTTCATGACATCCGCAAAGACGTCTTCGGTCATGCCAGTGCGGGCAGCCGGTGCCAGTCCGTTAGCAGTAATACCGTAACGGGCAAGCTCTGCAGCCTGAACCAGAGTCAGAGAAGCAATACCCCCCTTGGCAGCAGCATAGTTAGATTGACCAATAGAGCCTTGCAGACCTGCACCAGAACTGGTGTTAATAATACGAGCGCTCACCGCTTTACCACCCTTGGACTGCTCACGCCAGTATTTGACGGCATTACTGCTGATACAGAAATGGCCTCTCAGATGCACAGCCATCACAGCATCCCAATCGGATTCTGACAAGCTGGCAAACATGCGATCACGGCAAATACCGGCATTGTTAACCACTACATGCAGATCACCGTAGGTATCAATAGCCTGCTTAACGATCAGCGCAGACTCTTCGTAGTCGGTAATGTCATTGGTATTAACAATAGCCTCACCACCGGTTTCTCTAATCGTTTCTACTACGTCAGTAGCCGCTTTCTCATTGATGTCATTAACAATGACTCTGGCACCTTCTGCAGCAAACCCAAGTGCATAGGCCCTGCCAAGACCACCACCGGCTCCGGTAACAATAACAACACGGTTTTCACAAATGGCCATAGCCTTTCCCCTGTTTTTATTTTTTGCCTCGGAGAGACAAAGACACGGAGTTTTTCATCGCTTCTCCATGTCTCCGAGGCCAATCATGCTTTTAGAACTCATTCCCACGCTCCCCGCAGGGATAAGGAAGACCCTCTGTATTCTTACAATCGCTCAATAATGGTCACATTCGCCTGACCACCACCTTCACACATGGTTTGCAGCCCGAATCGACCACCCGTACGTTCCAGTTCGTAAAGTAATGTGGTCATCAGCTTGGTACCGGTAGCTCCCAGAGGGTGACCAAGCCCAATTGCACCACCATTGACGTTCGTTTTCTTATGATCGTAGCCAGTCTCTTTCAGCCAGGCCATGGCAACTGAGGCAAATGCTTCATTAATCTCCACAAGATCAATCTGATCAAGGGTCATGCCGGCTTTTTTCAGTGCATACTCGGTAGCCGGAATGGGTGCAGTCAGCATCCAGATCGGATCTGCTGCACGAACACTCATATGGTGAATCCGGGCTCTTGGTGTCAAATTATATTTCTTCAGGGCTGCTTCTGAGACAATCAGAACCGCAGAAGAACCATCACAGGTCTGACTCGAAACACCGGCAGTCACTTTTTCACAGCCAAACAGGAAATCCAGCTCCGCCATCTTTTCAAGAGTGGACTGCCTGGGCGTTTCATCAACTGCAACACCTTCCATTGGCACAATTTCACGACTGAAACGCTGCTCTTCAATCGCCTGAAGTGCACGACGATGGGATTCCAGAGAGAAATGCTCCAGGTCTTCCCTGGAGAATCCCCAGTGATCCGCAATCATCTGGGCAGACTTGAACTGCGTGGGTGGCTCTGCGCCGTAACGCTCTACCCAGCCTTTAGAACCGGAGAAAGGATCTGTGAAACCCAGGGGCTCTGCCGCCATCATCGCTGAGGAGATGGGAATCTGGGTCATGGTTTGTACACCACCGGCAATCACCACATCCTGCGTTCCACTCATGATGGCCTGAGCGGCAAAGTGAACCGCCTGCTGTGAGGAACCACACTGACGATCAATGGTTGTGCCGGGAACTTCTTCAGAAAGGCCTGCTGCCAACCAGGCTGTACGGGCAATATCACCGGCGAGCGGACCAATAGTGTCTACACAACCAAAAATAACATCGTCGTATTCATTATCTGGAATACCGTTACGCTCAACGATGGCCTTTAACACATGGGCACCAAGATCAGCACCGTGTACATGGGCAAGGCCGCCTTTACGACGACCGGTTGGAGAGCGGACAGCATCAACAATATAAGCTTCTGGCATTGTTCTTATCCCTTTGGAACCTGTGCGAAAGTACTTCCAGCACCCAGCTGAGCATCATCAGCCAGAATAAACTGTTTGATACGCTGCTTGTGGAAACCCTGTGTTCCATAAGAGGAAGCCAGAGACCAGGCCCGTTTCATAAAGATCTGCAGGTCAACTTCCCAGGTATACCCCATGGCCCCGTGAGCCTGAATGCCATTTTTCGCACCCAGTAAAGCTGCATCGGTTGTCACCAGCCTGGCATGTGAAACATCTTTTGGCCGACTGCCTGAGCCATGAGCTACGGAGTAGGCCGCTTTATAAAGTGGTGACTTGGCAAACTCAATCTGCACTGCCACATTAGACATCAGGTGCTTAACGGCCTGAAATGAGCCAATGGGTTTACCAAACTGTTTACGCTCAAAGGTGTAATCAACCGATAGATCCACCATTTTCCTCGCCAGTCCCAGCTGCTGTGCTGCGACAGCCAGTGCGCCACGGTCCAGAGCGTCCAGCCATAACTGCTGTCCGACATTTGCATCTGCAATCAGGGTTTGGGCCGATGGTGTCCACTCAACGCTGAACAATTTACGACTGGGGTCAACAGACTGATTTTCCGTCAACTGAACCTGTGCCTTAGACAGTGCGTGAACCTCACCACCATTGGCAAGAATCAACAGGTCCGCTACATGAGCATCAGGAACCAGGGGGTTATCAGGATGACCAACCGCAACCCGTGCCTCGCCACTGGCAATCCGGCTCAACCAGGATTCTTTAAATTCAGCCTGGTCATCGCCAAGACTATTCAATAGCGGAACCGCAACCATAACGGTTTCCACCAGAGCTTCTGGCAAAGCGGTATAGCCACACTCTTCAGCCAGCAGTACAAAGTCCAGTTCATTCATGCCAAGGCCACCAAAAGCCTCAGGCACGGTCATGGCGGTCAAGCCAAGCTCAGCCAGCTGCCCCCAAAGCTCACTGGAACGGCCAGTATCACTTTCCCAGAGTTCACGAATTCTTTCCGGTGTGACTTCATTGGTCAAAAATGACTTCACACTGTCGTGGAACATCAACTGGTCTTCAGTAAAAGTAAAATTCATTGCTGCTCTCCATAGGCAGGCTGAGGCTCTCTCAGGCTCTGGGCATGCCCAGCATACGCTCGGCAATGATATTACGTTGAATTTCGTTGGTACCGGCATAGATTGGACCAGCCTGTGAGAACAGGAAGCCATCCAGCCATTTACCAACATCACCTGCGGCCGGTGCATGAGGCCAGAGTTCTGCGCGTGCCCCCAGAATACTCATGGCGGTTTCATGCATTTTCTGATCCAGTTCTGACCAGAAAATCTTATTGGTTGATGACTCAGGGCCAATCTTTCCACCCTGTACCAACCGGGATGCGGTCATGTAGGTATTCAGGGTATAAGCTTCAGTATCCATCCAGGCTTTCATCACGGCATCGCCCACTGCCGGGTCGATATCAGCAACTTCACGGTTGGCCTTATAGAGTTCAACCAGACGTCGTGCCGTTTCCTGAAACCGGGCGGGCGAACGAAGCATCAGGCCACGTTCAAAACCAGCGGTAGACATGGCCACATGCCAGCCCATGCCTTCACCACCCAGAACGTTTTCCACCGGAACTTTAACATTATCAAAAAAGATTTCAGCAAAGCCGGGCAAGCCATCCAGCTGTGGAATTGGACGTACAGTGACGCCTTCTGCATCCAGAGGTACAAGAATAAAAGTGAGGCCTTTATGCCGGCTTGATTCCGGGTCAGTACGGAAAATACCAAAGGTCCAGTCAGCCCAGACAGCACGAGTCGACCAGGTTTTCTGGCCATTGATAACGTAATGATCACCTACCCGTTCAGCCTTTGAACGAATCGCTGCCATATCTGATCCGGCACCCCGGTTCAGACCAGCCCTGTGCCCAGACCTCTTCGCCGGTAGCCATCTTTGGTAGGAAGTGTGCTTTCTGTTCTTCGGTCCCAAACTCCATCAGGGTAGGCCCCAACAGAAAAATGCCGTTCTGATTGACGCGCGCCGGAGCACCGGAACGATAATATTCTTCTTCAAAAATCAGCCACTCAATCAAATCACAGCCACGGCCACCCAGCTCTTCAGGCCAGGTCACCATGCCCCAGCGACCATCATTCAGCTGAGCTTCCCACTCACGATGCTGACGAAAGCCTTCTTCAGTATCAAAAGACTGCAGTGGCTGAGCAGGTACATTTTGTTCCAGCCAGTTGCGCACTTCCATGCGGAAGGCATTTTGACTGTCGGTATAACTGAGATCCATATTATGCCTCCGTGGCTTCCTTAGCGTTTGCGTCTTTTGATGAGAACGATGCATCCCGCTTATCGACAAATGAGTCTCTGGCCTCCTGAGAATCCGGGGATGTATAGGCTTCCAGGGTAAAGCCCTGCTCCCAGCGGTATTTTGCTTCGAGGCTGCCATCTTCAATACCCGTCAGCGCTTCTTTCGCCAGCTGAATCATCTTGGGGCTTTTAGCAGCAATCTTTGTGGCAATTTCACGGGCGGTATCCAGTAACTGATCTTTCGGAACAACCCGTTCAATAGCGCCCAGACGATAAGCCTCCTGAGCATCAATCATGTCACCAGTAAAGTACATGTAACGAACTTTCTGAACCGGGAACATTCTCTGCAAATGAGCACCACCACCCATAGCACCACGATCCACTTCAGGCACACCAAAACGTGCACACTCTGAAGCAACAATAATGTCTGCAGCCCCTGAAATACCGATACCACCACCGAGAACAAAGCCATGAACAGCAACAATGACCGGCTTTGGGTTCAGGTGGATCGCTTCAAAGGTGTCGTAGTTGCCTTTATTAACCTTGACGATCAGGCTGCCATCTTCGGCCAGTTCTTTGATATCGACACCGGCACAGAAGCCACGGCCTTTGGCACCGATGATAATTGAACGAACTTCGTCGTTTTTACCCAGCGCTTTTATCTCAGCAGCAATATCAGCCCAGCCCTGACTGGTGAATGCATTAACAGGCGGGTGATCAAAAATGAGTTCAGCGACCCCCTGCTCGATGGAAACATTAAATGGTTTGCTCATTATTCTTATCTCAATGTAGGTCGATTCCCTTCTGGAGCCGACGATAAAGACTGCAATCACTTGTCGGCTCGCAAGCGAACCGATCTACGCTAAAGAGCCTTAAGCGGGCTCAACAGCCTTAACCTTTTCCAAACTGTTCAGTCTTGCCACCTGCTGTCTGGCTTCCTGCATGATTTCCTGAATCAGCTCTTCACAGCTCAACAAACTGTCTATTGCTCCGGCCACCTGACCAGCCGGCAGAACACCTTCACTGGGGAGCCCATCAACCATGGCCTTCTGAATAACCATCGGTGCATTAGCTGCCATAATGGTCTGGGCAGCAGTCATCTGTCCTTCACCACGCATCTGCAATGCTGTTTTCAGCATGCTGACCATTGTCATACCGGTGTACTTTCTAAAAGCAAGACCATTGCTGATCGCCAGAATCAGCTTCTTCAAAGGGCCCGCTTTTTCCAGCTCTGCCAGAAACTCATTGGTAATCATCCGCTGTGGCATTCCATCAATAGCTTTGCTGACAATAATACTGGCGGGGTTATTGGTTTTGACATAACGATCCAGGGTAGCTGCTGGCACAGGGCTATCTTTCGTCATTAAAAACCGGGTTCCCATGGCGATACCTTCAGCGCCATAGGCAAGGGCTGAAATCAGGCCCTTCCCATCTTTGAATCCACCGGCTGCAACAACCGGCACATCCAATGCATCAACCACTTGAGGTAACAGAATGGAGGTGGGTACCGAACCGGTGTGACCACCACCCTCACCACCCTGAACGGTGACAGCATCCGCCCCCATTTCGACCGCTTTAATCGCGTGTTTCAGCGCGCCTACGGTAGGAATGCAAACGACACCTGCATCCTTCAGCTGAGCCACCATTTTCTTGCCCGGAGAGCGACTGTAACTGACAGCCCTGACGCCATGACGCACCACCATATCAACAATCTCAGCCGCATTGGCCTGATACATATGAAAGTTCACGCCAAACGGTTTATCCGTCAGCTTTTTTGTTGCCAGAATGGCCGCTTCCATCTCTTCAGGTGGAATGGTCGCTCCAGCCAGAAAACCGAAGCCTCCGGCATTACACGTGGCTGCAACCAGTTTCGGGTCAGCAACCCAGCCCATTGCGGTCTGAATAACCGGATACTGGCAACCTAATAATTTCGTCAGACGGGTTTCCATTATGCTTCCGCCTTCTTTTTCTCTGTCTCTTTTTGTGAAGCGGCCATGGACTTGCCATCAAAGCCAGCCAGCCGGTCACCAGAAACCAGATCATTATGAGAGTGGGCAAAATGATGAAGACCAAACACCATGTCCATGGTCGTTCGTTTACCCATCAGGTCCTCTGCATTATTTACGGCCTGCTTGGTCAACTGCAGTCCAAGACGAGGCATTTTTGCAATACGCCGGGCAATAGCGAGGGTTTCCTCTTCCAGATCTGCACGGCTCACAACTCGATTGAGCATACCCATTTGATAGGCGCGCTCTGCAGGCATCCGCTCTCCAAGGAAGAGGAATTCTTTGGCAATTCTTGGATTCAGTTCATGGGCATGAGCAAAGTACTCCACCCCGGGAATACCCATTCGAACGACAGGATCAGCATAAAAAGAGTCATCAGTAGCAATAATCAAATCGCAGACCCAGGCCAGCATCAAACCACCGGCAATACAGGCGCCCTGAACCATGGCAATGGTTGGCTTGGGAATTTCCCGCCAGCGACGACACATCCCCAGATACACTTCCTGCTCACGGGCATAAAGGAACTCACCACCAGGCTTATTAGTGTGGTCATACCAGAGACTGGCTCGGTCGAATGTCTTATCCACATCCCGTCCGGGCGTACCTATATCATGGCCAGCAGAAAAGTGCTTACCAGCACCAGCCAGAACAATCACCTTAACCTCATCATCATCACAGGCACGTCTGAAAGCGGCGTCCAGTGCGTAGGTCATTTTTGAGTTCTGGGCATTGTTATATTCAGGACGGTTCATAGTAACAATGGCAACATCATCGCGAACTTCGTACAGAACGACATCCTGAGTGCTATTTTCTTCCGAATTGATATCTGTCATCGCCTGGCTTCCCCTTATACTTCTTATTTTCTTCTCGCTACCTTCACGACAGCCTCCCTCTGTATTAGAGCGAGGTCTTCGGATTTTTTACTGACGACGATCGCCCGGAGGATTGTCTTTGAGCTGTCTGGCCCTGAGGTTATGCGGATCAAGCTGCTTGATGACATCAAGCTGGGCTTGCGTTGGTGCAGCGGTCACCGGAACCTCTCCATCAACAAACACTTCAAAACCCGTATTTTCCAGAACCTGCTCTACAGAAACGCCGGGATGAGTGCTCAACAGACGAAGCTGATGGTTTGGACCGTTCCAGTCCATGACACACAGGTCAGTCACCACCAGACGTATATCGATTTCATCCAGCGAGTAGCCTTTGGGCAGCCTGTCCGGGTTGTAACCAATCGATGCCACCACGTCACACTCACCCTCTACAAACACCCTTTTGTTGTGACTGGGGACAAAGAAACTATTGGCATGACTGATTGAGTTACCGGGAAAGCCCCGAACACCCAGCATCTGCACTTTAGGCTGTTCATAAGTACCGCCCAAGGCCGAAATATTGGCCTGACCATAACGATCAATCTGCGTAGGCCCTACCATTGCATGACGCTTGCTGCTCCAGACATTGTCAAAAATTCTGGAAAAACCCATCCAGGTTTGCGTTCTTCTGAACATAGTCGGCTTCACGATTACCCACAGGATTTGGTTCAGAAAGCAACCAGGCTTCCGAGTCTGTCATCATCAGATCGGAATTGAAGGTTTTCATAGCCAGACTGGCAGCCAGACGCGGAATCAGGCCAATACCTGTGGCCAGTACTTCACCATCCTGTCGAAACGCTTCTGCACCAGCACAAATCATCAATTCAGCCAGAGAGTATTCTGTAGCCGCCGGGCTTTCTTTTACCTGCTCTTCTTTTACCAGGCCTGCATTTACCGGATTAGTCATAATCTACACTCCACCTCAATCAATAAACCGGCAACGGCAGTTGCTTAATCGACTCAAGCCCACCGACCTTGGCCTGGTACTCTTCTTCGCTACAGTTGCTGATGAACTTATCGAAGTAAGCCTCAAAACCACCGTCTTTTGCCGAAGCGTTGTACTCTTTGAAGTGAGGAACATCAAAGCCATAAAGAGGGGCACAGGAAGTTGGGTGCGCCCCACCAGGTTGCAGGCAGACGCCACTGGTCATGGAACGTTCCCAGAAAACATAACGGGACTCTTCCGGATTATTGAAGTAATCCGCATCAACCAATTCATCACAGGTCACAAAGGTCTTCTCTGCAGCCCGTGCGAACCAGTCATCCATATAATGATCGGAGCCCTTAATCTGGCATACACCACACTCATCAGCACGGTCTGCATGCAACAGAGAAACATCCAGCTTCAGGGCCGGCATGGCAACCCACTCTTTCTCATCATAAGGGCTGTCAATCACCTTAATTTCCGGATTAACGCGAATGACATCCGTACCCAATCCAATACGGGTTGGAATATATGGGCACCCCCATGCTGCAGCTCTCAGGCCCAGCAGCATCATGCCCTCATCGATTTCCATCACTTCAATTTCGCCCTTCTGGCGTGCCTGACGAAAATAAGGTTCAAGCGGGATAAAATCGAGGGAAACAAACGCAAAAACAACCTTCTTCACCTTACCAGCAGCACAGAGCATACCAACATCAGCACCGCCATAGGCGACGACTGTCAGATCTTTAAGGTCTGAACGAAGAATCTCGCGAATCAAAGCCATTGGCTTACGTCGTGGGCCCCAGCCCCCGATTCCGATGGTCATACCGTCCTGCAGTTCGGCAACGATATCTGCAGCGGTCATGCGTTTGTCCATGAAGTACACCTTTTGTCGTATTTGTTTTGACGCTTCCCGCTGCCCGCTGTTCGCTTCCCGTAAAAGCAATCCTTTCTTCATCTTTTTCGGGCCGCGGACAACGGGCAGCGGGCGGCGAATAAATCTCTTATTTAAAGCCCACGCTGAAGTCATGCCCCCAGTGGCTGACCACAGTACTTTCAAAGGCCGTATGCTTATCCCAGTCCATAACACGGCCACCGCAGCCATATTCCATATCGAAACCGGAAGGCGTCTTCATATAGAAAGACGTCATTTCATCATTGGTATGACGCCCCAGTGTTGCGGTCAGCTTCACGCCGTTGGCAACCATACGATCCATAGCCCTGCCCACTTCATCCATATCACACACTTCCAGCATCATATGAACACAGCCGGATGGCACTGGCGCTTCGAAAATGGCCAGTGAATGATGGCGTCCGTTATTACAGTGCATGAAGTGAAGGCGCTTTTCCGGCTCGTTTGGATCATCAGTAAAGCGAACGGTCATAAGATCAGATAGACCAAAACCCAGAACATCGGTATAAAAAGAGCGACATTTGTCAAAAGCAGGTGTTGGTAGAACTGAGTGACCCAGACCCAAACCATCAGAAACAAACTCTTTTACACCCACGGGTGAAATAAAGCGGGCGAAGTCCTGCTGAGGTCCCCAGAAGATTTCGTGGCGATTACCATCCGGGTCAGAGAACCTGATTAATTCCTGTACCTTTCGGGCTTTGGCTTCGTCAGAAGTGCCGTGAACCACTTGTACATCCGCTTTTTCCAGATCACCAATCGCCTCTAAAAAAGCTTCAGGGCCAGCCACTTCCCAGCCACTGACGCCGTAACGATCCTGATCAGACTTTTCGACAAGAATTCGATAGTTACGGTCATCCATTTTGAGATAGAGAGTATTGTCATCAGAATCCTCTGCCAGCATCATCCCCAGCACCTGGGTTCCGTACTGACGCCATTGCTCAAGGTCTGTTGACTCTGCGGTGACATAGCCCAGTCCGCGAATATCCATAACACCCGTTCCTCTTTATCTTTTTATTAGGAAAGTGCTGGCCTGATTATGGTGTTAACCAGTGATAGCGCTTTCGGCTCAAGGCGTTTAATGAAGGCTTAGACTGCAGCCAGAAAGTGAACTCAGCGCTGATTTATCAAGCACAGACTTTCATGGCAGCGGGCAACAATGCCTTACTTTCACTGCCACCGATTAAAGCGATTGAAGGAAGAGGAATCATCGTCCAATGGGACTAACACATTTTTTGGAAATTTGTTTAGAACCCATTGCTTTTATGAAAGATTGACGCATGTTCTACGTTTTTTTGAACATATTCGCATAGGATTTCCTGTCATCAGTACAGTGATAATTAGTATTGTATGGCTCCAGGGGTTGTTCAAAAGGGAGCTAAGTAACTTATCAGCGGCAATAGTTTTTTACATGGACAATAAACATTTTTCGACTGACCCGCAGCACTCACTCTATATCTCATACTCCTGAGCCATTCATCGTAGGCTGAATAATCTGCTCGTGAGTATTTGACGGGGTGGCGCTGTAAAGGCAACTCAACCGGGAGCTTTTCCTGTATACACGACATATGAATCAGCCTCAAATTCAATTCGTGTTCACTGCGCATTCTGATCAAAATTGATACAGATCATCCCTTTTTTAATTTTTTGATAACTTTTGTTCAGTTAGGTAGTACCACTTATTGCTGATAATTATGGACAGGAACAGACTAATCTCAGACAGCCTGCTTATACCAAGCAGAACAGGCTTATCCTTGGCAGGCTGATAGTTTCTTCCAGTGCGCAAGTAAGGCACAGATAATGACAGATCTTATCCAATACCGAATTGAACATGACCTTCTGGGTGAAGCATCAGTACCAGAAAGTGTTTACTATGGCATTCAAACTCAGCGTGCCGTTGAAAATTTCCAGATCAGTGGTGTCCAGCTGAACCACTATGCCAACCTGCCACGCGCCCTGGCCATGGTTAAAAAAGCCTGCGCACTGGCCAACCGCGACCTGGGTATGCTTGATGCGCAGAAAGCAGAAGCCATTTCTGATGCCTGTGACGAAATCATCGAAGGTCGCCTGCACGATCAGTTCGTCGTTGATATGATTCAAGGTGGTGCGGGTACTTCCACCAATATGAATGCCAACGAAGTTATCTGTAACCGTGCGCTTGAACTGATGGGACACCGTCGTGGTGAGTACCAGTTCCTGCACCCGAATACACACGTCAATATGGCTCAATCCACCAATGACGTATACCCAACCGCTATGCGTCTGGCGATGGTCCTCAAGCACAAAACACTGCTGGTAGCGATCAAGTCTCTGAAGAATGCGCTGGATGTGAAAGCAGGCGAGTTCAAAGATATTCTGAAAATGGGCCGCACCCAGCTTCAGGACGCCGTGCCTATGACACTGGGTCAGGAATTCAGAGCATTCAGCACCACGATCGGTGAAGACGTTCAGCGTATCAGCGAAATGGCTGCCCTGCTGCGAGAGGTAAACCTCGGTGGTACTGCTATCGGTACCGGCATCACGGCCGACAGCCGCTATGCCCCACTTGCCGTTAAGTACCTGACTGAAATTTCTGGCCAGGAAATGATTCTTGCAGGCGACCTGGTCGAAGCCACTTCCGACATGGGTGCTTTTGTTATTTTCTCCAGTGCTCTGAAGCGTCTGGCAGTTAAACTGTCCAAAATCAGTAATGACCTGCGCCTGTTGTCCAGTGGTCCTCTGTGCGGTTTCAACGAGATTAACCTGCCAGAAATGCAGCCAGGCTCTTCTATCATGCCAGGCAAAGTAAACCCGGTAATTCCTGAAGCCATGAACCAGATCGCCTTCCACGTGATTGGTAACGATCTTACGGTCACTCTGGCATCTGAAGCTGCCCAGCTCCAGCTGAACTATGCTGAACCAGTACTGGTTTACAATATTCTTGAGTCTATCCAGCAGCTGGCCAGCGGTATGAACATGCTGACCGAGAAGTGCATCAAAGGCATTACAGCAAAC
This sequence comes from Endozoicomonas sp., assembly GCA_965261315.1. Lineage (GTDB taxonomy): Bacteria > Pseudomonadota > Gammaproteobacteria > Pseudomonadales > Endozoicomonadaceae > Endozoicomonas. The sequence goes on along the minus strand of CBDHDM010000028.1, from coordinate 48,017 downwards.
CGTGAAGTGTGCCAGAGCTACGTAGACAACAGTGTTGGCCTGGTAACTGCCCTGAATCCATACCTGGGTTATGAAAACTCCAGCCGTATTGCCAAAATTGCGCTAAAGAGTGGTCGTCGTGTAGTTGACCTGGTACTTGAAGAAGGCCTGCTCACTAAAGAACAGTTGAGTGAAATTCTGAAACCAGAAAACATGATTGCCCCTCTGAACCTGAGTCCTGCAGCACACTGAGCCATTTGAGCATGTGCTGAAACCCGACTGAAGGCCTGTAGAAATGCAGGCCTTTTTCATTTTCGAGACTCTCACAAACAATCCCAACTACGCACAAAACCACAGTAATAACCGTATTATCCCTGATAACAATACAGGAAATATCATCTAACATAATGCGCCTCACTCAGGTTTATGTTTGTTTGCGCAACATAACCTGTAAACATACGCAGTCAGCGGGAATGCTGGAATAAAATCAGAAGAAATTGATGCCTGTGGGAAGTACTACTCTGCAAAAATTGCGAAAATAACCACTTCTCTTTTAAAAAGAGCTGAAAGAGCACCAGTGAAAGCAGGAGTCGATTTTTTTTGTTTGCCTGATAAAGCAACAGCATCATACTCTGCTAAACTTTTTGCGGAAAGACGCTAAAATACAGAGCGAATTCCACGGCCTTTAAGCAATCTTTTTCAACCTGTGTTTCTTCCGGTGAACCTTCCGGACGATGCAGTTGATGCTCAAAGAGCTTTAATAATGGCTTTCCCGCATCACCCCAACTTCCAGCCTGATGGCGAAAACACCAAATTATAGGGCAAATTTCTCACAGTGGAGTCATTATGCAGCAACAGGACATGAAGCAAGAACCTACCGTATTTATCATCGATGATGACGAGGCTGTGCGTGACTCGCTGAAAATGCTGATGAAGTCGGTAGGTCAGACTGTAGAAGCCTTTTCTTCTCCTGCTGAGTTCCTTGAAGTTTATGATGAAAACCGGCCCGGCTGTATTGTGCTGGATATTCGTATGCCAGGCATGAGCGGCCTTGAACTTCAAAGCAAGCTCAACGAAATGCACTGCATTCTTCCAATCATCTTCATCACTGGCCATGGTGATGTTCCAATGGCAGTTCAGGCCATCAAAGACGGTGCCATGAACTTTATTCAGAAGCCTTTCCGCGATCAGGAGCTTCTGGACCTGATTAACGATGCGCTTAAGCTGGATACTCAACAAAGAAAAGAACTCCTTGAACACAAGGAAATTCTGCGCAGGCTCTCCACCCTCACAGACCGTGAGCGTGAAGTTCTGCATCATGTGGTTGAAGGTAAAGCCAATAAGGTGATTGCAGCTGACATTAACCTGAGCCAGCGCACAGTTGAAATTCACCGTTCCCGTGTAATGGAAAAGATGGGCACTAAGTCCCTGGCACACCTGGTACGTCAGGTCATGCAGGTAAAAGAGCATCTTGAAGGCGAATTTAATTTCAAAATTTAATCCCCTCCTCTCCGTTTACCTCTAATTCACTGAGGTATTCGGAGCCCCTCTCGATTTAAGAACAATCAACTTACGACCTCTTTGGACTGTACTCACACAATAACCATCTGAAATATTGATGTACGGAAAAATCAAAGCACCTACTTTTTTAAAGGATTTATTACGAAGTGTTTTGGTGGTTGACCAAATAATAATCCTTCATAAATTCCGATTTGGTCATTTAAAAAAGAGCTAAGCGAATAATATAATAATTGGACGAACGATCAGATAGATCCTTAGGTACTCGCCGAATAACGTCAAGTACATCCCTCCATTCAGCAATTTGTCGGCTAAACCTAAACTGAAGTCGTACCATTAGACAATGGCAAGAAGAGACTATGAAATACTTTCTAAACGCCTTTTATTAAAAACGGGTCAGAAACTATTTCATATTTAGAGAGTTGCTTCTTGAGCTGCTGCTTACGGTGGGAGCAATACGAAGTCGAGTACAGACAAACACTGCGCTTTGATCCGTAAACCTCCTCAGATTCTATATCTATAGAATTCTTGTACAAAAGATAAGCAACAGCTTTATGCTAACAGCTGTTTCATTGCAACAATACAGGTTTCTTTTTACCGCAAGGCTGCCTTTATGAACCTAGCAACCCATTGCTCAGTCTATCTACTGGAACAGGATTTCGGCACTACCGAGACTATTCGCAGCCTGTGCCATGAAAAATCACTGCATCTCACCTGCTTCAGTTCACATTTTGAGCTACTGAATGCACTTAAAGCAGACCAGCCTTCCTGCATCATCGCGGCTAATGATCAACCCCATGGGCAGGCCCTGAATCTAATGCAGGATTTGGCCAGCGAAAACCATCAGGTTCCGGTTATTATCCTTGGGCATCACAATGATGTGTCCAGTGCTGTTGCAGCCATTAAAGCGGGCGCTGTCGATTACATTGAAAAGCCAACTATTTATGGTCGACTGGCTGAACAACTTAATCTTGTAGTAAAGCACTCATTCCAAACCGCATAAGCACACTCCTGTGTTTATGCGGCACTTTATTATTTCGATACCTTGCTACTGACGCCTTAATTTTATACCCAGTAAAACATTCAGTGGTTTACCAATACACAGCCTACGCTGGCAAACCATTCACGTAGTCGGACAACTGCGTTAGCAGGCTTTGTTTTTCCATATTTCCCTCAACCATCTCTTGAGCGGATCTCAATTCATCCCAAAAATGATTACGTGTTAATAAGTAATCATTATCTGGATGCAACTGCCCGGATAATCGCTCATGGCAATACTTTTTCCAAAGCAGCTGATCTTCTTCATCCAGCGTTTCAAAATAGTGCCGCCCACGATAACGAAACAGCATTTCGTCAAGGCGCTTATCTGAAAAAGAAAGCCCAAGCTGGGTTAACTCCGATGGTTTCGCAGTTAAAATACGACTCATTTCATTACGATCTGCGGGGGAGAAAAAACCACCGGAATAAATCATCTGGTCCGGATCACTATGCTTATTCGATGGAGACTCGGAAAAGACTTCCCGAAGCTTGGCCGCCAGTTCTGAATCTGCCATTAGCTGGCTTCTGTGCACTTCACATCTGGCAAGATCCAGCTCGAGACGCTCCTGATCTTCAGCCCTCAAAACACCCAGGGGGGCGATCACCGGACATTTATTAATATGGATGGTCTTCAATGGAATTCGTTCTTCACCGTCTCCCAACTGATCTGATGGAGTGAACAACCGTCGCCTGATTTCCTCCACTGATAAACTCAATAACGGTGCTGGATCAACTGACAGATCATATACAACCACACCATTTCGATTGACCGGGTGATCAATTAACGGCATCACCACTGCCAGGTTATTTCGGTGAGCACCAAACATGCCGGACACATGCACAACCATCTCCTGACTGACCATGTTTAGCAATCCGGCAACTTCACGCTTACCACGATGAGCAAGATAAAACTGAAACACCTTGGGTTGTTGTTGCCGGATCAGCCTGGCCAGAGCAATGGTGGCACGAACATCCGACAACGCATCATGGGCTGAACCATGATCCAAACCATTGGCAGCAGTAATCTCTTCCAGCCGAAAACTTTTGAAGCCATCTTCCCGCATAGGCCACTCAATACCTTCAGGCCTCAGTGCTGCAGTTAACCGAACCAGGTCAATTAGATCCCAGCGGCTGTTACCGTTCTGCCACTCCCGGGCATAGGGATCATAGAAATTTCGATAGAGAATATTTCGGGTCACTTCATCATCAAAACGAATGCTGTTATACCCCAGGGTGCAGGTACCGGGAACCATCAATTCAGTATGAATCCGGTGAATAAATTCAGGCTCAATCAGCCCCCTATCATTGACCTTCTGTGGCGTCAAACCGGTGACAAGGCAGGCCATAGGATTAGGCAAATGATCTTCCGGCAACCTACAAAAAATATTCAGCGGCTCGCCCACCTCATTCAACTCTGCATCCGTTCGGATGCCGGCAAATTGTGCTGGCCAGTCGAGTGCTGGGTCAGTGCCAAAAGTCTCATAATCGTGAAAATAAAAAGATTTCATTTCAACACCACTCATTGTCGTTCATATATCAACACTAAACCCTTGCAAATCAGCCCTTTAACTCCAATCAACCCTTCATTTTGTTTCATTTATAAAAACAAGATTTCAGCCTGCCTCATAACCAGTCGTGTACACATAGGCGTACATAATTTCCAATAGCCAGACTTTTTTTCTAATATGTACACATGATAAAAACAAAATATATACACGAGTGACCAAATGCCCCTCTCAGATACCAAACTCCGCAGCATAGCGGGGAAACCCTACGGTGGTGAGCCAGAATTGTCCGATCGTGACGGACTCAGTGTCCGCATTTCCAAAAAGGGTACAATCTCCTGGCAATACCGCTTCCGGTTCAGAAAAAAACCCGCTCGCTTAACCCTGGGCCGATATCCGGATCTGAAGCTCAAAGATGCCAGGGAGCTGATCCCTGAGATTAGAGGAATCCTTTCCAAAGGGCTAGACCCGAGACATGCCTGGCGGCCCAGCAGAAAGGAAAATTCCGTGGTAACTGCGGCTGACTGTGTAGACCAATTTCTTAAAGTTCGCGCTTCCAAGCTGAAAGATAAAACCCAAACGCTCTATAAAAGCGTACTCAACCGCCATTACAAGCCTCTATTCCCCAACAGACAGATAGACCAAGTGGAACATCACGAATGGCTGGAGTGGTTGGATGGTATTGGAGAGTACAACGCCAAACTGGCAGGTAGCGTCTTAAAAAGTGGGAAAGCATTTTTTCGATGGTGTAAAAACCGAAAGATGATTGGCCACCTCCCCCTATTTGACATCAATACTGATGATGTGGGTATACCTCCAGATATCGGTGACAGAGTCTTAACCTTGCGAGAAACACAACACATCTGGATAGCCACCGAGCGATCCAGAGCAGCACCAAATACAGTGATAGCCATCAAACTCTGCATACTGTTTGGCTGCCGTCAGGGAGAAAATGCTGGGACATATTCTGACAGGTGTAATGGCTGTTTATAACAAGCATGACTGGCTGGAAGAGCAGCGTAAAGCATATGCCATGTGGGCAGATATAACGACGCCACCTGAATGAGAATAAATACACAACAACATACAATCAACTATAGAAATCACAGTTGATAATCAATTAATTTTGTTATCATAATTCTGTCTGATTTCTTACTTAAACAGAAATGAGCATCAAATTTGTTCTGTGAGGAGGCCTCAAGTCTAGAGAAATCCCCCAGATATTAAGAGGGTGCACTCAACGGTTATTCAGTCATCGACCTCCAATGCCACGCAAACCTCATCTAGAATTTTGCTGATCACCTTCGCTTCGGTAGGCTCTAAAGAAACTCCACCATCACGCCCCAACGCCAAAACAATCACATGAAGCCCCCCCCCTGCGCCTGTCTCTTAGTCACAAATCCTAATAAAAGAATACTTCCGAAGATAATGATTTGGCTTTCTGTTCCCCTATAACACTGACTTTAGTGAGCGACTGCGTTTAGTGCTCAACGGACGAAAAATCTACCCTTGGGCCACTATTCTCGGTGCCTCTCGTGGTGCTGCTGAAACTATGAAAAAGGGGAATATTTCTGGTCCGGACATTTTGAATGCAATCCACCACAGAGAGCACGTCAGCTTATCATGGCTTGTCAGTGGTGACGGACCAGCCTTTAGAATTTATCACTACGCTTGTGATCAATCTTTTTCTGAATGTATTGATGAAGTAAGTAAAAAAACACAGTCAGAAATCTATGGAAGCGGGAGCAAGCAAGGGTGATGTCAACACGCAAACTACCGTGTCATGACATCACTGCATAGCAAGCGTGCAATCGCGGAGTGCGCAGTCGTTTCACTCCCGCGCAAAAAAATTATGGCTTAACGTTTCTCCAGCCCTATTATCGGTATAGTGAGCACATCACAAAAGGAGATTTGTTTGAGCATGAACTTCATTCAGCGCTGGTCAGTATTTCACAATACAGCCGACCTTGTCACCGCGGCCAAAGCCTTGGGGCTCGATATCAAAATTGATGAAAGCACAAATAGGCATGACCATGATTCTGTAGAAGAAAAACGCCAGATCATTTTTAACGATTTTAGCACTCAGTTGGATTTGATTATCGATATGATGCGCAAACAAGAACTGCAGCCTTGCGATGATTTACTTGAGTTAAATGATGTCCTTCTCAGACTATTCCTGAAATATGAAAACGTTTCCAGCCAATAAACTTCCCCTGACCACCATGTGAAACCGGATGGTCAGATTTATTTTATCCACCCAAAGTTTTCCTTCAATAAAACTTGATAGCATGCATATATCAAACAGGATATCAAGTCATGGAGATCAAGAAAAACACACACATTCAATTACGCGTAACAGCCGCAGAAAAACGGCATTTCGCAAAAAAAGCAGAACAATGCAACCTCAGCTTGTCCGAGTATGTACGTGTATGCGTTGATAACAATGTATTGCAAACCGTCCCACGTCAGGTCACTCGCGACCACCTGCAAGCAGTAGCAAAAGTTGGCAACGGGCTCAGTGATTTACTTGCAGTTATAGAATCTGAACAGTTACCGCTGACAGAAGATATTCGTGCGCTGGTGAGTCAACTGGGGACATTGATCGGAATAGAGGGTAGCAAACATGATCGCTGATGCAAAAATCAACGGAACCAGTAAAGATGGGATCAGCGTTGCAAAATACATGCTGGACCCAAACGCCAAGAGAACCAATACAACTGCTCAGCAACTCCAGAAAAGTCATCAATCCGAGCGCATTTTAAAAATCGAAACTGATTATGCTTTTCCTGCCATCAGATTCCTTGATCCGAAACAAGCTGCCAAGCGGTTTATTAGTGATATAGAAAAGTGGAACATCGAACATCGCCCCGGAAAAGCGCCACCCAAAAGTGGCTGGGAGCACAGAGTGATAGCTTTCCATCCCAGCGACAGCAGCAAAGTTTCACCAGCTTTAGCATGCCAGATAGCCCAGCACTCTCTAAAAGAGATAGCTCCGGGCCAACGCCCAACCCTGTATGTGGTTCACGGCGATTCTGAACATCTGCATGTGCATCTTATGTACGCAACAGTCAATGAGAGAGGAACAATCCATAACCCTCATGGTGACTATCGGGAGTGGGAAAAAGTTATGGAGAAGATGGAGCTGCAGTATGGACTTCATCGCGTTGAGAAAAGGCTGGCATGCTCAGAAGGCAACCCATCTCGTCACCCTGACCAGACAACCCCAACAAAATCTGAATTTCGGATGACACAAAGAACGGGTTTGCCTTCCAACAAGGAGCAATTAAGGAATTGTCCTGAAATAATTCCTACATTTCGCCTATAGTAAAGAGCCATAAATATCTTCCTTGAGATTCTTTCCTGTGCGAGCGGTTATGGGTAATTATTCAGAAGTAGTTGAAGCTCAGATGATGGATTTTTTCTGTTCACTCAATGAGCGAGATCGGAGAAGGTACGCTGCTATTGAAGCAGTGAAGTTGGGTCATGGAGGTATCCAGTACATATCTCAATTATTGGGCTGCCATCGGGAGACTGTCGTTCATGGAATAACTGAACTTAATTCTGAAGAACAGCTCACTACGAATCGGATTCGTAAGAGGGGGGAAGAAGAAGACTAACGGTGGTATGTCCAAATTTGGTTGATAACGTGCTCCGCATTCTACACGACCATACCGCAGGTGATCCAATGCGACAGGAAGTCCGATGGACAAATCTCTCCCGTCGAGATATTTCCCGGGAACTTGAGAAGACAGACACTCCAGCAAGTAAGAATGTAGTTTCCAAGGTGCTTTATGAACAAGGATTTCGCCGTCGTCAGCTTCAAAAAAAGAAGACGATGGGCCATAACAAAGATCGCGACGCTCAATTTAAGAATATAAACAGATTGATACAGGAGTATTTGGATGCAGGCAAACCAGTACTTAGCATGGACACCAAAAAGAAGGAGATGTTGGGCAATTTCTATCGCGCAGGAGTAACGGATGCTATTGAGCCAACGATTGTCAACGATCACGATTTTCCCAGCCAGAGTAATGGCAAGGTTATACCTCATGGGATATACGACTTAGGTAAAAACAAGGCACTGGTTCGTAAGCGCCAAAATAACCCACGTTCTACCCGGCTAAACGCTGATAAGGAATCATAAGGTCTCTGATTACACGGAGGCTCCGATGGACAATCCAAAAACTACCCGGGAACAATGGCAGCAACGAGTCGAAGCCTGGCATGACTCCGGGTTGAGCCAAAATGCCTGGAGTCGACAGAACGGCGTTAAGCCATCACAACTTGGATACTGGAAAAAGAAGTTGCGGACTGGGAAAGCTCCTGCTTTATCATCAAAAACTGTTTCTGCCTTTGTGCCCGTTTCCCTGACGCAGAACCAGAGTCAAACTTGCGAAGAATCATCCCCTTTAACGGTATCATTGCCCAGTGGGCTCAGTGTTTCCGGGATTAATCATCAAAACCTCGCTCTGGCTGGTGAGTTGATTGGATTGCTGCGATGAATCAACCTGTAATGCGCCCGTCGTCCAGCTTGCCTGAGGTCTACCTTTATCGGGATCCCATCGATTTTCGAAAGTCCTTCAAGGGGCTGGCGGTACTGATCGAGCAGGAACTTGGGCATAACCCTTTTGATGGTCACCTCTATGCCTTCACCAACCGTCATCGCAATAAAATCAAGTGCTTGTTCTGGGAAGATAATGGTTTTGTGCTTTATTACAAGAGCTTGGCAGAGGATAAGTTCCACTGGCCAAAGCCCGATGACGAACTGTTAGCCTTAACAGGCCAACAGCTCAATTGGCTGCTTGATGGCTATAATCTCAGTGCGATGAAACCCCATAAAAAAAGACATTACGAAAGCTGTTTTTAGTCTTAAAACTCAGCCGCTTATGGTAAAATATCGGCTATGAAATCACCCATTGACACCCTCATTTATCAGCCAAAATCCGCCCTGAGTTTACTGGCAGGAAGCGCTGAAACAGCTTTGGATCTGGAGGCCTTACTTGAGGCCATCCAGGCCATGGACGGTGTCATTCTCGAAAAAGACAATGTCATTCTTGAGAAAGACGACATTATCCAGAAAAAGTCTTTTGTCATCGAAGAGCAGAAAAAACGCATCGCTATTCTGGAAGAATACCTGCGTTTGGAACGTGCCCGCCTTTACGGTCGAAGCTCTGAAAAGTTCAGTGGTCAGGGTGAAATCTTCAATGAAGCAGAATTAACGGACTGTGCCGTTGATCCGGATGAAGATGCTCAGGAAGAAACAGAGGAAAGTCCAAAGCCCCCAAAGAAACGCAAGGGGCGTCAACCTCTGTCGCCGTCACTGCCGAGAGTCCAGGAACGTATTGAACTGACCGAAGAAGAAAAGCAGGGTGCCATTGAGACCTTCTTCACCAAAGTCCGGGAAGAACTGGATATTATTCCTGCCAGGGTTCAGGTCAAGGAGATTATGCAGGAAAAAGCCGTATTCATTGTGAAGGATGAACAGGGCGGAGAATCTCACGAAAAACGCGTCATTAAAGCCGCTGAACTCCCAAAGCACCCCATTCCAAAATCGGCGGTCACCGTCAACATGCTGGCCTGGATCATCGGTGCCAAATATTGCGATGCCCTGCCACTGTATCGGCAGGAAAAGATACTGGCTCGTTATGGTGGCTCCATCACCCGGACGACGATGGCCAACTGGATGATCCGGTTATCCCTGCAGCTGCAGCCACTGATCAACCTGATGGAAGACCATCAGCGCACAGGGCATATCATGAATGCCGATGAGACCCGGGTTCAGGTGCTCAAGGAACTCAGTAAATCACTCCACTCTGATAAATATATGTGGGTGACACGGGGTGGTCCACCGGGGCAACCGGCGGTGCTGTTCCATTACGATCCTTCCAGAGGCAAGGAGGTTCCCCTGCGCCTGTTCGAAGGGTTTAGCGGTTACCTGCAAACTGACGGTTATGCCAGTTACAGCGCCGTGTGCAAAAAAGAAGGCATTATCCAGGTTGGCTGCTTTGATCATGTACGCCGTAAATTCACCGATGCCAAAAAAGGCGAAGCCAAACCGGGCAAGAAGGTGAAGAACAGCAAGGTCAGCAAAGCCGATGTTGCGTTGGGTAAAATCCGCAAGCTGTATGCCATTGAAGAGGCCATCAAAGGCCTGACTGCTCCGGAAAAGAAGACTCGGCGACAACAGGAGAGCAAGCCCCTGCTGGATGACCTGCACCAGTGGTTACAGAAAAACATCACCCGGCTGGTACCTGACAGCCTGACCCATAAAGCAATGAGCTATGCCCTGAACCAATGGCCGAAACTGGTCGTGTACTGTGAAGATGGGGATATCAATATCAGTAATGCAGCGGCGGAAAATGCTATCCGCCCCTTCACTCTTGGTCGCAAGAACTGGCTCTTTGCAGACACACCCAAGGGTGCCAAAGCCAGTGCCATCTATTACAGCCTGATTGAAAGCGCAAAAGGCAATGGGCTGGAGCCTTTCCAATACCTGAGCCACATTTTAAAAGAACTGCCTTACGCTGACACGATTGAGAAACTGGAACAGCTTCTGCCCTGGGCAGTGAAGGCGGCTCAAGAATAAGCAGATCTGTTGGGATTGGCTATAACGCTGGTTATATTGGCGCTTACATTGTAAGTGGCCATCACCAGAGAAATAACGGGCTTAAAAGTCAGCCCCGTCAGGGCATCCTCTACTGCGGCTGATGATAATGGCAGTAACTCGTGGGTCTTGAGCCACTGTTCATAGGCAATGCCCCGCTGACAGGGCTGAAAGCACTGGTTATACACCTGCAGCCACTGTGCATCAGAAGTCGGCTCACTGACCGCCATCCCACGGGCTGATAACTTTTTCCTCATCAGCTTACGGGCAAACCCCTCCGTCAGCCGACTCATGGAAATATGGTTCACTGTCAGAAACCCCGGTTGCTCAAGCGGGTCAAAACGCAGTCGAAGGGGCTTCTTCGGAAAATAAACCACCCGTTTAGCCAGCTTGCCGGAAAGTAACGGAAGGGTAATGGCCTCCTCCTCAACAAACCCGTTGCCATAATCCACATAGAGCTTCGCTTCCATACGCGTCACCGAACTGCGAACCTGGACCGACAGCATAAACCAGCCCGAACGAAACCCGCCCTGGGGTTTCAGCCGGAAGCAGGGGTCATCCCCCACCGCACGCCACTGGTAATGCCCTGCCGCCCGCAACAGATGATTGACCGGCTGCAGCTGAAATGCCGGTGACGGGTGAAACCGACACCATACCCGTTGCTCACGACGCTTCAGCCGGGGCAGCCATCCGGGGCTGGCCTGACAGGTCGCCAACCGGTCCAGAATTCCGTCCACCTCCCGGTTCGGGGAAGGGAGCCAGGGTTCAAGCCAGGTGCAGGTTTCATCGTTCAGGTCATGCTGGGTAAAAAACCGGTCCAGCCGCTGGCTATTGGTCGTTGCCCGCCCACGGGGCTGTTTGCGGGTCTTGAACTCTTCATAGGATTTGATCACATAATGATTGACCCGCAACCCGGCCCAGCAGACCCGTTCACTCATCCCGTCCGGATGCTTCGGGTCAAAAGCCATCACAGCCCCATCGGGGTAAACATAATGCCCGGCACTCAGCTGAGCTTTGTGGGGGTTCTCCATCAAGCGGCAACAGACAGACTTTACCATCGTCTTGATATGGCGGTTCACCCCCTGGTTCTGAAACGCCCTCATGGTAAACCGCTCGGTCACCAGGGCCGGCTCTGTCTGCTGATGGCCAGAGGAACCAAACAGCGCCCAATTCATACCGATAGCGCCAACCCGGGCGTCATCGCTCAACGGCGACAAAATATCCCGCACCGACCAACCCGGCTCAGGCACAATAAACTCATCGGCATCAATAAACGCCAGCCAGTCCACCTCATGGCCAAATTGTGCCAGTAAGGCATTATAGGCAGGCACCTGGGGAGCACCACCTCCCGGCGTCGGGAACCGCACACGGGTAATCAGACCGGCATCGTGCAGCTCAGCCAGCAACTCCGAGGAGCCATCATCACTGTCGTTGTCCGCAATAAAAAAACGGTCAAAGCCCATCAGTCGATGAAAGGCCAGCCACTCAATAATGTAGGGGTGCTCATTTTTGAAAATGGCCGCGATGCCTAATCTCATTTTTGATTCCTTGGGGAATATCAAAGGTTACAGCGTTGAAGTGTTGATGCGTTTAAACGCGGTAAACTTCAAAAGAATCGCCCTGCGATTTTCAATACAATTTGTCGTAGCAATAGTTGGTCGCTTCGATAAAGCCCTCAATACTGCCACAATCAAACCGCTTGCCCTTGAACTTATAGGCCAGCACACAACCGCGCTGGGCCTGCATCATCAGGGCATCGGTAATCTGGATCTCACCACCTTTACCGGGCTGGGTATCACGAATCAGGTCAAAAATATCCGGGGTCAGAATATAGCGGCCGATAATGGCCAGATTGCTGGGCGCATCCTCTTTAGTCGGCTTCTCCACCATGGTTTCCACCCGGATCAGGTCATCGGAGATGGCCTGCCCGGCAATCACCCCGTACTTATGCACCTCGTTCTCCGGCACTTCCATCACCGCTACAATAGAGCAGCGAAACTGTTTGTAGAGCTGAGCCATCTGCGACAACACGCCAGGGCCGTCCGGATTAATGCACAGGTCATCCGCCAGCACCACGCCAAAGGGCTGTTCGCCAATCAGCGATTCACCACTGAGAATGGCGTGGCCCAGCCCTTTCATCTCCCGTTGCCGGGTATAAGAGAAAGAGCACTGATCAATCAGCTGGCGGATATTGGTCAGCAGGGACTCCTTATCAGTACCGGCAATCTGGTGTTCCAGCTCGTAGTTGGCATCGAAATGGTCTTCCAGGGCACGTTTGCCCCGACCGGTGACCATACAGATATCCGCCAGCCCGGCTTCCAGGGCCTCTTCAACCCCGTATTCGATCAGTGGTTTTGAAACCACCGGCATCATCTCTTTGGGCATACTCTTGGTGGCCGGGAGAAAGCGGGTACCGTAACCGGCGGCGGGGAAAAGGCATTTTTTTAACATAAAATCTCTGTAAGAAAGTTAAAGCGTTACAGCGTTTAAACAAAATCACGCAGTGATTTTTACCTTGTCAACGGCTCCAATACGTACTAATTTAAAAAAATGATACGTATTATAGTGGGGTAACAAAATGAACAAATTAACCCTGACGGTTGATCCTGAAGTGGTGCAGCAAGCCAAAGCCTACGCCGCGAAGCAGCAGCAAAGCTTATCAAAACTGGTGGAGAACTATTTGAAAAGCTTACCCCGGACAGAAAATCCTCAGGCACCACAACTCACAGGTGCAGTCGCCGAGCTGGCAGGGATAATCAGCGAAAAAGAGCTGGAAGACGCCAAAGACTATAGCGATTTTCTGCAGGACAAATACCAATGACCCCCACCCTGTTTCTGGATGCCGATATCGTACTGGACCTACTGACCAAGCGGGAACCCTGGTTTCAACAAAGTGCCACTATTTTTTCCCGAATTCAGGCCGGTGAATATTATGGTGCAACCTCGGTGCTGGTGTTTGCCAATGTCTTTTATATTCTCCGAAAAATCAAAGGCCAGAAGGCGGCAAGGGAAGCACTGCAAACACTCAAAAGTCTGCTCAGGGTAATGACCACTTCGGAAGCCAGTCTGGAAACCGCCCTGCACTCCACGTTCACAGACTTTGAAGACGGTATTCAATACTTCACCGCACAAAGTGGGGGTGCCAACCTGCTCATTACCCGCAACATAAAAGACTATAAAACACAAAACCTGCCGGTGATGACACCGCAGCAGTTTCTGGAAAGTCTTAAGCGTTAAAGTGTTACAGCGTTGAAACATTGCAGACATTGGTAATGAATAAGCAGACAGGCTAGACTGTTTTTGTGTAAAGCATTGTGTAGGAGTTGATGATATGCCTTCAAACCTTGCGATAGACGATGACTTGATTGCCCAGGTTCAACAGCTGGGTGGCTATAAAACCAAAAAGGCGGCCGTTAATGAAGCGCTTGCCGAGTTTATTCGCCATCGCAAGCAGCTGGAACTGCTGGATGATTTCGGCACCATTGATTACCACGACGATCAGGCCTCCCAAAAGGAGGCCCCTGGAAAATAATGGTGCTGGTAGATACCTGCGTATGGTCTGCTGCACTGCGTCGACGTAATGCTGAATCCGTACCCGAAGAAGCCATCCTGTTGCAGCGATTAATCCGTCAGCACCGGGCCGTGATGATCGGGCCAATACTGCAGGAAGTGTTAACCGGCATTAAGCATGAGGCTCAATTCACACGCTTGTGTGACAAACTCAGTGCCTTTGATCTGCTGCCCATTTCTGAAATGGACTATATCAGCGCGGCGACTCAAGCCAACATCTGTCGCAGGAATGGGGTTCAGGGCTCTCATACCGACTTTCTTATTGCTACAATGGCCATCAAACACCAGATCCCTGTACTGACAACAGATAAAGACTTTATCCACTACCGCAAACACATACCAATTATTCTATATAATTGAAGCATTAAAATGTTTACCACGGTCCCTGAGGCTGTCGCAAAAGGGTATGAGCACCAAAACATCTCAGCAACGTCGTTCCCGCGAAGGCGGGAACCCACCACGTACGGTGGATCTCCGCCTTCGCGGAGATGACGGCTTTGAGTTTATTTCTTGTTTGAACACCTTTTGCGATAGCCTCGGAGCATGGGAACGAGGGAATATTCATTGGTTTCATTTGCTCAAATAAGTGCTAGCCTTTAAATGTATGTACAAATGTAAATACCAGCATCACCATGCAATGTGAGTGGGATGAAAAAAAGAATCAGGCAAATATTCGCAAACACGGCATTGCCTTTGAGGACGCTGTCGATATATTCAATCACCCCATGCTCAGCAAGGTCGATGATCGGGCCGATTATGGCGAAGAACGCTGGGTAGCCATTGGCCGTATTCACCGCCTCACCGGCGTAGTGGTCTACACCGAACGAGTGGATGATGTACTGCGGATCATCTCAGCCCGAAAAGCCACCAGGAAAGAGGTTCAACACTATGAAGAAAACATCCGGTACTGACTGGGAGCGCCTCAATGCCATGAGTGACGAGGACATCGACACTTCTGATATACCTGAACTGGACGATGAATTTTTCCAACAGGCCGAGCTGCACCTGCCGGTGAAAAAACCAGTGACTATCCGACTGGATGCCGACGTTCTGGAATGGTTCAAGGGGCAGGGGCAGGGATACCAGACCCGCATCAACAATTTGCTGAGAAAATATATGGAAACGCATCAGGCCCGTTGAATCACGGATGTTAAAGCGTTGCAAAGTGAAAGCGTTACAACGCCAAAGAAGTGAACGCTCTTTTAAACGCTTAAACCTTAAACTCTGTAACAAAACCGCAAGAGCGGTTTTCCTATATCGAAGAAGGTTTCAGGTTCAACCCCAGTGCCTGTAAAACCACTAATAATGTTTTGAGGGTCGGATTCCCCTGCTCACTGAAAGAACGGTAAAGCTGCTCTCTTGACAACCCGGTCTCTCTGGCAACGTCTGCCATGCCTTTAGCCCTGGCAGCAACACCGATTGCCTTGGCTATATATCCAGAATCCCCCGTGGAAAAGGCTTCCGAAAGGAATACTTCAATCTCTTCAGGGCTGTTCAGGTAATCAGCAGGGTCATAGTCATAAACGGGCTCATTCATCATCAATCTCCTTAACCAGCCTTTGTGCCAGGGCAATATCCCGGTTCTGGCTGGATTTATCACTACCACACAGCAAAAGAAGGTTAAACCGTTCAAAGGTTAAAGCGTTTTAACCGCATAAACCTTAACCCTTCAATAAAATCTCCCGTGATTTTCACATCAAGTTGACATTAATACCCCGCCCGCTACGTTACATGTAACACAATCAACATGATTGCAAACGTAAGCCAAGGAGGCGTTATGTCTACCAATTTCCGCTACACCGACAGTAAAGACAACGGGCTCAACAAAACCTCCTAGGAGGCTGACCGAGAATAGACTTTTCCGTTATGATAAGTCCTTAAATATAATGCATTGATGCCAAATGTTACGACCACCAAAATTCAAGGACAGCCCGATTGAGTTTGATCAGCACCTGCTGTTTCCAACCAATATTTTTGACCTGCTACCGGCAGATCACGACTGTTTCGTTTATGAAACTCTCTTTCAGGGCCTGGATACTTCGGAAGTTGAGAAAAAATATCACCACCTTGGCCAGCACGCCTATCCGCCGAAACTGATTGTATCCATCCTGATCTACGCCTATAGCCACGGCGTTTTCAGCTCCCGCGAGATTGAGCGACGTTGTCGGCAAGACCTGGCATTCATGTATATTTCTCAAATGAATTGCCCGAATTTCAGAGTTCTGGGTGATTTCCGTAAAGACAATCTGTCGTTTTTCCACGACTGCTTCAAGCAATCCGTTAAGCTGGCGATGGAGCTTCAGATGGCATCTCTGGGGCACATCAGCCTGGACGGATCGAAATTCAAGGCTAACAGTTCAAAGCATAAAGCCATGAGCTACGGCAGACTGAAAGCAAAAGAGGCTGAGCTCAGTGCCGAGATTGATGCACTCATCAAAAAAGCCAGCCAGCACGATCAGGAAGACGACGATCTTTACAAAGAAGCCAATGGCTATACGATTCCTGAAGACTTGCAGTTTAAACAGGATCGTCTGAAAAAGATAAAAACCGCAAGAGAAGCACTGGAGAAAACGGGAAAAAGCGCTGAACCCCGATAAGCCGATAGACGACAAAAAACAAATCAGTTTTGCTGATCACGATGCCCGAATGATGACGAAGAAAGGCTATTGTGAGTACAGCTACAACCCTCAAATCTGTGTGGATGCGGATAACCAGATCATCGTTGGTCAACACATCAGCCAGCATGCCAATGATGTACAGGAAGTCGAGCCGGCATTGGCCGCGCTTGCGGAAGCCACCGATGGCGCGGCTGTGGATAAAATGAGCATGGATAATGGCTATTTTTCCGGGCCGAATCTCCATGCCGTAGAAGCGCGAAATATTGATGGCTATATCGCCACAGACAAGACAGAGAAGCCCGCAGAAGAATCGTTGGAGAGCTCTGACCGGAAGTTTGT
Organism: Endozoicomonas sp.; assembly: GCA_965261315.1. Classification (GTDB taxonomy): domain Bacteria; phylum Pseudomonadota; class Gammaproteobacteria; order Pseudomonadales; family Endozoicomonadaceae; genus Endozoicomonas. The sequence goes on along the minus strand of CBDHDM010000028.1, from coordinate 30,846 downwards.
CAAAGCCGATTTCATCTATGATGAGCAATCCGATGCGTTCATTTGTCCGGCCAGAGAGCGGTTGATAACCAAACCCGGAAGCGTGGCAAAAAGAAAGAGCTATCGAGCCAATAAAAGCGTGTGCAAGGAATGTTCTTATCGCTCAAGGTGCAGCAATTCAAAAAAGGAAGCGGGCCGCGTTATTCGTACGGACAAGTTTGAACCCATCCGCCAGGCCATGAACAAGAAAATGGAAACAGCAGAAGCAAAAACCGTTTATGAGCGGCGCAAGGTCATTGCGGAGCCACCTTTTGGCCAGATAAAGAATTCCGGTTTTCGGAGCTTTAGTCTAAGAGGCAAAGAAAAGGTAGCAGCGGAATTTTCGTTGGTATGCACAGCGCATAACATGAAAAAATTTGCGAAAGCGGCATCAACGGGGTCAATCCGTCTTGATGATTTAAAAAAGGTTAAAAAAGCAGCATAAGAGCCCTGAAAGGACCCATTTTAAGGAAAATGGACAAATTCAGGGCAAATAACTGTTTGTTTTTTGAACGGTCTTAAATTGTGACAAAATTCGGAGAACTAACCGACTTATTCTCGGTCAGCCTCCTAGGTGATGATCGATAAAATCACCACGATAAAAGCCGACAAAATCGGCAAAACCATCGGCTCACTCAGTCAACAGGAACTGACAGAAGTCACCCGACTGATGGCGTTATGGTTGGGAATGGCCTGAAAGGGAATGTTTCAAGGTTAAAAAGTTCAACGTTACAGCGTTTAAAGGCTTAAACCTTCGACGCTTGAACATCTGATTAATCCGATCCAAAAAGGCCCCGGGTTTCGATTGGTAGAACAAAATCACTGCATGCTAGCAATGTGCTAGCATTGGTAATAGATCACATATTTTAAAGAGGCAATAGCCATGGCAACCCTGACCATCCGTAACCTGCCGGACGAACTGATTGAACGACTAAAAGCCAGTGCCAAAGCAAGCAACCGCTCGATGGAGCAAGAAGTCCGGGAACTGCTTGAAGCTCGCTATCAACAAAAGTCTGATCTGATCAAAGCCATAAAACAAAGCTGGAAAGAACTACCGGAAACCTCCGCCAAAGACATGGATGCATGGCGACATGAGGGCCGACCATGACCACTGCCGTTATCGACACCATGGTCTTTGCCTATGCACTGTTTAATGAACCCGTGCACCGGCAGGAAGCCCTGGCCGTATTGAAAAAAACAAAGAACATCCATGTTCCTGATCTGTTCCGGGCTGAGTTCTGCAATGTGGCCTGGCAATGGGTAACCCATCAGCAGTTGAGCCTGCAACAGGCAATACAGGCAACCGAAAGAGCCGAAGCCCTGATCACGTCGGTAACCAGCAGCGAGCGTTTATGGCTCAAAGCTCTGGAAGTAGCCGTTTATTCAAAACATCCAGCCTACGATGCGTTATTTGTGGTATTGGCAGAAACCTTAGACTGCCCACTGGTCACCTGGGATAAAAAACTACTACAAAAATCCCCCAGTATTGCCACAAGGCCAGACACCTATCTGAACGGTTAATAACCCTGAAACGCTCTTTAAGGTCTTTAAGAAAGTCGCAACAGCGATTTTATCAACCCGATCCGATACAGATCCCGGGTATAGACTTTATCCAGCACATCGGCCAGTTCATCCACCAGGCGGTTGGAGATGATTACATCGGCGGTCTGCCTGAATTCATCCTGATCGTTGATCACGCGTGAATTGAAAAACTCCGGTTCATACACCACCACCTCAACGCCCTTGGCCTTGATGCGCTTCATGATGCTCTGGATGGAAACAGGCAAAATCCTGAGGTTGGAAATCACCGGCATTAATCAGCAACACCGCCAGCGTTGGAATCACTATACTCTGACATAGTATCTTTATAACTGAGGCTGAGTGATGCCAGTAATATCAAGCTTTTTTGGAATATATATCCGCATGTACCATGATGATCATGCTCCCCCGCATATCCACGCTGAGTACCAGGGGAACGAGGCATTGATACAAATAAGTGATGGTAAAATCTTACAGGGGCATATCCCCAAAAAAGCTGAGCGGCTGATTCGTGAGTGGTGCGACAATCACCAGAAAGCATTATTAGCGAACTGGCAGAAAGCGACCCGCCTGGAACCACTGGAAAGAATACCCGGAGCAGACAATGATTAAAATCACCCAAGCCAAATGGATAGACAGCAACCAGTTAGAATTACATTTTTCTGACGGAAGCCATGGCATTATGGATTTTTCTTCAATGATCAAGCGATCAACCAGCCTGACATTACCATTAAAAGAAAGAGAGTACTTTAAACGCTATTTTATAGAGTTAGGTGCGCTTTGCTGGCCTAACGGCCTGGAGTTCAGCGCCGCCAGCCTCCATCAAAAAATAGACGCTGCCGGACAACTGAACAAGCCTGAAGCGGCATAAAGCTCAAAAACAGGCTCGTTGGTTATCTCGGAAAGTCCGTATCGGTAAATGTTAAAAGGTTACAAAGGGTTGAAGTGTTTCTTTAAACGCTTTAATCCTTAAATCCTGTAACATAATCGTCATGCGATTTTAAAAGCTCTGGATGGACGATGCCCGGAAGTTATCGGAACCGGCCTTCACAGAGAAAAACTGCACCAGCCCTTGGTTTTCAATTGCTGGATTGGGAAGGATTTTCCTTGACTTCATGCAAGATTCAAGACCCGACCCCGGTTTTCGGGTATGGATGAAACGTTCAATCGTTAAACCTTCAACGCTTACACTGTGTTTTTTTCAGCGATGCCATGGATGAATTTCACTATCTGACGTACTATTTTAAAAAAAGATACGCCAAGGTAATCATCATGCATAAACTCACGCTTCGGGTAGAAGGTGAACTGGTCAACAATGCGAAAAAATACGCGGCACAACATGGCAAATCGTTGTCGCAACTGGTGGCTGACTATTTTGCCGATCTAACCCGCCATGAGATGGAAGACGAACCATTACCACCATTAACCCAGAGCCTGAAAGGATTGCTGGCCGATAGTCAGGAACACGATGCAGAAAAGGACTACAAAAAACATCTGGAAGACAAATATCTATGAAGATTCTGGTGGATACGAACGTTATTCTGGATGTCCTGTTTGAACGGGAACCGTTTGTGGCTCACTCTTCATCCATCATGGGCAGAGTGGAGCGCAGAACACTCAATGGTATACTCTGCGCCACAACACTGACCACCATTCACTACCTCACCTGTAAAACCATCGGCAAAGCCAAAGGCAGCGCCGCCCTCAAAAAGTTGTTACAAATTTATCAGGTAGCACCGGTGGATCAGGCCATATTAATGCACGCCCTTGATAGCGGGTTTAGCGATTTCGAAGATGCCGTACTGTACGCTGCAGCGATACAGGCCGGAGCCGAAGCCATCATCACCCGCAACACCAAAGACTTTCGGTTAGCCGAAATCCCGGTATTCACACCGGAAGAATTTATGGTTAAGAAGGTTGCAACGATGGAAACGTTACAGCGTTAAAGTGTTACAACGTTTTTTTTTTAACGCTTTAACCCTTAAATCCTGTAACAAAATCGTCATGCGATTTTAAAAGCCCTGGATGGACGATGCCCGGAAGTTATCAGAACCCGTTTTCATAATCAGGCGATAAATACCCACCACCTGTGATTTGCGCTTGAGAATGGACTCGGCGACAAAATCCTTGCGGGTGGTGTTGGCATCCACAATGGCACCAATAATATTGTTGGGTACATCCTGATAGTTGGCCAGCAGCTGTCGGGTATCCTTGGGCAGGCAGTAACCGCCGTAGCCGAACGAGGGGTTGTTGTAGTGGCCGCCGATCCGTGGGTCGTAACCCACCCCTTTGATAATCTGGCGGGCATCCAGACCATGCACCTCGGGCGTAGGTGTCCAGCTCATTAAAATACACCACCCGCATGGCCAGGTAGGTGTTGGAAAACAGCTTGATGGCTTCCGCTTCGGTGGAGTCGGTAAAGAGTACCGGGATATCGGTTTTCTCCGCACCTTCTACCAATAGTTGGGCAAATCGTTCTGCCCGCTCTGACTGCTCACCCACAATAATCCGGGAGGGATTGAGGTTGTCGTACAGTGCCTTACCTTCCCGCAGAAATTCCGGTGAGAAGAGTATATTGTCACAGCCCAGCTCCGCTTTAATGCGCTGGGTATAGCCTACGGGAACGGTGGATTTGATCACCATCACCGCATTGGGATTAATCGTCATCACCTGTTTAATCACCGCCTCAACGGAAGCGGTATTAAAATAATTGGTTTTCGGGTCATAATCCGTTGGTGTGGCAATAATCACATACTCCGCATCAGCATAGGCCAGCTGCGGGTCAGTGGTCGCCCTGAGATTCAGTTCCCGGTTGGCCAGGAACTCTTCGATTTCCGCATCCACAATGGGCGATAGGCGGTCGTTAATCAACTCCACTTTCTGGGGAATGATATCAACGGCAATCACCTGATTGTGTTGTGCTAATAAAACGGCGTTGGACAGGCCTACGTAGCCTGTGCCTGCGATTGCAATTTGCATATCTGTTAATTACCTCGGTCACCGTGGAATTTTATACGACATTCAATGTATATGACTCAGACCGGGTAGCCCACTGATATATTGGGCATGCATTCCCACGTGGAGCATGGGAACGAGGGCAAAGATCCGAACCAGACTTTCACGACAGTGATTTTCAGCTGCCGTGCTGGAAAGATTTTTCTTGACTTCATTCAAGAATCAAGCCCAGACCCCATGACCCTGCCCCCGGTTTACACCCCGTCAGGAACTAAGCTATCTTGGAGTTGATTGATACAGATAACAGAGAGCAGGGACATGTTACAGACCGACAAAGCCACCGTCGGTAATCACGGCAACCTGAAATTACCCGATCATCTGGTTCTGACAAGCGTCAGTAAAGGTGATGTCATTCACTGCCAGATAACCAGCAAGCCATACTCTGATTCGGCAGCGGTTACCGTTGCTCTGGGTGATTTCAACAAAGGGAATCGCGCTTAAGAATAGACTCGACTACGAAATCCTTATGAGCCCGGTAAAGTCCGACAGCCTCAGGGCTTGACCCCGTTTTCGTACCCACAGGAAAATAAACCAATGAGTGACAATTACTTGCACTACATAGATCAAAACCCGGCCAAGCGTTTTGGTAAACCCTGCATCAAAGGCACCAGGCTGGCCGTTACCGATATTCTTGAAATGCTGGCTGAGGGTATGAGTCAGGAAGAGATTCTGGCTGACCACCCGAATCTCAACGCCGATCAGATAAAAGCAGCATTACTTTACAAAGGGATTATTGAGGCATTCCTGCAGGAACCAGGGCAAGGCGTTTTGATCCTGAAATCAGAAGGCAAAAGCATTTAAAACGCTGCAACAACATCATCGGGTAATTTTTAATCGGAACCGAACAGGTCTCGGGTATACACTTTATCCAGCACATCGGCCAGCTCATCCACCAGGCGGTTGGAAACGATCACATCGGCGGTTTGCTTGAACTCGTCCAGATCGGTAATCACCCGGGAGTGATAAAACTCCGGCTCATCCAGTACCAGCTCATACACAACAACCCCAATACCCTTGGCCTTGATACGCTTCATAATGCCCTGGATGGACGATGCCCGGAAGTTATCGGAACCGGCCTTCGTAATCAAGTGGCAATACTTATGCAAAAAACAAGACCCGGCTTCGTTTTCCTTGCATCGCGGGGCGGACCATATATGACCCCGGTTTCTGGCGGTCATTCAGACACCATCAAGGGCTTCACCGCTGGTATTCATCTGGATATCTGATCCCAGACAAAGGCGGCCTGAAGTTCAGCTTTCGGGACATCTGTCTTGGAAAATTCCAATCTGAGCCGCCTGTTAAAAACTGTCGCCTACCTACTCACTGAGAGTCAGCAGGGCTTCAATGTTGACTGTATTGCCCTTTCATTGTCCATCATTTGAAATTACTTACCGCTTTTTCGTAAAATAGCGTCACGAAAAAACGCACCCGGGTTTAACAGCAGTTTTCTAAATTTGCGCCAGGGGGTACCTGATGCTTTTTTCACACCAACCCGATAACCAAAAAAACCGGAATACCAGCTGACAGGATAACCCGCCTGTTCTTGTTGCTCTCGTAGCCATTGGCCAAAGTCTGGCAGCCTATATTCGGAACTGACAGTACCCCTTGTCAATAAATGCCTAATCTGACCACCATTCACGCAACCGGCCAAAGGTTCTGGCAGCATCAGAACCGGATGCCGAAGTATCTCCGCAAACCGGGCTTCGTTATCCTTTCGTTTACGGTGGTATTGACGAGTCAAAGGCCTCGGGTGCCACTGGTGCAGAAGAAATGATCCGCTGAACAGATAGGGTGTCGAATAATAACTGAAGTAACGGCGAAACCCCCGGTACTCTGACGGAAACTGACTTTTCATATCGTCAGAATACTCATCAGGCCGCTGACCAATGGGATAAAACGCCGCCAGACGATGAATCAGGTCAAAATCTTCGCAGCCGTGCCCGGCAAACTCGTCCCGAAATCCACCGATGGCCATAAACCAATCCCGATTGATCAGCAAACAGCTGGAGGCCAGGGCGATACCGTCTACCTTACTAACTTCACCACGTAAATAAGACTCAAGCACCTCAAGGTATAAACCTTGCTGCAAGGCAGGATCGACAAAATCAGCAACAAAAAGCGGAGAGTACGGCTGTGACAAATAAAGACAGGGAAACATCCGAAACGCCTGTGGCCCCTCTGATGCCAGATCCTGAGCAAAGCCTGAGAGCTGACCAGACACTGCCCCGCTTGCCAATTAACGAAAGAGGATTATACTTGTACTTTAAAACGTACAGGTATCTGGAAATACAATGAATGTAGTCTCCTACACGGAAATGAGAAAAAACCTGAAAGCGGTTCTGGACAGCGTTGTCAATGATGCGACCCACACCATCGTTCACCGGCGTGATGCAGAAGATGCGGTCGTGATGTCGAAGGAAAGTTACGACAGCCTTATGGAAACCCTGTATTTACTCTCGTCCCCTGAAAATGCCCGACGGTTAAAATCGGCCGCAGAACAATTCAAAACCAATAAAAGCATCATCAGGGATCTGCCTGAACTATGAGCACCCTGAAAAAAATCACGTTAAGCTGGTCTGAAGAAGCATGGGAAGACGTTCAATACTGGCTCGACCACGACAAGCCAAAAGCCAGGAAACTAAGAACACTGATTAAAGAATGCATGCGTACCCCTTTTGAAGGTACAGGAAAGCCAGAACCCCTGAAAGGCAACTTCTCAGGATTCTGGTCACGCAGGATTGACCAGGAACACCGGTTGGTATACGCCTACAGCAACGACAACCTGTTCATACTTCAATGCCGCTTCCACTACTGAAACCCCGAAAGCTATTAAAATACCGCTATTCCAGCGCCACCATAACCAGCCATGACAACAAAGCAAAAATTGGATATATGTCGTACTCCTCAATACGACATTTTCTCCGAACTGGCTGACATGCCAGAAAAAGCACCATCAGACATCACGATTGGACATACCTAGTTCTCGTCCAAAAACGCATCGGGCAATCATAATTTGACTGTACGTACGCTCTAATAACTCCTGAAATTCCAGAGTGCCAAGAGAATCCTCCCCTTTTCTCTCTAATGTGGGACAAATATTTTAGGAAAACTCAAAAATCAGGCAGCAAACACTCTTCCACTATGCTGAGAAGATGCTTTCATTTGGCGCGGAGGTGGCTGTCAGGATGGCGCTGGGTGCCTGGCCAGAATCACCAGGTTGTAACAGACAACCGATAACCAGCAATGAGAATCAAAGCGTTCAGAGCCCTTGCAGTGGCAGCGTGATAGTCCAAAACATCTTTTTAGCCACGAAATTCCTGCTTCAATACCTGCCCGGAAGCGAAAGAGTGTTTTATACACATACTGACTTTTAGTCATCTCTTCGACTTCAAGTCCACGCTTTTTATTAAAAGCCACATCGCTGATTCCCATGGCTTTGGCTTTTTCCAAATTTTCGCGACACGCGTATCCGCCGTCACTGCTTGTCTGGCGGGGTACACGCCCATAAAGTTCTTTTTGTCTTTCCATCATCGGAAGGAATCGGTCAGAATCCGCTGGATTACCTTCCTCGATAACCAGATCCAGGATCAATCGACTTTTTCCCTGAACCAGGTTCAGTTTATGGCCGTACTGCACTTGCCGCCTGTCTTTTACGATGATATCCGTATGGGGTTCATACAGGCTAACCACTTTCTCTTGGGCTGGCACCTTTTCACCCTTCAAGACCCTTCGCTCTGTCTGAGAGACTATTGCATCCACCAAGGGTAACAGGTGATCCACATCAGCCTGCCACTTTTCGGCATCATCTGCCAAGAGACACTGCCCCTGCTGACGGGCGTTCGCAATCTTGAAAGTGGCTTCGATAAGCACCTTCCGGGATTTTCGGGTCAACTGCAGCAGTTTTTTATAATGCTGATCCCGCTCTTCTTTACGAGCGTATATGCATTTTCTGGCCGCATCTTTTACGGCCCGGTTGTGATGGGTATATTCATAAAGCGGTGTCGCTGTCAGTGTTTGTCCCCGTTTAAGCAGCCGACAAATTTCTTTAACAGAACTGGCTAAAAGATCACTGTCGCAAGGTGGTTTGATATCCGATTCGGTGACTGTGCTGTCAATGGCCACAGTGCGCCCCTTCTCAATACCCTGATCTTTAGCGGTCATAAGCTGACAGTTGTTAATCCGTTCCCATGTAGATGCAGTGAGGAGGCTGATGAGCCCATGCAGACTGGAGCGACTTGGCCGCTGGTTTGGTTCGAGACGACAGAAGTCTCGAAAGAGCATGGAGTCCATCAAAACAAACGACAAGTAGTCATAATCACAATCCAAATACTTTTTCAGGAGTGCCGCACGAAGAACGGATTCTGCTGATAGTCCGTTTCGGCCAGTGTTCTGTTTATCACCAGAACTTAAGTCCTCATAAATCCAGTCATTGAACTGTGGATGGGTATCAAGCCATTGAGAGATGCCGGAAAGCTGAGAGCAGATTTCATGAGGTACGTAATGAAGTTCCATACTACACTGCGGGTTGCGTTTTTTACGCATTTGGAGCCCTCTCTGTTTGGCTTTCCCTGATGTTTATTGGCCTTGGGAAGTTTAGTCGCCAAATGGCAGTAGGGCTCCACTTAATTTTTCAGGATAAAATCTCCAGTTTTCAATTGGTTGGGTTTTTGGACGAGAACTACCTATCTGCAACAGCACCTGGAACAGGCTGGTCAGAAAACCCCCATCATTGTTGCTGATTTCCTTAACGAACTGGACTGGTCGGATTTTGAAATACGCTATGGCAAATCAGGTCGCCCACCCTACGCGCCTCGCAACATGGTCGGGCTTATTCTTTACGGCATCATGCAGGGCGTTACTTCATTGCGAGGTCTGGAGGCACTTGCCCGGCTCAATCTGGGCTGCATGTGGGTCAGTGGTGGCATTTTTCCGGATCATGCCAATATTGGCCGGTTTGTCATTATGCATGCCGAATCCCTGAGCCTCAGTTTTTTTGAGGATCTCGCCCGGTTGGCACTGAAAAAGACCCGCTCTTCAGGCCACTGTCTGGCCGGTGATGGCACCACCATTGAAGCGGCTTGTTCGAATTACAATCTGGTGAAAGAAGAAGCGGCCAGGGCTGCTCTGGAAGAAGCTCGGCGTCAAGCGGAGAAAGCGCCCGGGGATGAAGAAAAGCAGACAGTAGTCGTGCACAAGACAGTGGTTCTTGAGACGCTGCTTTCCCAAAAGGAAAAGCGCAGAAAACGTAGCCAGAAAGCCGCTGAAAACACCATGGTCAGCCCAACAGAGCCTGAAGCCATTATTCAGAAAATGAAACGGGGGCGAGGTTATGCGCCTGGTTATACCCCTTCGGTTCTGGCCAATGAGAAACGGGTGGTGGTCGCCGTGGCCGTTGATCCCACCAACGAAACGGCCGTTATTCCAGAGATGCTGGATCAGGCAGTACGCACTACCGGACAAAGTCCTGATGAATTACTGCTGGATGGAGGTTATGCCAATGAAACCGTCATCACGACAACGATAGATCGTGATATCAGCCTGTTGTGTCCGGAGAGTGGCAAGCCGGGTAAACCTAAAAAGGGCAAAAAATTCCATAAAAGTCGTTTCCGTTATGATACGACAAATGATGTTTACTACTGCCCTGGTGAGCAGACATTGGTGCTTCTTTATCAACCCGGTAAAAATGCAAAGTCTGATGCCGCAAGGGTATATGGCGGAGCAGATTGCCAGAACTGCCCACTGCAAAACCGGTGCACAAGCAGTAAAAAGAAAGGCAGGCAGATCAGCCGGTTTGCCATTGATGATGCCAAAGACGCACTACGGGAAACCATGCAACACCCGGCAGCTAAAAAGGCATTTAAACATCGAAAGGCGATGGTGGAACCGGTTTTCGGCTATCTGAGAACGGTACAGGGGCTCAACCGTTTCCGTCGTCGTGGCCTACCGGGCGTTAAACTGGAGTTCAGCCTCCACCTGTTAGCATACAATCTCAGCAGGGTAGTAGCCGCTGCTGCTTCAAGCCTGATTTTGCGACTTTTTTACCGCCTTTGGTGTCAATTTAAAGCCGTTTTGACGGGCAGTAATTTTTCATCAGATTGCAATAGGCTTTTTATGTGGGCCACCATGGCTGCATGAGAGAGGTTCCCAGTCTATCAAGGTTGTCCAAAAACGGTTTTTGCAACAGCCTCTATAATCATCTAAAAAAGATCCAGCTGCGAGGATACTCTACCGAAATAGAGTAGTGTCAGCCAGTAACTGACTGTTAGTTATGACTACTCCAAATGAAATGAGTCAGACGCAACCAATCCCAACGGAATTGAGGCTCTCTTTAAACTTCTTTTCTTTACTTTTGGGGATCACGATTTGTTGCTTACCCAATCGCTGGCACCACTTGGACAAGACTTTATCATTGATAATAAACTCGACTATTTCCTGTGTTTTGCAGTTCACGATCAATGCCTCTTCTTTTATTTCAACGCCCGCGATATTAGCCTCCGCCTGCTTCAGGATGCTCTCGCAATCTTCCGGTAGAAAGGGCTGATCATCCCGGTTCTTAAGGAAGTTCTTTAATTCATCGACACTACCTCCAATCTGCAATGTTTCCATCATCTTTTTACGGGATAATTTCCAGGTCTGATCCTTGTGATAATCCGCGTACAGCGACAGCAACCGCTGCTCCCATGGTGTCGGCTCATGATTAAAGGCAATTCGTCCCTGTCGTTGAATAGTTAATGGTGTTTCAGTTGGCTCCGTGTGATCTGCTTTATAATGGTCGGTCAGGCCCAGTACGAACTGACCCAATGGTGTCAGGCGGAAATATCGCAGACCGTCGTAACGGCTGAGGCACTCCATGTCGCCGTATTCATCATGAAAGCTCTCATCGGTATTGGGCGGTGCCATTATCACATCCACCAGGCCAAGGGTTGCTGCATATTCCAGCAGGAAGCAGCGCAAATAGCGAACCTCCAGAAAATCCCAGTCCCCGCCATGAAACTGGCCATCACCCGGACCGTAAATATAAAGATAGTGTGGTTCTGTTGTAACTTTTAGCTCGGCGCCGGTAATGAACATAAAATTGGCAAAGTCTTCAAAGGCAATCCAGGCGTTTACTTCACACTCCTTCAGATAAGCAGCAATGACCTCTCTTCTTTTCAACACGTCGGTGAAATAGCGCTTTCCTTTGCCGTTTTGCCCCTTGATTCGATCAATACGACGAAACTCATCTTCTTTCTTATTATTCAACCATTGAGCCCACATCTGCCGAATGGTGTCAGCAGGATTGCTATCGGTTTTTTTGGCTATTACCAGTGTGGTACCTGACTGTTTGGAGAATTTACTGTTACCTAGTTCTCGTCCAAAAACCCAACCAATTGAAAACTGGAGATTTTATCCTGAAAAATTAAGTGGAGCCCTACTGCCATTTGGCGACTAAACTTCCCAAGGCCAATAAACATCAGGGAAAGCCAAACAGAGAGGGCTCCAAATGCGTAAAAAACGCAACCCGCAGTGTAGTATGGAACTTCATTACGTACCTCATGAAATCTGCTCTCAGCTTTCCGGCATCTCTCAATGGCTTGATACCCATCCACAGTTCAATGACTGGATTTATGAGGACTTAAGTTCTGGTGATAAACAGAACACTGGCCGAAACGGACTATCAGCAGAATCCGTTCTTCGTGCGGCACTCCTGAAAAAGTATTTGGATTGTGATTATGACTACTTGTCGTTTGTTTTGATGGACTCCATGCTCTTTCGAGACTTCTGTCGTCTCGAACCAAACCAGCGGCCAAGTCGCTCCAGTCTGCATGGGCTCATCAGCCTCCTCACTGCATCTACATGGGAACGGATTAACAACTGTCAGCTTATGACCGCTAAAGATCAGGGTATTGAGAAGGGGCGCACTGTGGCCATTGACAGCACAGTCACCGAATCGGATATCAAACCACCTTGCGACAGTGATCTTTTAGCCAGTTCTGTTAAAGAAATTTGTCGGCTGCTTAAACGGGGACAAACACTGACAGCGACACCGCTTTATGAATATACCCATCACAACCGGGCCGTAAAAGATGCGGCCAGAAAATGCATATACGCTCGTAAAGAAGAGCGGGATCAGCATTATAAAAAACTGCTGCAGTTGACCCGAAAATCCCGGAAGGTGCTTATCGAAGCCACTTTCAAGATTGCGAACGCCCGTCAGCAGGGGCAGTGTCTCTTGGCAGATGATGCCGAAAAGTGGCAGGCTGATGTGGATCACCTGTTACCCTTGGTGGATGCAATAGTCTCTCAGACAGAGCGAAGGGTCTTGAAGGGTGAAAAGGTGCCAGCCCAAGAGAAAGTGGTTAGCCTGTATGAACCCCATACGGATATCATCGTAAAAGACAGGCGGCAAGTGCAGTACGGCCATAAACTGAACCTGGTTCAGGGAAAAAGTCGATTGATCCTGGATCTGGTTATCGAGGAAGGTAATCCAGCGGATTCTGACCGATTCCTTCCGATGATGGAAAGACAAAAAGAACTTTATGGGCGTGTACCCCGCCAGACAAGCAGTGACGGCGGATACGCGTGTCGCGAAAATTTGGAAAAAGCCAAAGCCATGGGAATCAGCGATGTGGCTTTTAATAAAAAGCGTGGACTTGAAGTCGAAGAGATGACTAAAAGTCAGTATGTGTATAAAACACTCTTTCGCTTCCGGGCAGGTATTGAAGCAGGAATTTCGTGGCTAAAAAGATGTTTTGGACTATCACGCTGCCACTGCAAGGGCTCTGAACGCTTTGATTCTCATTGCTGGTTATCGGTTGTCTGTTACAACCTGGTGATTCTGGCCAGGCACCCGGCGCCATCCTGACAGCCACCTCCGCGCCAAATGAAAGCATCTTCTCAGCATAGTGGAAGAGTGTTTGCTGCCTGATTTTTGAGTTTTCCTAAAATATTTGTCCCACATTAGAGAGAAAAGGGGAGGATTCTCTTGGCACTCTGGAATTTCAGGAGTTATTAGAGCGTACGTACAGTCAAATTATGATTACCCGATGCGTTTTTGGACGAGAACTACCTAGTAGTCTCAGCCAGCCGTACGCCAACATTGACTCGCTACCTTTCACGTCATCAATTTCGTTACCACTGTAGTATTCATGCACGGAGTCAGAGACTTTTTTCAGGGTCGCCCCTGAAGCAAAACCGGTTTTCTCACTGACCTTGATTTGCTTATCCTGTAATAGCACCAGTATTGAGTGGAGTTCACTGAGTGCCAGCCGTTCCCGTTCAAACAGAACATGATGTTCAGTTAGAGGCTCCGGCAAGTCTGTGGTTTTCAACCTGTCCGGTTCAGGCTTTGCAATAAGTTGTTTAAGCGTGGTTATCACCGTGCCCGGAATTTTTCGAATGTTGTACCAGTCAGAACCTACGGTATAGAAAAAGACCATGACAGCCTCTGACGGTTCCTGTCGGTAGTACCATTTGCTATTTTGTGGCTTATCCGGAAACCGGCCGTACTTCATTTTGAAGCGATCCCGATCAATAAATCCGCCATAATTGAAGAGCGACTCCCGCAACAAGGCTATCTCAAGTTCTGATAGTTTCCCCAGATACGTTTTCAGGAACGTCTTGTCTGTCAGACCTTCTGCCATTGAATTAACCAGTTCGGCTTTGATGTTTTTTTTCGATTTAACGCCAAAATAGGTCAGGTACTTGTTTTTCAGACTATCGACGGTGTCGTTGCCAATAGCTCGTTTAAGTTCAGACATAACATTCGATACACGTTTGAAAAGGGTTGGATAACCATAAATTGCTGGCCAACGGAATACCACAGCAGATCCTCAGTGTAGCAAGATCAGGCAGGGGCCCTGATACCTCCCAATGCAAATCATGTCGGAAGCCTGAGCGTTCTTCGTATCCACCCCCTGCTCTGAGTCCAGATGCGATCAGCTGATCAGAGTGATATTAAACTGTCTTCTGGTCAGCTTTTGTTGCCAGATTACCTGTAACAGTTAGCACCTATCCGCCCTACATTCATGAGTAACATCATACTCATAAATCTTTAAAAACACTAAATACGAGTAACATTTTACTCAAATTTTCTCATATTATGCTATTATTGAGTAATATAATACTCATTATCAGGGCGCATAAATGGAAACATTAACGCTCCAAATATGGTGCCGTGGGTATTGGCAAGACGCCTGTTTGCTGACTTTTCCATCACCAGATCGTGGTGCGTCCGGTCCGATTGAGCTGGAACACTGCTCAGACTACGGCATCAGCCATTTTGAAAATTCCGACTCCCGAGCCTGCTCAGTCAGGTACCCGGTACTTTTCAGTGGCACCTACACTAAAGACCACTGGTTTAACTTCATCGATGATATTATTCCGGCTGGTGCTGCCCGACGTTACTGGCTTAAGAACCTGGGAATTGAACGTGAACCACAAGGTATTCAGGAGTATGCATTATTCAGCAGAGGAACCATTGCCCCCATTGGGAATCTGCGGATAAAAGAAGCTATTCCATACCTGGATTCAGGGGAGAAAATTCCCGTTCAATATTTTGAGATAATGGATGAGGCTGCATATTACAAAGTACTGGATGAGCTGGGGGTCAACACCATAGACACCAATAACATGAGGCTATATGAAACCAATGAAATGCCTTCTCTATGGCTGCCCAGATTTGATGTAGCCGAAGTAGACGGTAAGACAGTCCATCGAGGGATGGAATCCATATACTCTCTGTTAGAACAACCACCAGGAACGCAGTTAAGGCATTTGAACGTTATGGAATCTGTAATCCGACTGTTCTCCGCTCCTGATCGTGTAGATGAATATGGCCACTTTGATGCTCAAGCCTTTGTCAACGAGTGGATTAAACGTGACTTCCTGAATGTGGTGTTTGGAAATAGTGATAATCATGGAAGGAATACGGCTTTCCTTAAGTGGGACCGACACATTGAACTGTCACCCATTTATGATTTCAGCCCTATGAAAGCGGATCCGGAAGGTATTATTCGTTTAACCCGGTGGGGTGATCTTGAATCGGGTGGCAAATTTGACTGGTATAACATCGCTGCTGCTACCGAGGCTCACCTTCAGAGCATTGTCCCCATTGATGCGGCAGCCATTATTGAAGAACTGAGGCAGCTCGTGCCAGGATTAACCAACCTGAAAGAGCAGCTCGCAAGTGCGGGTGCTCCGGAGCAGATTCTGAACTTTCCAGCTCTGGGCTTTGATTATCTCGATCGAAAGCTGGAAGCATGGGGACTGCTTTAACTCTTTTGAATCAAGTTTGAGTCAAGGATTCTGGTTATTTTCTGGAGATTTCTATGGGCAATGTGGATCAACGGTTACAAGAAGCTCGGAAGTTTATACAAAACACCGGGGAAGCGCAGGCTTCCCAAAAAGGACCCACAGAGTCAACAAGAAAGAACAAACGAGTCAATGAATTAACAGCAAAACAGAGAGAAGAAATTAAAATGCAAGCGATGCTGGATCTGCTTCGTGGTGACATTTCCGAAGGGCAACTACTCCAGCGTTTGAGGAAAAACCTTCTAGGCTACTCTCAGGATCAGTTTGGTAAATTGGTGGGCATCAGTCGTAAAACAATCTCTGACTTTGAAAAAGGACAGGGAGGAACTGCGACGCTAACTATTAATCAACTATTCAAGCCATTTGGCTTGCGTGTTGGCATTATGCCAAAAACTTCAGAACAGCTGAAGGCGTTAAGTCAGCGCTTAAATGATTAAATTAAGCTCTTGATAACACAGCCTACAATATAAAGATCGACACAAGATGTCTCCACCCAGAACAAAAGAGAGTTTCAACAAATCCCAAATCTTATTGTGATTACAGAAAATATTGATGTGTACACAAAAGAGTACATAATCAAACACCAAAAAACATAAAGTTCATTATAAACGACCAGTTAAACTAACCATTTCATAGTCGTGAAAATAAAAAGATTTCATTTTAATAGCCTTCAATGGTGTTAGCCCACCTGCACAATCTGCTACTCAGTCCTGAGTAGACATAACAGTATCGCTGCCACTGGGAAAAGAAACCAGCCTCCCATATGTACACGACCAATTTTTACTCAATCAATAAAAAACTATCACTGAGCCTAAGCGTGGCCGATATCAAACCTAGGGGGTGTTACCAACTGGCCATCCAACCAGTTGGTAACACCCCCTAAGGACAGGAGGGAAAACAATGAAAAATGGAGATAGATGCCACGGGATATTCACCCCGGTTTTCAAAGGAAACTATCCGCAATGTCTACAGGCAATCGCGGGAAAAAGAGTTGAGTGGAGATACATGGGAGAAAACACAATGCCCCCGGTGGGCGCCGGGCTGTTTATGGCCATCACGGATAACAAGGCCCTGCATGATCAGAAATACTGGGTTTATGAAGACGCCATTGATTTCGAAATCCACGATTAATGGGGCCTATGCCCCCCTTCACCCTAAGTCAGCTTATTTTTTGGAGCAGTTTTTTCTATGATCCATTCAGCCACGTTAATCCCGCCACTGAATGAGAATTTGCCCACGACTGACATCATACAAATAACTGGCAAGATCATCACTTCCGATTTCTGCCGTGGAGATGGTCATACTGACCGACTGACCGTAGTCACACCGCTCAAGACTCGCGTGATGTTGTTCAAGATAATGGCGAACCATTTGTTCATAAGCGTAATCACAAACAATTACCCCCATTCTCAATGCTACCCGTTGCTCAAGAGGCAACACCTCGAAGGCCTGTTGAACTGAGGCACTGTATGCTCTAACCAGACCGCCAGCCCCAAGTTTTACACCGCCAAAATAGCGCACCACAACAGCTACAACATCACCAATACGCTTGTGTTGAAGAACGTTCAGCATCGGGCGGCCAGCGGTACCGGAAGGCTCACCATCGTCATCAAAACCAACCACAGCCCCACCATCAGGCGCTCCTGCGACAAACGCTGAACAGTGGTGAGTAGCATCCGGATACTCGGCGCGTTTTGCTTCTACAAAGGCAAGGGCTTCCTGACGGGAGTGAGCAGGAGAAATACAGGCAATAAAACGACTTTTCTTGATTTCGGTTTCAACCGTTATAACTTGCGCAGGGACAACGTAATCAGCAGACATGATGATCAGGAACATCACTCAATCGATAAAATCAAATTCTACCTGAAAAAGCCAGTCAGCAGACCTCTCCAAAGGTAAAATAATTTTTCAGCGTTTCAACCAGATCAAGAATGTCATCGCCAGCATTAACAATACTGTAACCTGAATCAAAATATTCCGGGCCTACATCAGGCTTGCACCAGTGACACCGCGCATCAAAATCGAGATACCGCTCCCCCATATCATCATCGGGAAGAATAATTCGCATATTGTATACAGCACCAATTAATACAGGGACAGAACTGATCAGCATTAAACCATTACAGCTGATGTTTCCAATACTACCCATAACCCTCATAGTGTTGCGGTTATAAATCTTAAGATAATCCTGCAACTGATGACGCTGAATCGAGCGGCGTTCCTTGCCGTTGGGTATTAATGACATATGCTACGTCCATACTAAAACTGTTTTATTACTTAAACCTAAGAATATCTAAATTATTAGATCATTACTTTCTATCCCATTTATTTTGCTCTTTTTGGATACGTTCCCCTAAAACTTTTCTGGGTTCACTCTCATCCCAAGCATTCAGCTTATCGTTGGTTTTTTGGATGCGCTCACTTATGGCGTTTTGGGCCTTGCTTTCCCAGCCGTGTTCAGCAAGAACACCATTCACCTCATCCAATCTCTCAACATTCTTTTGCAACTGCATTCGCATATCATGAAGCTGTGCTTCTAATCGCTTATTATAATTAAACTGTTCATTACCACGAACACCATAACTATATTTTGTCCACCTGTGTTCTTCTCTTGCTTGATACTGGTGTTTCTCTACATTTGCAGCCCTCATTTCTCTTAACAAATACTTAAATACATCTTGACTGCTGGCAGCAGACATTCTTGCCATAACCTGCTTTAGCTCTCTAGCTTCAAGCCTGGCTTGATCTCGCTCCTGTCTAAGCTTACTTAGATTATCATCTATTCTCTTAGAGTCTTTTGAAAGGTTTCCAAAACCTTGTTTTTCCTTTTCCAGCTCCAATATTTTAGCGTTCAATCTGTTTATTTGCGTTTCTAGTGATCCAACATTTAATTTCTGCTGTTCAATAATATTCTCTGATTTTGCAAGCTGCTCTTTAAGAGCCTTATCCCTCAATGAAAATTCGACACCTTGCTGTTTTTTCTCTTTCTTTACTCGATCAAGATCATTTTGAAACTGATCACGTTGACTTTTAACCTGACCCAGGTCTTTTTTATGTTGTCCTCTTTCTTTTTCAAGCTCAACCATTTGTGCCTTAATATCGCTAACTTGCTTATGAG
The DNA here is from genome assembly GCA_965261315.1 of Endozoicomonas sp. Lineage (GTDB taxonomy): Bacteria > Pseudomonadota > Gammaproteobacteria > Pseudomonadales > Endozoicomonadaceae > Endozoicomonas. The sequence continues at coordinate 11,864 of CBDHDM010000028.1, read as the reverse complement.
CAGTGGTATTCCCTGTATTTGCTTCTTTTAACTGCTTATTCAAGACTCCAATTTTCTTGTCAAGCTCTGCTACTTTTGCTTCATACTCCTGCTCCTTAGCTGCAAACTTATAACCATCCTGACGCTTATCCCCCTTGACCCTTTGCAGCTCATCTAACGTAACATCAAGATCATCTTTGATCTGCAGACCTTCTTTTTTAACTCGAGCGAGCTCTGTCTGGTGCTGAGATCTTTCACGCTCAATCTGCCTGCGTTTTTGGTTAGTCAGCTCTTCTGCATTACTTACTTGATTTTTTTGCGACTTTAATTGATTTTTCAAGCCTGCATTTTCAGAACTAACTCTTCTAACTTCTTTTTCCAATGACTTAGCTCTTACACTCTGACTTTCAGAATCAAAAGAAAGACTGTAAATTTTTCTATCCTTTTCATGAATTTTAGATTCAAGCTGATCTGACTTCTTTTTAGACCTGTCAAGCTCCCGTTCCAACCTATTGAGATTTCCTGACATGGCTATTTCAACTTGTCTCAAGCGACTTTCAGCTTTGGTTCTAACATCAGCTTGTGTGCCAAGCTCCGACTTAGCAGCTTTTAGATCATTCCCAAGCTTAACTTGCTTATTTATTTCTCTTGATATTCTATTCTCCAGCTCTGTTATCTGCTCATCAAATGATGCCCGCTCTACTTCAAGCTTATCCTTCATATCATCTATAACAGATGCATGCTGCTTCTCTTTCGTTACGAGCTCACTTTTCAATCTATCAGACTCAACTTGTGCAAGCTTAAGCTTATTTTTCGTCTCGGTGAACGCAGTCAGCTGGTCACCCTGTGACGTGACCAAGGCCCTTAGTTTTTCAAGCTCTTCTTTCAATCCTCTGTTTTCATTTTCTAAGGTATCAGCCCTACTTGAAGCTTCAGACCGCTGAGACTCAATAACCAATTTCTCTTCAGCTGATCTCTCCAGCTGGCTCTTCAGGCTGGCATTTTCTTCTGACTGCTTTCTGAATTTTTCTTCTGTCTCCTCTAAAATCTGTTGTTTTTCGTGATCAGCCTTACTCAGAGAACTGACTTGTTCTTTCCAACTTGAGAGCTCAATTTGTGCCGCATCCAGGCCCTCTTTCTGGCTCTGGTTGGCGAGTTTCAGCTGGCCGTTTTCATCCGTCAGGCTGGCCATTTCCTTGTTCAGCCGCTCGGCATCGCTTCTTAACTTGAGGGCATCCGCCTCCGCTTCTTTCAGCTCCTGCGTCTGCGATGTCACCCGTTTGCGCAGACCCTCTGCCGTCTGCTCCGCACGGTCCGCCCGATCCCCGGCCTGGTTTGCCTCCACGGTGACCTCGTCCAGCGCCTCTTTCTGGCTCTGGTTGGCGAGTTTTAGCTGACCGTTTTCATCCGTCAGGCTGGCCATTTCCTTGTTCAGCCGCTCGGCATCGCTTCTTAACTTGAGGGCATCCGCCTCCGCTTCTTTCAGCTCCTGCATCTGCGATGTCACCCGTTTGCGCAGACCCTCTGCCGTCTGCTCCGCACGGTCCGCCCGATCCCCGGCCTGGTTTGCCTCCACGGTGACCTCGTCCAGCGCCTCTTTCTGGCTCTGGTTGGCGAGTTTCAGCTGACCGTTTTCATCCGTCAGGCTGGCCATTTCCTTGTTCAGCCGCTCGGCATCGCTTCTTAACTTGAGGGCATCCGCCTCCGCTTCTTTCAGCTCCTGCGTCTGCGATGTCACCCGTTTGCGCAGACCCTCTGCCGTCTGCTCCGCACGGTCCGCCCGATCCCCGGCCTGGTTTGCCTCCACGGTGACCTCGTCCAGCGCCTCTTTCTGGCTCTGGTTGGCGAGTTTCAGCTGACCGTTTTCATCCGTCAGGCTGGCCATTTCCTTGTTCAGCCGCTCGGCATCGCTTCTTAACTTGAGGGCATCCGCCTCCGCTTCTTTCAGCTCCTGCGTCTGCGATGTCACCCGTTTGCGCAGATCCTCTGCCGTCTGCTCCGCCTGACTCAAGCTTTCTTTCAACCCATCTAGTTCAGGATCTAGTAACTCCCCCTTCAATATTTCTGTGGAAGCACTTTGTAGACCTGCAGGCTTTGAAGTTTGCGTAGCAGCAGGCTTTCGGGAGGCTATAAAATCTTGATCACCTGTCTCAACCGAAACCGAGCCCGGTTTATACTGATCCGAAGCCTGTATAACCACAGGTTTAACCGTCATTGGGTCAGGTTCATATTGACCCTGTTCTATGATGACTTCTTCATCTTGTAGAGTTCGAAGATGATCGGACTGGTCCGGTGGCAGCTTGTTGCGAGGCTCTTGCTCTATAACACTGTCATCATCAGGTTTAGTGTTAAACGAATTCGGCAGAGAATGTTTTGGGCGTTGCATGGTTACTGATTGTTCGGGTATTACAATCTCAACTGCATTCTCTATAGCCCTAAGCTCTTCAGCTTCCCATTCAGGCTCATCAATAGGTTCCCCAACACTTTCAGTATCAGATCCTGACCTAGAATCAATGCCTGAGTCGCCGTCATCTTCTGGCTGTGCCACCAAGAATATTTTGAGGATTTCTTTACACTCTTTATCAAGCTTCTGAACTCGTTCACCTGTGATCCTAACATTTTGAAAATCAGTATTACGATGCCACTTCTGGATACTGTTAGATAAGTCAACTACAATGCCTGCAAGCGCTTCCGGTACTTCTTGATTTATTTCATTGAATAGCTCTGTAAACTCTTCCCCTAAAAATGATAAATCATCAACTTTATTAAGCTTTTCATTTTTCAGCTCCTGCAATATTGTTTTAAACTGCTGACAGCCTTTTCCTAATTTTCTACTACCCAACGAAGCATCATCATTTACAGTTATTGGTTGTTTATTTTTCAACGCCCACTCTATATCCTGAAGCATTCTCCCTCTTACCGAACCTTTAAGGTATGACTGGCCGTATGTAGAGTGTACAGCTCTACTCAATAGCCTCTGACTATCAGGAAAGGCGCGCGTTATATGACGTGGAGTTTGATTAGGAAGGTTATTATGAACCGCTACACCCTGCGATTTCTGACTTTTTGGTGAACTACCATGGGGTATCTCCCGCGGTTGAAAATCACCACCTCTCCGTCCAGAACCGTTAATATTATCCATAATAAACTCAGGCTGCTAATTATTCTCAATAACCATCAGGTGAAAAGCTGCTCAATAAAAAAACAACAAATCAATCACCGAACATTGATTAATATCCAGATAACACGTATTTAATTTCAGGCTAGCAGAACAAGAACAACTAATTAACTTGAAAATAAAATATGAAACAAATAATAAAGGAAACAGCCAAACCTAAATCAAAAAGCTTTTTTAAAAGTTAACCAACTCAACAACTAATCATCTTCTGGACATTTTTTTGACTGAATACTTGAGCCAGGCATACAGAAAGAAAATAGAAATGGATTAGCTAATACAATCAATTAATTACCCCATAACCTGGGTTTAAAGAGGTATGTTTTTTAATAAATCATGCATCCTTTTATTGATAACTTTGCTTATTTGGCTTAAATGATCAAAATCAAGTGGCTGCCCATTGCCAGAGCTTCTCTGTTCATCCAGCCCGTTCCACGAAACAGAACAATGCCCATAGCTGATAAACTCATCAGAAATCAGTCGGCTATCTTTATCAAGCAACACCCAATCCAGACTTTTTCTCAACATAAAGGGCTGAAGCTGTTGATAATTGCCTTCTGATCTCTGTTCGGTAATTACAGGGGAGTTTGGAGAATAACTTAACTGCAGAACAAAATCTGACCTTAACAGCGCCAGATCAGGAAGGATCAGATAGTCCAGAGGAGCCTGCTGAGTCAGCCAGTTATTAATGCGCTCCAGCTCATAGCTGGAATCACTGCCCAGAAGGCCTCCCAGAGAATAGAAAGGTTTCATAACACAGTGAGGCAGTTCACGCCTTAAGCCATCAGCGGTAAAAGCAGGCCTCGATGTTGATCTGATCGTAATTTCAGAAGCTCTGGCTGAAACTCACACTCACCCACCAGTGTTTTACTGCTTTCAGGTAAGCCAAGAGACTCAGCAGGCAGCTCAGGATGAAACCACCGGGTCTCGATACGAAGCGAAGATATTTTTACGGGAGGCTCTTCGACCTCCCCGAAAAAATTCAGCCAACTACACCCTTGTAACCAAAAACTGGCCAGTAGAATAATCAATAAACCGTAATTTTTATTATTCACCGACCATATCCATCCTTAGTCTCAGGTTGAAGCTACTGAATCGTCAGGCCTTTATCTTTAGGGTTTCCAAGGTCCCGCATCGTGTTTTCCAGCTGCTGTAACCTCAGGGAAACCTGACTCTGAAACGAGCTGAGCTTTTTACTAAGTTCTTCCTGCGTTTGCGCGGAAGTTTGAATTTGCCGCTCAACGGACTGTTGGGCAGATAAAGTGCTCTTTAAACCATCAATTTCCGCTTTAAGTGCTTCCACATTGGCGGTCATGTCCGAATTAGCCACGAGCTGCTCGGTAGTCACGGCTTTAATCATCTGATCCAGTTCCGTCAGCTTTGACACCTGCTGATCAACTGACTTCTTCGCAGCATCGGAGTGTTTGATGGCCAGATCCAGCTTCTTGGCGCCCTGCTCTATTTTCTCTTTATTCTCATTAATCCACTCCCGGTTTCTCTTGTTGGAAATATCCCAGAGCTTGCGAATTTCAGAATTAACCACCTTGAGTTCAGAACGAAAGATGGAGTCACTCTGGTTAATAGTTTCACCCGTTTCAGAAACCTTTCCGGTCACCAGACCAAGCTTGTCACGAGTTTCCTGAAGCTCCTGCCGGGTATCTGCCAGTGTTTTCTGTAACTCAGTCATCTGCCAGTATCCACCAGCAGCAACACTTGCCAGAAGTACAAACAGAATACCAGGTACCAGGAAACCGACACAGGTTCTTTTGGCAGGTGTTGCCGCAGCAGCACTTCGAGAGGTATTACCGGTGGCTCGATGCCTGGGCGGCCTTTGATCGGCGGTAATGGATACATCCGGATTTGCCTGACGAATATTTTTATCCTCTTGCATAGTCACTGCTTTCTTTCAATCAAAAACACCACCAGAGTCACGCTCTCTGCTTTATAACGCTGAGATATAGTGGTATTTCCAGCTCCCGGCTGTTCAGAACAATAAAAGAGGCACCATTGTAGAAGAAAGCAGCCATTCTCCCAACCCCTGATGTAATTAATGCGGTATTTAAGACTTGAAATTTCTGTATTTCACCTCAAGATACAGCCCACATGGATTCGTAGTAGCCACAGTGCTACTATCGCTTTGCGAAAAAATCAGGTCTCTGAACGAAACCACAACTATTCCAATCACATCTGGAGAAGACAAATGGCTTTTCAACTGCCAGAACTGCCTTATGAGCGCGATGCCCTGGAACCACATATCTCCAAGGAAACTCTGGATTACCATTACGGCAAACACCACAACACCTACGTTGTAAAACTGAACGGCCTGGTTGAAGGCACTGAGCAGGAAAACAAAAGCCTGGAAGAAATCATTAAGACTTCTGAAGGCGGCATCTTCAACAACGCTGCCCAGGTATGGAACCACACGTTCTACTGGAACTGCCTGAGCCCAAATGGCGGTGGCAAACCATCCGGTGAGCTGGCTGCAGCTATCGACAAGGCATTTGGTTCTTTTGATGACTTTGTTGCCAAGTTCTCTGACATGGCCGTTAACAACTTCGGCTCTTCCTGGACCTGGCTGGTAAAAAACACCGATGGTTCTCTGGAGATCGTTAACACCAGCAACGCCGGCACTCCAATCACTGGTGATCAGAAGCCTCTGTTGACCTGCGACCTGTGGGAACACGCTTACTACATTGACTACCGCAATGTACGTCCGGACTACCTGAAAGGCTTCTGGGCTCTGACAAACTGGGAGTTTGTTGCAAATAACTTTGCAGGTTAATTAAGTACTGACAGACACCCTATTAAGTTGGGAAATGAACCTAATAAGTTGGAAAATAAACTCATTAAGTTGGGAAATATTTCCAAAATAGGGTCTATACTGCCTGATAAGCGTTCTTATCAGGCAGTATTCGTAATGCAAAAAAGAGATAATAGAAAGTCCCCCTTATTCTAGATCTGAAAGCAAATATTCCACTTGGGAAAAGCTAGGTCGTGGCACTGGCTCTGGCTCTGGCTCAGACTATGTTCCCGGGCTTTTCATCACTGAAGTACCCTCCTCGCACGGTAACCAGAAACACTCTGTTCCTAGCATAAAGGCTCCAGGTCGCCTTCTCCAGCTCATGTCTGCTCTTGAACTCATTAACTGTCTATTTTTTGAGCTCGCAAAGAATGTGATAGATATACGAGAACAATTTCCCCTCGACAGCTTTATGACGCAGTGGATGAGCTGGACATAGTGGATAAAGTAGTTCGTCATGGGTATACCGACGAAGACGGCAATCGACACTGGTTCCGGTTCGTCAATGGTGTCCCCATCAATAAATCTCATAAAGAGGTATTGGTCAACTATCTTGAGTACGTGGAAATCAGCCCCAAAGGAAAGAAATACACCAACACTTGGGTTACTGATATTAAAATCACCATAGAAAACGTGACAAAAGTCATGAGAGGATATCCGCCTGAAAACGCTTATGCTGGATACAACATAGACTCTAAGTATTCTTATGTTTTCAGTGTTCAGTGTGTCTACAAAGTAATCTGGAACTCTGTCTTAATACGGAGCGGGTTGGTTCATCCATAAATAGTATGCTTGGTTAATATAAAGCTATACGACTTAAGGCGTATAGCTATCGGGAATTGCTGGCCTTTCGCAGAGCCACATCACCAATCGTTCGGTCAATCCGGGAAATGTCCTGAAAGAGATTATTGATGTTGCCATCAATTACCTCATTACCAGTAACCCGACCGCCACCGTCTTCCTCATCCGTGAGGCGTTGGCTTTCGAAGAGTTTTACATCGCTATTAGTAATAGCTATAGCAAATCCTTATGCTTGATTGACATAAATAGTGAATGAGTTGTGAAAAGGAGGAACTTTTATAAGAAGGCGAGGTCTGTAAGCTGTAATTCAATAATTCAATAATTCAATAATTCAATGCCTACTTCTCCTGCTCAATATAATGTATCTTCTGCTGATAGCTTTTCTTATTTTAAAGATACGCCTTTATTTGAATCTGGTTCATCAGGTCAAGCCTTCTTCCGTGACGTTGTAAACGCAGCTGGTAAAAACCACCTTCAGCAAGCAACGGTGCCTTTTCATAATCCATTTAATAATCCATTCAATAATCCTTCGTTTGAAAAAAGATTAATAGAAATTATTTATAGGAATCCTGAAGAAGACCAACCATTGGACTTGACAGTCAAGAAGGAACCTCTATTTCGCGATCAGCAAACCCCCACATATATTCCGGGTAATGAATCTTTTTCGATTCAGTCTATTTTAGGTTTAGGGCAATCGACCCCGCAAAGCTCGTTACTTGTTGATAACGACCTTCATCAACCTATCCCAATTCCTAATCAAGACGGTATTGGTACTTTCTCTAAGCCTGAATCGCCGACAGCATCAGGTGAGTTAAGATATACGGAACTGAATGCGCATACCATTACACATTCACCCTTTCAAGGGGCATCCTGCGGAGAAACATCTGTTAAATTTTCTCAGCCATCATCGCACCCAGTTGCTATAGTTAGTCCGTTAAATACAGGCATTCAGCAGCAAGTTACAAATGTAACTGCTGAGATTGAAACACCTGAATCAATTGTCACTGGTGAATCCCTGACCATCACGCTCGCAGAGGCTTACAAAAGGGCTTACAGTAGTGCTTACAGTGGTGCTTACAGTAGGGCTTACAGTAGGGCTTACATGAGGGCTTACCGGGCTGAAATGTCTTTATCAGGTGATGAAGACAAGGCAAGGCAAGCTGGTCAAGCTGCTGGTCAAGCTGCTGGTCAAGCTGCTGGTCAAGCTGCTGGTCAAGCTGCAAGAAATCGTGCTAAAGAATCTTCCGCGCCGCTCTCTGGTGAATCCCTGACCATCACGCCCGCAGAGGCTTACAAAAGGGCTTACAAAAGGGCTTACAGTAGGGCTTACATGCTGGCTAGAAAGAGGGCTTACCGGGCTGAAATGTCTTTATCAGGTGATGAAGACAAGGCAAGGCAAGCTGGTCGAGCTGCTGGTCAAGCTGCTGGTCAAGCTGCTAGTCGAGCTGCAAGAAATCGTGCTAAGGAATTGTCCTGAAATAATTCCTACATTTCGCCTATAGTAAAGAGCCATAAATATCTTCCTTGAGATTCTTTCCTGTGCGAGCGGTTATGGGTAATTATTCAGAAGTAGTTGAAGCTCAGATGATGGATTTTTTCTGTTCACTCAATGAGCGAGATCGGAGAAGGTACGCTGCTATTGAAGCAGTGAAGTTGGGTCATGGAGGTATCCAGTACATATCTCAATTATTGGGCTGCCATCGGGAGACTGTCGTTCATGGAATAACTGAACTTAATTCTGAAGAACAGCTCACTACGAATCGGATTCGTAAGAGGGGGGAAGAAGAAGACTAACGGTGGTATGTCCAAATTTGGTTGATAACGTGCTCCGCATTCTACACGACCATACCGCAGGTGATCCAATGCGACAGGAAGTCCGATGGACAAATCTCTCCCGTCGAAATATTTCCCGGGAACTTGAGAAGACAGACACTCCAGCAAGTAAGAATGTAGTTTCCAAGGTGCTTTATGAACAAGGATTTCGCCGTCGTCAGCTTCAAAAAAAGAAGACGATGGGCCATAACAAAGATCGCGACGCTCAATTTAAGAATATAAACAGATTGATACAGGAGTATTTGGATGCAGGCAAACCAGTACTTAGCATGGACACCAAAAAGAAGGAGATGTTGGGCAATTTCTATCGCGCAGGAGTAACGGATGCTATTGAGCCAACGATTGTCAACGATCACGATTTTCCCAGCCAGGGTAATGGCAAGGTTATACCTCATGGGATATACGACTTAGGTAAAAACAAGGCACTGGTTCATTTAAATACCAGTAAAGATACATCTGAATTTTCATGCGAGTGTCTGGCTCTCTGGTGGCTTGATCATGGACAGCAAGACTATGCAGGTGAAGATGAGGTATTGGTTGTGTGTGATGGTGGCGGTAGTAATAGTTCATCGTCCTACCTGTTTAAAGAAGATTTGGAAGCACTCTCCAACCGGTTGGGGTTAAAGATTCGTATTGCACACTATCCCCCTTATTGCTCAAAGTTCAATCCAATTGAGCACCGGGTATTCCCTCATGTGACAAGAGCCTGTAGTGGTGTACCTCTGGAAAGTATTGAGACTGCGAAGCACTATATTGAGAAAACTGAAACGACGACGGGGCTGAAAGTAGTCGTGAAAATAATCGATAAGGTCTTTGAAAAAGGCCGTAAATATGCCGCCGATTTTAAAGAAAAGATGAGCATTAAATTTGACACGTTTCTGCCAAAATGGAATTACACTGCCGTACCAGACGAAAAATGAAATGTCGGTTTTATTTCGGGACAATTCCTAAGTGAAGCAACTCAAGCACTGACAGAGACACCAGACGACGTAGAACTATTAATTGTTAAAGCCAATAGCAACCTTGAAATTGCCAGTGCACTTAACAGCCTTAAATCACTGGGCTATTTGAAAGAGGGCAAAAAGAACCTGGAAAAAGCGATTGAGCTCCTTCCCATGGCTACGGATATGTCATGAGCCTGAACGGTGAGCGTGATCTCAGCAAGGCAAAGTCTTTATTTGAAGCGGCACTGCAACAAATCGATACGACAGAGCAACAGGGAAGGACAGTATTCGCCCAAATCCGAAAAAAGGATATTCTTTCGGCTCTCGAGAGCCTGGAAAACCAATAACGGAGGGAGATATGCGATGTCCGGCAAGTGGTCTGCTGAGAAGGCACAGCAGTGGTGTTCTTCCCTCCCCTGGCTGCGGGGATTCAACTACCTGCCAAGAACCGCAGTTAACTGGACCGAACTCTGGCAGGGCACCTCTTTTGACCCTGCCATCATTGACCAGGAACTTGGCTGGTCAACATCCATCGGCTACAACACGCTCAGAACCAACCTTCCATTTATTGTCTGGAAGCATGATCGGGATGGATTAATTCAACGTATCGATCAATTCCTGTCCATTGCACAAAAGCATGGAATATACGTCATGCTTTGCCTGATGGATGACTGCGGTTTCTCCGGCGATGAACCTTACCTTGGCCCTCAAAAACCACCCATTCCAGGGGTCCATAAGGCAGCCGCCAGTCCCGGGCGCAAGGTGGTTAAAAACAAACGCCAATGGGCTGAGGTTGAAGCTTATATTCGAGATATAATTTCAACTTTCCGGAATGATGACCGGGTTCTGCTGTGGGATCTCTACAATGAACCCGCTAATTCCGCGGTATTTGGACGATTTAACTGGAAGCTGATTGACCTCAAGCTGACTTCCCATGCAACGGACTTATTAGAACAGGCCTTTGTCTGGGCTCGGGAAGAATCGCCAACCCAGCCACTGACGGTTGGTGCCTATGAAGTGGGCACCACGGTTAATTTCAAGCTACCTCTGCTTGGCAATATCAGTCTGGATTACCTTCTAACGGGGCAAAAAGCGCCTTTTTATCACCGTCGATTTGACCGACTGGCCCTGGAACTCTCCGACATTATCAGCTTTCATGCTTACGTTTCGGCCGAAAGAATGCGGGAAATCATTCATTACCTGGATGAGAGATATCAACGCCCACTGTTCTGTACTGAATGGCTGGCCCGCCACGTTGGAAGCCGGCTCGAAGAGCAACTCCCAATCTTCAAATCCTTAAAGGTCGCCTGTTATCAGTGGGGACTGGTCAATGGCCGTACCCAGACACACCTGCCCTGGAGTGACATCCGGGTATCAGGCAAAGAAAAAGACTTATGGTTTCATGACCTGCTGAAGCCGGATGGCAGTGCTTATGATGAGAAGGAGGTTGAGCTTATCCGGTCATTGACCAGTGAAAAGCTGACTGAGTCCGCTTAGGGCCTTACTCAGGCTCTGCTGACTTAACACCAAGCCTGAAATCAGGTATTTTCTAAAGCCATATGATCCGCTGGTAATTCAAGAGCCCCCCGCTGCCTGATCTGTTTCTGCAGCCAATAGCCAGAGTTTTTAATGGTTCTCTTACCCGTTTCATAATCAACATGAACCAGACCAAAGCGGGTACTGAAACCTTTAGCCCATTCAAAGTTATCCAGTAATGACCAGGCAAAATAACCAAGAATATCCGTTCCTTTCTGTCGGGCTTTCAGCACTTCATTAATATGGGACTTCAAATAGCTGATGCGAGGCTGATCATCTACGATGCCGTTATTGATCTTGTCAAAATAAGCCGCCCCATTTTCGGTAATGTACACAGGAGGATTACCGTATTCCTCACGCATCAATGTCAACAGCTCATCAAATCCCTCAGGATAGATTTCCCAATCCATAGCCGTGTACCGATAGGGATCCGGCTCAGACTTTCTGGTAACAAAAGTGCCTCTCAGCCCCGGAACAAACGGGTTACCTTTTACAAACTCACGACTGTAATAATTAAGACCGGTGAAATCTGTTGGTGTCTGAATAATGTCAAAATCTCCAGACGCTACCGGTGGGCGAAACCACCGAAAACGTTTCCATAAAACCTCTGGATATTGCCCCTTGAAGATCGGGTCAAATGCAATGCCATTCATAAAAGCATTGGCCGTCTTCGCAGCATCCAGATCAATGGCCCGGCTACCTTTTGTATGCATGGGGGTATAGCTGAGGGTAAGACCTGCTCTTGCGGTGCTGTCCTCACTGCGTATTGCTTGCATGGCCATGCCATGCCCAAGAA
>CBDHDM010000027.1:0-41270 GCA_965261315.1 Endozoicomonas sp. | reverse complement strand
GGTTATACCGCAGCAAAAGCCGCCTATCGCCATGGTGAACCCTGGCGCCAGTCTTTACTGGATTACCTGCGAGGCAACCATGACTACCTGCTCGAAGCTATCAACAAAATCCCCGGCCTTTCCATGGAGCCATTGCAGGCAACCTATCTCGCCTGGATTGATGTCAGCGAACTGGGGCTGGAAGATCCTCACCAGTTCTTTGAACAGGCCGGCGTGGGCCTCTCTCCAGGTAAACAGTTCGGTGATGAAAATTACCTGAGACTTAACTTTGGCTGCAGCCGGTCACTGCTGGAAGAAGGCATCGAACGCATAGCTAAAGCGGTAGCAGAGCTCTGAATAACCACAAAGAGCACGAAGTTCACAAAGGTAATCAATCTTTTCTTTGTGCTCTTTGTGGTTCAAAATACACGGTTGCCAATATCACCGCCTGCCGTCATTATATCCAGCCCTACTACTTGCCAGACTCACCGTGAAAGAAGCCGCCACTCAGTCATTCCAGTTTGAACAGATCGGTGTTATTCGGTCCTGCTATCGACAGAAATTCGGAATTCCCCGTCAGCCCGGTATTGTCACTGCTGCAGAAGCGACACTGGAATTGCTCCCCCCCTATAATCAGGAAAACCTGGTTCGTGGCCTGGATGGCTTCTCACATATCTGGGTTCATTTTATCTTCCACCAGACCATGGATGAAGGCTGGCGCCCGACCATACGCCCGCCAAGGCTGGGTGGCAGACAGCGTATGGGGGTATTTGCTACCCGTTCGACTCACCGGCCTAACCCCATGGGTATGTCAGTGGTTGAATTGAGAAAAATAGAATCAGGAAATGGTAAGCTGAAGCTGCATCTGGGGGCTGTGGACCTTCTTGATGGTACTCCTGTTATCGACATCAAACCCTATCTGCCCTATGCCGACGCACTGCCCGATGCCAAAGGTGGTTTCGCCCCCTTACCCATGCAGATGGCCGAAGTGAAGTTTTCACATGTCGCCATGAATCAATGCCTCCATTATGAGAAGCGTACCGGAAGAAATATTCTCCAGCTCATTGATCAGGTATTGGGACAGGACCCCCGGCCAGCGTATTTAAGAGATACATCAGAGCGCCGTCATGGAACCGCTCTCTGGGACCTGAATGTGGTCTGGGAATATACTGATGGATACTTCCTGGTCAAAGAGCTGGAGCCCCTGAGTCTCAAGGCAACGAAAACAACAGAAGATTAAGGTAAGGGCGCAATGATTATTCCCTATGAGATGCTTGAGCAGGAAACACTGCATTGCCTGATCGAAGAGTTTGTCAGCCGTGAAGGGACTGATAATGGCTATGACGAAGCACTTTCAAGGCGAGTGGCGCAGATTTTATCCCGCTTGAAGTCCGGAGAAATGGTCATAGTATTTGATCAGGAGAGCCAGACTCCGAATATCTTGCACAAGGATGTTGCAAAACAGATTCTAAAAGAACAGGAAGCCTGACACTTCCCGAACTTAAAGAATTACCATCTGGCACCATCAATAAAGCCTTTGGTGCCTTTTTTGGACAGATAGGCTGCCTCTAATTCTGTATTAGCCCTCCGCTTAGCCCCATTGCGATGGGGAAAACGCCCAAACATAAACACCATCTGGTAATGTTCAAAACCTTTATTCAAAGCGTTAAGAAATTCATACGGATGGTCAGGGTGTTCATTCAATGCGTTGAGATAATCCAGGGCAAGCCTCTAACTTTTTCAGGTCACGACGTCTACAGGTTACAACGTCGAAGCTGCTCACCATAATCACTGGCTCGCCGCTTTACCGTACTGGCCGTATTCATCAACCATTTCTTTTTCTTATGCGTTCCCTTTCGGTAACCGTACCAACCCTCATGGTAATTCAGATACTGGTGATCCGCAGCCCAGAGTGAAGTGCCGTTAACCTTGCGGGACTTATGAGTATACCAGCCAATAAAGTCGATGGAGTCGCCAAAATCTTTCCGGCTGGAGAAAAAGCCACCCGCCTCTCTGACATATTGATCCCACGTGCCATCCTGAGCCTGAGAGTAGCCATAGGCAGAAGAATCACGGGGTAATGGGATAAAGAGAAACCATGGGCGTGGGGGCTGGGCATTATGGCGGTAGGATGACTCCTGATACATAATGGCCATCATAATCTGGATAGGCGTGCCCCAACGCTGGTTGGCTTTTTTAGCATCTTTATACCAGCCACGTTTTTCCTTGAAAACATTGCAAAGATTGTGAGGTGTATCGGGTGGTGCCTTAGAGGCACAGCCTGCCAGTACTGCAGAAAATATCAGAACAATCAGCTTTCGGCTCAGATTTGACATTCAGCCGCCATCCTCTACTGGTTATCATGCAAACCACAAAGAGCACCGAGAAAAAAGATAATAATTTCTTTGTGCGACCACCATGAATGGTGGTAGTGCCGGTTTTTCAGGCCCGCTAACCGGCCCTTTGCGGTTTCAAAAAAATCAAATAGCCCAGCTCTGTCGCATTAGAATAAAGTCATCTTCGGTCACGACACGCACTCCAAGCTTCTCAGCCTTGGCCAATTTTGAGCCTGCTTTTTCGCCTGCCAGCAAGGCAGACGTTTTCGCTGAGACGGATCCCGTCACTTTGGCGCCCAGCTTTTGTAAAATGGCTTTTCCTTCATCACGGGTCATGGTGTGCAAAGTGCCCGTCAGTACCCAGACTTCACCTGCAAGCGGCTGATCGCCCTCTTCTGCATCCAGAACTTCAGTGTCCCACTCCACCCCTTTAGCCAGAAGCGCGTCAATCACTTCCCGATTGTGTTCCTGCCGGAAGAACTTCTCAATATGACCCGCCACAATGGGGCCAACATCATCGACAGTTTGCAAGTCTTCAACCGTAGCAGCCATCAGCGCATTCAAGTCCCGGTAGTGCCCAGCCAAACCCAGTGCAGTCGCCTCACCCACTTCCCGAATACCTAATGCATAAATAAAACGGGGAAGCGTTGTTTTTCTCGACTGATCGAGGGCTTTAATCAGGTTCTCAGCCGATTTTTTACCCATTCGCTCAAGACCTGAAACCTCAAGGGCAACCAGCGTGAAAAGGTCCGCCACTGTTTTAATCAGTTTACGATCAACCAGCTGTTCAACCAGTTTATCCCCAAGGCCATCAATATCCATTGCCTTACGGGATGCAAAGTGCTTGATCGCTTCTTTACGCTGAGCTGAACAGAACAGGCCTCCTGAGCAACGCAGTATCGCCTCTTCCCGCTCCAACTCAGAATCACATACCGGACAACGATCAGGAAACTGAATATCTCTGACACCCTCAGGCCGCATGGAGTGGATAACCCGATTCACCTTGGGGATAACATCCCCCGCCCTGAGAATCACAACACTGTCGCCTATTTTAATATCAAGGCGTTCAATCTCATCCATGTTATGCAATGTGGCATTACTGACCGTCACCCCTCCCACAAAAACAGGCTGCAAACGGGCAACTGGTGTAATAGCGCCTGTTCTTCCCACCTGGAATTCAACATCCTTAAGGGTTGTGATGGCCTCCTGCGCAGGGAACTTACGGGCGATGGCCCAACGAGGCGCTCGTGCAACAAATCCCAGGGCCTGTTGCTGAGCAATTGAATTGACTTTATAAACGATACCGTCAATTTCATAGGGCAGGCTCTCCCGCTTTTCAGCCATAGCCTGATAGTAGTCTTCACAGGCTTGAACCCCTTTGACGACTCTAAGCTCAGGGCTCACTCTTAACCCCCACTTTCTGAAGCAGGCAAGAATCTCACTGTGCTTATCCGGAAGTACGCCACCATCAACAATACCAGCGCTGTAGCAGTATATTGTCAGCGGTCGTTTGGCCGTAATACGAGAATCCAGCTGACGCAGGCTACCCGCAGCCGCATTTCTCGGATTGACAAAAACTTTCTCTTCCCTTGCTCTGGCTCGTTGATTCAACTGCTCAAATCCAGCCTTAGGCATATAAACTTCCCCCCTCACCTCCAGACGTCGGGGCCAGTCATCACCGATCAGTCGGAGAGGAATGGATTCAATGGTGCGTATGTTCTGGGTGATATCTTCTCCGGTGGTACCATCTCCACGAGTAGCTGCTCTGACCAATAGTCCATTTTCGTAAAGCAAGCTGACCGCAATACCATCCAGTTTTGGCTCACAGGCATACTCAATCTCGTCACTGATATTCAGCCGCTCTTTGATTTTACGGTTAAAGTCTGCCTGATTTTCTTCGTTAAAGGCATTATCCAGCGAGAGCATGGGCAATTCATGTCGAACCTGCCCAAATGATTTTAAAGGAGTCCCCCCAACTCGCTGGGTAGGGGAGTCTTCCGTAATCAATTGTGGGAATTCAGATTCCAGTGACTTCAAGCGGGAGAACAACTTATCGTATTCGCTGTCCGGAATTTCCGGCTCATCCAGAACATAGTAGCGATAGTTGTGATCAGTGATCTGCTGGCGAAGCTGAAGTATCTCCAGCTCTGCAAGATCAAGGGAAGGAATGTCTGAAGAAGTCATGCTCATGGAGATTATCAAATGCAAGCGGGTTCTCTGATCGAGAACCCGCTGAAGAAAACATCAGGCGGCTGGCTAAATCCAGTAATGGGTGACAGCCTGCCCGTGAGAAAATTAATGAACGGGCTGTTTAGCCAGCTGCTTTCGCTCATACTCACGAATACGCTGACGACAGTGTTCCAGGGTTTGCTGTGTCATTACGCTGAACTGTTCATCCTTCAGCTCACCGCCCAGATCAAGAGCCAGGCGACGCGCCGTCTCTTCCATCAGGGCAAAGGCCTGCATTGGTTTTTCAGGCCCTGGTAAACCCATAAACAAGCTCAGAGCTGGAGTCTCTGTGGCTTCAAGATTATCAATAGTAAATGTACCCGGTTTGACACCGTTGGCCATACTGAACAGAATTTTCCCGGTTCCATCTGCATTTGTGTATCGATGGAAGATGGACATATCCCCAAAGCGCATACCGGAAGAGAGCATGGACTGCATCAGCTGCTCACCATTAAAGATATCTCCACCTCTTGCCAGAATATTAATGACGATCACTTCACTGGCCGGTGGACGATCTTTTAACTTCTCAGGTTTTTCACGCTGTGAACGCCCGAGGTTAAGCTCTTTCTGTGGGTTTGGGTTCCCTCTTGCAGAAACTTCACGTTCCTGAATCGGAGCCTTATCCTGACCGGGTGCCACTCGTGGCCGGCTGACAAATTCTTCCGGCTCGGCACTCAACCTGGAGGCTTCACGTGAGCGCACTGAACGGTCAGAGTCTTCAGCCCTTGGGAATCCTTCAGCGTGTGAAAAATCTTCAGATGGTAAAAAACGTTTGGCTCTACCAGACTGCTGAGACTCATCCAGATTCATTAACACCGGTACAGGTTCATCAAGATCCAGTGCTCGCTGAGACTTAGCCTTTTCGGCAAACTCCTGTGTATCAGCAGGCTCATCAGGGTACGCTTCAGCTTCCGGCTCTGCGTTCGGGGACTTCGAGTGATGCCTCTGCCTTAATGACTCAGGATATACCGGCTCCTTTTTTGCATAATCCTCTGAATAATCAGCACTTGAAAAGCCGGGCTCCACACGCCCCCTTGGTTGATCCTTTCGGGAAAATGATTCATTCGGCGGGCTAGAGCGCGCTCCCCCGTTAGGAAGCTCACTGGAAAAGTCATCGTCATACCCTTTGACCTCTTCCAGACCAAAGCTGAGTTCTGACGCCCTTTTTCTGGCCAGCCGCATCCTGCGATAACCGTCAGCCAGTACACCGACGATTACCAATATCCCAATGAGTATTAGCCAATCTCGCAAACTCATGTCCTTGCTGTCCTATAGACCTTGAAACAACGCCCGAATTGCAGCCTGTTTCCCTGTGATAACACTTTATGACAAAACCATTTATGAAAAAATAGACCGCCGTCATTTATCACATCTGAATTTATTGCTGCTGCAATCGACCAACGTTGCAATATTACAATAAAAAAATAACAAATTAAGCTACGTTCTTCTGACTTACGCGTTTTATAGCCTGCTTACACCCAAAGCCATAGCTTAATTATCCACTTCTCAAATCTCGGCAAGGCGGGCTTTTATAACTCCGCCATGGCCGCTGCCTGTTCAATATCCACCGATACCGGCCTGGATACCCCGGGCTCATGCATGGTCACACCCACCAACTGGCTGGCCGCCTGCATGGCTATTTTATTATGAGTAATATAAACAAACTGCACTTTATCACTCATCTCAGAAACCATTTTGGCATATCGACCCACGTTGGCATCGTCCAAAGGTGCGTCAACCTCATCCAGCATACAGAAAGGCGATGGGTTCAACTGGAAGATGGCAAATACCAGGGCAATCGCCGTCAGTGCTTTTTCACCACCGGATAACAGGTGAATGGTACTGTTTTTCTTTCCCGGAGGCTGAGCCATTATAGCCACACCGGTATCCAAAAGGTCTTCCCCTGTTAATGCAAGGTATGCCTGACCACCACCAAACACTCTGGGAAACAGCTCCTGGAGGCCTGAATTCACTTTATCGAAGGTGACCCTGAACCGCTGACGGGTTTCCTTGTCAATCTTGCGAATCGCATTCTCCAGCGTATTCAGAGCTGACTCCAGGTCATCATTCTGAGCATCCAGATACCGCTTACGCTCGGACTGGGTTTCATACTCTTCAATAGCCGCCAGATTTATTGCACCCAGCCGCTCAATTCGTGCCGCAATTTTCTCCAGATCCTGCTCCCACGCCTGCTCTGAAGCATCATCAGGAAGGTTTTCCAATACGGTTTCAAGATCAAACCGGTCTTCTTTTAACTGCTCAGCCAGTGTCGTCCGGCGAACCTGCATTCCCTGCCAGTCCATTCTCAGTTTTTCCAGCTGTTCACGAACCTTCTGGGCCTGCTGTTCAGCAGCATGACGCACTTTTTCACCAGAGCGAATCCGCTGCTCAACGTCTTCAAGTGCAATCCGGGCCTGTTGCATCGCCTCTTCTTCCTCAAGGCGTCTGGCCAGCACTTCTTCCAACTGGTCTCGCAGATCCCCTTCGGGCGAATTGGATTCAGACATGGACTCACGAAGAAACTCTCTCCGTTCCCAAAGCTTGGTCGCTTGCTGGCTCAATCGTTCAATAGCGGCTTTCAGGGAACCAATCTGTGTATTGATGGATTGCTGCCGCAGGGCCAGCTGATGAGACCGTTCTTTATCAAATCGAGCCTGATGACGCACGGTTTCCAGGCGGGACTGGAATTTTTCACGCTGTTCCTGCAACGCTTCCCGCCGACCAATATCCTGCTCCATATGGTCAAGGGCTTCCTGCAATCGCATCCGTGATTCCCCAATTACTTCCTGCTCAATCTGGTACTGTTCCCTGACTTCCTGCAACTCATGTTCAAGACGACGGCGGCGCTCTGAAAACTGTTCGAGTCGTACTTTACGAGCCCCGAGGTCCGCCCTCACTTCACCCTGACTGCGATTAATACCCGACAGTTGTTTCTGGAGCTGCTCCCTCTGAACTTCATGCTGCTCCAGCGCCTTTCTTGAACTACCGAGCTGCTCTTTCAGTATCAGGCTATTCTCTTCCAGTGTCGCCAGTTTTTCAGCTAAAGCTTCCATCTCTTTCTGGCGTTCAAGCACACCGGCATTATTATCCACACCTCTGCTTACCCGGAGCCAGCCAGAGGATAACCAGATGCCATCCATGGTGATAATGGACTCACCAGGCTGCAGTTTTGATCGCAGTGAAAGTGCCGTATCCAGAGACTCTGCGGCATAAATTCCAGCCAGTAAAGGCAACGCTTCCTGACCGCTGACCACCTTTTCAGCCAGCAGTGGCAGCTCGCCCAGGGAAGGTGAAGAGCGCAGCCCATTGCCAGCTTCCAACAGTAACAGTGAACCCTGCTCCAATGAACCCAGAGCCTCGGCGACCGGGTCAAAGTTATCCAGACATACCGCCTGCAGACTATCACCCAGCACGGTCTCGACCGACCGTTCCCAGCCGGCTTCAACGTTAAGCTTATCCATCAAGCGGGGGTGATCCGTGAGTCGCTGCTGCTCGAGCCACTCAATGGTTCCGGTATCCTGATGCATTGAGGCCTGATGCAAAGCCTCCAATGAGGCATGACGTCCACGAACCATGCTCAGTTCATCACGGTTGTTTTCCAGCTCTGTGGTCAATTGCTGAACCTGGCCGCGCTGATGATCAACCGCTTCTACACATTCTTCGATTCGGAGTTCAACGGTCTCTGCCGTCAGTTCCAGCTCTGTCAGCTTTTCAGAAAGCAGTTCCATCTCTTCCTGATCTTCACTGCCACCCAGCGCCGCTGACTCTTCTTTCAGGCGGCCTTCACGCTCCTGCAGTCGCCCCATCACCTGTTCAGCATGATTGATGCGGGACTGCTCAACTTCTGCCGTCCGTTTTGGCTCATGGGAACGCTGGTTAAACTGGTCCCACTCCTGCTGCCAGCGCTGCATGGCCTCTTCAGCCTGGGCCAGCACATCACCAGAGTCGGATTCCTGATCCTGGAGCATCTCAAGTTCTGGCTCGAGTTCAATCAGCTCTTCCTGAAAAGCTTCCAGTTGTTGCTGGTCATCCGCTAGCTGTTCACGCGCCTCTTCCCAGCCCTGCTCTACCTGTTCAAGATCACGACTTAGCTCTTTTGACCGTTCTTCCCGGTGCTGCAGGGTCTGTTCAATACGGGTGACTTCATTCCCTGTGCTGTAGTAGCTGGACTGGGTTTCGTGAAAACGGTCACTCAACTCCATCTGCTGAACACGGTCTTCTTCCATGGCTGCATCAGCAGAACGTTGTTGGCTGATCGCGGCTTCCAACTGCACTTCAAATTCACGGATAGCCTGCTCCTGGGACTGGGCTCCGGTATTGATGGTCTGCCACTTCAATGCTTGCAGCTGGGCCTTTTTCAGCCGCTCTTCAGCTTTATATTCTTTATACTTTTCTGCAGACTGAGCCTGGCGCTGAAGATGCCCTAACTGACGACCCAGTTCTTCTCTCAGGTCAGTGAGCCGCTCAAGATTTTCTTTGGTGCGGCGAATCCGGTTCTCGGTTTCCCGACGACGTTCTTTATAACGGGAGATGCCAGCCGCTTCTTCAATAAATACTCGAAGTTCTTCCGGCTTTGATTCAACAAGGTTGGAAATGATGCCCTGACTGATAATGGCATAACTTCTGGGGCCAAGGCCGGTTCCCAGAAAGACATCCATAATATCCTTACGACGACATTTACTGCCATTCAGGTAATAGATATTTTTCGCATCAGAGTTAACAGTACGCTTAACTGAAATTTCACGATAGGCAGCGAACTCACCGGTAACCCGCCCTTCGTTATTATCAAAAATCAACTCAACCGAGGCCTGGTTTGCTGGCTTACGACTGTTAGAGCCCTTAAAGATGACATCCGTCATGGACTCGCCACGCAGGTGTTTGGCGGAAGACTCCCCCATTACCCAGCGAACCGCGTCAATAATATTCGACTTGCCACAACCGTTGGGGCCAACCACCCCACACATATTTGAGGGGAAGTGAACCGTTGTAGCGTCCACAAAAGATTTGAATCCGGCCAGTTTGATGGATTTTAAACGCATCGTTTCCTTTAGCTCTTCACTGTCGGGGCCCTGGCTCTTTGTACGAGCCTGAATACTGACCAATAGTTCACGCTATGGGGCTTTATGCTCCGGTAAAACCACCATTCATAGCATGCTGCTTTGGGCTCCGGTTCCTTGTCATAGCGGATCGTTTAATTGAAAGGACATTTCATTCCTTTCAGTTCAGATATTACACATTAACACAGTAAACAGAAAAGTCGCCCTTTCCGAAATGAAAAAGGCGACTTTCATTATCAACCAACCAAGACAAGCATCCTGATTTCTTTGGCTATCTACTGATACCGATGGTTATTTATGCCCCATTACGCATCTTATTCAGCACAATTCACTCAGTTCTCGCTCCAGTTTTAAACACCACCAAGCATACCAAGAGGCTGTCCGGGAATAGCGCCCGTAGCGAGGATGGCAGAGGGCAACCTATTCTCGGACGGCCTCCTGGCAACTATGCTCAAAATCCTGTTAAAGATTCAGGATATAGTGCACTGATCCTTCCCTGAAATTGTAAAATACCCTCCACTGTCTTTGTCTTTTGCCCAGATTTCATACCCCTCCATTTCGTCTTCGGTGACATTCTCACTAGTCACTAATGATGCTCCCCATTGGTTTATAGCATTGCGATCAACTGGAACATGACCCACAGTCATAGCATCAATACCCAATTCAGGACTCGCTGGATTTCCTAATTGCCCACACTCAGCAACTGAAGGTAGATGCTGAAACTTATTTGGGTACATTTTGATGTGAATACCAATATCATCAACCAGCAGCACCTTGAAGCACTTGAAAACTCCATCGTCGGATGGATGAGCATAGATGCCACCAGAAACCCAATGCTCTCCTCCTGCATCTGGCGTAACCGACGAAATATTTCTTGCTGATAGACTGGTTTCCAAAGCGCTTTCTTCTTCATCAGGGATATATATACCGGATATCGTCGCTGAACTTACAGCATGGATTCCGTGCCTACCTTCTGAAGATTCAGCTGCCGAAGATGCAACCGCCTGAACCGTATTGATATTTAAGGGTAACGAACAATCAGGGATGAAACCAGCTGCTGTTTTGTTGTCCATATGATTTTCCAGAAAAAAAGAAAAAAAGCCCCCCCTTATACCGACACCACAATCACTAGAAAATTCGATCGTAGTTATCTTCCTGTGACCAATACCTACCCCTTCTGTTTTACTCCTATTTAAGCATGCCTGTTTTCAATCGTTCTTCACTAAAGGTAAAAACAAGAAGCTTATTTGCCATTTGGTCATGGCGAAACATAGTCGATTTTTTTCATAATAGGCAACAAAACTTTCCCAGGGATAACCAGAAATCCAGGTATATTTACGATTTATCAAAATGTGAGTCTGACGGCTTCAGTCACTGTGGTTTTCACCCCTTTCGCCTGTACCTGATAGTCCGGCGCCATGACATTTCCCGATAAGCTGATTCGGGCCGTGATATCCAGACTCCCGATAGAAGAGATCAATAGCCCCCCCATCATCATGGCGCTATTGTCATCAAGCACTATTTCCCGCGGCAGATCCCCCACTGTCATTGGAATCGCCGCAATCGGTGGTTGCTGAGGCTGACCGGCAGGACGGGCAAACACTATTACTCTGGCATCCTCTGGAAGGCTTTTCATCTTCTGGGAAAGATCAACCATTACCCGAATGCCAACCACCGATTCGCCGAGCATACTACGAGCTTTACTAATACCAGCACTCAATGACTGACGGGCGGCAGGGTCCATCTCAAGATTCAGTCCCTGCTGCCAGACACCAATAGCGGCTGAATAATCACCCTCAGAAAAAGCATCAATTCCCTTCAGGCCCAATGCCGTCGTATTTTGGCTGTCGTTCAACAACGTTTGTTGATACAACGCTCTGATTTCTGTGGTCATCGAATTGTTGTTACTCAAAAAGAGCACCTGAGCCAACTCGGCGGTCACTTGAGGGTGCCCATTGCTGATACTGACAAGATGCCGATAGGTTTTTACCGCCTCATCCAGCTTACCGGCTCTCAGGTAATGACTGCCCAACATAAACAGCGCCTGATTATTCTCTGGCCGTTTTAACACCCAGTCTTTGAGAATCTGCTCAACTTGTTCACTACTGAGATTCTCTTGCTTCATCGCATTAACAACAGCTATCTCAGTGGTAGCCCCCAGCCTGAAATAAAGGAGTACTGCGGACACAGGAATAATCAAAGCAATGAGAAGCGCAAACACAGGCTTTTTCAAGGTAGAGTATGCGCTTGATGATTGGTCTCCGCCCAACTCATCCGCCAGCTTTTTCTTTAACTCCAGCTTATGCTTTCCAGCGTCGCCTTCTGAAACCTGTCCTTGTTGAACCTGCCAGTCCAGGTCCGCTATCTGATCACGAAAGTTGGCAATATTGGCCACCTCTTCCGAATCGACCTCATCAGGAACCCTCACTCGAGGCTTCAACAGTGGCCAGACTGAAATCAGCACGGCTATGACAATCAGCAATGCGGCAACAAACCAGAACTCCATCATGACGCCTTACCACCTGTTTTATTATCTTTTTTTTCGTTGCACGAAAAAATATTGAGCTTGTTATTCAGCTGCTCCTCTTGCTCTGGCGTTAAATAATCTTCCGCTGTTTCAACCACGGCTTCTGATGATAACGCCCTGTGCTTGCGAACAACGATCATAAGGACAACAAAACCCACCGACAGTAAGAGTATCGGGCCAAGCCAGAGTACAAGATTGACGCCTGAAAGACGGGGTTTGTACAGCACAAAATCACCATAACGGGCCAACATAAAGTCAATCACCGTTTGATTATCCGCACCATCATTGACCAGACGATGAACTTCCCTGCGTAAATCCTGGGCAATGGGCGCATTAGAGTCAGCAATCGACTGGTTCTGACACTTCGGGCAACGTAATTCATTGGTCAGCTCAAAAAATTGCTGTTCCTGCCCAGGTGTAGAAAACTCATAAGAGTCAATCACGCCATACGCCGTCCCAACAAAAATCATTGCCGAGAAAACCATCAACAGACGGGAGATCATGCTTTTCATTGACCAACCTCCTCCGGCTTGTCCATAAGCTGAGCTTTAAACGCTTTTTCTTTTAATAGCTTGAACCTGGGCTGCAGGTCATTCTTCCAAACATTGGCATCCACAATGCCTACGTGCTTGTAGCGAATGACACCTTGATGGTCAATCAGGTAAGTTTCCGGGGCTCCGTAAACCCCCAGGTCAATACCCAGCGAACCATCCTGATCATTGATACTGAAACGATAGGGATCATGAAGGGTTTTCAGCCACTGTCGAGCTTCCTTCTGGTCATCTTTATAGTTCACGCCAAAGATGGGGATACCCTTATTAGCCAGCTCCACCAGGTAGGGGTGCTCAACTCTGCACGCAGGACACCAGGTAGCCCAGACATTGATCAAAGCCACTTCACCCAACAGGTCATCTCTGGTCACGCCCTTTCCGGGATTCTTTACGGTCGACAGTGCAAACTCAGGCAGTGGGCTATCCAGCAATGCGGAAGGCAGCTCACCCCGGTTATCGCGGAACAAGGCAATGTAAAACATCAAACAGAGCCCAAGGAAAACCGCCAGTGGCAAAAACAGCTGTAAACGTCGTTTCATGCGCTGGCTACCCCTTCGTCTGCAGACGGCGCTTTACCGGCAGTCCTGGCAGCTGTCATTTTTTTCGTCACTTTAGCCCGGTAACGGCGGTCTGATATGGCCAGAATACCGCCCAGCCCCATCAGAATTGAGCCAAACCATATCCAGCGGACAAAGGGTTTGATATGGATCCGCAGCGCCCAGCTACCATCATTCCCCAAGGGTTCACCAAGCGCCACGTATATATCTCGGGTCAGCCCCGGATCAATATCCGCTTCCGTCATGGGCATACCCTGGGCGGCATAGACTCTTTTTTCCGGATGCAAAAGGGCGATTTGACGACTATCTTTGTATACCGTTATTGAACCGTAATCCGAAGTATAGTTCGGTCCCTGTTGCAGCCTGACGCCATCAAACCGGAACTGGTACTCACCAACAGTGACCCGATCCCCCGGCAACATCCGTAAATCCCGCTGACTGCTATAGCCGCTGACAATCGCCACCCCGACAATAGTAACCGCCAGTCCGAGATGGGCCAGCTGCATACCGTAATAAGCAGGTTTCAGACGTTTCATACCATCAATCAAACTGCCATTTTTGCGGGAGTTACGGGTTTTATTAAACAGATCCTTCGCCATGGTCAATACAATCCACAGCACCAATGCCATGGCCAGCACTTCACTGACCACGATACTGTCACCATAGAAAAGGCTGAAAGCAAACCCACCGGTCAGGCTGGCAATAAATATCCAGCGGGTCTGTTGCACCAGCCATTGAGCAGAGCCATTTTTCCAGTTCAGCAGAACCCCAAAACCAAGAGCAAACGCCAACAGCATGGCCATAGGCACAAAGACAAAATTAAAATAGGGAGGACCTACCGAAATCATGCCCATATCCAGAGACTCAAGCAGCAGTGGGAATAACGTCCCCAAAAGCACGGTGGCCGCACTGGCGGTCAGCAGAATATTGTTAACCAATAATAATGTTTCTCTGGAAACAATGGAGAAACTGATGCGACTTCGCACTTCTGGCGCCCTGAGCGCGAACAGCGTCAACGATGCACCAACCACAATCATCAGATATAAGAGGATAAAGACACCTCTCTCTGGATCATTGGCAAAAGCGTGCACAGAGGTCAGGACACCCGAACGAACAAGAAATGTTCCCAACAGACTTAATGAAAACGTAAAGATAGCCAGTAATAAGGTCCAGCTTTTAAACAACCCTCTTTTCTCAGTTGCTGCAAGCGAATGTATTAATGCCGTTCCGACCAGCCATGGCATCAGAGAGGCATTTTCTACCGGATCCCAGAACCACCAGCCGCCCCAGCCAAGCTCGTAGTATGCCCACCAGCTCCCCAGAGAAATACCCAGGGTCAAAAATACCCAAGCCACTGTCGTCCATGGTCGTGCCCACCGAGCCCAGGCACTATCCAGTTGACCACCCAACAGAGCCGCAATGGCAAACGCAAAAGCAACGGCAAACCCAACATAACCCATATAGAGCATTGGCGGATGAACAATCAGACCAAAGTCCTGCAAAAGAGGATTCAGGTCTGCACCATCCTCGGGAGGAAAAGGCAAGATTCGATTAAACGGATTAGACGTCAGTAAGGTAAAGAGCAAAAAGCCTACGGTTATCATCCCCATCACAGAGAGCACTCGTGCAGAAAGCTCAGGAGGCAGGCGGTAGCTTTTCAATGCCACCATTGCCATCCAGCCAACCAGAATCAAAACCCATAGCAGCAGAGAGCCTTCATGCCCTCCCCAGGTTGCACTGACCTTATACTGCATGGGCAATAAACTGTTGGAATGCCGGGCAACATAGTCCACAGAAAAATCATCGGTAATAAATGCCCACACCAGACACGCAAAAGAAAAACCAACAAAGGCAAACAGCCCCCAGGATAAAGGGCGAGCCTGATTCATCAGGCGAATATTACCGGTGTAACTCCCCACCAGGGGAAAGAGACTTAATAGAAGACTCAAACAGAGAGCAATAACCAGAGCGAGTAGACCTACTTCAGCTACCATCTTGGAGGCTCCTCAGCTCATTATGACTAACATCAGACACCGGCTCTTTATCAATAGAGCTGGTCTGCCTTGCAGGCTTTGATGAATAGCCCGCACCCGGGTGTGCATCATCAATCGCTTTCTGTACTTCAGGCGGCATATAATTTTCATCATGCTTGGCCAGCACCTCAGACGCTTCAAAAACACCATCGTTGCCAAGTACGCCGAGCGCAACCACACCGGAACCTTCAACAAAAAGATCCGGCAGAATGCCTTCATATCTGACGGTCACTTCTCCGGCACCATCACTGATTCGGAAGCTGACTTTCAGGCTCTGGGAATCTCGATCAACAGACCCCGGAACAACCAGACCTCCACCGCGCATCCGCTGCCCAACCGGCGCCTCTCCAGCGGCCATTTGGGCCGGGGAAAAATAGTGATTGATGTTCTCCCGAAGCGCAAACAGCATCAGGGTTATTGCCAAACCGACACCAGCCAACAGCAGTAATACGAGCACCAGTCTCTGTTTGCGAACCGCATTCATTGAGCACCTCTCTCCACAGACTCAAGGCCTTCTACCCGATCAGGGCTTTTCACCCGTTCAGGGCTGTTTTGTATTGTGTTTTTTAAACGTTCCTGCCGCCTCACCTGTGCAACGACCCGACGCTTGGCCAGCATAGGAGCCACCAGGTTGTAGGCAATGACCAGCATAGCGACGGCATAAGCACCCCAGACATAAAGTCCGTGTCCTTCCATCGCCAGAAAACCAGACCAACTGTCAAAATACATAGACATTAACTCACCAGCTCTTTTACCCAGCGGGTCTTTCTTTCACGACTCAGAATCTCTATACGCAGACGAAGCACCATAACCAGGGTAAAAAACAGATAAAACCCAAGAATCGACAGTAAAAGCGGCCATAGCATTTCAGGTGCCATGGATGGTTTTTCAGTCAGTTTCAGTGTGGCGCCTTGATGGAGGGTGTTCCACCAGTCCACAGAAAACTTGATAATGGGAATATTCACCACCCCGACCAGGCTCAAGATGGCACAGGCTTTAGCGGCAGCTTCTGTTGTCTGGGTGGCACCACGCAGGGCAATAATACCGATATAAAGAAAGAGCAGAATCAACATTGAGGTCAGGCGCGCATCCCATACCCACCAGGTTCCCCAGGTTGGCTGCCCCCAGATAGCGCCAGTCGCCAGAGAGAGCACACAAAAAGAAGCACCAATAGGCGCCATGACTTTAAGCGCCATATCAGCCAGTTTGATCTTCCAGATCAGGGTTACTGCCGCGGCCGTTGCCATCATCATATAAACCGCCTGAGCAAGAAATGATGCAGGAACATGGATAAAGATAATGCGGTAACTATTACCCTGAAGGTAATCCGGAGGTGTAAATGCGAGTCCCCAGGCCAGTGCAACCAATATCAGTAAAAGGGATGACACCTGAAGCCAGGGTAGCCATTTCCCACTGATATCATAAAACCACTTGGGAGAACCCAATTTATGAAAAAACGTCCAATTCATACTTTTTTCTACTTGCTGTAGGCCGCCGCCAATGTGACCTGATTCTGCAGAGACACAATGCTGGAAATATTCCCATTTTTCAAGAAATTGCCTAAATAAAGACAAAGCTCTTTACCAATTATTGAATTAACTTCATCACTCATTAACCACCCTTAATGCTCCGGCAATCGCCAATGGCGCCAGACAAATCCCAAGAACCAAAAAAACGGCCAGCCATAGAATATGGCCTGTGTACGGCATATTCTGAACCGCCGTGTTGACGGCTCCCGTTGCAAAAATCAATACCGGTATATAAAGCGGTAAAGACAACAGCGTCAGCAAGACACCACCGCGCTGAACACGCACAGTCAGTGCGGCGCCAATGGCGCCAGCCAGACTGAGCACTGGCGTACCTAATAAAAGGGTGATCATAAGCGCAGAGAATGCTTCCGATGGGAGGTGTAACATAACAGCGAGCAGTGGCGTCATCAGTGTTAAGCAAAAACCACTGGTCAACCAGTGACTGAACACTTTAGCTAATACCAATAAGGGAAGCGGATGTGGCGACATCAATAATTGATCCAAAGCCCCATCATCCTGGTCACTTTTGAACAATGAGTCCAGGGAAAGCAATACGGCTAATAAAGCACCAATCCAGATAACACCAGCGGCCAGTTCTGACAACACTTCCCTATCGGGAGCAATGCCAAGAGGAAATAGAGTGGCCACCATCAGAAAGAATGCCATGGGGTTGATGGCCTGACCGGGAGAATGAAAAGTCAGCGTAAGATCCCGCCGAATCAGAGCGGCGCAGGCTGAAAGGCCATTCATGGACGTTTTTTCAAAACTGGCCATTGTCCGCCCCCAGCTTTTCAAAAACAGCGTCTTCGACACACGCCTCTGCTGCAAAAGCTTCTAACCGAAGCTTGCGCAAATCGCCTTTTAAATTGCTCAAAGGCTGATGACTGGTAACCAACACCATTCCACCTTGACTGGCATGCTCATCAAACAACCCTTCAAGCCAGGCAACACCCTCTGCATCAATCGCAGTAAAAGGTTCATCAAGGATCCAGAGCCTGGCTTGACTGGCAATCAAACCAGCAAAAGCAACCCGCCTGAGCTGCCCGGCGGACAAGTGACTGCAGGGAATATCTTCATAGCCCGCCAGATGAACACGATGAAGCGCTGCCAATAAGCCTTCACGGCTTACCGTTGTGTTAGCAAGCCGGGATCGCCAGGCAAGATTCTCGAGGGGGGTTAAATCCAATTTCAAACCAGGCTTATGGCCAAGAAAAAAGCAGTCCAGGCGGAAGTCAGCATAAACTTTTGCCAATGGCTGACTATTCCAGAAAATATCACCGGTGTAGCTAGATGACAGGCCAGCAATTATACGGAGCAATGAAGTTTTTCCGGCACCATTTCGCCCTTCAATCTGGAGTATTTCTCCAGAACAGAGCTTGAAGGACAGGTTACTGAACAGCAGCCTATCATCTCGCTCACAACTCAACTGAACCACATTCAGCAAAGTGAACTCCCGAATTTATTATCATCTACGATAAACTTGATGCGCATACCGGGATCCACCGTTGAAAGGACAAAGCCTGAGCTGTACCAGACCACCTTTAAGGAGCATCGGTTCGCGATTATATCAGGAATCTTTTACTGCTGCGAAGCTAAATACCATTTAGAGATATGTATGGCTTTAGCTGGAAATATAACCCAATCCCCCACGGTTGACTCGAAAGCAAAGTGGACAAGCCAATCAGTGATTATAACTCGATTCCGCAGTTTTTAATCCAAAAACTGACCGTGAATAACTTGACAAAAGGTGAGTTTGGGAGATAAGAGGTGCAAGGCAGGGAAAGGATAGAAGTCAGTCTACTGCTGTAGCTCCGGAATCAAGCCCAGCGAGACGCCATTAACACCACAACAGCAGGCTGATCGTGTAAGATCTCTTCTTCTTACCTCTAACGTCAATTGTTGTTTGTGCTAATTCGCCCTCTGCCCATTGTTAACGCTTATATCGATGCCCTGAGCTATTCACTGAAATCCATCAGGCCATCAGCTCAACTGACTCGCACCCAAAAAGCGATGCTGGCATTCATCATCGTTGGCATCATTGTTACGGAAACTCTTAACTGGGCAGCCTTTGAACGAAGAAGTCTGGGCAAGGTTAAACCATCAAACCTGCGTTGGTTTTGTTACTCTGCCAAGATCTTCTGGCATCACCTGCTGGAAGCCAGTACCCGTCATGTTCTGCGCCAGTACGGTGTCAGTAGCGGAGTCTTGGCCATTGATGACTCGGAAAATAAACGCCCAAAAATGACCACCAAAATCAACTGAGACAGAAAGGTGTCGCGAAAAAGGATCGTCCGAAAGCGCCAACGCCTGACCATTGTCGTTATCCAACCATGCAAGTACT
Source organism: Endozoicomonas sp. (assembly GCA_965261315.1). Lineage (GTDB taxonomy): Bacteria > Pseudomonadota > Gammaproteobacteria > Pseudomonadales > Endozoicomonadaceae > Endozoicomonas. The sequence goes on along the minus strand of CBDHDM010000027.1, from coordinate 22,131 downwards.
TGCCATTGACATGGTTCGGAATTTTGTCAAAAACTTTCCCGAAATCACCATAAAAGGGGGTTTGGCGGATGCGCTTTATGGAACGGGTGAGTTCATGGATCAGATCTCACAGATTACCGGCGGCGCGCAGGTTGTCAGCCAGATCCGTTCCAACCAAATTGTCTCCAACCGTAACTCACAGGCTCGTGTTGATGCCGTATTTGCCAGACAGCGAGGCGTTGAGAGTATTCTTATGGTTCGGGGGGGCTAAAGAACGTCGGGTAACAATGTTGTCTGCCCGGTTGTTCGTTAAAGCGCACAATAAATGTCGTTTTGTTATTGCGATGAAATACGCTGACGAAGAAGATTACCGCTATCTGGTCGCTTCGGATCTGTCATGGCGTCACACTGATATAGCCAGGCTATACACATTAAGATGGTTGGTCGAGGTTGTTATTCAGGACTGGAAAGCTCATGGGGGCTGGAACCTGTTGGCCAAACATCAAGGTAAAGAGCAATGGCACTGACTTAAGGCCCTACCCCTTGTATTTATTGAGCCTCCGGGCTTGTGATCTTGAGTGCTGTAACCTCTGATGTGGCTTTGGTCGTCTTTTTACCGCTCGTGGTTCTGATCTTCCCGGACGATTGGCTACAATGTGCTGACTAATAATTTTCAGCATACTGTTGACCTTTCTTTCCAATGAATCAACTGGTGCCATCAGTAATGTTTGATGAAACGAAACAAGGGTCTCCTGTATTGCATCAAAATCAAGTTCTACATTCCAGCGCTTGAGGTACAGTGCAATAATTTCAGTTCTTGGATAAGTTTCAGCATCAAGCATTGTCGTAACCTCATCAAAACAAGGATTCTTAGTATGGGAAATCCGCACCCTTTTTTTGGGATTTCAACTGAGGATAAACCTTTTGGTTTTCAGCTGTATCTGGCATCAGAAGGGTTGATCCATCAGTGAGCAGAACACGCCGCTGGTGCCATAGCCAGGAGTCTGGGCTGGCTTTATCAAGTTTAACGCCTGATTGACGCATCAGTGCCTTAATGGATGACTCCGTTAATCGCTTGCGAGCCTTACAGTAGGCACTGGTATGAGTATTGGATGGTTTTCTATCCATGGCAGCCTGATCCCTGGCTTCATCAATCAAGGCATGCCGACATGACTTGGTATCACTGGCGACTTGTCGCATGAAGAGCGTTAACGTCTTGACTGGAGGGAAATCACGACTTCTGGAGTTTGGGTAATGGGCTTGGAACGCACTGAGATCATCTGAGGAAAGGACAGAAGACAGGTCATCATTGTCTATTTGTGCAAATTGCTGAAGACAGTCATCAGTGAGTGAAAGGAACTCTGGACTACACTTGGTCATGGCTTGCTCGGAGGTTGGAATTTCACGACTTTTTATAGTCGCTCTCTTTCGGGCAAGCCCTGATTTTATTGACCTTTAGCCTTAAGTCAGTGCCATTGGGGTTTAACAGCCTGTTCCAGGCAGCAAGGGCAAGGGCGAAAGGATATAGTAATACAGGGACATTCATCATGATGATTTTCCTGATTGCCAGCCCGGTAACCGATATACTCAAATCCATATGAAACGACGAAGAGCCAAGATTTCCTTATTGACGAAGAAGAAATTTTAAGAGTAAGAAAACAACCAAAGCTAGAATAAAGCTCCGGTTTTCAAAATGGTCGGGGTTTAAGTATGAACCTGAATGGTTATTAGGGGAAAATTTCCTAAATGCTCGATGGTGGTAAGCGATCTTACAAGCAAGGAAGCTTCAGCAAGCCAAAGGGTGGTAAGTGGTAAGCCTTCATCCGTTATACTGCGATGACTGTTGATGCCCAGAGTGCAGTATCAAAAGGTATTAATGGTAAAGATGTAGAAACTTCCAGTTATAGAGAAAGCAGGTGTTGATTACTTCCCGACGGCTAATATTTATACCAGCCTGTACTATGTGACAGGTCAGCTGGAGAATCATGTGGATATTGACGGTGTGGCTAACGCTGATGATAAGGGGGCGGCGATTATTGGAAGAATCCGGTACGTATTCTGATTGATATCTTGGTCTTCAGGCTCTGAAATTTAATCGGGGCATTCTGCGTCTTTATATGCTAAATATTTTTCTTTTATGTTATTTCGAAATAAAAAACAAACAAAAATTTGACGAACTCACTTTTTGGTTCTTTACTGAAATAATAAGAGGTAGTTTAATTTCGAATATTTGTATCTTTGCTGTATTTATTAATCGGATGACAGGGATCGTCGTCTTATGGAAACAGCTGAGCAAGTACTCATCATTGAAGACGCAGAGCAGCGTCGTCATGACTTCAGCACAATTTTGCAGTTTATGGGGTATCAAACAGTAGCTATAGGAGCAGTCTACTGGGAAGATGCCGTCAGTGCTTTTCCTCCCGAAACCTTCAGTGCCTTATTTCTTGGTGATTTTCTCCAGGCAGAAAGTTCCCTCCAGGGAATGCTTTCCAGAATTCAGAGCTGGTGCGGTGGTGTGCCGGTAGTCAGGATTTCGGAAGCATTGCCAAGTAATTTGCCTATTGCTCTTGCAAGACAGATTATTGCCCGAGTGGACTGGCCATGCAGTAAGCCCCAGCTTCTATCGAGCCTTCATTATGGTCAGGTCTATCGCGAGCAGTGGCGTCAGGCTCATCAGACTGGCTATAACCAGAAAGTGCAGCTGTTCCGTGGATTGGTTGGCAAGAGTGAGCGAATTCGAAAAGTTCGGGCAGCAATGGCTCAGGTGGCCGATCGGGACGTCAATGTTTTGATCACAGGTGATTCCGGTACGGGTAAAGAAGTGGTTGCTCGCAACCTCCATGAACACTCTTATCGTAGAAGTGCCCCTTTTGTGCCTGTTAACTGTGGTGCTATCCCGACTGATTTACTGGAAAGTGAATTATTTGGTCATGAAAAGGGCTCATTTACGGGGGCGGTGACAAGTCGGAAAGGACGGTTTGAGCTTGCCCAGGGAGGCACCCTGTTTCTTGATGAAATAGGCGATATGCCTCTACATATGCAAGTGAAGCTGCTCCGGGTTCTTCAAGAAAGAACATTTGAGCGGGTCGGTGGGACAGAGCAGATTGAAGTGGATGTCAGAATTATTGCCGCAACCCATAAGAATCTTGAGGGTATGATTGCAGAGGGAAGCTTCAGGGAAGATCTTTATTATCGATTGAATGTATTCCCCATTGAAATGCCTTCTCTTAAAGAGCGCCCTGAAGATATTCCACTCATGATTAATGAGTTGACTCATAATATGGAGAAACAGGGGCGGGGCTCAATTCGGCTTAGCTCTGCGGCAATTCTATCGCTCTGCCGGCATGATTGGCCCGGGAATGTGCGGGAAATGGCTAACCTCCTTGAACGCCTGGCCATCATGTATCCCTATGGTGTTATTGGGGTTCAGGATTTGCCGGATAGTTTCTGTCATTTGGATTTGATCAGTCAAGAAGATGATGGCGTTGCTGACTTATTCCCGGACAGCATTCAGCCAGCGGGAAGTGCAACGTCTGAGGATCTTGCTGTTTTACCTGTGGGAGGGCTGAATCTTAAAGAGTATCTTACTCGCCTTGAGAAAAGCTTAATCCAGCAGGCGCTGAGTGACTGCAATAGTGTGGTTGCCAGGGCTGCTGATAAACTGCAAATTCGAAGAACAACACTGGTTGAGAAAATGCGTAAATATGGGCTTCAGCGATATGAAGAGACTATAAAAACCTGATGTAAAGTTCTGCGAACCTAAAAAAGCTGCAATTACTTGCAGCTTTTTTTGCCGTGAAAATCTCTGAATTCAGGACGCAAGCATCCGCCCTGCGCAGAACAAGGAACCATCGTATTAATCAAAGGCTCAGGCCAACCGTTGAGCCTGAGCCAGGTAGCCGTATTCCTGTAGTTTATTCAACCAGCGCGCCGCATTCTTCCTGACCATCAAACCCTCGTAATCAGTGTCAGGATCAATATAAGGCTGTCGTCGCTTCAGTAAGGTATAAATCACACGGATGAGTTTGTGGGCTATGGCAATCAAACTTCGCTTATGCCCCTTGCGAATAACCAGGCTCTGGTATTTGCCCTTGAACTGGCTCTTGGTCTTGATGGCAGCATTGGCTACTTCGCACAGGATTGTTTTGACCATCTTATTCCCTTTTCGGGTTCGACCGCTTTTACGCTTGCCAGCACTCTCGTTGTTGCCTGGACAAAGCCCAGCCCATGAAGCAATTTCTTTCATGCCACCAAACTTGCTCATGTCATCACCGATTTCTGCGAGCAGGGCTGCTGCACTCTTTTCGCTGACTCCGGGGAGAGTCTGTAGTATCTGCCAGGCTTCTTTCCAGGGTTGAATGCCTTCCAGAATCTGGATTTCCAGCTTGTGCAATTGCTTTTCCAGACGCTGTCGTCCAGGGTTTTATGAAGGCGATTCTTTTCATTGGCCATTTGCTTGACCAGTGTGTCCCGCCGACGAGTCAGTAAGCGCAATTGTTCCTGATCCGGATGAGGTACAAAGCTCGGGCGAACCAGGCCGCAATGGGCAAGGTGGGCGAGCCACTGACTGTCCAGTGTATCCGTCTTGCGACCGGACACATTCTTGACGTGCCGGGCATTCACTACCCAGGGGTTCAGGTGGCAGCTAATGATGGATGCATAAATGCTTTTCCAGTAAACACCGGTGCTTTCCATCACGACCAGGTCAATCTGATGTTGTTGCAGGAACTGGCACATCAGCTCCCGGTCTTTCCGGAAGGTGCCAAACTCACGCGTTAATGTTTCGATATTGCCTTCTGGCAATTCCTTGCGAATGGCAACCATGACCATCATTTTATGGACATCAATGCCTGCGCAGTAACTATTCAGCCCCTATCAAAGGCTGATAATCATAATTGCTGGCAGCTATAAGCAGGGCTTCAAAAACATTCTGTCCCTGCTTTCTCGCCGACGACACATAACTAGTTCTCGTCCAAAAACCCAACCAATTGAAAACTGGAGATTTTATCCTGAAAAATTAAGTGGAGCCCTACTGCCATTTGGCGACTAAACTTCCCAAGGCCAATAAACATCAGGGAAAGCCAAACAGAGAGGGCTCCAAATGCGTAAAAAACGCAACCCGCAGTGTAGTATGGAACTTCATTACGTACCTCATGAAATCTGCTCTCAGCTTTCCGGCATCTCTCAATGGCTTGATACCCATCCACAGTTCAATGACTGGATTTATGAGGACTTAAGTTCTGGTGATAAACAGAACACTGGCCGAAACGGACTATCAGCAGAATCCGTTCTTCGTGCGGCACTCCTGAAAAAGTATTTGGATTGTGATTATGACTACTTGTCGTTTGTTTTGATGGACTCCATGCTCTTTCGAGACTTCTGTCGTCTCGAACCAAACCAGCGGCCAAGTCGCTCCAGTCTGCATGGGCTCATCAGCCTCCTCACTGCATCTACATGGGAACGGATTAACAACTGTCAGCTTATGACCGCTAAAGATCAGGGTATTGAGAAGGGGCGCACTGTGGCCATTGACAGCACAGTCACCGAATCGGATATCAAACCACCTTGCGACAGTGATCTTTTAGCCAGTTCTGTTAAAGAAATTTGTCGGCTGCTTAAACGGGGACAAACACTGACAGCGACACCGCTTTATGAATATACCCATCACAACCGGGCCGTAAAAGATGCGGCCAGAAAATGCATATACGCTCGTAAAGAAGAGCGGGATCAGCATTATAAAAAACTGCTGCAGTTGACCCGAAAATCCCGGAAGGTGCTTATCGAAGCCACTTTCAAGATTGCGAACGCCCGTCAGCAGGGGCAGTGTCTCTTGGCAGATGATGCCGAAAAGTGGCAGGCTGATGTGGATCACCTGTTACCCTTGGTGGATGCAATAGTCTCTCAGACAGAGCGAAGGGTCTTGAAGGGTGAAAAGGTGCCAGCCCAAGAGAAAGTGGTTAGCCTGTATGAACCCCATACGGATATCATCGTAAAAGACAGGCGGCAAGTGCAGTACGGCCATAAACTGAACCTGGTTCAGGGAAAAAGTCGATTGATCCTGGATCTGGTTATCGAGGAAGGTAATCCAGCGGATTCTGACCGATTCCTTCCGATGATGGAAAGACAAAAAGAACTTTATGGGCGTGTACCCCGCCAGACAAGCAGTGACGGCGGATACGCGTGTCGCGAAAATTTGGAAAAAGCCAAAGCCATGGGAATCAGCGATGTGGCTTTTAATAAAAAGCGTGGACTTGAAGTCGAAGAGATGACTAAAAGTCAGTATGTGTATAAAACACTCTTTCGCTTCCGGGCAGGTATTGAAGCAGGAATTTCGTGGCTAAAAAGATGTTTTGGACTATCACGCTGCCACTGCAAGGGCTCTGAACGCTTTGATTCTCATTGCTGGTTATCGGTTGTCTGTTACAACCTGGTGATTCTGGCCAGGCACCCGGCGCCATCCTGACAGCCACCTCCGCGCCAAATGAAAGCATCTTCTCAGCATAGTGGAAGAGTGTTTGCTGCCTGATTTTTGAGTTTTCCTAAAATATTTGTCCCACATTAGAGAGAAAAGGGGAGGATTCTCTTGGCACTCTGGAATTTCAGGAGTTATTAGAGCGTACGTACAGTCAAATTATGATTGCCCGATGCGTTTTTGGACGAGAACTACCTACGCTTTTTGAGCAGTTACGGTTTTATTTCGGGACAATTCCTTATTGCTTGAATCCAGCACTACTTAAGAGAAGATGCGTAAATTGTTAAGCGTGCTCATAGTTTCAGATTCATGTTTTTTACGAAGTGATTTTATGAGAATGCGTCCTGATTCTTTCAGGTTTGGCAATATCCTATGATTTTTATCCTTTGATTGCCTCATGAAGAGTGACAGTTTCGTGTCACTATAAAGTGACACTGTCAAATAATTACCTTTTTCAATAATTCAAAAAAGTGTTCAAGAATTATCTAGAACGACCGAAAATCAATCTATGTCAAAAAAATAACGAATTACAAATAATCAGAATATAAAAATAACAATAAAAACAGTAGGTTATGTTTATTTTGCTTTTATAGATTTTTTGGTTTTGATATTTTTTGGTTGTATTGATGTTTTCATTCTTTTTAAAAAAAGTTGGCATGTTCATTGATGTATATAGTTTGTCGTTTTTCTATATGCACTTCTTGAGCAATGGGAAAAACAAAGTGAGCACAATGACACAAGTAAAGAAAAGAGTGATTGCGGTTTCGGGATGTAAAGGAGGTGTTGGCAAAACCGTAGTTGCGGTGAATCTTGCTCTGGCTCTAACAAAGCTGGGTCAGCGTGTCGTTTTGATGGATGGTAATCTCTCAGTACCCGATGTTGAGTTCACCCTTGGGTTGGATGAAGAAGGTAAAAGAGATCAATTGTTGTCTGAATTTGTTTTTTCCGGATTTTCACAAGAAGAGGTAAGTAGTCAGCAGAAAGTCCTGCTGGATGGCCCTTCCGGAGTCAGGGTTTATACTCCTGATGCTGACGGGGAGTGGCAGGACAATATTCAGATAATCAAAGCAGTTGAACTGATTCAGGGCATGGATGATCTTGCATCAGATCTGGATACGTTGATTATTGATACTGCTCCGGGGCTAGCTCCGGACAATGTAACGCTCATTCAGGCAGCGACAGAAATAATGGTTGTTATTAGCCAGGAGGATGTTTCTGTAATTGATGCTGTCCGACAAATTCGACTTTTGTACCGTGTTTTTAATGTACACCAGTTCTACATAGTCGTTAATTTGGTCAGTAGTCGAAGAGGCGGGGCAAAGCAGTTTGAGAAGCTGCAGCAATACCTGAAAGACGATAAACAGATAGTTTTAAGCTATCTGGGAGCAATTCCATATGACAAGACTGTAAGTGAAGCAGCATTCAAGCAGTCAGCATTATTATCTGTAAATAATGACTGTCGAGCGGCGCGGGCTTTCCACAGAATTGGACATCAGTTATCTAAATTACCGGTGCCTGAGCCAAAAGGTCGTATCGAATTCTTTTTGCCTGGTAGGATCAAGGAGAGGATCTAATCATGACAGCGACTGCACAGGGAGTGCAAACAAAGAAACCAACCATGGAAGAAATGGTTGTTAAACATCGATCATTGGTAAAAAGAATTGCAAATCATCTTGCGGCGAGGATGCCAGCCAGTGTTCAGATTGATGACCTGGTTCAATCTGGAATGATTGGTTTACTGGAAGCTGCGTCAAAGTATGATGCGACCAAAGGTGCCAGTTTTGAGACCTTTGCGGGTATTCGGATTCGGGGTGCAATGCTGGATGAAATTCGAAAAGGCGACTGGGGCCCAAGATCAGTCTATCGAAATAGTCGTCGTATTACAGAAGCTGTTCAGGTGGTTGAAGCAAAGCTAGGGAGAGATGCCCGGGATACTGAGGTGGCAAAAGAGCTTGACGTGAAAATTGATGAATATTATACCATTCTCAGTGATCTCAGGGGGTGTCGCCTTTTCAGTTATGAAGAATTGTTTGACAGTGAAGAATCAAGAATGCAGGCCCGCTCTGGGGATAGAGGTCCATCTGCAGATATTCAGGAAGAAAAATTCAAAACAGCGTTGATCGAAGCAATCGATAAGCTGCCCGAAAGAGAAAAACTCGTGTTGATGCTTTATTATGATGAAGAAATGAATTTGAAAGAAATCGGTAAGATATTGGGTGTTAGTGAATCAAGGGTTAGTCAAATTCATTCGCAAGCTGCATTGCGCTTGAGGTCACGGATTCAAAACTGGCTGAGCTAAGCTCTCAGCCAGCCTCTCTTGAATTATTTTTTTGACAGGTTTTTGTCGGGATTGGTGAATGCGCAGTTTTATTTTTTCATATTGACAAAGTTCAGTTGAATTGTTGCGGTTTTGTAAAAATATACCGGTTATATGCTGTATTGCTTTGAATATTTATTTTTTAGCTTCTTATTGTTCCAAGTGGCTGGGTCTTGGCTCCATATACTTTTTAGTTAGAGTTGTTTAATAACGGACCTGCATCATATGAAATGGATTTCTATTCCAGCTGCACTTTTGCTGTCAGCTTTCTCTTTTATCCTTCCGGCTCAGGAAGAAGCACCAGAAGAAATCAATGGTGTAATTACAATCAATACCCATCAGGCTAAGCGACTTCATGATATTGGCGCACTTTTTATAGATGTGCGCTCGTACCAGCAGTGGCAGTATGGGCATGTGGATGGTTCTCACAGCCTGGATCTTAGAGGAGGCTTTCGTCAACTTCTGGTGCCTGGAGTGCTGGAAAAAGAAACGCCGATCGTGATCTACGGTAACAGTACTTACCATATGCGTGGAGCTATTGGCAGCTACCTTGCAGCGTTGTGGGGGTATGAACGGGTATTTTTTCTCCGAGATGGTTATTTTTCATGGCTGGCTCTTGATTACCCGGTTACATTAAGGTCGGATCCGGTGGATAAATCTTATACCACGCGAGTCATGGATTGATCAGGTACGGCCTGTTAATCCTGCTTCTCACATCAAGCCTTAACATGAGAGATACAACATGATTGGCTCCTCGTCCTTTGATGTGGATTTTGTAAGCAAATTTCTGTAAAAGACCCTTCTTTTTTGCCTCGTCAGTAAAATCTGTGGGTCATTTCTGGCTCAGGGAGCTTGCCAAGTACGTGATATAACGAGATCTCTGCACATCTATAGGTTTTGAAACCGTACGATTTTCTCATAGTGAGTTTTATTTTAGTGTTCAGCCCTTCGACTTTACCGCTTGAATACGCCTTTTTTGCCTTGAACCAGTTCAGGATAAGTGGCTTGTGTCGTCGAACAGTTTTGGCTACTTTCTTCATGGGTTCCAACTTTGATCTCATGACCCGGGTGCACCAGCGGTCAAGATATTTTCCTGCCCAATGCGGCGAAACGTAATTCCAGAACACCTGAAATTCCTGTATCAGCAGATAACCTCTGACACTTTTCAAATTGTATTTAAGGACTGTTTTTAATTTTATCTCTTCCTTCTCGGTCAAATTCTCTTCCCGTTTGAGCAGGCACCAGCGGGCTTTGGTTAATACCGGTTCATAGCCGTCAGCCTTTAACTGTTTATGCTCAGACGCTCTAATTTCATCCAGAGCTTTGTTCAGTTTGGCTACTATATGAAACCGATCAAGAATGTGCAGAGCCTGTCCTGCACATTCTTTAATAACTTTCACATAAGACGGCCACATATCAGAACAGATAAACTCCAGCTGCTTACTTCTGGCCTCTGTGAAGAACTCGAAAAAACTGCGAATAGTTTTCTCTGTTCGCTCCTCACCAATCCACAACAAGCGCGTACAACCGTGGTCAATCTGGTAAACAACGGTGAGGTACTTATGACCTACCTGGTAAGCTACCTCATCAACACCGATGGCTTTTATCTTGTCCAGGCATCGATGCTTAAGCCCCCAGTCCACTATATATTCAACAGAATGAAAGACCTTTTCCCATGAGGTATTAAAGGTCACGGCTACTTCCTTCCACGATAATTTCCTGGCCCAAAATGCAAGGTATTGCATGTATGCTTTGGTAAGCTCCTTTTTACCCTGAGCCCATGGAACCTCCTCAACCTTTACGCCACAGGTGCGGCAATCAACTCGACGCATCTTATAAAGGAGAAAGGTTCTGTAACCCCATATTGGGATGAACTCAAACCGGCGTATATTGAGTTGATCATAGCCTGGTGCAGGGTTGTGACAAACAGAACAGATAGCGTGCCCATTCTTTCTGGGAACCACCGTTATATCGAGCACTTCAGCACCTCGATATATGGCAAGCTCCACTGATTGATAAATAAAAGACTTGAATTTGTGGCATTTATTAAGGAGAGTCTTTATAAGCATTTGTCGGGCCTTCTGTTGCTTTTCTGTTCGTAGCAAAAAAACATACAGAGGGTTTCGGCAGGTGCTTTTCCTCCTGAAATATACTCAATTTACCCACAGATATCTCTGAAGAGCCTCTTTTTTTCACCTCAGAAGAAGTGTCCTGCCCATGGATGGAAATCAGATTTTTATACTCGGCCTCGGCTTACAATTTCCATGGAAACTGGTGAGTCAGCATCTGGATACTTCAACCAAACCCAGTACCCTTACGCTCAAGGTGGCTGCTGATCGTGGCAGCCTCTATCCATGCCCCTGCTGTGGCAAGGCCTGCCCTGCACATGACTTCAAAGAACTCACCTGGCGACACCTGAATTTCTTCCAGCACCACTGCTTCATTACTGCAAATGTCCCTCGGACCAACTGTGAAGAACACGGTATACGTCGTATTCATGTACCCTGGGCCAGAGAAGGCAGCAAGTTCACACTTTTATTTGAACAGGCTCTGTTGATGTTGGCTCGTGAAATGCCCGTCAAGGCCTGTGCAGAGTACATTGGTGTCGCGGATAAACGTATCTGGCGGGTTATCAAGCACTACGTCAGCAGAGCGCTGCTTGAGATGAACTTCGCTGAGCTGAAAGCCATCGGTCTTGATGAAACAGCCTCAAAACGAGGTCATAACTACGTTACCGTATTCATCGACATGGATCGTTCGGATAAGCCGGTGTTGTTCGCGACGCCCGGCAAAGGCAAGCAGACAGTCAGGGATTTCAAGACCTTTCTCGAAGAGCATCAGGGCAAGGCAGAAAATATTCTGGAGGTGGTTTGTGATATGTCCAAAGCTTTCCTGGCAGCAACGAAAGAAGAACTCCCCAATGCCAATGTGACCATTGACTGGTTTCATGTTGTGCAATTGTTTACCACGGCATTAGACGACGTGCGTAAGGCTGAGCGTAAGTTACAACACCTGCCGAAAGAGCTTCGCTGGGCGATTCTGAAGAACGCAGACGGGCCATTGACAGAGAAACAAGTTGAAGCACTTGCAGAACTGGAGACCAGTGACTTACATACAGGCACGGCCTGGAAGATCAAGGAAAAGCTACGCTGGATCCGTAAAGCTGAAACCATCAGGGCAGCCCGCTGGCGACTTAGTCATTTCATCGGTTATGCACGGAAGGAGTTGGGAGACATAGAAATCCTGGAGCCGGTACGCAAAGCTTTGGAAACGGTTGAACGTCATGCTGATAAGATTCTGCAACGCTGGTATTCGACGTATACCAATGCACGAATGGAAGGGCTGAACAGTCTGTTTCAGGCAGCCAGGGCAAGGGCAAAAGGTTACCGTAATACAGGGACTTTTATCACGATGATTTACCTGATAGCCAGCCCTGTGGCGGATATCCTGAAATCCATATGAAACGACGAAGAGCCACATGATTTGTCTAATTGTTAAGGTTTAATTTTTTCTTCTTTCGTAAAGCTTATACTCGATTTCGCAGTTCTTGATCATTGACAAGTCTCATTAATTTTATTAGGCAGCCTGTCTCGCATGATAGATCAAAGATTCAGTCGGCTCCTGCCTGCCAAGATCAAGACCTGCCATATGCTTACTGGAGTCCCGTGTTGGCAGCGTCTTCTCTATGGCCTTGATCAGATCTTCCAGCGACTTCTCCGGATCTGGCGACTCAATCACTTCCCTGATGGTTCCCACCAACGCTTCCATCTTCAGACGCTCGACCAGACAGCCAACGGGCAACCCGGGCTTTTTGTTGTTAAGCCGGACGAACTGCTCTGGATGCAATAACAACAGGTGTCACACAACAGGCTCAGGATCACGCCTCGCTCAGATCCCTCTTTACCTCAATGGCACTGACTTAAGGCTAAAGGTCAATAAAATCAGGGCTTGCCCGAAAGAGAGCGACTATAAAAAGTTGTGATATTCCAACCTCCGAGCAAGCCATGACCAAGTGTAGTCCAGAGTTCCTTTCACTCGCTGATGACTGTCTTCAGCAATTTGCACAAATAGACAATGATGACCTCTCTTCTGTCCTTTCTTCAGATGATCTCAGTGCGTTCCAGGCCCATTACCCAAACTCCAGAAGTCGTGATTTCCCTCCAGTCAAGACGTTAACGCTCTTCATGCGACAAGTCGCCAGTGATACCAAGTCATGTCGGCATGCCTTGATTGATGAAGCCAGAGATCAGGCTGCCATGGATAGAAAACCATCCAATACTCATACCAGTGCCTACTGTAAGGCTTGCAAGCGATTAACTGAGCCATCCATTAAGGCACTGATGCGTCAATCAGGCGTTAAACTTGATAAAGCCAGCCCAGACTCCTGGCTATGGCACCAGCGGCGTGTTCTGCTCACTGATAGATCAACCCTTCTGATGCCAGATACAGCTGAAAACCAAAAGGTTTATCCTCAGCTGAAATCCCAAAAAAAGGGTGCGGATTTCCCATACTAAGAATCCTTGTTTTGATGAGGTTACGACAATGCTTGATGCTGAAACTTATCCAAGAACTGAAATTATTGCTCTGTACCTCAAGCGCTGGAATGTAGAACTTGATTTTGATGCAATACAGGAGACCCTTGTTTCCTTTCATCAAACATTACTGATGGCACCAGTTGATTCATTGGAAAGAAAGGTCAACAGTATGCTGAAAATTATTAGTCAGCACATTGTAGCCAATCGTCCGGGAAGGTCAGAACCACGAGCGGTAAAAAGACGACCAAAGCCACATCAGAGGTTACAGCACTCAAGATCACAAGCCCGGAGGCTCAATAAATACAAGGGGTAGGGCCTTAAGTCAGTGCCATTGCTTTATGAAGGCATTTGGATAATATTAATGTTCAGTCGTTTACCCGCTTCCTGTACTAATTTGGCCGTATGCCAGGAGGCTCCGTCCCAGATAAGGTCAATCTCCCCATCCGGCTTTTCCTGGCGAATACGCTCAAGAACGTTCACTGTATGCTCTTTCCGACCACTTGGATAAGGCCATATTCTGACCTGTCCATCATTAAAGTAGTAAACGCCATAAAAGCTGATCTTGGCAGCCAGCCCCGGCGAATTGGAGCTTACCCAGAAGCGTTTACCCTTGCGAGACCAGCCATAACCTATATCAGTATCCTGATGAATATGAGCTTCATCAATATAAACTAGAAGACGCTCCTGCCGGGTCGCCTTTTCCAACAGTGGTTTCAGCTGCTCAAGAAATGCGGACCGTAAGGCCGAGTCGGCTTTGTTCAGTAATTTTTTGGCTTTTTTCCATGAGTAACCCTGACGTTTCAAGGCCTGTCTAAGAGTCTCACGACTGAAACGGACAGCAAACGTTTTGTAACACCAGTCTGCGAGTGTTTTCAGGGTCCACCTGGCAAAGTGCTGAGGGCGCTCCTGTGAAGCTGCCTGTTCAAGAGCACGGTCTATAATCCCCGCAACCGCTCCAGCGATCACTCGACAAAAGGGGGGTGGCCACCTGTGCGGCGATACACCATAGAGTCCGGGCCATTGCGGTTGTATTTGTTAATCCATCCAGTCACCGTATCATGGCGACGCCCCAGCCCTTTTGCCACTGCAACGGGGGAGCAGCCTGTGATCACCTGATACAACGCAGAGAAACGTTCCCTGGTTCTGGCATGGGAAGCCTGAATAGATTGGGACAGAAGGCATTCCGGAGTTTGCTCCCATTGTGTACAGAGAACTTTCAGCAAAAATTGGTACCGACAAAAATTACGGCATTTTACCGATGGACTCTTATCTGTCAGTTAGGATATAGCGAACTGAAACCAGTGAGAACTGGAAACATACGGTTCTCAAGCTGGCTAGGGTTTAATTACTTCCACTTGATGTTTATTTTGTCCTTAAATGCCAACACGATTTGGATAAGCTCAGTCCTATTCAGAAGAACTGATATCAATCATATTTCCCCGGGCATTTTTAATTACTGCGGGAGGTATTTTGAAGGCAGGGTATGTCAGATTCGTTAATGTTCGACGAAGCTTTAATGTCAATAGAAATTGATATTCCCTCCATGACGTCCGATTCATAGAGGGAATATCATTTACTTAGATATCTTCAACCTCTTCCCATAACTTGCGAAGGCGTTTGTCCGATACCGGGAAACGTGTCCCTAATTGCTGAGCGAAAAGAGAAACCCGATACTCTTCGATCATCCAGTAAAACTGCTGAAGATTTGGGTCAACAATCTTGTGCTGAGTATGCACTTCCTGTCGCTTCTCATATTTCTGCTGGAGCACTGCCAGCTCTTCTGTCCAGGCCCGGTCCCGATTAACCTGCGCAGGGAGTTTCTCAAGCCTGATCTCAAGTGCTTTGAAATAACGGGGATAGTGGCTCAGCCACTCCATTCCAGCACCCATCATGAACCCGGGGCGTAAAAGCCTTTGCAAGTGCTGCTTGATATCTGCCAGCGCCAGTGCTCTATCGAAGGTAATCTTACCTTTGAGCTGACGACTCACGCCCTGGGCGATACGAAAAACTTCATTAATGATGGGGTCAAGCTTCTCAGCAAAAGGCACTATGTCGCCTTTATGGCTTTTAAGCAAAGCCATAAATGACTCTCGATTTCTTGGCACATCCTGACTTTCAGTCAAATAGACACCGCTGATGATCAGATTTTGCAGATCATCCTCCAGCTGATTCTGGTTAACCAGGTTAGTTGCCAGCAATTTGCTCTCTTTCAGCTTCTCCATTTTAACTTAAGGCAAACTTCAGCTGAGTTGAAAGCCTGATTCTCAAAAGTCGAGTGAGCCCCCGCCGATTTTCAAAGTCGGCCATTGCCCGGCTTTCAAACAGCTGAACGGCCACAGAGTCTCGCTGATCAACCAGCGCCGGATAAGACTTGAGCAGCAGACCACCAGCCTTGCGAGTGATTTCGTAAGGGAGCTCGTCACAAGACCAATCCAAAAGGCCTTCCTGCTCAAGGTGGCTTTTTGCCAGCTTACGAATCGTATCCTGCACATGATCTGAAAACTGCTGTCTCAGCTGATTCAAATCACGCCCCTCTCCAATGACGCCCCCCTCTTCATTAATCACCCGAATATTCATCAACAAATGAGCATCCAGACTGTCAGAACTCCAGTGCTCTTCGAGAATACGCACTCCAGACATTCGGGTTAACTGTCGCCCGAGCATTTCAGTAAGCGGCTCATCACAGGCTGCAAGTGACTCCAGGGCACCTGTGACATAATCCGGAACAGGAACGAAGTTCTTGCGTACAGGCTTGGGCATAGACCGGACCAGCGCTACACATTTATCAAACAACATGCCCGGAACCAGCCACTCCAAACGATTTTTTGGCAACAGCCTCAACGCCTCTACCGGCACGGTCAGCGTTACACCGTCATCGAGTTCACCCGGTGCAAAATGATAGCTGAGAGGAAGCTCAAGCCCTTCCCAGCGAAGTCGATCGGGATACCGGGTTAACCGTCACCTGTTCCGCATCATGCTTCATCAGATAATCTTTGGTAAGGTGGAGCAAGTCAGGCCGCTGTCGTTCAGCGCCCTTGCGCCTCCCACTTCTCAAAGCCTGCACCATTACAGATCTCTGCAGGAATCAGCTCATCGTAGAAATAATAAAGTGTGTCACTATCCACCAGAATATCCCGTCGGCGGGACTTTGCTTCCAGTTCATCCACTTCATCAATCAACGCCAGATTATGCTTCTGAAAGTCCCCCTTGGACTCAAAGTGCCCCTCTACCAGCGCTTCACGGATAAAGATCTCTCTGGCAACCACCGGATCAATCGCTCCGTAGTTAATCCGGCGACGACCGACAATAATCAGCCCATATAAGGTCACCTGCTCAAATGCCACCACCTGAGCCCGTTTTTTCTCCCAATGCGGCTCAAAATAATTCCGCTTCACCAAATGTGAGGCCAGAGGCTCTATCCATTGAGGCTCAAGTTTTGCGCTGGTTCGGGCAAAGAGTCTGGATGTTTCCACCAGTTCAGCGGCCATCACCCACTTTGGTTTGCGCTTGTAGAGCGTTGACCCGGGAAAAAGATAGAAGCGTCGATTTCTGGCTCCCATGTAGTCCGCTTCATCGTCTTTACTGCCTAACTGCGATAAAAGGCCAGACAACAGTGCTTTATGGACATCACCATAACTGGCTGGGCTATCATTGAGTCGAAACTCCAGATCTTTACAGGCCAACGTCAGCTGTCGATGAAGATCCCGCCACTCTCTCATCCGCATAAAAGACAGGAACTGCGTATTACAATATTTACGCAACTGATTCTGTGACAGAGCCTGCCGCTGCTCTTCGTATGCTTCCCAGAGATTCACATAGGTCAGAAAGTCCGAGTCATCATGATAAAACTCACGATGCCGTTGATCCGCAGCCTGCTTCTTGTCCTGCGGACGCTCCCTTGGATCCTGAACAGCCAGAGCACTGACAATGATCAGTACTTCATGCAATGCATTATTCTTATGAGCCTCTATCAGCATGCGACCCAGGCGAGGGTCGACCGGCAACTGCCCAAGTTGTCGGCCTACTGGCGTAATACGACGATCCTGACCCACAGCCACCAGCTCCTGAAGAAGCTTGAAACCATCATTAATGGCCTTACTATCCGGCGGTTCCACAAATGGGAACGCAGCAATATCCCCCAGCCCCATACGGAGCATCTGCAAAATAACCGCGGCGAGATTGGTTCTGAGAATTTCGGGATCAGTAAACTCAGGACGGGAAAGGAAATCCTCCTCTGAATAAAGGCGAATACAGATACCTTCAGCAACACGACCACAGCGACCTTGACGCTGATTTGCCGATGCCTGGGATACAGCTTCTACCGGCAGTCGCTGAACTTTGGAACGGACACTATATCGACTGATGCGAGCCGTACCCGGGTCAATAACATAGCGTATACCCGGGACCGTCAGGGATGTCTCCGCAACATTGGTCGACAGTATTACACGACGGCCTGAGTGTTCCTTAAAGATTCGATTCTGCTCTGCTGCGGAAAGGCGGGCATAAAGGGGCAGGATCTCGGTATGAGGCAGTTTTGCATCCCGAAGGAACTGGTGAGTTTCCCGGATATCCCGTTCACCACTGAGAAAAACCAGGAACATCACCCAGCCGCTTGCCCTTTCCCGAACGTTCAATGCCATCAATTTCTTCCAGTGCCGCCAGAATACCCTGTTGCAGTCGCTGGTCTGCATCCCGGCCTTCCAGCTCAAGATCTTCAAGGGGTCGATATAACGTCTCAACCGGATAGGTTCTACCGGAGACTTCGATCACTGGCGCATTCTCAAAATGTTTCGAGAAGCGTTCAACATCAATCGTTGCAGAAGTAATAATAACTTTCAGATCAGGGCGCTTAGGCAGAATCAGCTTGATGTAACCCAGAAGAAAATCAATATTCAGGCTGCGTTCATGGGCTTCATCAATGATCAGCGTGTCATAACGATTAAGAAAGCGATCATTCTGGATCTCTGCCAACAGAATACCGTCAGTCATCAGCTTTATCAGCGTCGTTTCACAGGAATGATCCGTAAAAACGCACCTGATAACCGACCTGCTCTCCCAGCGTTCCTCTTAACTCTTCAGCAATTCGATTGGCGACAGAACGAGCGGCCAGACGGCGTGGTTGAGTATGTGCGATAGTTCCAAAGATACCTCGCCCAGCCTCAAGGCAGATCTTGGGCAACTGGGTCGTCTTACCCGAGCCCGTTTCTCCGGCAATGACAACCACCTGGTTCTCCCGGATAGCCCTGGCAATATCGGCTTTCCGATCAGTAACCGGGAGATCAAGGTCATAGCGAACCTCTGGCAGAGCTGCCTGCCTTTGTTCTACCAAAGACTGGGATGACTCGATTTTCTTCCGGATCCGGTCCAGGCCAGCAGCATCATCCTGCTTCAGCCGACGCAATTGACCGCGTAAGCGATAGCGGTCACGAATCATGCACTTATTGATGGACTGACGCAGCTGTTTATCAGAAAAGCCGTCGGAAAAACCGGACACCCAGATACTCCCGTTTTGATGGAATCAGTGGTTGATTATACAAGTTTGGAAAAGCGGCCAGAATGGCCGCCTGGCAGGAATTCTACCCGTTGTGCCGAGCAGCAAGTTCTTCATCACGCAAATGTCGACGAAGGATCTTACCCACATTGGTCATGGGCAGCTCATCTCTGAACTCAACCAATTTTGGTACTTTTATAGCCAGTCAGGTTCTGCCGGAAAAAGTGAATTACTTCTTCTTTGGTCAACCCAGGGTTACTGGCAACCACAAACACCTTGATCGCCTCACCGGAACGCTTGTCTGGCACACCAATGACGGCACACTGGGCAACATCCGGATGGGCTGAGAGAACGTCTTCAAGCTCATTAGGATACACATTAAAACCGGAAATGCAGATCATATCTTTTTTACGGTCCACAATAGTGACATAGCCTTCTTCATCGATACGGGCAATATCACCGGTTTTCAGCCAGCCATCCAGCATAGCCTCTTCAGTGGCCTGCTCGCTCTGCCAGTAGCCCTTCATCACTTGAGGGCCTTTTATGCAGAGCTCACCAGCCTCCCCAATCGGCAGATCCTTATCGTCACTGTCGACGACTTTCAACTCACAGGAAGGCACCGGCAAACCAATGGTTCCCAACTTGATTTTACCCAATGGGTTGATGGTTACCACCGGTGAGGTTTCCGTCATACCATACCCTTCACAGATGCGGCAGCCTGTCAGGTTTTCCCAGCGCTCTGCTGTATCCAGCTGAAGAGCCATACCACCGGAAATGGTATTTTTCAGATAAGAGAAATCCAGACGACGGAAAGCTTCCTGGTTCATCAACCCAACAAACAGAGTATTCAAACCAATGAACATACTGAAGGGCTTACCAGTAAGGTCTTTAATAAAGGATTTCATGTCCCGTGGATTGGTAATAAGCATATTATGCTCACCCAGCAGAACAGCAACCATACAATGCACAGTAAAAGCAAAGATATGATAAAGCGGCAGTGGCGCAATAATCAGTTCTTCACCTTCCCGGAGGTTACCTCCAACCAGTGCCTTGACCTGGAACATATTGCTGAGAATATTCCGATGGGTCAGCATGGCGCCCTTAGCGATCCCCGTTGTTCCGCCAGTATATTGCAGGATCGCAACATCATCATTTTCTCTGCGAATATCCGTGCAATGATGCAAAGCTCCTCGGCTGAGCACCGAGGTAAACGACACGGCTGACGGCAGAGAATAGTCGGGCACCATTTTCTTAACATGCTTAACCACCAGGTTAACCACCGTCCGCTTGAGTGGCGGCAACATGTCCCCCACCTGCGTTACCACAACATGCTTAATGGCCGTCTTGGGAATCACCTTCTCAGCCATATTCGCCATGTTGGCCAGCACCACCAGAGCCTTGGCTCCGGAATCACGGAACTGGTGCTCCATTTCACGCTCGGTGTAGAGCGGGTTAGTATTAACCACAATCAACCCAGCCCGCAGAGCACCAAAAACCGCCACAGGAAACTGCATGACGTTGGGCAGCATAATGGCTATGCGATCACCTGGGCGTAAGTCCGTATGATTCTGCAAATAACTGCAGAAGTGACCGCTGAGTTCATACAAGCGGGCATAGCTCAGCTCATGCCCCATATTGCTGAACGCTGGCTTACTGGCAAACTTGCGAGTACTGTATTCCAGTACATCAATAATTGAGCGATACTGCCCTACATCAATTGTTGCAGGAATGCCTTCCGGGTACTTGTCTTTCCAGAAACCGGTGGTCATGGGATAAGCCTCCCGCATCCATGATGAAGCTGTATAAAATAAAAACTGGCTCGCAAACTGATCAACCTGTCTTGCCAACTGTCTTATAAACCATCTCGTAAAAAGAGGATTTTGCCAAATAACAACAGCAAACAGTCTTAAGTAGCGAAGTCCGAATAATGACTATCGCACTGATCTGAACCAATGGAGCCAGGCGAAATATTTCCTCGACCATGCCATGGGTATACAGAAGACAGAATGCCGCTTTTTATCACGTTGAAAATTTTTTGAGACTATCAGTTTTCCTTTGTTCCCGATAGACGACTTTCGGAAAATACCTTAACAACATTATTTTAAGATGGTTTTAAGAACAGCCCTATGCCATACCCACAGCCCATACTTTTTCTGGAAAGCCGTACAGACCAGCACCGCATACCTGTGTGTCAGTGGCGACCGGCCACAGCAGCCAAAGCCGTCGTACACATCAGCCATGGCATGGCAGAACACAGTGGTCGCTATCAAGAGCTTGCAAAACTGCTGACCTCTCAGGGTTTTCTTGTCTACGCACATGACCACCGCGGTCATGGAGCAACCATTTCGAGTACAGACAACACATTAAACCAAGGCCATTTCGGTGATCAGAATGGGTGGAAAAATGTAGTAGAAGATCTAAAAATGGTTGTTGATTACATTTTTTCTGAAAATCAGGGTGTCCCATGCTTTCTCCTTGGCCACAGCATGGGAAGCTACATCCTCCAGAGCTACTTGATTAGATATAATCCACAAATAGCTGGATCTATTCTCTCTGGTTCCAATTATGTTTCCGGACCGTTATTAACACTGGGCAAGCTGGTTTCGAAGTTTGAAGTATGGCGACAAGGCGGGCACGGAAACAGTCCGATAATCCATCAGCTGACCTTTGGAGGCTACAACCGTAAATTCAAACCTGACACGACAGAGTTTGACTGGCTGAGCCGAGATCCTGAATCTGTCAGGCAATATGCTGAAGACCCTTTATGCGGCTTTCGTTGCACCAACCAGCTCTGGTGTGATTTGTTTGGAGGCCTTCAGGTGATTTGCTCGGTAGAAAATCTCAAAAAAATTAATAATCAGCTACCCATACTGATCATGGGTGGTGATAAAGATCCGGTCAGCGCACCTGATGGCCTTAAGCAGCTGGAAGCAGCCTGTATAAAGTCCGGCCACGAACAAATAACTCTGAAGGTTTATCCCAACGCACGACATGAATTATTCCATGAAGTGAATCGCCAGGAAGTATTTGATCATCTGATTAAATGGCTGAAAAGTCATCTCTGACGATCAAACCCCCAGATTCCCTTAAGAGCCTAAAAAGAAGAACCCGGCTGCCTGAGAAATTCGATTTCCTGCGGGGTGGAAGCCCGACCAAGAATCTCATTACGGTGAGGATAGCGACCGAACTGGTCAATAATATCCTTATGCTTCTGCTCCCAGACAAGATCCAGCCCATAACGCTTTCGCAACTTAATCGCCTCTCCATGCACAAGTCTGGACTCACTGTGCATGTATGGCATCAATATCAGTTTTTTTTGCTGAAGCTCACTCAGATG
>CBDHDM010000026.1:0-3249 GCA_965261315.1 Endozoicomonas sp. | reverse complement strand
CCGCGAAACTAGAGCTAGGTGATGGCAACCTAGCAGATAACTGGAAAGCGTATAAGCAGGTGTGGAGCAATTATTCAATAATAGCGAATATCGGTGCACAGCCAGAAGCATATTGCGTAGTGTTATTCTTACACTGCATAGGACCCGACACGCTTACGATCTATAATGGATTTGCATTCGAGAACGCAACCGACAAGCAATGCCTAACGAAGATCTTCGAGAAGTTTGACCAGTATACAATCGGTGAGATCAACGAAACATACGAACGGTTCCATTTCAATATCTGGAAGCAAGACGAAACCGAATCATTCGATGCTTATCTGACCTGCCTCAGAACACTGGCAAAGAGATGTGGTTACTGCGAATGTTTACATGACTCTTTAGTACGTGATCGAATCGTAATGGGAGTCCGCGACAACCGGCTGCGCCAGCGTCTACTACAGGAGCGCAAACTCGACCTAAAGCGATGTATGTTCCGAAGCTCCGAGATGGCCGCCAGCCAGATGCGAGCTATCTCTGGTACAGCGCCAGAGGTAAATAGAGTACGAGATGTGAAGCCAAATCAGGGATTTTCTCACAAAGACACGCCACGCCGAAAATACGATCGGAATGCAGCCGCTAGACATTCCGGCACCAAAGCCAAGTGTCACTATTGTGGTTCCGATCACCCACCACAGAAAGAAAGAAAGATGTCCAGCATGGGGCAAAACCTGCAACAACTGCAGCCTGCAAAACCATTTCGAAGCTGTCTGCAAAGGAGGGAGGAAAGGGGACAGACACTCACGCCAAATTCACGCCGCCTATGAAGAAGGATCAAGCGACGATGACAGCGACGTAATGTACATCGCCGGTATCAGGCTTGACCTTTTGGACCCGGGCGACAAGGTGAATGCCATCAAGTCGAGTTTCCCCTCCGAAGTATACATAGAAATGCTTGTTGATGACAAAGCGATTAAGTTCCAAGTTGACAGCGGTGCGTCAGCAAACATATTGTCTACGAAGCACATTGGCGAAGATGACGTGACTCCGACCGGTCACGTTCTCAGAATGTGGAATGGAGCGGAAATCCAACCGCTTGGCACCCGTCGACTGGTTCTCCGAAACCTGAAGAACAACAAACGGTTCTCTGTTGAGTTCGTTGTTGTGAGAGAGGATTTGACACCGCTTCTCGGCGCAAGAGCCGCCCAGCACATGGGTATCATTAGCATTCACGATGAGAATTTTAAGATTTCGCCATCGCCGAGGAAATACCAACCGGAAGTGAAGTCGATTACGTCGTCGGAAGCACTTATAGAGCAATATGCGGACGTTTTCAACCGGAAATTGGGGACGTTAGCCGGCACAGTACACCTAGAGGTCGACACGACGGTGAAGCCGGTAATTACACCGACGCAACGAGTCCCAGTAGCGCTCAAGTTGAGGCTACAAGAGGAGCTAAAGAAATAGGAAGAACAAGGCATTTTGGGCCCCATAGAAGAACCAATGCCATGGGTTAGCAGCATGGTCATCGCAACAAAGAAGTCCGGAGATCTCCGCTTGTGCATCGACCCACGGCCGCTGAACAAAGCCCTAAGAAGAGAGACCCTCCAGATGCCCGTATTAGACGAACTCCTACCGGAACTTACCCAAGCCAAAGTCTTCTCCACGGTCGATTTGCGTTCGGGTTTTTGGCACTGCACTCTCAACGAAAAATCAAGCAGCCTGACTACCTTCGCCACACCCTTCGGCAGATACCGCTGGCGTAGACTGCCATTCGGCCTCTCCGTCTCCTCAGAGATCTTCCAAAAGCGAGTCAATCAAGCTATAGAGGGATTGTCTGGAGTATTGGGGATCACCGATGATATCGTAGTCTTCGGCAAAGGTGAGACAGTGAAAGAGGCAGAGGCCGATCATGACAAGAATCTGCATGCTCTCCTGGAATGCTGCAGGGAGCGAGGGATAACTTCAACAAAGAAAAGCTGAAGCTGAAGAAAGATGAAGTCCCGTTCATGGGCCATGTGTTCACGCGAAACGGGCTCAAGGTGGATCCTGGGAAGGTCAAGGCGGTGACAAATATGCCGAGACCCGAGGACGTGGAAGGAGTACAGAGGCTCAACGGCTTCATTAACTACCTAGCTAAATTCTTGCCGCAACTGTCCAGCGTGATGGCGCCAATACGACGGTTGACACGAAAGGATAGCCAATGGCAATGGGCGGAAGAGCAAGAAAAGGCTCTGGAGGAAATCAAGTGACTGGTGACCACCGCCCCAGCACTTGGATACTATGATCCAACAAGCGAGCTGGAAATCCAATGCGATGCCAGTCAGACTGGGCTAGGCGCTACAATCATGTAGGAAGGCAGACCGATCGCCTACGTAAGCAGATCCCTCGCCGATACCGAGACGCGATACGCCCAGATAGAAAAGGAAATGCTCGCCATCGTATTCGCTCAGGAAAAGTTCCATCAATACACGTTCGGAAGGCACATCAGAGTTCAGAGCGACCAGAAGCCGCTCGAGTCAATCATCACCAAGCCGCTCTCATGCGCACCCCGCCGACTGCAGGGGATGATGATGCGTATTCAGAAATAGAACATCGAGGTTGTCTACCGGCGAGGACAGGACATGCATATCGCAGACACGCTGTCGAGAGCGTACCTCCCAGCAGAAGCTAACGAGCGCAGGACCGGGCAGAGCGACTTCGAGCAGATCAACATGGCCGAGCTCCTACCGATAACGGATGAGCGACTGAAAGAGATTAGGCAAGCAACTGCCTGCGACGAGAGCCTACAGACGCTGAAGACAGTAATCCCAGAAGGATGGCCAGAGAGCAAGCAAGAAACCCCATCACAAGCAGCCCAATACTTCACCATGCGCGACGAGCTCAGCGTACAGGACAGACTGATCTTTAAGGGACAGCGGGTAATCATACCATTCACACTGCGCCCAATGATCAAGCAGAGAATTCACTCCTCGCACATGGGCACGGAATCATGTTTACGACGGGCGCGGGAGTGTGTATACTGGCACGGTATGTCCGCGGACATTAAGCAACTTGTTGAAGCCTGCGAGACATGCAGGAAATTTGACAGAGCACAACAGAACAAGTCGCTTAGGCCACATGAGGTGCCATCCCGCCTGTGGCAGGCGGTAGGTGTCGACTTGTTTGAGCACGACGAGAAGCACTACCTAATAACTGTTGACTACTATAGCAACTACTGGGAGATCGACAGGCTCACGAGCACCAAGGCCAGCATGGTTATTTCAAAGC
>CBDHDM010000025.1:0-18612 GCA_965261315.1 Endozoicomonas sp. | reverse complement strand
CTTTAGACATAGGAGACGCAGTAGGGAAGGTTAATAGCCATACGCCTATTGTCGTCGGCAGGAAGTCGGACAAGCCCATAGTACCGGAGAAGCGCCGAACAAAGCAGAGAGATCTGTGGCGGAGGTTGTGGAGGAAAGGGGCTTGACCAAGAGGAATACTCAACAGGGTGTCAGTGACCTGACCCAGAGCAGGAATAGAACTATGTCCAATCTGTTGGGTATACGTCAAGCTGCGGCAAAGGATCGTCGTTTACAGTTCACGGCCTTGTTTCATCATATTACCCCTTACCTGTTGAAAGACAGTTTCTTTCAGTTGAAACGAAAATCAGCAGCGGGGGTGGATGGGGTTACATGGCAAACCTATCAGCGAGATTTGGATAATCGGCTGAAGTCCTTGCATGAACGATTACACAGAGGTAGCTATCGCCCAATGGCACTGACTTAAGGCCCTACCCCTTGTATTTATTGAGCCTCCGGGCTTGTGATCTTGAGTGCTGCAACCTCTGATGTGGCTTTGGTCGTCTTTTTACCGCTCGTGGTTCTGATCTTCCCGGACGATTGGCTACAATGTGCTGACTAATAATTTTCAGCATACTGTTGACCTTTCTTTCCAATGAATCAACTGGTGCCATCAGTAATGTTTGATGAAACGAAACAAGGGTCTCCTGTGCCGCTTTAAAGCTGATTTCTCTCGGCTTTTTCCCGATATACTGCGCGGCCCTCCCCATTAACGACTTTATCAGGTTGAAATCAAGAAGATTTATACAAATTTCTTTACGCACCATTTCAGGACTTTTGCAACGAAGCATATCCATTTTCATCGTCGTTTTTATTGCATCAAAATCAAGTTCTACATTCCAGCGCTTGAGGTACAGAGCAATAATTTCAGTTCTTGGATAAGTTTCAGCATCAAGCATTGTCGTAACTATTGTGCGGCGTTTGTTCTTAACAGCCCGGATAATGAGTTCTTCAGGCATCTGATCATATAATTCCTGACTCATCCATTCAGGGCGTACAGGTCGCTGTAGCTTGAATAATCCATCTTTGCTGCTCAGCTTCTTGTAGCACTTTCTGAAATCCAGCTTTCGGGAGCCGTTTTTCTCGAAAACCACATCCGCCTTCACCTGGAGCAAAAGAGCCAACAGAAAGTAATTTTCAAAATTCGCATCACCAAGAAGAATATCGCCGTCGTTCAAATGGCTTAATAATTTCCTGAGCAAGGCCTGCTCACCCGTTTCTTTGCCTTCATAGGGCGCCACTTCAAAATCCAGTAATGCACCGCTACCAAGACTCATCAAAACAAGGATTCTTAGTATGGGAAATCCGCACCCTTTTTTGGGATTTCAGCTGAGGATAAACCTTTTGGTTTTCAGCTGTATCTGGCATCAGAAGGGTTGATCCATCAGTGAGCAGAACACGCCGCTGGTGCCATAGCCAGGAGTCTGGGCTGGCTTTATCAAGTTTAACGCCTGATTGACACATCAATGCCTTAATGGATGACTCCGTTAATCGCTTGCGAGCCTTACAGTAGGCACTGGTATGAGTATTGGATGGTTTTCTATCCATGGCAGCCTGATCTCTGGCTTCATCAATCAAGGCATGCCGACATGACTTGGTATCACTGACGACTTGTCGCATGAAGAGCGTTAACGTCTTGACTGGAGGGAAATCACGACTTCTGGAGTTTGGGTAATGGGCCTGGAACGCACTGAGATCATCTGAAGAAAGGACAGAAGACAGGTCATCATTGTCTATTTGTGCAAATTGCTGAAGACAGTCATCAGCGAGTGAAAGGAACTCTGGACTACACTTGGTCATGGCTTGCTCGGAGGTTGGAATATCACGACTTTTTATAGTCGCTCTCTTTCGGGCAAGCCCTGATTTTATTGACCTTTAGCCTTAAGTCAGTGCCATTGAGCTATCGCCCCCGAGCAGCCAGAAGAATAATGATTCCGAAGGCAGACGGCGGTGAACGTCCAATCAGTGTATTCTGTCTGGAAGATAAGATAGTCCAGCAGGCAGTAGTCAAGATATTAGAGGGGATTTACGAGAATGATTTTCTGGGTTTTTCATATGGTTATCGAACCATGAAAAGCCAATACGATGCGTTGGACGCTCTGACAGTGGGAATCAAACGTAATCCAGTGAACTGGGTGCTGGATCTGGGCTTTTGATCTAAATGAAGAGCGAAAGTTCTTCGAACAGGTCGAACATGATTGGCTGATCATGTTTTTGGCTCTTCAGAGATATCTGTGGGTAAATTGAGTATATTTCAGGAGGAAAAGCACCTGCCGAAACCCTCTGTATGTTTTTTTGCTACGAACAGAAAAGCAACAGAAGGCCCGACAAATGCTTATAAAGACTCTCCTTAATAAATGCCACAAATTCAAGTCTTTTATTTATCAATCAGTGGAGCTTGCCATATATCGAGGTGCTGAAGTGCTCGATATAACGGTGGTTCCCAGAAAGAATGGGCACGCTATCTGTTCTGTTTGTCACAACCCTGCACCAGGCTATGATCAACTCAATATACGCCGGTTTGAGTTCATCCCAATATGGGGTTACAGAACCTTTCTCCTTTATAAGATGCGTCGAGTTGATTGCCGCACCTGTGGCGTAAAGGTTGAGGAGGTTCCATGGGCTCAGGGTAAAAAGGAGCTTACCAAAGCATACATGCAATACCTTGCATTTTGGGCCAGGAAATTATCGTGGAAGGAAGTAGCCGTGACCTTTAATACCTCATGGGAAAAGGTCTTTCATTCTGTTGAATATATAGTGGACTGGGGGCTTAAGCATCGATGCCTGGACAAGATAAAAGCCATCGGTGTTGATGAGGTAGCTTACCAGGTAGGTATAAGTACCTCACCGTTGTTTACCAGATTGACCACGGTTGTACGCGCTTGTTGTGGATTGGTGAGGAGCGAACAGAGAAAACTATTCGCAGTTTTTTCGAGTTCTTCACAGAGGCCAGAAGTAAGCAGCTGGAGTTTATCTGTTCTGATATGTGGCCGTCTTATGTGAAAGTTATTAAAGAATGTGCAGGACAGGCTCTGCACATTCTTGATCGGTTTCATATAGTAGCCAAACTGAACAAAGCTCTGGATGAAATTAGAGCGTCTGAGCATAAACAGTTAAAGGCTGACGGCTATGAACCGGTATTAACCAAAGCCCGCTGGTGCCTGCTCAAACGGGAAGAGAATTTGACCGAGAAGGAAGAGATAAAATTAAAAACAGTCCTTAAATACAATTTGAAAAGTGTCAGAGGTTATCTGCTGATACAGGAATTTCAGGTGTTCTGGAATTACGTTTCGCCGCATTGGGCAGGAAAATATCTTGACCGCTGGTGCACCCGGGTCATGAGATCAAAGTTGGAACCCATGAAGAAAGTAGCCAAAACTGTTCGACGACACAAGCCACTTATCCTGAACTGGTTCAAGGCAAAAAAGGCGTATTCAAGCGGTAAAGTCGAAGGGCTGAACACTAAAATAAAACTCACTATGAGAAAATCGTACGGTTTCAAAACCTATAGATGTGCAGAGATCTCGTTATATCACGTACTTGGCAAGCTCCCTGAGCCAGAAATGACCCACAGATTTTACTGACGAGGCATGTTTTTAGAGCATCGGGTGAGGGACAAGCGCATTATCCGCTTGATAAGACAGTGGATACAAGTAGGGCACTACGACGAGGATGGTCGGCGTGTTCGAAGCGTAAGGGGGATGCCACACGACTGCATGGATGCAGGAGGTAGAGCAATGCAGGAGCAATTGCCGAGGGATCGGTGATATCGCCTCTATTATCCAATATTTATTTGCACAACGTGTTTGACCTTTGGGTTGACCAATGGCGAAAGCGGAAAGCTTCTGGACGAATCATCGTGGTTCGTTTTGCGGATGACAGTGTGTTGGGCTTTCAGAGAGAGCATGATGCAAAGGTCTTCCTGAGTGAGCTTGATAAAAGACTGGAGCAGTTTGGTTTGTCCTTGCATGAGGATAAAACCCGATTGATACGCTTTGGTCGCTTTGCCAGAGACAACGCAAAGAAAAGGGATCAGGGAAAGCCGGCGACCTTTACGTTTCTTGGATTTACTCACATCTGTGGTGTCAGTCGAAACAATGGTAGTTTTAACATTGTCAGACGAACCAGCAAAGAGCGAATGCGAGCGACATTGTGTAAGATCAAGGGCTATCTCCTGAAACACAGGCATGACCCAGTGCCGGAACAGCTGGAGTGGTTGAAACGTGTACTGCAAGGTCACATGAACTACTTTTCAGTACCCGGCAATGGGTTAAGAATAATTGCCTTCAGAACAGCAGTGCAAAAGATTTGGTACAAAGCCTTGAAGCGGCGCAGTCAGAGAAGCCGACTGAACTGGAAGAAGTTCGGTGCTTTCATCAACACTGTGTTGCCTAAGGTAAAAGTTCTTCATCCATGGCCGGAGCAACGGTTTGACGTCAAATACTCGAGGTAGGAGCCGTATGCGCTAGCAGTGCATGTACGGATCTGGTGTGCCACGAGAGCAGAGTCGGTCTGCTCGTAACTGCAATTGAGATGGAGGATGGCCCTCCGGTGGTGGCTTCTGGAAGCGACCACCAAACCACTGTGAGCTGCGCTGATTAAGAGTCAGGGTGGTGAGCGTCACAGAAAAGGCGCAACAAGATTGTGTCAGGTATGAAATCTGAAGATGAACGCAAGTGAACCAATAATGACGTGTCGTAAGCGTGTACATCGACATCAAAAGTGGAGGGCAGATCCACTCCATGATGAGCTCAGGGGAAATCCGGTTATTGCCTGAGTGGTGTCCGGCATATTCAAAAAGGCTTGTCTGGCAAGCTTGGCAGAGAGTGAAGGCGAACAAGGGAGCTGCCGGTATTGACGGTCAGTCGCTGGCTGATTTTGAGGTCAATCTGGGCGGAAACTTGTACAAGTTATGGAACAGGATGTCATCGGGAAGCTACTTTCCTCCCCCCGTCATGCGTGTGGACATCGACAAGAAGGATGGAGGCACGAGACCGCTGGGAGTGCCGACAGTAGCAGACCGCATAGCCCAAACCGTGGTGAAGATGACTGTTGAGCCATTAGTGGAAGCAGTCTTTCATGAAAACTCCTAGGGATATCGCCCCAACCGAAATGCTCATCAGGCAATAGCAAATTGGCTGGAAAAGCACATTCCGGATATCTGGTTTGAGCACTATGCTGATGATGCGCTAATCCACTGTCGTACAAAGCAGGAGGCTGAATCTTTGTTGGAGAGGGTCAGAAAACGGTTGAAAGACTGTGGTCTGACACTACATCCTATAAAGACAAAGTTGGTTTACTGCAAGGATGATGATCGGCCGGGAAAGCATGAAAATACGTCGTTTGACTTTCTTAGCTACACCTTTCGCCCACGGATGGCCAGAAGCCGGAATGGGAGATATTTTGTCAGTTTCCTGCCCGCTATAAGTAAGGCTTCGGCCCAGTCTATTCGGGATGAAATCAGGGAACTTAAAATACCCACCAAAAGATCACTTTACTCGCTCGAAGAGTTAGCAAAGCTGATTAATCCCATGGTTCAAGGGTGGATCAATTATTATGGGAGATTCTACCCGTCAGAATTGAAGAAAGCTTTGAACTATGTGGAAGCAACGCTGGTGCGCTGGGCAATGGGCAAATTTAAGAAATTGAGGGGTCGAAAATGGCGAGCTTCCCGCTGTTTGGGAAGAGTGACCAAAAGGGCTCCGTTGTTAATGGCACACTGGCGTATTGGTTGTGTGTCAGCGGTTGGATGAGAAGAGCCGTATGAGCTGAGAGGTTCAAGTACGGTTCTGTGAGCACCTGAAGGGGAGGTTCCTTTGGGTGACTCGACCGCAGGGGGTGGCGGGTGACCGCCATTCCTACTGTGACCCACTTTCCTAAATGTATTTCTGAAATAAGAGGGTTACCTAAGCAGCCCATCGAAGTAAATCCACATTCGACAGGCCTATTAAACTACATCAATTGAAACCCTTCACCCAGAGCTTCCACCAGAGTAGTACTCACCCCGACTCCAAAATCTCTGGCAAACTTCTCCAACGGCGAAAGGCGGGAAGTATAATCAACGATTTCCTCTTCACCGACAACCTCACGAGCCACATAGCCCGCACTACCCAAACCATCGATCAGACCAAGCTGCTTAGCCTGCTCACCAGACCAGACCATACCGGAGAAAATATCAGAATCATCCACCAGTCGCTCACCACGCCCGGTTTTCACCGCATCAATAAATTGAAGATGTATGGTATCGAGCGACTGCTGCCACTGCACAGCAGCATCACGATCAACTGTCTGAAACGGATCAAGGAAAGCCTTATTTTCACCAGAAGTATACGTTCGACGGGTAACGCCCAACTTCTCCATCGTTCCCACAAAACCAAAACCCGAAGAAATCACACCAATGGACCCTACCAGACTGGCTTTGTCCGCATAGATTTCATCTGCCGCAGCGGCGATGTAATAACCACCAGAAGCCCCGATATCCATAATAACTGCATAAAGCGGTATGTCTTTATGCACCCCCCTCAGACGAATAATTTCATCATAGATGTATCCAGACTGAACAGGACTACCTCCAGGGCTGTTAATTCTCAGGATAACGGCTTTGGTGCCTGGATCTTCAAAAGCTGACCGCAGGCCGGTAACAACGGCATCAGCATCAACATCACCACCCCCAATCTGGCCATTAATGTCCACCAGCGCGGTATGCTCGCCAGTGCCCGCACTCACCGAAACATCATTGAGATTGGTCGCGTTGTAAATCACGGCAACAGAGAAAAACAGCCAGCCAAACGTCAGCAGTTTGAAGAATATACTCCACCGCCTTGAGCGACGCTGCTCAAGCAAAGCCCCCTTGGCAAGAGACTCAACCAGCCCCCAGGCCCGGTCACTTTCAATACGCTCTTCCGCTGCGGAAGTCGCCCCTGACGAAGACTCTCGCCACTTATCTTGCATAACCACCCCTATAAATCCAAAATCAAAGTGAGTATTTATCCATTACTCGATCTGACATTCCTTACCTCACTCCCCCTTCAAAACAGACAGAACTTCTGCCAACTCGCCCGGTAAAGGTGCTTCAACTTTCAGCAAATGCCCATCGGGCAATTCAAACTGGATACTGGCCGCATGAAGAAACAGGCGCTTCAAACCAAACTGTCTTTGCGACTGATTATCTTCATCCATACCGTATTTTTCGTCTCCAGCAATAGCATGCCCCGCATGAAGACAGTGAACACGAATCTGATGCGTGCGCCCTGTAATTGGGTAAGCCTCAACCAGCGTCATATTCGGAAAACGGTCCAATACCCGAAAAGCCGTTCTGGACTTTTTGCCATCTACATGAACCCTGACCATCCGTTCACCAGATTGCAAAACATTTTTTAACAAAGGTGCATTAACCAACTGTTTTCTGGCAGGCCATGTACCCACCACCAGCGCATGATATAGCTTTTCAACTTTCCCTTTCTGCTGCAACTGGTTATGCAGATGGCGTAGCATACTTCGTCGCTTGGCAATCATCAGACAACCTGATGTATCCCTATCCAGCCGATGCACCAACTCTAAGGTGCGATTTTCCGGTCGCAGCTGACGCAACGCTTCGATGGCTCCATAGGAAAGACCGCTCCCACCATGAACCGCCAACCCGGATGGCTTATTGATAATTAACAACTGGTCATCTTCATAAAGCACTGCTTTTTCCAGCTGAGCAATAACAGAGTCAGCCGGCCTCACCGGTGCACTAGCCTCTGCCACTCTGACAGGAGGAATGCGGACAATGTCCCCCGACTGCAGTCGATAGTCAGCCGTTACCCGCTTTTTGTTTACACGAACCTCGCCTTTTCGAACAATACGATAAACCCTTGTTTTGGGAACACCCTTCAGAACTCTCAACAAATAGTTATCAATTCTCTGACCAGCTGTATCTTCATCTATGGTTACAAAGCTGACCTTTACAGGCTCCCCCCCTTCCTGAGAGGAACGCTCTTTTTCAACGGTTATGTTTCTGGTTATCGAAGCCTCACTCCCAACAGAAGAAGACTTTTTAACAGCTGAAGGCTTTCTAACGGCTGATGGCTCTACAGCCGAAACTGAAGAATTCATCCGCCCGGACTTCGAGCTCCCCTTCCTGCCTGAGGAACGGACTCCCCTTTTAACATCGCGCGTTTGCTTCAATCGCCTAACCACATATCTGTTTATACAAAACCATTACCGAAAAGCCTACACTAACCAATTGAGATAATTAGACTTTATCGACTTGCTACTATTTACATTCAGGTAATCTTATCAGCTTTGACTCATTTGAAGCACTTACAGATTACTGATATAGTTGTGGGAATGCCCTGTATCTATCCGAAAGGGCAGTTCGATTTACGAAGTCTGAGCAAGACCCGAGACGGAAGTTTCATTCAAATTCCGCCGAACAGGTCCGAAAAATAAACTGAAGGCACGCTTTTTACCCCTCAGTAATTCCGGGCCAGGTGACTTCAGGAATACGCGCTTAGACAAATATTGTGGCAGCAGAGCCAGTTACCACCCTTATTTCAGGGTAGAAAGGCCCTGCCATGATTAAAAGATGAAAGACCACGGCATAAGCCGTGATAGATAAACAGTGCCACCCTTGATCAGTGGTTGCGCTCCCGATACCAGGGATGAGGAAAAGCGAACGGGTCATATGCTAGTGAAAGGTCTGGGGATATCTGACAACGTATCCATAGCCGGCCAGAAGCGCCCGACAATCGCATCTCCCCTTTGCATCCGGCAAAACAATGGATGCATATTGCTATATCGTTACAGCCTCTACCTGAAATAAGTCAGGCTGTATGACTGATAGCAGGTTATAACCGGCAGTTCATGACTCTATGACAGCCGGCTGTTTACAATCGGGTAGCACCGAAGAGTTTGTACAGAAACTGAAGGAAGCCAGCTGCACAGCCAGCTATATGCTCAGTGGTGAAGTTCGGGTTATACCAGAAATAATATGGATACCCGCCTAACCAATGGATGCACTGGATTGACCGAATGTAATGAACGGCTTTTCGCAAAGAGCGACTGATTAGGGTAGCCATTAGCAAATTGGTACTCTATGAAGAGAATGTTGATCAATGCAACCCAGCAAGAAGAGCTGAGGGTTGCACTCGTCGATGGGCAGCGCCTGTTCGATCTGGATATTGAATCCGGAGCTCGTGAACAGAAAAAAGCGAACATCTATAAAGCAAAAATCACCCGCGTTGAGCCCAGTCTAGAGGCTGCCTTTGTTGATTTTGGCGCCGAAAGACACGGTTTCCTTCCGCTGAAAGAAATATCCCGGGAATATTTCGTTGGCCACACCGGTGGCCGACCAAATATCAAGGATGTCATCAAGGAAGGCACTGAAGTTATTGTTCAGGTGGATAAAGAAGAGCGTGGCAACAAGGGTGCCGCCCTGACAACGCTGGTCAGCCTGGCCGGGCGCTATCTTGTCCTGATGCCAAACAATCCTCGCGCCGGCGGTATTTCCCGTCGTATCGAAGGGGATGAGCGCGCCGAACTTCGCGAAGCCATGAGCAAGCTGAACATTCCTGCCGAGATGGGTGTTATCGTCCGTACTGCAGGCCTTGGCCGCTCAGCAGAAGACCTCCAGTGGGATCTGGACTATCTCCTGCAGCTCTGGAATTCAATCAAAGACGCCGCCGACAAAAAACCTGCTCCTTTTCTGATTTACCAGGAAAGCAATGTCATCATCCGTGCGATTCGTGACTATTTGCGCCAGGATATCGGTGAAGTTCTGATCGACAAAACCTCGGTTTATGAAGAAGCCCTGGATTTTGTTAAGCAGGTAATGCCTCAATACCAGAACAAACTCAAACTGTATAAAGACAGCGTCCCTCTATTTAACCGCTTCCAGATTGACGGTCAGATCGAGACTGCCTTCCAGCGTGAAGTCAAACTGCCATCCGGCGGCTCCATCGTTATTGACCCAACAGAAGCACTGGTATCTATTGATATCAACTCTGCCAGGGCTACCCGCGGTGGTGATATAGAAGAAACTGCCTTCAACACCAACCTCGAAGCTGCGGATGAAATTGCACGCCAGCTGCGCCTTCGTGATATTGGCGGCCTGATTGTTATTGACTTCATCGATATGGGCAGCAACCGGAACCAACGGGAAGTTGAGAACCGTATTCGCCAGGCTTTATCAGTAGATCGTGCCCGCGTCCAGACCAGCCGCATTTCCCGCTTTGGTCTGCTGGAAATGTCACGCCAGCGCCTGCGTCCATCACTGGGCGAAACCAGCGGCGTTGTCTGCCCACGGTGTTCCGGTCAGGGTACTATCCGGGATATAGAGTCACTGGCACTGTCCATTCTGCGCCTCATGGAAGAAGAGGCGATGAAGGACAAGACCTCTGAAATCCGGGCTCAGGTTCCTGTACCTGTCGCGGCATTCCTGCTGAATGAAAAACGCAAGATGATCGCCAAGATCGAAAAGCGCCATGATGCTCGCATCATCGTCATTCCAAACGTCAACCTGGAAACACCTCACTACGACGTTCAGCGCCTCCGTGATGATAACCAGCAGGATCACGAAAGCAGTTATGATATCATTCTGGAAGGTGATGAAGCTACTGCAGAAGAGCTGATCACAGCCGCTAAACCACAGCCTAAGCAGCAGGCCGCAGTGCGAAATGTAGCACCCGCTCAACCTGCACCAGCGATTAAATCTGCTGAAGCAAAATCCGGATTCATTGGCAGTCTGTTTAAGTCCATTGGTAGCCTCTTCACCTCTGAAAATGAAGAAGAGAAACCTGCTAACAAGGACAAAACCACCCAACAACGCCAGCCAACTCGTCGTGACAACCAGCCAGGCCAGAACAGAAAGAAGCCGCGGACTGATTCACAGCGTCGGGACAAACAGGACAAGGATAGCCGCCCCCAGAAAGAGCGGAAAAAGAACCCACAGGAACGCTCCGACAACCGCCAAAACAAGCAAGAGAATCGCTTTGAGAAGCAGGAAAACCGCTTTGAGAAGCAGGAACGTCGTCCGCGCGAAAAGCAGCAAGATAGCTCTGAGCAACAGCAGGAATACAAACCGGAACGCCGTCAGGAGCAGGACTCTGAACAAGGCTCTGCAAATGATCGTCGCCGTCGCCCAAGCCCAGCGCCTCGCCGTCGCAATAACCGCCAGTCACAGCGACAGCAGCAGAATGAGCCTCAGCTCCAGCCACTGCTTCCCGAGAATGCCAAAAGCACGGTAAGCACGCCGGCTTCCCAGGAAGCCACTACTGCCCAGGAAAAGAGCACAGATAATAAAGAGTCTCTGTCTACTACTGACAAAACCGAGCTTCAGAACATTAAACCTGCCTCTGAAACCAAGACTTCAGAGCCCACCCCAAAGCAGGATAGTGTTGAAACCCGCATTGTTAGAGAAGACAAGGTTACAGAAGGCAAGGCAGAGGAAGTCAGCAACACCACAGCAGCTCAAGAAGCCATTGCCGAAGAGGCTCGACCTTCTGAAGAAGCAGTGATGCCTCGTCGCTCCAGAAGAGTGAAGAATGATCCTCGTACTCTCAGGAAAGAGCAGCAAGCAGCGCAAGCAGCACCAGCACCTGAAGAAGCAGGCAAGACCTCAGGCACAGACGCTGTAGCAGCCGATGAATCGGAAGTATCCACAGCTGAAACATCGGTTACAGCCAATGAGATCAGCGACTCCTCCAGCACTGGCAGTGCCGATGAAACTGCGGTGACAGAATCTGCAAAGGCATCTCGCCCACAGATGACTGAAATGGCCAAAGCTGTAGCAGCCTCTCACAACCTCGATAAGTCAGCATTTACCTCTATGCCACAGGCTTTTGAGAAACCAGCCGCAGCAGAAGCTGATGCTTCCGAGAACAAGAGCGAGAATAAAAGCACTGCCATAGCCAATGAAGCGGAAGAAATGTTGAAGCAGGCTCTGAACCAGTCTGAAGAGTCAACAAAAGCAGGAGATAGCCCTGCAGAGCAACCTTCCAGCCTCAGCAAGAGTGAAGGCGAAACCGAGATGGCAACTCAGCCTGCCAGCGAAGAACAGCCTGACACTCAGGCGAAGGAAAAAGCGGCTAAAGACCAACCTTCACTGAACCAGGATGAAAGCACTGCAACTACCCAGACTATCCATGAGCCAGAAGTGACGACCGTGACTGATACTGCTTCTGATCAGTCCCGCCGCCGCAGCAGGGCTCATAACGATCCAAGAGCCAAGCGCCAGACTCAACAGGTTGAACTGTCTGTAGAGCCTGAAATTAAAGAAACAAAGGAAGCTCAGCCTGCACACACTGAAGAAAGCAACCATTAAGGTTGACTGCTGATCAAAAACGGGGTGGTTTCCACCCCGTTTTTTTTGATTGTATAAAACCAACATTCCCAAAAAATTGATTCACTCTTCGAGCCTGATCGTACTGAGGTGATTCTTTTTAAACCACAAAGGGCACAAAGAACACGAAGAAAGCTTTTCTTTTCCTTTGTGCTCTTTGTGCCCTCTGTGGTTCAATCTATACCCCATGAAAATAGGAAGCATATGCTTGATGCCTACCCTAAGAGCAGAGCCTAAAGTCGGTATTGGCGTGATCATCATTAGAAATGATGGAAAGATCCTGATTGGCAAGCGTAAAGGCAGCCATGCTCCTTACTGGTCAATTCCAGGAGGACATCTCGACCTTGGTGAGTCTTTTGAGCAGGCTGCAATCCGTGAAATATATGAAGGCTGGTTATGGGTTAACCCCACCGAATTACCCCAGCCTCACTTTGAAGCCAGTGAGCAATCCATTGCCTGCTACCTTCAAAAGGTATGCTATATCCCTCAACAAGAATAACAACACGCACCACGAAAGATGGCTGCTGCGTTTTGTACTCACTACCCTATACTGCTAACACTCCCCCATGATAAAATCGGGGCTCTCGCTCCAGCATGATGCCAAACTTCTCGTTAACTTTTTGCTGAACCTTATCGGAAAAAGCCAACACATCCTGCCCTGTCGCACCGCCATGATTGACAAGCACTAGAGCCTGTTTTTGATAGGTTCCAACCCCCCCCTCTCGCAACCCTCTCAAGCCAGCCTGATCTATTAACCAACCAGCAGCAAGCTTCCACTTCGACCCTATGGGGTAGGCGACTATATTCGGATACCGTTTTTTCAGCTGATCCATCAGTTCCTGTGAAATCTCGGGATTCTTAAAAAAGCTACCCGCATTACCAATCACTGCAGGATCGGGCAGTTTTTCCCGACGAATATCACAAACAGCCTGACTGATATCCAGCACCGATGGAGTCTCACCACCCAGCCGACTTTCAATAAGATCACCCAGCTGACCATAGCCAAGCTTAGGTGTTAATACTGCGTCAAGCTCAAGCGTTACAGAAGTAATAATATACTGATCCAGCTTTTCGCCCTTGAACACAGAATCCCGATAACCAAAACTGAGTGCCTGTCGATCAAAGCACTCAATCTCGCCAGACTCGATATTCATAGCCTCCAGTGAAACAAAGTGATCTTTCAGCTCAACACCATAAGCCCCGATATTCTGAATAGGTGCCGCACCAACAGACCCCGGTATCAGTGAAAGATTCTCGAGGCCATAGGCTTCATTGGTCAATGTCCATAACACGAACTCATGCCAGTTTTCTCCGGCCTCAGCCCTGACCACAATGCGACCTTGATCACGCTGTAAAACGGATCGCCCCTTAAGGTTTATATGGATAACCAGAGCGTTCAGGAACTCCCCGAACACCACATTACTTCCTCCGCCGAGAGGAATAACCGGCAATTGCTTATCCCTGGCAAAAGCCAGCACCTCCAGTAATTCGTCCACAGTATGGACTTCGACGTAATACCTGGCAGAAGCTAGCAGGCCCAGTGTGTTCTGGTGCTTAAGGGAGTAGTTTTCGTGAATTTTGAGAGGGGAATTCATGTAATAATGGTTTTCTTTAAATGATCCAGCAACGCAAGCCCACCCAACTCAACAAGGTTAAGAACCCTGGTGAAGCCTTCGTCTCCACCATAATATGGGTCTGGCACCTCTGTTACGGGTAAGTCAGCAAAATCAAGAAACAACCGGACTTTGTGGGTATATTCAGGTGGGCAGATTTTTCTGAGATTTTTAAGATTTTCCTTATCCATCGCCAGAATATGATCCTGCTCGACGAAGTCACTGGAGGATACCTGCCGGGATCGAATAAACGAAAGATCATAACCATAACCCGAAGCGTGGGCCATGGAACGGCTATCTGGCACACCACCCTCATGCCAGCCACTGG
The DNA here is from genome assembly GCA_965261315.1 of Endozoicomonas sp. Taxonomy (GTDB): domain Bacteria; phylum Pseudomonadota; class Gammaproteobacteria; order Pseudomonadales; family Endozoicomonadaceae; genus Endozoicomonas. The sequence goes on along the minus strand of CBDHDM010000025.1, from coordinate 4,331 downwards.
TGCCTGCAGAGTCAACTCTGATGCGATCTGAAAGTCCTGATTCAGCTACCTGGTGAGCAAAAACACCATGGGCTGTGGGAGACCGACAGATATTACCCAGACAGACAAACAGTACCTTAACCATGGTTACTTATACTCTCACCGCTTTCTCATTCTGCTTACTATCCCCTATTACCTGGCTCCCTCTTTCCAGCAACAGACGAACCGCAGTCAGATCCTGCTCTGTATCAACCCCGTGAGGTGGCGTTTCAACCGCTTCAGCGACATGAATGCGATAGCCATTCCACATCAGGCGTAACTGCTCGAGGGACTCCATTTTTTCAATAGGGCTGACACCCCAGGTCACATAGTGATTCAAAAGCTCCACACGATAGGCATAAATACCAATATGCCTATGGAAGCACATCTCGGCAGGCATTTTTCGTTCACCACCTGCAAAATCATCCCGGGCCCAGGGTATGGGGGCACGACTGAAATAGAGCGCATAACCATTGCTGTCTGTCACGACTTTAACAACATTAGGGTCGAAAACCTGCTCAGCCTGTACGAGCGGATTCGATAGCGTAGCCGCCCCGGCATCCGGAGACGCGCTCAGATTTTTTGCTACCTGATTGATTACAGAAGGCGGTATCAGCGGCTCATCCCCCTGAACATTCACAATAATCTCATCATCTTTCATGTCATAGATTCTAGAGACTTCCTGCAAACGGTCGGTTCCGGAAGGATGCCCCGGCAAAGTCATACACACTTCGGCTCCAAAGTCCTCTGCCACCTTCATGATGCGCTCATCATCTGTTGCAATAATGACCCGCCGGGCATCACTGGCCAGAGCGCGCTCATAAACGTGCTGAACCATGGGTTTTCCAGCAATATCAGCCAGAGGCTTACCAGGCAAACGACTGGAAGCAAAGCGGGCAGGAATGACCACCGTAAAGCCTGAGCCCTCAGCCGATCGTGAGCCTTCAGTGGATTGAAAGCTTTGAGTCATCAGGACGCCTCATCCAAACGTTCGTCAACCGTTAAAGTGCGCGCCTCGCCTTCCAGCATCACAGGAATACCATCACGTATCGGGTAAGCAAGGCCGCAGGGTCTGCAAACCAGCTCCTGACGCTCCTTCTCCAGACGCACTTCCCCTTTACACAGTGGACAGGCCAGAATTTCAAACAACGTCTTATCCATAATGATTCCTTAGACTACATCTATAAGCCGGAAGTGGCTGGTTTACGTGCTTCAATCATTTCCACCAGATGCTCAATACATGAGTCCGGCAAATGAGTAGTGACTGGCAAGTACCAGTGACGCTCATCCGCAAACCCGCTGCATTTGACCGCATCTTTTGCCGTCATAATCACCGGAAGATCATCATTGAAAGAGATGTCTTCCGATATGAAAGCGTGGTGGTCTGGAAAAGGATGTGCAATAACATCAAATCCCAGCGACCGGAGTGTATTAAAAAAACGCTCCGGATTACCAATACCGGCGACCCCATGAACCCGACCTGGCTCTGGAGCCTGCTGAGAACTACCCGTTACTCTTACAGGCATCGAAGGCTCAAGGGAAAAATAGTACAACTCTTTCTGCTCCTTTCGCCCCAGCAGGTTTCGTCCGAGTGAGCTTTCCACCTCTGCCACTTTCATAGACACTGGCATACTGTTGGTATTGACCAGAATCATATCAACGGAGTTCATTCTTTCCTGCGGCTCCCGAAGAGGACCCGCGGGTAGACACAGCCGATTACCCAACAACCTTTCACCATCGAGTACCAATAGCTCAATGTGCCGTTGCAGATTATAGTGCTGCAAGCCATCATCTGCGATGATCAGATTACAATCCGTCTGACTGCAGAGATACTGAGCCGCCTTAACCCGATCAACATCCACTACCAGCGGTACGTCCAACTGCCGGGCGAGCATCACTGGCTCATCCCCCACTTCAGACGGATCGCTGGCTGAAGTCACCAGCATGGGATAATCACCGGATACCGCACCAAAACCACGACTGATGATACCCGGCCTGTAACCTTTTTCCTGAAGCGCCTTTACCAGAGCGGCAACCAGTGGTGTCTTACCAGTCCCTCCCACAGAGATATTCCCCACCACAATGACAGGTACAGGAGGAGACCACCGGGATGAGCAAAGATACCGCTGCTTTCTTCTTTCTGCAAAAAAGGTAAATAATGAGCTGAGCGGCTTTAAACTCAGGGTCCAGCCTCCCGAGGGATTATACCATGAGTCCGTGACCGACTGGCTGAAACGATGCCATAGGCTCACGGATCGGACTCGGTATCTTTACGGGTGGTCATACTCAGATTAACGAAACCCAGCTGACCGGCTGCATCCATAGCAGTTACGACCGATTGATAGGGGGTTTTGGCATCCGCAGTAATAATCAGAGGCAGCTTGCTATCCCCCTGACTTACTTTGCTTAACGCTCGTTTGATGGTATCCAGCTGGCCATTAACCAGCCCCTGACCATCAATCGCAAAATCGCCGGATTTACTGATAGTAATCTCAATCTGCTTCGGCTGCTGCTGCAAGATTTCACCGGCTGATTCCGGTAAGTCAATGGCCAGATGAGTTTCCTTGGTAAAGGTAGTTGAGACCATAAAGAAAATCAGCAGTAGGAACACCACATCGATCAGAGGTGTCAGGTTGACAGACACCTCCTCCTGATTTCTCTGTCGTCGGAAATTCATTATTTCCTGGCCTCACTGCCCAGAGCGGATGAAGAGCCCTTGCGGTCACCCTGCAGAACTTCAACCAGTTTAATCGCATCCTGCTCCATAGCCACCACAAGTTCATCAATCCTGCGGGTAAAGTAGCGATGAAAAATCAAAGCCGGAATAGCAACCGTCAGGCCGGCAGCGGTGGTGATCAGTGCTTTGGAAATACCACCCGCCAGAACGCCTGCATTACCAGTGCCCTCAACCATCAGCACAGTAAACACGTCGATCATACCGATCACAGTTCCGAGAAGGCCAAGCAGTGGTGCAATGGCAGCAACCGTTCCCAGCGTATTAAGGTAACGCTCAAGGTCGTGAATAACCTTACCCGCCTGCTCCTCAATACTCTCTTTCATAATTTCCCGGCCACTGCGGGCATTACTCAACCCCGCCGCCAGAATCTCACCCAGTGGAGAACCGCCTTTTAGCTGCTCCAGCTTTCTACTGTCCAGACCGTTGCTTTTAATCCACTTCCAGACTTGTGAGAGGGTATTCTTTGGCGCAATACGCGAGGGCCTCAACGTCCAGAGCCGCTCGAAGATGATCGCCATGGCAATAATAGAAGACAACAGGATAGGCACCATCAGCCAACCACCGGATTTCACCAGTTCGAACACAATAATCTTCCCTTACAATGACAGATTCATGAAAACCGGAGTGTTAAGTCGCTTGACCACGCGATTTTCAAGGTTGTTAGCATGACTGTATCACAGAGATTGGTGCCATTTAAGCAGTAACTGATCGCTTTGAGATGGAGTTAGTGCCACCAGTAATGACTGTGTTTTTTCCGGTAAGCTGAAACCGTGAGGTTACCCCCGCCCAAGCACCAGAGATAATGAGCCATCTGAAGCCGTGTTATAGACCTGAGCACCTACTTCCTGAAAACGCTTAACGGTCTCTGGAGCGGGATGGCCGAAACGATTGGCAAACCCTGAAGAAAAGATAACTACTTCTGGCCGAACACTGGTCAGAAAACTCCGGACTGCTGAGAAAACCGGCTGCCATGGTGTGCCGCAAACCAGTACACCAGATTCAAGATCAGAGCCCTGATCCAGCAAATGCCTTTCAACGCGCTCGCTGATATCGCCCGGCAAGAGAATACTCTCGGAACCCGCCGTAATTTTCAGCACGCATGAAGCATCATTACTTCTGCGAAAACCACCCTCCGGAAAGCACCTGAAAGTCGACACCATCCCACTGCCATTGATCGCCCGCCTTACATTGAGCAAGCTTACCACCGTACTGTGGCAAATCAGTTCCCACTGATAACCGGTGTTCCATCATATCTGGACAACAGCGGCAACAAACCACCTGAGTGATCCTTATCGCCATGAGAGATCATAATTCGATCAACCCGGGCTACGCCTGACAATAATAATGCAGGCAGAATCACACTGTCTGCCGCTGACAAAACGCTCAGAAAAACGATCGCCAGTATCATAAACCAGAAGATGCTGGTGAGTTTTTATCAAAACCGAAAGCCCCTGACCAACATCAAGAACAGTTACCTCAGCCTGCCCCTGCTGGCAGTAGATGTTGCTCTGGAAAAAGCAGAGGCAGAAAGCAAAACGGGAGAAAGCCAGCGTAACCTCAAAGCGACAGGCGAAAT
>CBDHDM010000024.1:0-7924 GCA_965261315.1 Endozoicomonas sp. | reverse complement strand
TCATCAGCCTGGCTTTTAAAGAGGGTGATCTGGCAGCTCATATTGACAGAGTCAAAGAGACGGTTGTGGTCATTATGGATGACCTCAACGGTTATATTGGCAGCCTGGATTTCTGGGAGCGGGATGACCTGGTTGCAGAGCTTCAGGGAAAAATTAAAAAGCGCTTTATTCTCAGCAGAGTTGAGGCTTTAAAACACCACAGAGAGCTATTGGCCACCGAGGTTGTCGCACTGGCTCGCCGACGGGAAAAAGAGATTTTAGGTATCAATGCAGGTGACTGATTCTCAGGATAAACCCATATTTTGCCAGTACCGGGACATTGAGTATCGCCTTAAGCGCAGTGATCGCAAGACAACAAGCTTGTTTATTGAACGAGATGGGTCTGTCACTGTGCTTGCGCCGCTGCCCTACAACATGGAAAAAATTGAGCAGATCATTGAACAGAAACGCAGCTGGATTTACCGCAACCTGGCAGAGTGGGAAGATCTGAACCGGGTTCAGGTTCACCGTGAATTTGTTAATGGTGAAGGGTTTCCCTATCTTGGCAGAAACTACCGCCTGCAACTGGTCGAGGATCAGGATGATGATCTTATTCTGAAGAATGGGCGCTTTCTACTGCGCAGGGATCGGGTTGACGCCGGTATGGAGGTGTTCAAGCACTTTTACCGAACCAGAGGCCAAAAACGAGTTATTCAAAGACTCTCTCATTTTGCCCCCAAAATGGGTGTTAACTTTGGTGCTGTGCGCATCATGGAGCTTCAACACCGGTGGGCATCCTGTACCACCAAAGGTGACTTGAACTTCCATTGGCGGTGTTTGATGGCCCCCCTTGCGGTGCTGGATTACATCATTGTTCATGAACTGGCTCATCGTCTGCACAGAAATCACAATGCTGACTTTTGGAATGTGGTTGATAAAGTACTTCCAGACTACCACCAGCATGTTGAGTGGTTGCGGCAAAATGGGTCTGGGATGAAGTTGTGACACCATAAGATCATCGGCGAATTTATCTCCCGAAACCACTATCAACAGTTTTGATACATCACCAAAAATTCCGCTATCAGTCAACATTGCTCCTAGTCAATTTAACTTGAGTTAATAATTAAATAGCCTGAAAACTACACGTCAATTTGCTAATATATTCCTCCCATATACTAGACTCATCAGCTATTGAAATCATAGTTTTGCTTTTGACTACTGAGTATGTAAAAGGAACAGACAATGCAAGACATTAACTTTTTTATCAAAGAAAATGTTAAACAGATTGTCTATAAAGGGATTCATATTGCACCAGATATACCAGAGAAAAAGCTGAATAATGCAGCCACTTCAATGAACTTACAGGAAAATGTAGGTTCTATCATAGCCTTGCTTGACAGCACTGTTTTTGGCAGCGGAAAGGATGGTCTTGCTTTTACCGGCGAGAAGATGGTTTACAAGCCTGCGTTTGAATCACCAGAAGTTGTGAATTTTGATGCGCTGGAATCTGCTCGATATGTTCGCAATGTTACGGTAAACGACAAGGGCAAAGAGAAAGTTGAACAGTTCACCGAAATACTGCTTAAAAACGGTGGCTCGTTTAAAGTTGAAAACATCAGCGAATGCAATCTCGAAAAGCTGGCTGAGTTTTTGAACACGATCACGACCCAGTTCGACTCTTTCAAGGAAGAAGATCAGCTTATTACTCTGTCTGAGATGCCAGAAGAGCTTAAGGTCGCTTACCTGAAAATCATTGTGAATATGGCGTACTCTGACGATGGAGAAGTTGATGAGAATGAGTTTGCACAAATTCTTTTATTGATGACCCGTCTGGATCTCACGTCAGAGTCACGATTCACACTCCGCGATTATATTACCTCCTTGGGTAAATTAGAGAGCCTTGATACGCTCATTCAAACCATTGATGAACACTGCTCCCCGAGCCACAACAAGTCAGTAAAAATCTCTCTGGTTAAAGACCTGTTCAGCGTCTTTATGAGCGTCAATAACGGCAGCTATGAGAATTTTGCTTTCTTCAAAGAGAACAATCATCTCTTTAATGTCAGTGAGCAAGAAGTTGAGTTAATCATTGAAGCCCTGAAGCTCGACTTCAAAATGCTGAATGACAACTTTAGTGATGATGCGTTAACACGAGGCATGAAAGAGTTAGGGGCTAAGGCGGGAGCCGTTGGTGTGCCATTGGCGGCTGTGTACCTTTCCGGTTCTGTTGTAGGGATGTCTGCTGCAGGTCTGACTTCTGGTCTGGCTACTCTGGGTCTGGGCGGTGCATTAGGGTTTTCAAGCATGGCGACAGGTATTGGTGTCGCAGTCCTGGTCGGTGTTGGTGCTTATAAAGGTATCAAGCATTTGACCGGAGCGAATGAGCTGGATAAAACCAAGCGCAGGGAGTTGATGCTGAATGAGGTCATCAAGCAAACTCAGTCAACTGTCGCTTACTTGATGAAGGATATTAACTACATCACTACCAAGCTAAACGATGCCATTCTTGCTCATGGTATGCAGGATGAAAAAGTGCAGCTGCTTTTGCAAAAAATTAAGTTACTGACCTCCGCTGGTGATGTTCTTACCCAGAAAGGGGAGACTACCCAGAGCAAATGCTATAAGCTGAAATGCCCTGCTGAACTCAATCGTGAGAAGCTTGAATCCCTCACCAGGGATGCCACCAAACAGCAAATTTACGCTGTTGTTATGTCTTTCTACGAAGAACGAACCGTTGAAAAGGAAAAAAGACGGGGAAACCATATCTGTTAAAGTTCTGGCACTGAAAGAAGATGTTTCAACCAGAGATATGGAAAAACTGGCGAAAATCTTTGAAGTGATTGGTTATTTCAAGGCAGCGGATGTCATCAAAGGGAAATTGACAGGGCTCTTCTCATAATGTCTAAACGAGACGAACACGTTTCGGCCATGCTGGTGCAGAAGCACCAGCTGGATCAGTCCGAAAGCAAAGTCAGTGAACTGGATTCAGCGCTTGAAGCTTTGCTACAAAGCCAGAAATCCAATAACGATGCTTTGGATCAAGCGTTGGCAGATCTGGATGGTATGTTGGAGACTCGGGCTATTGATCCAAATGACGCTGAAATGCTGGACGTCTCGTGGGAGCTGGAGGAGCTTGTTCAGTCGATAGACGTCACCTGCGTCCAATCCAGGTATGTTCCCAGTCTCTACTCTGGACATGCTCAATTTCAGTGATGGTATGAGCTGGACAGACTATCAACATTCTGTTGAAGAGTATGCCGCGAGAAACAATGTAGATTTAAGCGCAGCCCCCTTCAAAACGCTGCTGTCACCTCTGCAGCGTATTGAGCTGGAAAAACGCATCAAAGATGAGCTCACCATCAAGAATGCTCAGTGCGACAAGTACGATTATCTGATTGCGGGTACCTGTGGTGTTATTGGTGGTCTCATCGATGTGTTTTTTGTTGGAATGCCAGGTCAAGGGAAGCTTACAAAGATTGCCGATGGAGCTGTTGACTCTGCGGTTGAAAAGTTTGCTGGTGCTTTAGGATGGAATGGCCCAAGAGAAGGTGGCGATCCAACAAAAAGTGCTATTGGCTATTTAGAACGCGAATTTAAAGTTAATTACGATCAGGCAACAACATTTGGTAAAAATGGTACCGATGGAGCTGTGGGTAACCTGTCTCCCAAAAACCACCATTTGAAGAGCCTTGGGCATTCGCCAGATCTCATCGGTTTGTTCTTTTCAATACTCAACCAGTTTACAGATACTTCGACGTTTATCTCAAACGGCCAGATCATCACTATTGATACTGCTACTCATGAGTTGAAAGGCAGTAACTTTGTCGCCAAAGTTTTTTCCGGTTTCGTCAACTGGCTGGGGCATTTATTCTCGGATATGGCCGGTTCATCGGGAGCTTCTGGCCGTGGTGCTGGCATACCTATCCCTTTTTACAATCTCCTGCTTTTACTGGATGTCGGTGAGTTCTCTCAACATAAGCAGTCCTTTGCCACTGTTGCTACCCAGGTCTTTGAGAAAGGATATGACCTGAGACACGGTGTTGCGCTGGCTATCCCTGTTTTGATCTCAGAGCTTCTAACGAGATTGATGTGGACAGCCAAACAGCGCTTTTACCATAAAAAGCCGTGGAAGGAATGCATTCCATCGGCCAGTAATCCTGAATTGAGACGAATGCTACTGATTGCCCACGGTTCACTTTGCTTGATTGATGCCGGGGATGCTGCTCTCAGGTCTGGGGGTGATATGGTGCAGTTTCTGCTCAGGACCAATATCATTGGTTGGGCACGGTTTGGTTCTCTTGCCTTAAAAGAGGTTTATGCCTGGTATAACGCTGGTCATATTGATGCTGATGCGGTGGACGAATATCTGGACGCAGAGTATGAGAAGATGTTGCGGCGTGCTTGACTAGGCGCCGTAGTATCAGTGTTAATCAGTTTAACAATATGTCCCAAAAAAAATATTCTGTAGCTATCAGTTTTAGATAGCTCAAACTTTATGGAAACTGCAAATAAGTCCCTTTTTACAGAAACGACTCCAATAATAACAGGGTTACCGAAGATAAAGTTCGACTTATTCGCAGTTTCCCTAACCAACTTAAACGTTGTCCTGAGTCGTTAAGTCACGCTGGATTGAAACAATAAGATTGGAGCCTTGAAATTAACAATCTCGAACCATTACTATGGCCGACAGGATTACGAGCCCTATAGAGCAGGGCTTTAATTTATAAGAAGAGATCGCATATGCCTTCTGTTTTGGCTTGGATTGATCACGATGCGGCAGCAAGAGAGCGAACTCTTCGCATTCTTTCCTTATTTCAGGAAAAAGAGAGCCGAGATGAGCTTGGCCTTGGCGCAATTCGAGACAGTATTGCCGACCAACTGTTCCCAGGAACCAGCACGATTCAAACTCGTTTGAGATACATGCTTTTTATTCCCTGGCTTTACCAATCCCTTGAGAAAAGGTATATCAGTGGGTATAGGTTTGCAGCTCAGGCAGATCATCTGGAACGTAATCTCGTTCAACCGCTGATTGACTCAGATGATCAATTCGGAGTATTTGGTAAAACGTCTGGCCATAAATTGAAACGCCTGCCCAGTTCCGTCTATTGGGCGGGCCTGGGATCCTGGGGTATCCGCCGTACACCTTGGTCTCAAAGCGAGTACCATGCCCGGATTGATGAAATTTACAAACAGCGGAAGAACCACAAGTCACGAGAAGCTGAAGCCAGTCAACAGGGTGATGATGTCGAAAGATTACCCCGTACTCAGACCGAAACATGGGATAATACCTTACCTTCAGCACCAGATAATTTCCCAGAAAATGCCACTTTTTACCCTAACTCGGGACGAAGCCGAATATATTCGCGACCGTTTAAAATATTCACACTCGGACAGCCTGCTGAACTTTCTGGCTCTAAACAGTACCGGACATGATGATGTAATAGCCCCTTGGGAGCATCCGGATTCCAGTAATTTCTCCCAGTCTCATCAGGAGCTATTAAAACACGCACGGCTTTTTTCTGAAGTCATGCATGGTGCTTCCATTCTCTACAACATCCAATTGGCTCGTCTCCGCAAAAATAACGAGCTGATAGATAAGCATCTTGATCGGTTCAACCAGTGGGCTGATACCTTACCGTTAACTGAAATAAAGACTTGGGATCTTCAGCGATTCTGGCAACTGACCCTTTATAAAGGGCACTCAATCACACCCAATACAAAATACTTTATTGAAACCTGGGTATCCTTCAGCTGCCAATATGAGCTGAAGAAACTACCCTCCCTGAATGCAGCTCTTGAGCTCGTCAAACAGCGTGAGATGAAATTAAAAGGGAGTCAATCCCGCTTCAGAAATCGCAGAGCCCTTGAGCAATGGGGTGGTTCTTCCGGGCTAAACAAGCTGGTCTACCGCTGGCCAAATGTGAAAGTACTGCTTAACGACCTCTATAACGGATTGTCTCAGGATAACAATGCTTAACCCGAATAAACGTAGCCTTTATACAGCGGCCCTCACACCTCCGTCCGGTATGGTGTTCGAAGAAGCCATTGCCACCACTTTTTCAATGGATCCATCCTTATTGCTTGAGGTTCCTGTTTGCCTGGCACTGATGAATGCCGGAGGCCAGAGTGAGTCTGATCCTTTGGCATTACTCAAAGCTGTACGAAGCTATTCAAAGAAGATTTCTGTCTATGTTCAGAAGGGTAGAATTCAGGTTCCCTCTGTTGCCAAGCCCAATCCGGTTCTGGGTATCCTGGAAAATCTTATCGTTGAAGTAGCTGCCCCCCAACGGTGGTGTTTTTCATCCGAAGATATGGGCAATCCGTTTTAAATCGCAGGGCTCGGGCGCAATCCTTTACCGATTGGTGGTGTTAACGCGGAATTTAACCAATGACCTGTCCTGGGACCTCTCCCTGCAACTGGAAGGGATGCCAATCAAGCGCAAAAACAAAACAAACAAGGCCTTGGCGCCAGCCACTCCCGACGATTACACGACAACATCTTTATCAGATGCGTAGGCGTACTCAAAATGCTCAGGAAAAAAGAAAAACAATAGCGACTTTGCGCTGGAAAAATTCATCTTCTCTAACCCTGAATACCTGGCTATCTACCGCATTAGGAAGTATCAAATGCCAGCTTCTGGGATTTGCAACCGTGTGCAATTGCCTTGAACAAAGCATCCCAACTATCAATCATCAAGGTAAGAAAAAAACTGGTTATTTTTTTCCATAATCGTTTTCGTGTTGGCTTCGCTGGTTTATTTTAAAGCTTTTTGAAATCGTGGACAAGCCAACTCCTGAATCTGATCGAAAAGAAAAAGCCAGGAATGTAAGGTAGGCGAAATTCGTAGCCAGGTGATATTCGCCATGACCATAGCTGTGCTCAAGTTGATAGCCTTGGTTCTTCAGGGTGTTAAACGTTTGATTCTCAATATGCCATCTACAACGACCTCCTCTCATGACGGATTCAACTGTCTTTTTAGTCAATTCAATATCGGTTATCCAACACCAGACATGCGAATTACCCGCTTTATCAATTTCAATATAATCCAGGACATTGACCTGCTCTGCATCATCCTGCAGATTCAGGGGTTACATTATTTGCATAGCGGAATCTGTGAGTTGTATTGTTCTCTTTATCAACGATGGTGTGGTGCTTAACTTCACCCTGATCATAAAGCTCATTCATGGCCTCAATAAGCGACACATGATTGCCATCTTTTGCGACGATAATATAGTGCCAGCCATACTTCTTGATCAGAGCAATGGTGGGATTGTCAGCGTATAAGCCATCGAGAAGAATGACCAGTTTTAGTTGCGGGTGGTCGTGTTTTACCTGTGCCAGAAAACGTCGGATAGCCGCTTTTTCACAATCATTTTTTGTCGTACCATCTTGTTTGCAAATGGCTTCCGGTGCTAAAGGAATCACGGTTTTCTGATTTTGATGGACAATACACCCACCCATAATATTGTGATAATAGGCTTCATTCTTTTTGCCTTCATTCATGATGCAACAGTCATCACAACGACAGGTTCCTGAATAAAAAAGACCAGTGCCATCAATAGGAAGGAGGTAATGGTCTTTTAGCTTTCCGCATTTGAATTCGAATCCTTTCAGGGCTCCATTACGCTGAACAATGTTGAATAGTTCTTTGAAGGGTTTCTTAAGTTCGGCGGGATCTACAGGGTCAATAACTTCTCTCATTCTTGTGTCAGAAGGAACACTACCATCCTTAATATGGTAAAGTTTTTCGAGATTATGGCAGCATACTTCGTCGAGCCTTTCCTCATCGAATGCTAACAGCGAATCACACTTTTGATGCATCATGGCAAAAGCAGATTTAGGAAAATTGGCAAATGGAATGATGCACTGATTGGGACGGTGATCAGTTATTTTTTCAAAGCATTCAGAAACTGTTTTTATGAGATAAGTAGCACTGAATTGCCT
>CBDHDM010000023.1:0-34911 GCA_965261315.1 Endozoicomonas sp. | reverse complement strand
TCGTGGCCTATCGGGCGTTAAACTGGAGTTCAGCCTCCACCTGTTGGCATACAATCTCAGCAGGGTAGTGGCGGCTGCTGCTTCAAGCCTGATTTTGCGGCTTTTTTACCGCCTTTGGTGTCAATTTAAAGCCGTTTTGACGGGCAGTAATTTTTCATCAGATTGCAATAGGCTTTTTATGTGGGCCACCGTAGCGGCATGAGAGAGGCTCTCGGTCTACCAAGGGTGTCCAAAACGGTTTTTGCAACAGCCTCCTCAGTGCGTTTCAGGCCCATTACCCAAACTCCAGAAGTCGTGATTTCCCTCCAGTCAAGACGTTGACGCTCTTCATGCGACAAGTCGCCAGTGATACCAAGTCATGTCGGCATGCCTTGATTGATGAAGCCCGAGATCAGGCAGCTATGGATCGAGAACCATCCAATACTCATACCAGTGCCTATTGTTGTAAGGCTCGCAAGCGATTAACGGAGTCATCCGTTAAGGCATTGATGGTCAACCAGGCGTTAAACTTGATAAAGCCAGCCCAGACTCCTGGCTATGGCACCAGCGGCGTGTTCTGCTCACTGATGGATCAACCCTTCTGATGCCAGATACAGCTGAAAACCAAAAGGTTTATCCTCAGCTGAAATCTCAAAAAAAGGATGCGGATTTCCCATATTCAGAATCCTTGTTTTGGAGCCTTAAGTCAGTGCCATTGAACCCCAACCCCTGGTTGATGGGGTTTTGTACCAGAAACAATTAATACCAGAAAAAAATCAGTTCCTTCCAGACAAGGGGGCAAAGCAAAGTTCAACTGCCTCCTTGCCTTCATCCTGTAATCATCCGATTTTTCAAAGTATTTATACCCGCAGTCTTACTTTTATCCCTACTTGCATTTCGATCAGTAATTTGTGGGTGATGCATATCTGGTGTATATTTACGCCATTTAAGAGAGGAATGCATTATGGCACGCCAGAGTATTACATTTACTGAACCCAATGACCTTTGGCTGAAAAATCAGGTAGATAGCAAAGAGTTTTCCAATAAGAGCGAGGTTGTGAACGATCTCATTCGTCAGGCAAGAAAAAAGCAAGAAGCTATTAAAAGTATCAAAGATGCTCTTGTTCAAGGCGAAGAAAGTGGGGTTAGCGAATTAACGCCCAGAGAAATCATGGCTTGCGTCATTGAACGGAAGCGTCAAAATGGCGAAATATAGCCTTACAAAACTTGCGGCAAAGGATTTCGAGAAAATATTTGAGTTTGGCATTGAAGCTTTTGGGATTGAACAAGCCTGTAATTATCAAGAGAAAATGGAAGAAAGGTTTAACATCCTTGCGGACTATCCATTGCATTACCCTTCGATAGATTACATTATTAGTGATGCAAGGATGAGTGTTTTCGGCGCTCACACTATATATTACAAAATCCAGCCAGATCGTGTGCTTATTCTTAGAATATTGGGAAGGCAGTCAGTAGATGTGGCCTTGAGTGAGTGAAACTCACTCTCGTATCATATCAGCCACACCTTGCCTTGCCCCCTTGTTGTTCAGGGCTGTTTTATTCTTCAATCAGATTCTCTGACGCTTACAGCGCAGCAATATCCTTTTCTGTTGCTGAAATACGAGCCTTCAACCAGCCTGTTTCACTGAAATTACTGCCATTTTCATAAGCATGAGCCAACAGCTGTTTCAACGCCTGTAAACGCACCTGGTAAGCCGCTTTGTGATCTGGCTCACCGGCAAGTCCCATTTCAATATAGTGCAGGGCTTTAACCGGTTGGTTACGGCTGACCTGTTCTTCAGCTTTAACCATCAAAGGCTCAGACCCACCGGCCAGTTCAGCCAGCTCTGGATAGAGTTGCCTTACTGGAGTCGTGTATAACTCAGTGGTGGACTCAAATTGGAACCAGGTGCTGTAGTATTCCCAGATACTGCGTACATTCCAGGAAACCTTGCCATGTCCCTGACTGATGTTGATTTCATCAGGCAGTTGAATCTCATCCATGAGTTGCCACAGGGTTTTACCGGCATTCATGCCGACAATGGTTGCATCATGGATATAACGGGTTGCTTCCCGCATTTTTAACAGATCATCCTGCAGCTGTACTGTATCGGTCAGGGGGTCAAAGTGGCTGGGCAGTATAATTTCCGGTTTCAGATCAACCATAGTGTCCAGTGAGTTGATATAGGCGACAGGATCACGAAAGCGCTCGCCGCGCAAAGTAAACAGATTAGGCACCATCGGGAACAGTGGGCCAAACACATCACCGGTGAACAGTGCCTTCTGTTCAGGTATCCACATCACCAGGTTATCATCCCCTTCTGCACCGGGTGTTGGAATTACCTGAAACTGAACACCGCCCAGCTCGAACTCATAAGTGCTGCCATCTTCCACGATGATGTCGCCGGTAATACCACCGTAGGCAAACATCGAACCCTCTTTTGGTGGCTGTTCTGGCATAAAGGTATAGAGCGTGCGATTCCTGTCCCAGAAGTACTGCTCCAGATCTTTCAGGTAACGCTGTCCTTCTGAGAATCGTTCATGAACGATGATTTTTGCATCCGGGAATTCCGCCTGCCAGAACTTCAGGCCACCAATATGGTCGCCATGGGAGTGAGAGAGGACGATATAAGCAATATCACCACTGGCCGCCTCCTTCAGCAATCGTTTATGTTTTACCGCCTGGGTTGGCAGCCCGGTATCAAACAGGACATTGCCCTCCGGGGTTTTCACCAGAAAGGTGTTGGCAACACCGCTGGCCCGGAAGATATTCTCCTGAAAGCGATTCACTTCCACAGGAATATGGTACAAATGTTCAACAGTTTTCACCTTCAGGTTCAGGTCAATTTTTGACTGGGAGGCAATAAACCGCCCCGCCATATTTCCGGCCACCTCGGCCTTGCGTTCATTAATGACCCTGCCGACATCCGTACTGCTGACCACCAGACCGATACCAACACCGACCAGTGCCGAAAGCGTGGCGGTAAGCAATAACGTTGTACTGCCTTTTTTCATAGCTCGATGCCCCCTTCCAATGAGCTGCTTTTTTGGGCTCTTCAGAGATATCTGTGGGTAAATTGAGTATATTTCAGGAGGAAAAGCACCTGCCGAAACCCTCTGTATGTTTTTTTGCTACGAACAGAAAAGCAACAGAAGGCCCGACAAATGCTTATAAAGACTCTCCTTAATAAATGCCACAAATTCAAGTCTTTTATTTATCAATCAGTGGAGCTTGCCATATATCGAGGTGCTGAAGTGCTCGATATAACGGTGGTTCCCAGAAAGAATGGGCACGCTATCTGTTCTGTTTGTCACAACCCTGCACCAGGCTATGATCAACTCAATATACGCCGGTTTGAGTTCATCCCAATATGGGGTTACAGAACCTTTCTCCTTTATAAGATGCGTCGAGTTGATTGCCGCACCTGTGGCGTAAAGGTTGAGGAGGTTCCATGGGCTCAGGGTAAAAAGGAGCTTACCAAAGCATACATGCAATACCTTGCATTTTGGGCCAGGAAATTATCGTGGAAGGAAGTAGCCGTGACCTTTAATACCTCATGGGAAAAGGTCTTTCATTCTGTTGAATATATAGTGGACTGGGGGCTTAAGCATCGATGCCTGGACAAGATAAAAGCCATCGGTGTTGATGAGGTAGCTTACCAGGTAGGTCATAAGTACCTCACCGTTGTTTACCAGATTGACCACGGTTGTACGCGCTTGTTGTGGATTGGTGAGGAGCGAACAGAGAAAACTATTCGCAGTTTTTTCGAGTTCTTCACAGAGGCCAGAAGTAAGCAGCTGGAGTTTATCTGTTCTGATATGTGGCCGTCTTATGTGAAAGTTATTAAAGAATGTGCAGGACAGGCTCTGCACATTCTTGATCGGTTTCATATAGTAGCCAAACTGAACAAAGCTCTGGATGAAATTAGAGCGTCTGAGCATAAACAGTTAAAGGCTGACGGCTATGAACCGGTATTAACCAAAGCCCGCTGGTGCCTGCTCAAACGGGAAGAGAATTTGACCGAGAAGGAAGAGATAAAATTAAAAACAGTCCTTAAATACAATTTGAAAAGTGTCAGAGGTTATCTGCTGATACAGGAATTTCAGGTGTTCTGGAATTACGTTTCGCCGCATTGGGCAGGAAAATATCTTGACCGCTGGTGCACCCGGGTCATGAGATCAAAGTTGGAACCCATGAAGAAAGTAGCCAAAACTGTTCGACGACACAAGCCACTTATCCTGAACTGGTTCAAGGCAAAAAAGGCGTATTCAAGCGGTAAAGTCGAAGGGCTGAACACTAAAATAAAACTCACTATGAGAAAATCGTACGGTTTCAAAACCTATAGATGTGCAGAGATCTCGTTATATCACGTACTTGGCAAGCTCCCTGAGCCAGAAATGACCCACAGATTTTACTGACGAGGCCTTTTTTGTAATTGTACTTTTGTGAGCATTGTATTTTCCGGAGAACCTTTATTTTCGCCAGTTTCTGTTAACCTACGCTCATGCAAATTTAAACACAAACGCCTCATCGACGTTTATCAGCCGATCTTTCAGATGTTTTTTTTCTCTGAACGGATCGGATCAGACAAAATTGTAATTTTGCCCACCCGGGAAAACGGCATGGAATAGCTATAATGTGCTGTTTTACATTTTTTTTCTGGCAATCAACTATACTCATTACATTGAGTCACTGTCGCTTATAGGTGAAAAACAATGACCAGTGAAACGATGACAATGCTTAAAGAAACGCTGGATATGTTTATCTTTCTGGCGTTTGAATTGACTCTGCTGTTTCTCGCTATCAGCTTTCTGGTTGGCGTTCTGCAGAGTTATATCCCTCCTGAAAAGATCCAGAGCATACTCAGTTCACGACAAGGCAAGGGCTATGTTATTGCAGGCCTGCTGGGTGCACTTACGCCTTTCTGCTCCTGCTCAACCATTCCCTTTCTCAAAGGACTGCTGAGAGCCAAGGCCGGCTTTGGCCCGATGATGGTCTTCCTGTTCACCAGCCCTCTGCTGAACCCCATTATTATCGGACTGTTTGCCGTTACCTTCGGAATTCAGGTCACTGTCTTTTACTTTGTTATGGCGATGGGCGTTTCGGTGCTTGCCGCTATTTTTCTGGAAAAAATGGGCTTTGAGCAGTACATTCGGCCTGAATCCTACGAGCCGCCGAAACCCTCAGGTTGTGGGGTCAGCTGCTCAGGTTCCCAGAAAGAAGTCAGTAAATGGGCCAAAATCTGGCAAAGCACCTGGAAAGATTTCAAACAGGTGCTGCCTTACCTGATTGGAGGTATTGCCATTGGTTCCTTTATTTATGGCTTTATGCCTACTGAATTCATAGCACGCGTCGCAGGTAAAGATAATCTTCTGGCTATTCCCGTCGCGGCCATTATTGGCATTCCGTTGTATATAAGGGCAGAGGCTGTCATTCCATTGAGTGCTGCGCTGGCTGCAAAAGGCATGAGCCTTGGTGCTGTAATGGCTCTGATTATCGGGAGTGCCGGTGCCAGTCTGACAGAGGTCGTTCTTCTGAAATCACTGTTCAAGAATCAGCTGATCGTTGCCTTTGTCGTGGTCATTGTCATTATGGCGATCGCCTCTGGTGTTATCTACTCACTCGCCTTCTGAATCATCCGCAATCAATGAGTCACGTCATGTCCGTCAGCTGCGCGCAACTTCTGGTTCGTACACTGGAGAAACTCGGTGTCCGCTTTATTTTCGGCCTTCCGGGTGCAAAAATTGATGCGGTTTTTGACGCCCTGGATGACTCCAGTATCCGCCTGATTCTCTGTCGCCATGAGCAAAATGCAGCCTTTATGGCTGGAGCCCATGGTCGTTTAACCGGTAAGCCAGGGGTTGTGCTGGTCACTTCCGGTCCTGGTGTGGCTAACCTGGTTACCGGCCTTCTGACGGCCAATACAGAAGCCGACCCTGTGGTTGCCATTGGCGGCAATGCTTCCCGGGCGATGCTGTATAAAGAGTCGCACCAGAGCGCCTCCAATACCAAACTGCTCGAAGGCGCAACCAAGTTTTGCCAGGAAGTTTATATGGCTGACAATATCTCAGCGACCGTGGTCAACGCTTTTCGAGCGGCCAGAGCACCGAAGTCCGGTGCGGCCTTTATCAGTTTGCCAATGGATGTCTCCCATGAACCGGTTACCGCAGAGGTTGTTGACGTTCCCACAGTAGACCATGGGACTCTGGCACGATCTGAGACATTACATACTGCCGCTGATTTGTTGAATGCGGCCAGAATGCCAGTCATGTTGTTAGGCAATGAGGCTTCCAAGGCGGAAAATGCGACCGTCATCAACGCTTTTCTCAAGAGACATCCTCTACCGGTGGTCATGACTTATCAGGCGGGTGGTTCGTTACAACAAGAGAGTATCTGTTGTTTTTTTGGGCGTCTCGGACTGTTCAGAAACCAGCCCGGTGACCAGCTCCTGCAACAGAGCGATATGATTCTGGCTGTCGGGTATAACCCCGTTGAATATGATCCGGAAGAGTGGAGTCCGGACGGAAACCTTCCGCCCTTGATTCATCTGAATTACACCATGGCAGATATTCACCAGCGTTTCCAGCCAAGGCTGGAAGTATTAGGCAGTATTTCGGAAAATTTAAACCTGCTGTCGTCTTTAATCAATCAGTTGCCCCCCATGGAGAACTATTCGGCACTGAAAGAACAATACGAGTCACTGTTCCGCTCAGAAAAATCGGAAACGGACTCTCAGGGAAAGATTCATCCTCTGCGCTTTATCAGGAAATTGCAGGAGCACACGACTGAGAAAACCATCATCGCCTCAGACATGGGATCGCACAGCGTATGGTTATCCCGGTATTACCGCACGTTTGAACCTCGCCATTTCCTGATCAGTAACGGTCAGCAGACACTGGGAGTCGCTATCCCGTGGGCCATGACTGCCAAGCTGCTTTATCCGGATTACACCATTATTGCCACCATGGGCGATGGTGGCTTTTTATTCAGTGCCAATGAGCTGGAAACGGCTGTCCGGGAGAAGCTGCACTTCATTGTCTTTATTCTGGACAGTCACAGTTACGACATGGTCGCCGCACAGGAGATAAAAAAATACAACCGGGAGTCCGGTGTTGAGCTGGGCTCATATGATGTTGTCCGTTACGCCGAAGCCTTTGGGGCGGCAGGCTATCGACTGGATGACTCGGCACGGTTCGATGAGGTGATGGCTAAAGCCCTTGATCATCAGGTGCCGGTATTGATCCATATTCAGGTGGACTACTCCGACAATCTTAAGCTCTTTCAGGAAATAGACACCTCCAAAGGTCATTAGCGTCATGAGTACTATGCACTCCTGCCCAGTCTCCTCCCAACTCTGGCAACAAGTACAACAAAAAGCGAAGCATCATGGCATCACAGAACAGGCGTTTGTTGAGCAGGCTCTCAACTATTACCTGTCCCTGGAACAGCACACCCTGTTCCAGGTATCCACCTCAGGTGCATTAGTAAAAGGGGTTTTCCATGGTGGCATGCGTGTTTCGGAGTTCCGGCAGCATGGGGACTTTGGCCTGGGCACGTTTGCCGGATTAAACGGTGAAATGATCATGCTTGAGGGGCAATGCTACCAGGCAAAGGGAGGAGGCATAACGAAGCTGGCTGGAGATGACAGGCTGATTCCCTTCTGTGTTGGAACCCATTTTAATGAGTCGGACAGGAAAACACTGTCCGATATCGACTCCATAAGCACACTGGAACAGCAGTTGGACCTATTCAGAAAGAGTGATAACTATTTTCTGGCCATACGCATTGATGGCACCTTTCAGCAGCTGCAACTACGTACAGCCTGCAGGGCCAGTCCCGGTGAAGATCTGGTGACTGCAACCAGACACCAGTCACAGTTCTCTCTGGCGGATATATCAGGCACGCTGATAGGCTTCTGGACACCAGCCTATGCATACACCTTCAATGTTGCCGGCTATCACTTTCACTTTCTCTCTGATGATCGACAATGGGGAGGGCATGTACTGGATGCCAGCTCAACCGTTCTGTCCATTCAGTTGCAGGAGGAAAGTAACCTTCATGTGTTAATGCCAGACTCTGATGAGTTCCGGAGTGCGGATCTCACTGGTGACCCATCGGCGGATCTGGCCATAGCAGAAAAGTAACTATTCCCTCAAAATTTGTTGACAGACGGACATCTGAAACTTGAGGCTCTCGGGTTATTTCTTCAATAGCCCATACTACCCGGAATGATCCTTGCTGCTTTGTTTATTATTTTACTTGCTAATGCCTGCCTCAGCTGTGCACCTAAGGCACGAACTGGAAGCATTTGTTATGGGTCGATTACAGTGAACTCAATAGGTACCGCTATGCTCTCATCACTTGAATCAAAAAGTGTGTATTTTTCTTTAGATAGCTTTACCTCTCTTTTTGTCGTACATGCACGTTGAAAAGCCCATACTTGCTCGCTGGTTTCTCTATCAATAATCTGAGAATAAATTTTGCCATCCTCAAGGTTAAATAGCATATCTACTGGCCTATCTTCATGACTGCCTAAGTAAACTTCAGTAACGGGGATATTTAGCATCTTCATTGCTGGTTCAATGCAGTGGAAAAAACCTGAACGGTATCCCATTCTTACCGTATCTCCACCAACCACCTTGACCTCTAAATCGTAACTGCTCATATTTAACTGGCAATAACAGTTTCCTGATGACCTGATGCTTGCAGTATCAGATCTTTTAGACGAGGTAACAGGTTTGCTCCAGAAAGCCTGTCTTTCAGATATTTGGCAAACGAAATCCCATGCTGCTTACAGGTCTTTTTCAGGCTGGCAAAAGTATCACGGCACATTTGGCCAAGGTCACTGCGGGTTCCACCGCTGACTTTTCGCCTTTTCACGTACTCCCTGATCTGCCTTTCCATCAGGTTGTTATGTAACGGTAGCCACGGGTATTCAAGAACCAGTAACAGCTCCTCCCTGACAACCATCAGCTTCCCCAATACCGTTTGCAAGTCAGGATAATCAACCCGGGTTGTTACCCAGTGGTTAAAATCTCGCTTTATTTGCTGCTTCTTAACCAGTACTGCTTTCAACACGCCTTCTGTTGCCCAGCGTCTTTGCTGAACAGCGGTCAGGCCAAGATGATCAAGGAAGGTTTCCCATTCTTCTAATGAATTAAAGGTCTGTTCGTCGCTGGCAGAGAGGGCTTTTACCCATTTTCCTGCCATCTTGACCTGTTTCATATAATCAATAGCCACAGAATCAAGCAAATAACAGCATTCTTTCCCCTGCAGTCGGGTTAGAAAGTTGATCCGACTCTTGCTTTAACATGTTCTGGTAGAGATGCTGACACTATTCCTTCAGGTGTCAGATAGTACTCACGCCTGTAAAGAGTCGTGACAAATTCGACAACCATCTCAGTATGAAGGGAATCATAGAAGCCCTTGAACCGCCAGCCTTCCTGTGGGTTGGGAACTTTGCAGATCTCTTCACGATCAACCGTAATGGGAGGTGACGCTGTTTCACCGGGATTTTGCCGTTTTGGCCGCTTACCCTTGGGAGGAGGGCCGCTGTTATTCTGAGTGGAGCCTTGAGCTTCGGCATCTTCTTCTGACGGGGTTTCACCCTGATCGGTTTGATCGGGCACATTAGGTCTTATTTTGGGTTTGCCCTTCTGCTTTTTCAGGTGCCGGAGTTCTGCCCGGAGTTTCTCATTGTCTTCGGAGAGCTTCTCGATCTGCATATTGTTCACCGTCTTTACCGGAAAGAAGGTGGTCTGGCAGATGCATGCGGGAAGTATACGGGAAAACTAGAAGCTCTTTTTTTGATCTGGCAGGCTTGTCTTGCCAGTTAAATATGAGCAGTTACGCTGCTTCTTCGCAACTAAAAAAATGTTGCTTACACATTTTCTCAAATGAAACTAATAAGACTTGGTATGCAGCCAAGGTACACTTCAAATCTACATCTCTAAACCCATCATTTAGTCAGCAATTCCCGATAAGTTGATTACCATCAATAATACCAAGGGTTAGAGGGGAAGTAGCTATTCCTGTAATCGCAGACTTTTAGTAAGTTATTCAGCATATACACAACCTTTGTCGTATTACTGTGCCTCCTTCAAATAAAAAAGCGCTTGCGGAAAAATTGATCACGCTGGTCTCAAAAGAGGCCGCAAAGATTCCGGATTTTCGACCAAAAAACAACCATGAGAAAATCTCTCTGCATGATGCTGTCATGTGCGGCCTTGCCGTCATGCACCTGAAATATCCATCGTTGCTTAAGTTTGACCAGGACTGCCTGAATGATGCTGATAAGCTCCATAACCTGAAAGCCCTTTATGCCGTTGAGAAAGTCCCCAGTGACTCTCGCCTTCGTGAACTGCTCGATCCCATTGAAACCCGATATTTGAGGAAGTTTTTCACGACCCTGTTTGCCTATGTTCAGCGCTCCGGGCGGCTCAAACAATTTGAGTATTTTGAGGAAGGCTATCTCGCCCCTATTGATGGAACAGGGCATTTTGCTTCTGGAACCGTACATTGTCCTGACTGCTGTGTGAAAAAGCCGGATAGCAATAATCCCCAGTACTACCATCAGCTGCTGGCTTGCTGTCTGGTGAAACCGGGTAAGAAGGAAGTACTCCCTTTTATGCCGGAACCCATAATTCAACAGGTAGATGCCTCAAAAAACGACTGTGAGCAAACCGCTCTCAAAAGACTTCTGGCGAACATTGCCAGAGAGCACCCGCACCTGAAACTGGTGCTGAATTTTGATGATTTGTACTCCGATGGGCCCACGATAAAGCTGGTTAAATCCTACAACTACAGCTTCATCATGGTTGCGAAGGACGCCAGTCACGTATCACTTTATGACGCAGTGGATGAGCTGGACATAGTGGATAAAGTAGTTCGTCATGGGTATACCGACGAAGACGGCAATCGACACTGGTTCCGGTTCGTCAATGGTGTCCCCATCAATAAATCTCATAAAGAGGTATTGGTCAACTATCTTGAGTACGTGGAAATCAGCCCCAAAGGAAAGAAATACACCAACACTTGGGTTACT
This sequence comes from Endozoicomonas sp., assembly GCA_965261315.1. GTDB lineage: Bacteria > Pseudomonadota > Gammaproteobacteria > Pseudomonadales > Endozoicomonadaceae > Endozoicomonas. Next base: position 23,887 of record CBDHDM010000023.1, on the reverse strand, counting down.
GATATTAAAATCACCATAGAAAACGTGACAAAAGTCATGCGAGGAGCACGCGCCAAGTGGAAAATTGAGAACGAAACGTTTAACACACTGAAAACACAAGAATACAACCTGGAACACAATTACGGGCACGGGAATAAGCATTTGGCGACAAACTTTGCCAGTTTGACATTTGCCGCTTTTTTCATTGATCAGATAGAGCAGCTTGCTTGTCCTCTTTTTCAAAAAGCGTTGTCGGCAGCGAAATCAAAAAAATCGCTCTGGCATGGGATAAGAGGGCTGTTTGACTGCTTTCTTATAGACTCCTGGACTGAACTGTTAACAGCAATAATCGCAGGAAAGAGTATCCGCCTGAAAACGCTTATGCTGGATACAACATAGACTCTCAGTATTCTTATGTTTTCAGTGTTCAGTGTGTCTACAAAGTAATCTGGAACTCTGTCTTAATACGGAGCGGGTTGGTTCATCCATAAATAGTATGCTTGGTTAATATAAAGCTATACGACTTAAGGCGTATAGTTATCGGGAATTGCTGTCATTTAGTTCAAGCTGAATATTCCTAGATAATGAGCCAAATAAATATATGTCTTTCTTGTAGACTGGTTTTTGAGATAACTCCCCCAGACAAGATAAAAAAATACCCGCCGCTTTCAATTTACCCTTGTTCTTTTGTAAAGAATCATCCAACGATAACCTTTTTTTAATAACATTGCTCAACACATTATCAGAGCCACAGGCAAATAATTGACTATTTACAGGAAGCTCGGTATTAGCCTGAGCATATGACAAGTCTGAAATATCCTGCTGTATGATTGGACTGACACTTGCTGCAGTCATGGCTCTCAGTAACATCTGCTCTCTTGCTAATTTTTTAACTTCGTCTTCTTCTGCCTCAATAAGCTCCTTGGCACACTGCTCATATAGAGTACTTTCAGTTTTACATTTATCCAGATAAGTTTCAAATTGATCTTGCCAACATTTATAGACTTCCAGAATAGACTTTTCTGTTTTTTCAGCATCATTTCTAAATGGAGTCAGACATTGAACCACTTGATGAAATCCATTCAATACTTTATTGAACTCACACCCGTCCTGATAGCCTTTATGAAGATCTAATGATGGCAGCATTTCATACTCTACAATCTTATAGAAAGCTCTCAGTAAAAGATCAGCTTCCGAATATTTATAATCACTACTGGGAAAAACCTTAATTATGAAGAATAAAAGAGATAAAGCTTCACCATACTCTTTAAGGGTTACAAGGACGATCAGCCTAGCAGAGACATCAGACAGATCATGAAGATCAATATCAAACATATCAAGCCATAAAAAAAGCACTTCCTTATATCGAACAACTTGCTCGGCAGTAATAATCAGCCAGTCTTCAACCTTTAAATAATCAAGTGAATTTACAACCAAAGACAGAGTATCTTTCAACCAGTTTTAATAAATCAGGAAAATCATACTCTGGTGTTATCTCAGATTCAGGTTCAGGTTCAGGTTCAGGTTCAGGTTCAGGTTCAGGTTCAGGTTCAACTTTGGATTTTGATTTAACCTTACACTTCTCAGTTGTTACTGAGCCATGAAAAAGGTACATCAAAAGTTTCAAATGGTCCTGAAGATACTTTTGATAACATAATTCTATCGCCTTATCGTTATAACCATCCTTCCCTGTTACTTTTTGATGGCTAAACCCCTGACATACATCAAACCTCATCTTTTGAAATGGGATTAGTTTTTTACGAACACCCTTCGACTCAATCCCCAATAATTCATCGAAAGAATTAGCCTTTAGCCCTTCACCAGTATAATCAAGCACTGTTTCAGGCAAGTCCAGCTCAATCCTCTTTCTCATCAGAAACTCTTTTGGTTTTCCTTCACACCTAAATGCATTTTTTCAAATTTTCTATCCGTAGGGGAAGTTAAAAGCATATGTGCACGATGCTCTCTGTTCATTTTGAAAATCTGATAAACATCTTCTTCAATAAGAGAACACTCAAGCTCCAGGTCAGCAGTTTTTTGTTTTTCAGTCACTCTGGCTTCCCTGGTAAATTTTATTGAAGGCCTGATTTTTCGGTGACTATTTAAAAATGGCAGTCTTAACACTTGATCATCAAGTGTTATTTTTCTATCTTCAATCCTCTTATAATGCTTAGCACTCAAAGTTTCACGCTCTACCTTTGAAGTAATGACTGTCGTGACTTTGATTACCTCTTCGGGTGCTTTTGTGGATGAAGTTTGTGTTTTAAATTCATTTTTCAATCCCCACAATTTACCTCCTGTGTCATGTGCAGTAGCTGGTCGCATCTTTTTCTCTCACGATAAATTATTAGAATAGGGCGCAGTTAAGACAGTTAATTTCAAAGAATATTCATACGGTTAATCATTATTTATTTTCCAGTTTCAAACTATTCCGATGAAACGTCACTATACTGAGCACATGATGAAAACAATTGAACAGCAGCAAAATCATTAATACCAAAACAACAAACATGAATGATGAATTTATATGACCAAAGACAACGTTTTCTGTTTCAAGCAGAGCTAGTCCAAAGCCCCCCTCTTTCCCCTGGATTAAAACTGTCGTACCCTGTCCCCTCAGGATGAATTAGGGAGAGCCCTTTGAGCGCTGTAGACCCTCAGTCGCGAGTCTTATCTGGTATGCGACCCACTGGCCGACTTCACCTCGGCCACTATCACGGTGTTTTGAAAAACTGGCTGACACTGCAACACGAATATGACTGTTTTTTCTTTGTTGCAGACTGGCATGCACTCACTACTCATTATGAAGATCCACAGCACGTTCAACAGCATATGCTGGACATGGTCATTGACTGGCTGGCGGTAGGAGTCAACCCCGGCTCTTCCACAATTTTTATTCAGTCACGTGTACCGGAACACGCCGAGCTGCACCTCCTGCTCTCCATGATAACCCCGCTATCCTGGCTGGAGCGGGTACCGACCTATAAAGACCAGCAGGAAAAACTCAGGGAAAAAGATCTCTCCACTTATGGATTTCTGGGCTACCCACTGCTTCAAAGTGCGGACATTCTGGCTTATCGCTCAGGCAGCGTACCTGTCGGTGCGGACCAGGAAGCCCATGTTGAGATTACCCGTGAAATCGCCCGCCGGTTTAACCATCTTTATGGCCGGGAACCCGGCTTTGAAGTGAATGCCGAGCTGGCTATAAAGAAAATGGGTAGAAAACAGGGTGAAATCTACCGAAAACTGCGCAAAACCTATCTTGAAAAAGGTGACGATGAAGCACTTGAAACAGCTAAAGCACTGTTGAAAGAGCAGAACAACATTACCCTGGGGGACCGGGAGCGTCTCTTTGGTTACCTGGAAGGTACCGGTAAGGTTATCCTGCCTGAGCCTCAGGCCTTGATGACACCTCAGGCCAAGATGCCGGGCCTTGACGGGCAGAAAATGTCCAAGTCCTACAACAATACCATCGGTCTCAGGGAGAGTGCTGATGATGTGGATGCAAAAATCCGCAAGATGCCCACAGACCCCGCACGCATTCGCCGGAATGACCCAGGCGACCCACAGAAGTGCCCGGTATGGCAATTTCACAGACTTTATTCCGACCAGCAGCGTCAGGACTGGGTGCAGAATGGTTGTGCCACTGCTGGCATTGGCTGCCTGGATTGCAAAAAGCCTTTGATTGAAGCGGTGCAGGCTGAGCTGGAACCTATTAGAATCGAGGCGCTGGAGCTGGAAAATAACCACGATGTCGTAAAAAGTATTATTACCGAAGGCTGTGAAAAAGCCCGGGATGAAGCTCAGGACACCCTTAAAGAAGTCCGTGATGCCATGGGGCTTCACTATCGTTGATAGTGAAGATCTAAAAACATGGAACTTTTAAGACTTAAAGAAAACAAAGCTTGAAAGGCCAGTTTGAGATACGGGATTGTCAAATTGAAGAAATAAGAAGTGAAATTGCAGTTGATGGCTCTTTTTTCATCAGCAACTGCAATCAGCTCAAAGGGATTTTCGGAAAAATTCACACTGGTAAAGCATTCAGTATACGCGGCCTGAAAGCAATCGAAGAAATCGCATGTGAACTTAAAATTACTGCACAGATGGATGCTCTAGGGTGCGAAAAACTGCGAAGCCTGGCTGGCAGTGATATTGACGTAGGAACAATCCTTATCCTGAAGTTTTGTATGATGCTCGAAGAGCTGCCTCAGAAAACAATTATCGTTGGAGTGTGTGTAGACTTACGTGGCTGCACTGCACTTGAGATCAAGAATAAAGGATATACTATTCGCAATAGCACTGGTGAAACTTATCAAATGAGCGAAGTCCCCGAAGAACTTAAGCTTATCCACTCTTAAACTATCAACTGGTTATTATATAGTCACCACTCCCCCCTCCTTCTGTCCATAGAGTTAATCACAGAGTGATATAGCACAACTAAAGGAAAGTAACTTTATGCCCCTTTGTCTTTGTGGTTATTACAATCCTCCCTGCCCCACGGTAACTCCCCTCTAGACAGAGCCCCGCCCTTGCAGGCATGATGGAACTGATTAACAAATAAGCCGTCAAACCTCCGTATCCCCTGTCAGGGCTGATACAGAGCCAGACGCGCAGCCAGCAAGAGGTGAACTGCCCATGACCACGACGGAAGCCGTGGCCGAACAACCAGAACAGACGCCAGCGCCATCGGAAGCAGAAACCGTAGCCGATGCACTTGAAGCTCATCATGAAAAAACGGAGCGGTCGCTGGCACTGGTTAAGGGTCAACCATTCACCAAACTGCCTAATGATCTCTATATCCCTCCTGATGCTCTGGAAGTCTTCCTGGAAGCCTTTGAGGGGCCGCTGGACCTTCTGCTCTATCTGATTAAACGCAATAATATGGATATTCTGGATATCCAGGTAGCCCAGATCACCCATCAGTACATGGAGTACGTCAAACTGATGGAGAGCTCCCAGTTTGAACTGGCGGCAGAATACCTGGTGATGGCAGCGACTCTGGCGGAAATTAAATCCCGCATGTTGCTACCCAGAGTCAGTGAAAGCGAAGAGGAAGAAGACGACCCTCGTGCTGAACTGGTTCGCCGCCTGCAGGAGTACGAGCGCTTCAAAAAAGCAGCGGAAGATCTTGATGAACTGCCCAGAATGGGTCGGGATACCTGGCCATCAAAGGTTCAGGCACCCGATTATGAACGCGCACAGGTTCACCCGGATGTTGACCTGCAGGACATACTGGTTGCCCTCAGTGAAGTTATGCGCCGGGCGGATATGTTTGAGCACCACCATGTAGCCGAAGAGGCCCTTTCCGTTCGGGAACGAATGAGTGAAGTACTGGCCATGCTCTCCCCCGAACGTTTTACACCGTTTGTGGCCCTCTACCGGGTCAGTGAAGGCCGGCTGGGTGTGGTGGTGACGTTTATGGCCATTATGGAACTGATCAAGGAATCCCTGATCGAACTGGTACAGAGCGAGCCTTTTGGCCCGATTCATGTGAAAGCACGGATTGAATAAATGAGCGAAAAGCCTGAACTCTCACTGATTCTGGAAGCGGCCATCATGGCCAGCAGCCGCCCCCTGAACATCGAACAACTGGCCGCCCTTTTTCCGGAAGAAGAGCGCCCGGACGGTAATGAAATCCGCGAAGCACTGGTTGTGGTTTCTGAAGCCTGTGAAGGCCGGGCCTTTGAACTGAAACAGGTAGCCTCAGGCTTCCGTTTTCAGGTGCGTCAGCAAATGGCCTCATGGATTGGCGGACTCTGGGACGAAAAACCCCAACGCTACACCCGTGCCCTGCTGGAAACCCTCGCCCTGATCGCCTATCGCCAGCCCATAACCCGTGGGGAGATTGAAGATATTCGTGGTGTCAGTGTCAGCAGTAACATTATCCGCACCCTGCAGGAACGTGAATGGGCTCGGGTCGTCGGCCACCGGGATGTACCCGGAAGGCCGGCCATGTTTGCCACTACACGACAGTTTCTGGATTACTTCAACCTTCAGAACCTCAACGAATTACCACCGCTATCGGAAATTCGGGATCTTGAAGAAATCGCAAAATCACTGGAGATACCGCCAGAAATCGCCGAAGCACTGGCCCAGGCTGGTGGTACTCTGGAGCAGCCAGAGTTGGAAGATCAGGAGGTTATCAAAGAGCGCTCGGCCCAGGAGCTGTTTGATGAGCTGGATGCCATGGAGGCTGAACTGCCCACTGGCTTTAATGACCTGATCAAAAAACAGAAAGTCCCTGCACTGGACCTGGAAAAGAAGAAAGACCAGGATTCTGAGCTTGCCGGAGATGAATCAACAGCACCTTCAGCAGAAGAAGACCAGCCAGTCGATGAGGCTTCATCCGCAGAATCACCTTCTTCCCAGTCTGAAGAGTCCGATGAAACCTTCCATTAACGTGAACAACAATCTCCGAAGGGCGCAAAGACACGGAGCCTTGAATGAGCCGCTCCGTGTCTTGTCTAATCAATGCCCGCTTAACACTGTATTCAACCCTGAACCATCAACATAATAAAACCAACAACCCCCTCATGCTTCTTACCAGTAAAACAACAATGATCATAGGCGCTTCTTCCGGCACTAGCCGTCAGGTCGCCCTGCAGTTAAGTGAACGAAATAATAATATTGTGATACTGGCTCGCCGGGAAAACCTGCTGACATTCTTATCAGAAGCGATTACCCGTAACGGCAGCCAATGCTTACCCATTGCCGCAGAACAAATGGAAAAAGCCATAGAACTGGCCATTGACACATTCAGCACAATAGACGCAGCACTGATCAATGTGGGTGATGGCCCCTCTTTTGATATGGCATCAACCACCGCCGATGAAGTTCTGCATAACATGGCGATCAACTACAACACGCTGGTTTATAGTCTCCTTCCGTTGATAGCTGTAATGAAAAAGCAGAACCATGGCCTGATTGCCCACACTAACTCCCTGGCTGGTTTTCTTGGCCTGCCCCGTCAGGGGCCATACTCAGCCGCCAAGGCCGCAGGCCGAATCTTGATGGATACCTGTCGTATTGAGCTTGCCCCGTGGAACATTAAATTCCTGTCGGTCTACCCAGGTTTCGTTGCGACAGAAAGGGTCTCCAGTGACGGTATTCCAGCACCTTTTGAAATTTCGGAATCATCCGCTGCCAAACACATTATCCATGCCATGGAAAAAGAGAAACACGACTATCTTTTTCCATTTTCGCTGAGATGGCTTATACGACTGGCAAGGGTATTGCCAAAACCGCTGGTCGCATCGATAACGAAAAAGATAATGAACTGAAGCCTTTGACTCATGCGCCTTAAAGGCTCGTAGATTTATAGTCTGCACGACCGCCTTCGAGGGAAGACTCGTCAACCACCTGCTGGTGCTGATAACTTTCCACCGGACTTTTTTCCGGAACTGAAGCACCCGCTTCACGCATTTCACCGAATACAGGCCGTAAAAATCCATCCAGTTCACCCAAAAAATACGGCATACCTTTCTGGCTATCGCCATCTAACAGGAAAGTAAAATCTGCTAGCTCTTTATTATTTACCCATGATAATGAAAGGGACAGTACAGGTTTATAAATCCCGTCCTCCGAACGAGTGTAGAGGCAATGGCCTGACAGCTGTATGTCATGCTTACCCAGATAGGAATAAATTTCGTCCATTAATTCATCCCAAACGACCATCACACCTGAATTAGCAACACCATTGATATAATCATCGAATTGTACATTACATAAACTTCCAGTTTTTACATCAGGTACTCTAATTCCGCCAGGTTGAATTTCAAACTTACCAATTAATTCACTATTTTTTTTCAGCCATGACTGAATTTCACAAGCGATTTCATTTAACTCCTGAAGATCATCTGATGAGTTAGAACCAATAGAGTTGCCGATCATCAAACCAAGTTTTTCTATTGCATTTTCATACTTTGCTTTACCTTCTTCATTATCAGCCTGCACAGATAATGATTCAAGTTCCGTCAGCTTTACCGTCAGATCTTTCAATAGTCTTTTCAGCTTATCTGTGCAGGGTTCCGCAGCATTTTCAGTAGATCCTGCAGTAAGATCTTCTAAGCGTTGCGCCAACCCACTGGCGCCAGCCTCTTCTGAACTTAAACTAGAACCAAAGTTAGATAACTCAGAAGAACCGTTGTCAGAACCCTCATGGTCTGAACCATCTTTACAACTCAAGAAAGAAGACTCACAAGGATTACTCTCTGCCTGTGGCTGAGTCATAAAAGTACCGTCTGGCATGTGAGCATTCGGAGAGCGACTGCCAACAGGCTGGTGATTGGCATGATCTTCAGGAGTGCTGTTTTGAAATGTGCCACCCGCATCACTAGCATCCGCAGCTACGGAATCATCATTGGACTCATAACCGTTATGGTGTACCCCATTCACAGAGGCTGCTGCACTACTTCCAGTTGGGCCATTCATGTTCAAACCTTTAGACGATGGATATTCACCCCTCATAGACATCTTGCTTTCTAAATAGGTTCACTATTCATTAGAATGTTAGGCTGACAACACGGATTAGAAAGAGACGGGCATGAAAAAAAACAAACGAGAAGTAACGCTTCGGTTTCTCGCTGAACCTGGTGATGTGAACTTTGGTGGGAAAGTTCATGGCGGTGCAGTCATGAAATGGATCGATCTGGCGGCTTATGCCTGTGCGGCTGGCTGGAGCGGTAAGTACTGCATTACCGCTTACGCAGGCGGCATTCGATTTGTTCACCCTATTCATGTTGGCAACCTGGTTGAAGTCACTGGCAAGGTGATTTATACCGGAACCTCATCCATGCATATTGCCATTGATGTACAGGCCAGTGACCCTAAAAAACTTGAAAATATTTTAACAACGCACTGTATCGTAATTATGGTGGCCGTTGATGAAAATGGTAAACCGGCAAAAGTTGAGGAGTGGATCCCTCAAACGGAAGAAGATATCAATTTGCGTGAGTCAGCAATCCGCCTTATGAACATGCGCCAGCAGATCAGTGAAGAGATGGAAGCACACGTTAAGCTGATGAAGTAGCCCGATAAGTGTTACTTGATTTCATTATTGATAGACCATAGTACTTAAATATCAGCCGGAGAAGGATTTCGAGGTCAACAATGCAAGGACTGCTGTTTTCTGTACTGCTGCTATTTGCACTCAGTGCCCAGGGAACAGAAGAGTGGTTCTCCATGGAAAGACATGGTGGTTGTATATCCCTGGCCACCATAGCCTAGGAGCCTGTCGGACTTAGCACAATTTTTGAGTATAATCCTCGACAAGATCGTAAACGAAAGCAAGTCTGCCAATGAAAAAATGGACTTTCAAACCCATTGACCGAGATACCCCTGACTTCTTTCCTGCTTCTGTGCAGGATTATTTGCCGGAGGTGCATCTCGCCCGTTTTGTTGTCGAAGTAGTTGAACAGCTTGATCTCACTTCTTTTACCAGTGCATATAAAGGAACAGGGTCGAAAGCCTGGCACCCTGCTCTCATGTTATCGCTACTGTTTTATGGGTATGCGACAGGGGTATTTTCCAGCCGCAAGCTTGAGAAAGCGACTTATGACTCCATCGCCTTTCGATACACCTGCGCCAATGAGCATCCCGATCACGACAGTATCAATACCTTTCGCAAGCGCTTCCGTAAAGAAATCAGCGCACTGTTCGTCCAGATATTATTGATTGCCAGGCAAGCCAACTGGTTGAAAATGGGCACCATCAGCCTCGATGGTACCAAAATGAAAGCCAATGCCAGCAAGCACAAGGCACTCAGTTACAAGCACGCCTGCAAACTTGAGGCACAGCTCAAGGCAGAAGTTGAAGAGCTTCTCAAGATGGCTGAGAAAGCAGATACAGAACAACTTCCGGATGCGCTTTCCATTCCTGATGAGCTCAAGCGCAGGGAGGATCGTCTTAAGGTGATTGCTGACGCCAAGGCTGAAATTGAGCGGCGAGCCGAAGATCGTTATCAACAGGAACTGGCAGAGCATCAGGAAAAAATTGCCCGTCGTGAAGCCGTCAAAAAAACAGGAAAAAAGCCCCGGGGCAAAGAGCCCAAGGCACCGGTTCCAAGCCCTGGAGACAAGGATCAGGTCAACCTGACTGACCCGGAATCACGCATAATGCCCACATCAGGCAGTGGCTTTGTGCAGGCCTACAACGTACAGGCAGCAGTCGATACTGACAGTGGCCTGATCGTTGAAAATCACGTCACTCAAGCGACGAATGACAAACAACAGATCGAGCCAGCTCTTGAAGTACTGGCTTCACGTGAAGAGGTGATTGGCAAGCCCCCTGCGCTCCTTGCTGATACGGGTTACTTCAGCCAGGCCAACGTGTCTGCTGTGGATAACTTTGGTGCTATACCTTACATTGCAGAAAAGCGGGATGCCCATAACAAACCCCTGTTGGAGCGTTTTAAGCCTGATGATCCGATGCCTGAAGGCGACGATGTTACTGCACTGGATTTGATGCGCTGGCGATTATCAACCAAGGAAGGGCGAGCGGTATATGCACTGCGGAAAAGCACTATTGAACCAACATTTGGCATACAAAAAGAAGTGATGGGTTACCGCCAATTCCTGGTTCGCGGCCTTGAAGCTGTGTCTGCCGAATGGGATCTCTTGTGCATGTGCTTTAACCTGAAGAAAATGTTCAGCCTAATGCTGAAAGATCTTCAGAACGGTCTAACTTTTATGCTGTTTTCACGGGCTTACAGGTTGCTTATCGCATCTATTTGGACGTTATGGCATGAGCAACTGGTGAAATCAGTGCGTGTCAGAGGCTGATCCGGAAAAATTGAGAGTTTTTGGCCTCATTCTCCAAATTTTGTCTCTAAGCCCGACAGACTCCTAGGAGGCTGACCGAGAATAAGTCGGTTAGTTCTCCGAATTTTGTCACAATTTAAGACCGTTCAAAAAACAAACAGTTATTTGCCCTGAATTTGTCCATTTTCCTTAAAATGGGTCCTTTCAGGGTAAGCGCCAAAATAACCCACGTTCTACCCGGCTAAACGCTGATAAGGAATCATAAGGTCTCTGATTACACGGAGGCTCCGATGGACAATCCAAAAACTACCCGGGAACAATGGCAGCAACGAGTCGAAGCCTGGCATGACTCCGGGTTGAGCCAAAATGCCTGGAGTCGACAGAACGGCGTTAAGCCATCACAACTTGGATACTGGAAAAAGAAGTTGCGGACTGGGAAAGCTCCTGCTTTATCATCAAAAACTGTTTCTGCCTTTGTGCCCGTTTCCCTGACGCAGAACCAGAGTCAAACTTGCGAAGAATCATCCCCTTTAAGGAATTGTCCTGAAATAATTCCTACATTTCGCCTATAGTAAAGAGCCATAAATATCTTCCTTGAGATTCTTTCCTGTGCGAGCGGTTATGGGTAATTATTCAGAAGTAGTTGAAGCTCAGATGATGGATTTTTTCTGTTCACTCAATGAGCGAGATCGGAGAAGGTACGCTGCTATTGAAGCAGTGAAGTTGGGTCATGGAGGTATCCAGTACATATCTCAATTATTGGGCTGCCATCGGGAGACTGTCGTTCATGGAATAACTGAACTTAGGAATTGTCCTGAAATAATTCCTACATTTCGCCTATAGTAAAGAGCCATAAATATCTTCCTTGAGATTCTTTCCTGTGCGAGCGGTTATGGGTAATTATTCAGAAGTAGTTGAAGCTCAGATGATGGATTTTTTCTGTTCACTCAATGAGCGAGATCGGAGAAGGTACGCTGCTATTGAAGCAGTGAAGTTGGGTCATGGAGGTATCCAGTACATATCTCAATTATTGGGCTGCCATCGGGAGACTGTCGTTCATGGAATAACTGAACTTAATTCTGAAGAACAGCTCACTACGAATCGGATTCGTAAGAGGGGGGAAGAAGAAGACTAACGGTGGTATGTCCAAATTTGGTTGATAACGTGCTCCGCATTCTACACGACCATACCGCAGGTGATCCAATGCGACAGGAAGTCCGATGGACAAATCTCTCCCGTCGAAATATTTCCCGGGAACTTGAGAAGACAGACACTCCAGCAAGTAAGAATGTAGTTTCCAAGGTGCTTTATGAACAAGGATTTCGCCGTCGTCAGCTTCAAAAAAAGAAGACGATGGGCCATAACAAAGATCGCGACGCTCAATTTAAGAATATAAACAGATTGATACAGGAGTATTTGGATGCAGGCAAACCAGTACTTAGCATGGACACCAAAAAGAAGGAGATGTTGGGCAATTTCTATCGCGCAGGAGTAACGGATGCTATTGAGCCAACGATTGTCAACGATCACGATTTTCCCAGCCAGGGTAATGGCAAGGTTATACCTCATGGGATATACGACTTAGGTAAAAACAAGGCACTGGTTCATTTAAATACCAGTAAAGATACATCTGAATTTTCATGCGAGTGTCTGGCTCTCTGGTGGCTTGATCATGGACAGCAAGACTATGCAGGTGAAGATGAGGTATTGGTTGTGTGTGATGGTGGCGGTAGTAATAGTTCATCGTCCTACCTGTTTAAAGAAGATTTGGAAGCACTCTCCAACCGGTTGGGGTTAAAGATTCGTATTGCACACTATCCCCCTTATTGCTCAAAGTTCAATCCAATTGAGCACCGGGTATTCCCTCATGTGACAAGAGCCTGTAGTGGTGTACCTCTGGAAAGTATTGAGACTGCGAAGCACTATATTGAGAAAACTGAAACGACGACGGGGCTGAAAGTAGTCGTGAAAATAATCGATAAGGTCTTTGAAAAAGGCCGTAAATATGCCGCCGATTTTAAAGAAAAGATGAGCATTAAATTTGACACGTTTCTGCCAAAATGGAATTACACTGCCGTACCAGACGAAAAATGAAATGTCGGTTTTATTTCGGGACAATTCCTTAATTCTGAAGAACAGCTCACTACGAATCGGATTCGTAAGAGGGGGGGAAGAAGAAGACTAACGGTGGTATGTCCAAATTTGGTTGATAACGTGCTCCGCATTCTACACGACCATACCGCAGGTGATCCAATGCGACAGGAAGTCCGATGGACAAATCTCTCCCGTCGAAATATTTCCCGGGAACTTGAGAAGACAGACACTCCAGCAAGTAAGAATGTAGTTTCCAAGGTGCTTTATGAACAAGGATTTCGCCGTCGTCAGCTTCAAAAAAAGAAGACGATGGGCCATAACAAAGATCGCGACGCTCAATTTAAGAATATAAACAGATTGATACAGGAGTATTTGGATGCAGGCAAACCAGTACTTAGCATGGACACCAAAAAGAAGGAGATGTTGGGCAATTTCTATCGCGCAGGAGTAACGGATGCTATTGAGCCAACGATTGTCAACGATCACGATTTTCCCAGCCAGGGTAATGGCAAGGTTATACCTCATGGGATATACGACTTAGGTAAAAACAAGGCACTGGTTCATTTAAATACCAGTAAAGATACATCTGAATTTTCATGCGAGTGTCTGGCTCTCTGGTGGCTTGATCATGGACAGCAAGACTATGCAGGTGAAGATGAGGTATTGGTTGTGTGTGATGGTGGCGGTAGTAATAGTTCATCGTCCTACCTGTTTAAAGAAGATTTGGAAGCACTCTCCAACCGGTTGGGGTTAAAGATTCGTATTGCACACTATCCCCCTTATTGCTCAAAGTTCAATCCAATTGAGCACCGGGTATTCCCTCATGTGACAAGAGCCTGTAGTGGTGTACCTCTGGAAAGTATTGAGACTGCGAAGCACTATATTGAGAAAACTGAAACGACGACGGGGCTGAAAGTAGTCGTGAAAATAATCGATAAGGTCTTTGAAAAAGGCCGTAAATATGCCGCCGATTTTAAAGAAAAGATGAGCATTAAATTTGACACGTTTCTGCCAAAATGGAATTACACTGCCGTACCAGACGAAAAATGAAATGTCGGTTTTATTTCGGGACAATTCCTAACATGAGCGCCACTGACAAAAGAGAAAATGATAAGTTCCATATCCCATTAATCCATCCTGTAACTCATCAAGAATGTCCAGTACCTAATAATGGTTGGCGATATACTCCAGAAAGTCTAGAAAAGCTCATGCAAGAGGGAAAGGTTTTGTTTGGTGAGGACCACACTACAATGCCTCGAAAAAAGACTTATCTAGAACATACAGAAAGCAGTCAAATGCCAACAATCTACAAATCAGGTTCTAGAGGCAAAGTGTTGCTGGATAATATGAGTTTAGATTTTCCTTTTGCTCATTCGGTAGAATTATACTCTTACATTATAAATTCAGCTGAAAGTAAACAGTCTGTAGTATTGGATTTTTTTGCTGGCTCTGGAACCTCAGCTCATGCGGTCATAAATTTAAATAGAAATGATTTGGGTGAAAGAAAGTATGTAATGATTGAAATGGGCGCTCATTTTGATAGCACATTAATGCCTAGAGTTTTAAAGTCTGTCTACTCAGACTCATGGAAAAATGGAAAGCCAAGTAGTTTTAACTCGGGAGTTTCTCAGTTTATTAAGCTTATAAAGCTTGAAAGCTATGAAGACGCACTGAATAATATTGAATTAAAGCGACCGAAGTTAGATTTATTCGAAAGAAATCTGGAAGTATCCGAGGAATACTTATTAAAGTATATGTTGAGCATTGAAAGCAGAGACTCACTGTTATCAACGGATACCTTTAGAAAACCGTTCGATTACGCCATGAAAATTGCTGTTGACTCAGCTGGTGCCTACGAAGAGCAAAAAATAGATTTAGTTGAAACCTTCAACTACTTAATTGGCCTAACCGTTAATCACATTGATGCTCAACCTGAACGCGGCTTTGTCACGGTAACAGGCACTCTACCTTCGGGAGAGAAAACCCTGGTGCTTTGGCGTGACTGCGAACGCATTGATTACGAAGGATTGGACAAGCTCTGTGACCGCCTGGCAATTAACCCATCAGACAATGAGTTTGATGTGGTGTATATCAATGGCGACCACAATATCCCAACGGTACTCTCACAAACCACAGAAGAAGGTGGTGAAACCAAAACCCTGAAGCTACGCCAGATTGAGCCAGAATTCCTTGAACGTATGTTTGCTGTGGAGGACGAGTAATGGCCCGACGCAGCACCACAGCAACACGCCGAAACAAGAAACGCACCTTTCACCAGGACCTGGTGTTAAACCGCTGGGTTATGCGCTTTTTTAAAGGCAATGAACTGGCGGCATTAAAATTACGCCTCGGCGATAACCAGCATGAAGGCATTGACGACGATGGCCAGACGCTGTTCTTCCATGAACTGACCCGCAATCTTTTTGAAGTGGACTGGATCAGTGAAGCCGACCTGCGTCGCTATGATCTGAACATTGTTCAATACTGGCAGGAGATTACCGAACAACGAAATAAGCTGGAAGGCCATGTTCTGAACATGAAGTACTTCCAGTATCTTTCCCTGTTATTTACCGAGATCTATCTGGACTGGTACTTCAACAAGCCACAGGCTTTGCTGGATGGTTTGAATCAGGAGTTGCAACGCTATAGCGAAGAACAGGGCTCGGAAACCTTTCACCCCTATATTGCGGATGACCTGAACAAGATAGCGTTCTGGAATGCCACCGGTAGCGGTAAGACGCTGCTGCTTCATGTCAATATCAAGCAGTATCTGCACTATTTCCAGAAGGGCAACAGCGACGTTTATCCGGACAAAATCATCCTGCTGACGCCGAACGAAGGGTTATCCAAACAGCACCTTCAGGAGCTTGATCTTTCCGGTTTCAGCTTTAGCCGACTGTTTGATAAAA
Organism: Endozoicomonas sp.; assembly: GCA_965261315.1. Lineage (GTDB taxonomy): Bacteria > Pseudomonadota > Gammaproteobacteria > Pseudomonadales > Endozoicomonadaceae > Endozoicomonas. The sequence goes on along the minus strand of CBDHDM010000023.1, from coordinate 8,148 downwards.
ACAAGACCCGGGCTTTCAAAGGCACCATTGAAGTCATCGATATTAATAAGCTCGGTGACACCATGGGGGATAAGACCGTTGCGGTAGAAGCTTTCCAGGGCAATAACCTGGTATTGGTGGATGAAGGCCACCGGGGTACCGGCACCGCCGCCGGAGCCTGGATGCAGCGCCGTGAGGCACTGATCAGTGACGGTTTTGCTTTTGAATATTCGGCTACCTTTGGCCAGGCGGTTTCTAAGGGAAATACCGTCGCCAAGGCACAGGAAGAAATCCTGAAGAAGAAAGCCAAAACGTATTTTGAAACAACGGCGCTTAAAAAGCTGGACGAATCTCAACTGGCGCAAATAGCTCTGACCGATGATGAAAAGCGTTCCGCACGGATTACCGCTACCCGGGAGATTTACGCCAAGTGCGTTCTGTTTGACTACTCCTACAAGTATTTTTATGACGACGGTTATGGCAAAGAATCGCTGATCCTGAATATGAACGGTGATGCCTATGAAACCGCCGACAATGCCGAAAAATACTTCACCGCTTGTCTGCTGAGTTTTTATCAACAAACCTGGCTTTGGCAGCAAAACCACGACAAACTGGGCGATTTTAATATAGAAAAGCCCCTGTGGGTGTTTGTTGGTAACACCGTATCCGGTGAAGATTCTGACATTCTGGAAGTTGTGAGTTTTCTGGCTTATTTCCTCAATGAAGAAAGTACCATCAAAACCTGGCTGAAAGAGCTGATTACCGATAAGGCACAGCTGCTGGATGCCAAGGGCAATAATATTTTCAAGGGCCGCTTTACGCCCCTGATGAGCTTCACTGATGATATTGATGCTTTGTACAGCGATATATTGCACAAGCTGTTTAATGCCAATGCCAAACAACGGCTGAAGCTGGTCAATATCAAAAACAGTAAAGGGGAGCTGGCTCTGCGGGTAGGCGACGCTGACCCGTTCGGGCTTATCTCCATTGGCAATGACCAGGGCTTTTACAAAACCGCTGATGAGTTAGATGATTTTGATAGCGAGTCTGATGAGTTTGGTGGTGCCCTGTTCCACACCCTTAACACTAAAGGCAGTAAGCTGAATGTGCTGATCGGCTCCCGTAAGTTTACCGAGGGCTGGAGCAGCTGGCGGGTTTCTACCATGGGCCTGCTCAATATGGGCCAGGGAGAAGGCTCTCAGATTATTCAGCTGTTTGGCCGGGGCGTCCGTCTGAAAGGTAAAGAGTACTCTTTGAAGCGAACCGAGCCTAACCTGCGCCCCCGGGGTTTGCATCTTGATAAGCTGGAAACACTGAATATCTTTGGTGTGCGTGCCAGTTATATGGCCACCTTCAAAGATTATCTCAAAGAAGAAGGCATTACCCCCAGTGATGAAATCCTGGAACTGGATTTCCCTACCCGTTCCAACCTGCCTGCCAATAAGCTGAAAACCCTGGCATTGAAGGATGGCTACAAGGATAACCAGAAACTCGGGTTTAAACGTACCCACTTTCCATGGTTGTATGAAATTCCGACAGAGTTTAGAGGCAAGATAAAAACGCCTCATGTGATGCTGGATTTATACCCTCGGATTGAGGCTCTGAGCACCACCGGCGACAGCAAACCCTCGAAAGCTGAGGGTGCGCTATGCGGGTAAGTTAAATCAGAGCCATTATGCATTGTTTGATTTTGACCGTATCTATCTGACGCTGCAAAACTTTAAGCACCAGCGAAGCTGGAGCAACTTACGGCTCGACAAGCAACGGTTGATTGACTTCTATATGGGTTCTCAGGACTGGTATACCCTTTATATGCCAAGACCGGAATTTGACGTTCATACCTTCAGCGATATTAAACGGCAGGAAGATATTCTGGTCCGGTTGCTTTGCGACTATACAGACCGTTTTTATAAAGCGTTGAAAACTGGCTACGAAGGTCAGTTCTACGAAGTGACCAGTATGCATAATGACCACAGTTCCATGCTCAAGCTCTATCAGTTTGAAATTAACGACAGTGACGATGGCCGTGAATACCTGGATAAGCTGGAAACACTGAAAGAACTGGTTGCAAAAGGCAAGCTGGGGAGAAGCCAGTACCTGGAACGCTCCGCATATGGTCGCCATCAGTTTTGATAAGCACCTGTTTTATCCACTAATCTCCCTAGAGGATAAAGATGCAGTCCCTTTAAAAATGCGCCCTATGGCTTTTGATGCGCCCAGTGAAATCGAGTTTGTTAAGGATTTAAAGGCGTTCTATAGCTCACCACGCGGGCAGACTGTCATTGGCGGTAAAAGCCTTTACCTGTTGCGTAATGCGGACTCAAAGGATAAGGGCATTGGTTTTGCAACGGCTGGGAACTTCTATCCTGACTTCCTGTTATGGTTGGTGGATGATGCTACCGATGAACAGTGGCTGTCGTTTGTAGATCCGAAAGGCATCCGGCAGATGGACTTAGGCCATCCAAAACTGGGGCTTTATAAAGAGATCAAAAACATTGAGACTGATCTGGCTAAACAGGCCCAACCTTCAGAACCAGCCTTAACCCTGAATGCTTTTATCTTGTCTCCTACCAAGTACGCTGATCTGCTCAATGTTGGCGATAAGATCAAAAAGCAGGAGCTGGAAGATCGACACATTCTGTTTATGGAGGATGGTGGCGACAGCTATCTTGAGAAGATGTTTTCCAGGATTGCCAGCTGAGGGTTCTGTTAACTGTGAGAGGTTTTCAGCTCTGTTGAATCGTTCGCCAGAGCTGGAAGCGCATTACAGTTAAAGCCAATGTTCAGGAATTTTCAGCTCGTAGTTTTTCGCTACGACATTTAATAGCTTGAGAATCTCCTGATGCCTGGCCTGATCATAGGGCTGGTTGTTCTTTTTCTGCTCAACGATCTGTTGTAACTGATCCAGGTTATACATGCCAAGGCGATAGAAATTGGCCCAAGACGGGATGCCAAACAGATTGTAAATAGTTTCTGTTGCATCTCGTTCACTGGCCAGGCGCCGTTCACCGATCAATTTCTGCTCGGCGGCTTCGCCTTCTTCCCGAGTGTCGTAGGTGTTTAATAACTTCATGGACATTGATAAACATACATAAAAAACCAAGATGCGAACAGGATACACTTATTAACAATAAATGCACTATAGAGCTATATCTCAATTACTCTGTCATAATCATTCTCTTCAGTGAGACCTTGTAAAACAGAGAACATATCTACTAGCGTTTAAAAATGCGTCATGTAGCTTACGCATCAACACTTTATATTGCACACATTTCATAATCACATCGTAGCCCTGCACAATCTTCGAATTTGAATAAAGCGAATGATGCTGACAATCTTTATTAAATTAAATATGCAACACTGAAGACTCATGGAACAATGATGGCTATTAAGAACTCTAATCATGACATTAACCCTCTTGGTCAAAAATCCAAAGAGAGAGAAATCAGGTAGTCATACATTTAGAAAGTATAACTATCAATATCATTGGGCTCTTTGTAGAATTCTTGATGAGCATGAAAAGGGAAATGAGTACGCAGTATTTGTTGAAGAACATGAAGATGTTACTCTGGCCAATAGTCTTAATGTTGATTCTGCTTTGTTTGAACTTAATCAAGTCAAAGAGACATCTAAAACGCATACCATTAACAGCCTGACAAAGGCCGGAAAAAACAAAACAAGCTCACTGATTGAGAAACTGTCAGAAAGCGCTTATGGAAAATCTTTTTCGGAAGAAATTCATCAAATAAATTTTGTATCTACCGGTGGTTTTAGTTTTGAACTTCATAAAAAGGGGTTTGATCTTGAGGTAATTAGGTCTGGAGAACTATCTGATGATGAATCAGATAGACTAAAAGTCTGTTTAGGCGATATAGACTCTGAAAGATTTATAAAGAAACTAGCTTTCATCATTCCTGATCTTCCAAATAAAAGCTTTGATCTGGCTATTGAAGGAAAAATCAGTCAGTTGATAAATAAGATTGCTCCAGGCTGTCAATACAATTCAAACTCAATATATAATTGCATTATCAGAGACTTGCAAAGAAAGGGAGAAAATTGCTTCGATTATCGTGAATGGAGCCAGTCTTTGAAAAAGAAGGCTATTACCAACTTGCAAGTCACAGAATTAATTGATCAGCATGTGAGTAGAAAGCCTGACAATGTATTAACCACAGAGTTAATACAAATTTTAACTGATGAGTATAAGTTAAATTCATTAAAAAGACGATGCATAATCAGCTCATTCAATCGATATTACACAAAAAAATTAAGCAACAGGGATTCTGATTTCAATAATGTTTCCGAGACAATATGCCAGCTAATTAAAAAACATCATGATAATTTCTCAGATACGCCTACACTTCAGATGTATATCAATGGCAAGCTACCAGAAAATATCAGTAAAAACTTTTCTAAAGATGATGATTTTTCAGGCGCTTTTTTATATGAATTATTAACGTGCAATTTCGATGATTAGAAAATTCTACAGCTACAAGAAATTAATTCGGAATTTAAGGAAAAAATCTTATGAAGAGCTTGATCTTCAAAAAGCTAACAATCATAAGCGATCTACAGAAGAAAGCAGCACTATTCGAATTCTCAAAAAGATACAATCTGATCGTTGCTGATGGAAAAAACAGCGTTGGAAAATCATCCGTTGTAAAGAATATTTTTTGGTGCTTTGGATGTGATCCGAGATTTGACACCAAATGGAAGTCACTTAATTGCAAAGTGCTTCTTGAATTCACCGTTTCAGGAAAAAATTATTGGTTGGCAAGAGATAATTCTCGATTATTTTTATCTGATGACGGGGAGAAATATGATTGTTTTTCGAGTATTTCTGGTGAATTTTCCAAGAGAATATCAAAAATTGTACACTTCAATGCTTTACTTCCTGGACGAGAAGATGGAAAACGCGATTGTACCACCGCCTTCCCTTTTATTTTTTGCCGTTCTACATAGATCAAAAGCAAAGCTGGGCTAACGCTTGGAACGGGTTTGATCGACTTGGACAATTCAAAGACTGGAAAAAACTAATTATTCCTTATCATGTAGGCATGATAAAAAAAGATTTTTTTGACCTTACAGAAGAAATATATAGTACAAAAAAAGAAAAGAAAATATTGGAAAATGAAATAAACCAATATGATACGGCAATAAGTGTTGTTTGTAGATTTGTCCCTTCTATTGAAACAACTCTAAACGTTGACGAATTCAGCAAGATTCAGGAAGAACTGAAAAACGACATACTAAAACTGCATCAAGATCAAGAAATTATTTTTGAGGAACTATCCTCAGCAAAAGCAGATAAAGCTCATCTACAAAGCCAGCTAATCATTGCGAAAACAGCTGTTTCAGACTTACAGAAAGATTATGAATTTACTGAAAGTAGTGATGAAGAAATCGAATGCCCTACATGCGGAACTATTCATGATAATAGTTTGGTTAGTCGATTCTCACTTTTAAAGGATAAAGAGCAAGCAGAGCAGATAGTACAGAGGTTATCTAAAGATTATAAAAAGTCTGAAAAAGAAGTAGATAATAAAGAGTTTGATCTATCAAAAATAAGAGAAAAAATATCAGCATTGAACAATAAGTATTACCAGAGTGATAAAGGTGAAAATATCTCGTTACAAAATATTTTAGATTCAGTAGCTGCTCATTCAGTAAAAAATAAAGTAGAAGTTTATAGAGATAGCAAGGAAAAAGAACACCACGATCTTGACTCAAAAGAAAAAGAACTTGTAAAAATAAGAGTAAAAGAATCAAAAACAGCACGTAAATCTGTAAAAGAAAGATTTTCAGACACTGTTTCCAAGCTATACATCAAAACTAAAAGCATTTGGTATCGATTCAGGAAAAATTAAATCACCTGAAAACCATTCAAAGGTCGCGCAAAGTGGTGGTGGCGCTGAAAGCACAAGAGCCATGCTGGCTTATTATATTAGCGTTTATAATCTCATTGCAGAGTTTGGAGAAGAAGTTGTTAGTCCGCTGGTCATTGATACACCTAATCAACATGAACAAGCAGCAAGACATTATGAGAGCATAGTTTCATTAATTATGAACAACACGCCAAAAGATTCTCAGATATTTTTGTGCGGGATGGACTCGGATAAGCTTGATGCAATGAAAGCTGCTGGAAAAACAATTAAGCTTCATAAAGAACACTCATTACTTCAATCATCAAATTATGAAGAAGCCAGTAAAAAAATGCATTGGATTTTTGAAAGTACATAGAACATCCAATAAAATTGCTAAACAAGATTATTCATTATCCTAAAGTGTCGTGAATTGTAGAAGCTCAAACCTCCACCTCATACTGCGACAGACTCGGCGCAGTACCTTTTATCTCTCCATCCTGAATAAATGCCTTTTCCCCTACTACAACAGACTCACCTTTGACGGTAATCACCGAACCATCCCGGAGCATTGCCTGGCTGGTGCCGTTGCCGTTGTTGGCGGTAATAGTAGCGACTACTCTCACTCCTTCCGGGCAGCCACTCCCGACGATTACACGACAACATCTTTATCAGATGCGTAGGCGTACTCAAAATGCTCAGGAAAAAAGAAAAACAATAGCGACTTTGCGCTGGAAAAATTCATCTTCTCTAACCCTGAATACCTGGCTATCTACCGCATTAGGAAGTATCAAATGCCAGCTTCTGGGATTTGCAACCGTGTGCAATTGCCTTGAACAAAGCATCCCAACTATCAATCATCAAGGTAAGAAAAAAACTGGTTATTTTTTTCCATAATCGTTTTCGTGTTGGCTTCGCTGGTTTATTTAAAGCTTTTTGAAATCGTGGACAAGCCAACTCCTGAATCTGATCGAAAAGAAAAGCCAGGAATGTAAGGTAGGCGAAATTCGTAGCCAGGTGATATTCGCCATGACCATAGCTGTGCTCAAGTTGATAGCCTTGGTTCTTCAGGGTGTTAAACGTTTGATTCTCAATATGCCATCTACAACGACCTCCTCTCATGACGGATTCAACTGTCTTTTTAGTCAATTCAATATCGGTTATCCAACACCAGACATGCGAATTACCCGCTTTATCAATTTCAATATAATCCAGGACATTGACCTGCTCTGCATCATCCTGCAGATTCAGGGTTACATTATTTGCATAGCGGAATCTGTGAGTTGTATTGTTCTCTTTATCAACGATGGTGTGGTGCTTAACTTCACCCTGATCATAAAGCTCATTCATGGCCTCAATAAGCGACACATGATTGCCATCTTTTGCGACGATAATATAGTGCCAGCCATACTTCTTGATCAGAGCAATGGTGGGATTGTCAGCGTATAAGCCATCGAGAAGAATGACCAGTTTTAGTTGCGGGTGGTCGTGTTTTACCTGTGCCAGAAAACGTCGGATAGCCGCTTTTTCACAATCATTTTTTGTCGTACCATCTTGTTTGCAAATGGCTTCCGGTGCTAAAGGAATCACGGTTTTCTGATTTTGATGGACAATACACCCACCCATAATATTGTGATAATAGGCTTCATTCTTTTTGCCTTCATTCATGATGCAACAGTCATCACAACGACAGGTTCCTGAATAAAAAAGACCAGTGCCATCAATAGGAAGGAGGTAATGGTCTTTTAGCTTTCCGCATTTGAATTCGAATCCTTTCAGGGCTCCATTACGCTGAACAATGTTGAATAGTTCTTTGAAGGGTTTCTTAAGTTCGGCGGGATCTACAGGGTCAATAACTTCTCTCATTCTTGTGTCAGAAGGAACACTACCATCCTTAATATGGTAAAGTTTTTCGAGATTATGGCAGCATACTTCGTCGAGCCTTTCCTCATCGAATGCTAACAGCGAATCACACTTTTGATGCATCATGGCAAAAGCAGATTTAGGAAAATTGGCAAATGGAATGATGCACTGATTGGGACGGTGATCAGTTATTTTTTCAAAGCATTCAGAAACTGTTTTTATGAGATAAGTAGCACTGAATTGCCTGACTTTTTTCTGTATGGCAGTACCCATAATTGATCCGACGACGATGATTTAGTAAAGATCAATTTTAGTCGATAAATTGTGCGGGTGAGTTTTTATTGCTTCCTCTGCGTGTTGCGTGGTAGTAAGGCTCCGGAATTCATCGGGAATTGCTGCCTTCCGGGATTAGTGCCTTGAATTGCTGCCAGATATTGGTGGTGGC
>CBDHDM010000022.1:0-7876 GCA_965261315.1 Endozoicomonas sp. | reverse complement strand
GCCATTTTTGGTGCACTACTGCATGTGCCTGTATTTCAATTTTGAATTATGCACATTAAATGCCTATAAACTCAATTAATGTATAAAAAGGCCAAACGAACTCTGAAAAATTCCAAATTTTAACACGACACATGTTTTGGTCTATGTTGGCTCTAGAAAAAAAATCAAGGGAGAGAAGAGGCAGTGACTGTCATTTCGCCCACAAATGTGACATGTTCCCTCTCGGAACCACGAGTCTTCTTGTGAGAAGCTCCGGTTTGTAAGAAGCTTATATCAAAACTTGTCTCAAATTGGACAATTTTTTTCCACAGCCTATTGGTGCCAAATCATGACACCATGCCAAGTTTCATGAATTTCAGGTGAGTTTTGGATTTACTGGAATTTAAAAACCAAGATTCTCATTGTTTGCGGTCGAGCCACGATGCCGAGATGTTTGAAATTCCTCCCATTTCTTGCATGGGTCCTAAACATGCACCCAAGGACACATATATGATTTTCCAAGCCATTTTTGGTGCACTGCCGCATGTGCCTGTAGTTCCAATTTGAATTATGCACATTAAATGCCTATAAATTCAATTAATGTATAAAAAATGCCAAACGAACTCTGAAAAATTCCAAATTTTAACATGACACATGTTTTGGTCTATGTTGGCTCTAGAAAAAAAATTGAAGGGAGAGAAGAGGCAGCGGCTGTCATTTTGCCCACAAACGTGGCATGTCCCCTCTCGGAACCACGAGTATTCTTGTGGGAAGCTCCAGTTTGTAAGAAGCTTATATCAAAACTTGTCTCAAATTGGACAAAAAAAATTCATAGCCTATTTGTGCCAAATCATGTCACCATGCCAAGTTTCATGAATTTCAGGTTAGTTTTGGATTTATTGGAATTTAAAAACCAAGAATCTCAATGTTTGCGGTCGAGCCACGATGCCGAGATGTTTGAAATTGCTCCCATTTCTTGCATGGGTCCTAAACATGCACCCAAGGACACATATATGATTTTCCAAGCCATTTTTGGTGCACTGCTGCATGTGCCTATAGTTCAAATTTGAATTATGCACATTAAATGCCTATAAACTCAATTAATATATATAAAAGGCCAAACTAACTCTAAAAAATTCGAAATGTTAACACGACACATGTTTTGGTCTATGCTGGCTCTAGAAAAAAATTCAAGGGAGAGAAGAGGTAGCGACTGTCATTTTGCCCACAAACGTGACATGTTCCCTCTCGGAACCACGAGTCTTCTTGTGAGAAGCTCCGGTTTATAAGAAGCTTATATCAAAACTTGTCTCAAATTGGACAAAATTTTTTTCCACAACCTATTGGTGGAAAATGTGTACTCAGTTGTTAAGTTCAGCACATGTTTTGCTTTCACTAACTTTGTACGATATTCGCTGTATAGCACTAGCTAGCACACCCGTGGGTAAGCACTGTGTGCGCACGCGTCATGCTAGCTCGCGCTTCCTTCTTTCCTAAGTTTTCTATACTAATGGCGTTATCCGAACACGCCACCGTTTCCCGCCACTCCCCCATCGGTTTCCTGCCACTAGCGAGAGTGGGCATAAAAGGCTAGGCGGCGACACACACCGGCCATAGCACCACTCCAAGCATGCCAACCCGCCTAAGCGCCACCTTCGTCATCAACCTCCTCGACGAGGAGAACGAGCCGGAGCAGGCCGGAGAGCAAGAGTGGCAGCGCGCCACCGAGCAAGAGCAGCCGTGCGCCACCGAGCAAAAGCTACAGCACACCGTGCATGAGCGGGCCCATCTCTACAGACGACTTTGTCGCCATGCACTGTGCCGCACAGAGCAAGAGCGGCCATACGCCACCGCACAAGAGCAGGAGAGCGCCGCCACGCAAGAGTTGCGGTGCGCCTCACTGAATGAGCGAGCCTGTGCCAGCATCTTGGCTCAACCACTCGACAGGCCATTGCACCTGGCTCCCGTCAGGAGCCCGATTCCCCGCCAGGAATGGGTAGCGGCCATCAGCGCCATAATTGCACCAGATGCCGACCGCGCCGTTGCCAGAGTCTACGGCACCCACGATGCCAACGTGCTGGTCGCTAGGCTCGGCGACCTCCTTGGCCCCCAGGTGACACCTGCGACGAAGTAGAGCAAAATGGTCGTCGCATCATGGATGAGGGCATCACCGATGAAATAGCCAGGGCGGAGATCAATATCGCCCTACAGTAGTTCCGTGAGCGTACCAAGCGCGTGGACGAACACCTGCACCAGTTCATGCGCAGTCAATAGTTTCTGTAGGCAAGGGTGGTGGTCATATTTGTTTACCATAACTGTTTGTGATGAGTGTGCGCAATGCTGACAATCATCGTTGGCGATTTCCTATTTTGGATCGCATGCGATGTGGCTTGCTCTGTCTGCAAGAATAGTATGCTCTGTTCAGAGCGGACACGACCTCTTGCTGGGGCCGGCGTTGAAGCGGCGTGCCGGCCGAGAGCGCCGCGTCCCGGTGCACGCGCCTTCTCTCCGCAGTCAAACATCACCTGTCCGTATGCTCCAGTTTAGATGAAACATGTCGAAAATGTAATGAATATGCTCCGGTTTAGATGAAAATCATCCAGTTTTATGTAAAAATTATCTAAGTTTGAATGGAAGTGGTCCAGTATGTAAAAATTGCACACGGTTTCTAAAACCGCAAACGTGTGTGCTAGTTCGCACATGGTTTTTGCAAATAATGTGTGTGATAATGCGCACATGGTTTCTACCAATTATGTACGTGATGTAGTCTATCATTACAGACAATTTTCATAAAGCAACCATGCATGTGATGACTTTAGCAGGTTCAGTACAAAGTTAGTTCAATTTTTTACTAAATATATGACAGTTATTTTGGGATACCAGGTGATTCCATCTGCCGTCCATGTTGTTGCAGGTGGTGATTTTCTAAAAAACCATTACTGGGGCAGGAATGTGCTGAGTTTGCTCGCCGGAAATGGCCGGCGTGAGGCCGTTCTATGGATCGGCGGGTGGCAAAAGGTAGGGAAAACACGGGATAGCAGCTAGACGTGGGCGGGAAGCTTTTAGATTGGCGGGCGATGTGGCTTTGGGCCGGCGACGTGCGACCATCCGGGTACGCCTTAAAGGAATGCGAGGAGGCAACTCATATCAGCAAGGTGCTGTGGCTGTGGCTGGAGCAGCCTAAGGATGGGTGATCTGGCTGGGAAGTTGCTATACTTCGAGGTTAATTTAGCGGATGGGATGGGATCACTGTAAACATTTAAATGTCTACAGTTCAAACTGTACACATTTAAATGTCTATAGTGATCCATCATGTCTATTAAATTAACCTTGAAGTCCTTGTTTTGAAAATTTTGAGAATGATTTTTTGTTAATATTTTGAAAATTTTGAGAATGATTTTTTGTTATTTGACACATAATGTGCCTTGTTTACTGATTTCAAGGAAACCTCCCTCGCGCGGTTATCGGCAACGCACCCATCTGTGGGCCCGCGCGGCCTATCCCTTTGACCGGCAGCGAGAGGGGATTGACCAAGGTGGAATCGTCTTGGTCTGTGTTATGGTATGTAATGTTGACATGCCAGACCAAAGTTTGAGTGCATGCATTCACATGATTCCCTCCTGCCGGCTCGAAGTGGGGAGGGCCGGCACACTACGCGTCGTGAGCCTCACCATGTGGGGAACTGTACGGTTAGTGAGACGGATGCCACATCGAAGTTGTGCATTGGGTATTTAAACATAACACCACACTTCCATACATATGTTTGGGCCACATGCAGGCGGCGGTGGTCTTCGGACACTCACTCGCGCGGTTATCGGCGACGCGCCCATCCATGGGCCTGCGCAGCCTATCCCTTTGACCGACAGTGAGAGGGGTTTGACCAAGGTCGATTCATCTTGGTTCTGTGTTACGGTATGTCATGCTGACATGCCAGACCAAAGTTTGAGCGCATGCTTTCATAGGATTCCCTCCCGCCGGCTCAAAGTGGGGAGGGCGGCACACTATGCGTCGTGAGCCTCTCCGTGTGGGGAACTGTCCGGTTAGTGAGGCGGGTGCCACATTGAAGTTGTGCATTGTGATATTTAAACATCACACCACCCTTCCATACATATGTTTGGGCCACATGCAGGCGGCGGTGGTCTTCGGGCACTCCCTTCGCGCGATTATCGGTGACGCGCCCATCTGTGGGCCCACGCAGTCCTATCCCTTTGACCGACAATCGAGAGGGGTTTGACCAAGGTGGATTCATCTTGGTCTGTGTTACGGTATGTCATGTTGACATGCCAGACCAAAGTTTGAGCGCATGCTTTCACAGGATTCCCTCCCGCCGACTCAAAGTGGGGTAACCGGCACACTACGTCCTGAACCTCTGTGGGGCCGGGACTGTCCGGGTTGTGAGACAGGTGCCACATCAAAGTTGTGCATTGGGTATTTAAACATCACATCACCCTTTCATACATATATTTGGGCCACCAATTATGTTTTGCTTTTTGTAAAACTCGAATCTTGAAACTGAATGGAGTTTTTTTTTGCCAAATGCTGCTATATAAATAGCAGATGAGTCGGATGAAACAACTGTCTGCGATTGATAATGCTCACGAGTCCTTAGGTCTAACTGTGTGCCATGAGTCGATGCCTCCTCGGTCCTCGCCCATCAGTGGCACCCATGACCTATCACATCAGCACAGTCCACTGGTGGCCGCTGGCCACGGTCGGGCTGCACAAGGCTTCCCTCGCAAGCGCCAACCAGGGTAATGTGTACTGTAAAAAAACCAATCCGACAATGAGCTATAAAAAACCCCAATGCGTGCCAGCGGCGGTGGCTCTTAGCTCACTCATCCCCGATAGCTCGCCACCACCACACACACCCAATGGAACCAGTGCACAACCATGTGGAGGTGTATGGGGCCGGCCTCATTGAGGTGGACGACACCGGGATAGAGGCTGCCGACGCGCTGGCCGCCATGGCGGTCAACGGCCAACCGCCAGCTGCCACAACCGATGACGACGACCCCGAGTTTCAACGTCAAATGCAGATGGCCATCGCTCTGTCCGTCCAGGAATCATGCTTCGATATGTTCCTGCGCGACGAGGACGAGCGCCGGCTCAGTGTCGGGGTGGAACAATCCATCGCGGCTGCGGATGCCATCCGCAACGTGGCTAGGGATCTGCAGCGGCAGAAATGGCGGGAGAGTGCGAAGAGGAAGCGGTGAGGAAGAAGGCCAATGCAGCGGGCGGACACACAATTAACGACACCCGTGGCTGTAGCAAGAAGAGACGGGAGCAGGACCAGCAAGTGGTGGAGCAGGCCAGGGCATGCCTGTTAGCCGCGTTGGACGCCGGTGCAGGCCTGGCAGCCACGGCGAAGGCCGGTGCAGGCCTTGCAACCGCGGTAGCAGCCCTGGCAAGAGCGGTCGCCTCAGCAGCCACGGCGACCACGGACGCAGCCCTGGTGAGAGCAGTGCCCGTCTGTGTTCAGATGGCCCACGCGGGTGCCACGGCGGCTGCATCATTGGCGGCTGCCCTGGGGAAGGCCGCCACCCCGAAGGCAGCTTCGTCGACCGCGGCAGCCCTGGCGAGAGGCCCAGCGGGCGCTGCGGCCGAGGCAGCCCCATCGATCGCCGCCGTGAAACCAGTGGAGATCATCGACTTGACGAGCTCCTCTGAAACTTCCTCCTGAGCCGAGGAAGGTCACGACGACGGTGGCGGCGCGGTGTCTGCACGCATCCATGGCGTAGTGAATATTTTGTGCAGTTCATGTAGATGTAAATTGGTGAACTATTTGTAAAATAGTGAGCGTATGAACTAATTATAGACTAATGTCGACTTTTGCACTGTAAAATTAGGCAATTTGTGGTGAAAATTAGCCAAATGTCTATAACATATGCTTGTGGGCGTGTGGAAATTTAGGTTGAATTTTGCTCTCTGCATATGATGAGTACGTCCTTAACATATCGCACACGGTTTACATGTGCAACATGTGTGCGATGATAGATCATGTGAATATTTGTGGAAAATGCATGGAAATGCACATAATGTCCTGAAAATATCAAATGAACCCGCAAAAATGCCAAAAATTGGCATATAGCTTTAAAATGGTCAGTGTTGACTGAAGAAAAAGTTTCAAGGCCGCCTGACGGAGGGATCCCCGGTTCGCCCTTAAACTTGACCCATCCCCTCTCGTAACCATGAGTCTTCCTCCGAGATGCTCCAGTTTGTAAGCACGTGGCATGATAAACTTTCTCAAATTGTCTGAAATTTTTACTATGGCCTATTGAGGGTATATCATGACACCATGCCAAGTTTCAAGTTTTTCAAAACATATCTCCATTTTTGGGGATTTACAGACAAATTAGCTACATTTTCGCGGTTAACCGCCGCCCCCTGAATATGTGTAATTTCATTCCTTATACTTGTGGAGGCATGAGCATATGCTCAAAAACATCAATAAGATTTCTCGCCCCATTTTCCTGCCCTTTCGCATGTGGTTGTAGTTTGTATTCGAAATACGCCCGAAAAATGCACATAATGTCCTGAAAATATCAAATGAACCCTGAAAAATCCAAAATAAATTGGCATACAGATTAAAATGGTCCGTGGTGACTGAAGAAATTGTTTCAAGGCGTCATTCAGTCATTATTTTATAAGATAGGCACAAAAGGCTTAATATAGGAGACACTTCATGTATTGCACACGCGTTTTCGGAACAAACCGTGTGTGATGAATCACAATGTACGGCACACACATTTCTACCTTAGCAGCAACCCGCCTTGAGAAATCTCAAAAAAAGCTACCCGTCTTGAGCGATGTAAAAATTTGTGGTTCCGCGGGTTTTTCTCTTTTATTGTACACAATTATTATGTTTGGACTGTGTGCGATGTGTGTTGCTCCCGCGTCACTTCAATCCCTTTACCTAAATTTTTAGTAGCTGTAGCATTTCAACCGTCGCCCTCCCTCCTCCACCACCCACCTTAGTAAATTTTCAGTAGCCGCGTCATTTCAACCGTCGCCCTCCCTCCTCCACCACCCACCTTAGTAAAATTTTCAGTAGCCGCGACATTAACTCAAACACCATCTTGCCCCCCTCCACACACATCAAAACCTTTCTCCCCCCCCCACTCCTCCCTCGCTCGAACCCTAGCTCGCCGCCACCACCGCCTCCACCGTCCGGTCTGCCCGTGCCTCCTAGATAAGTTCAGGTTACCCACCGATCTCCATACCCTCGCCGCCCTGAGTTTCTTAGATGACGCCTGCGAAACACCCCCTTTCTCATAGATCCCCATCCCCATACCCTACTCCAGAGCGTTGCAGCCTAAGCCCGACCACATATCTCAAGGAGCTCCAGGAGCGTCCAGCCAAAAAGAGGTCTATCGCGGCCTCTCCGCAGGACGATGGCGAGGTGGCCGCCGTGCGTGCCGACCTGTCAATCCCGGAGGAACACCTCGCCGCCGAGGCCTCGGAGGACACTGACTACGTTGCCATGCTGAAGGCTTCAAATCAGCGGGCTCTTGTATTTCTGTATCTCATGGGAGCCGGCTACGACATCGAGCTCGTTGACAATGACGGCTTGACGCAGGCTATGTCACAGGTTAAGTGGCCCATCTCCAACGCCTCAGGTTCAACCACTGTCAATCTCCTTGATGGCCCCACCGCTGATCTCCTCTGCCTCGTGGTCAAGGATTTGCGATCCTTCTATGCCATCGAGCCCCTTTTGTCATTTCTAAAGGACACATTCTACACCGGTGGCTTAGGATCCTCAGCTGCCAAGTCAGATCTCATCGACCACGACCATGAGAAGGGCACCCTCTATGGCTATTCCAAGGGGAAAGAGCCCATCTACGACATCAGGGAGGGCACCCTGGAGCCGTGCTCTTCCATGGGGAAGGAGCCCATCTGC
>CBDHDM010000021.1:0-6972 GCA_965261315.1 Endozoicomonas sp. | reverse complement strand
TCTGATTTTTTTACAATAAATCGACTCTCCATATCTCGAAATTTAGCTTACAAATCATTGTATTCTTCAATGATTATTTTCCCTTGTTGTGTTTTCATAAATAATTAAAATCTGTAGTAAATGATTTGATAAATATTGCTATCGGTCATTCCGGTATTGTTATTGAATAATTATTTTTATTAAGTTCAAACTAAGTGAGGATTTTAATGTTTTTAATGGGACTTTATATTCTTTATATAATGTTGAGGTGTTGTGAAAAATACTGGTTAGATCAGCGATCGAGTACAGTGGGCTTTTTTAGTCAAATTCTTATCTGTTCAGAGTCGTCACTTCATCATTTTTACTTTTTATTTGCTAAATCGGTTTCTTGCTATAGCAACCAGCATGAATTTTAAATATCCTCCCTGCTTTTGCTCAGGAGCCTGCCGGTGGATACACTTGATTTGAATCCAGACAAGTATCGACTTGTCAGAGCCCTCAGACCCTTTTCTTACTCGGTTGCCCTGGTGACCTGTGGCTTGGGTGCGGTTCTGGCCTATCAGCAGGGTAATGGCAACGGACTTCGGGCATTGCTGGTTATTCTGGCGGGATTACTGCTTCAGGCTGCCTGTAACCTGGCCAATGATCATGCTGATATCACCCTTTGGCGCAAGCAGCCCGGAGAGCTTTCCAGGCAGGTGATTCAACAGATTAAATTAAACTTTGCACTTGCCGGTGTTTTTTCTTTTGTAGCATGTCTGATGGGGTTGTGGCTGGTTAAAGAGGTTGGCTGGCAATTGCTTCTGCTTGGTATCTTTGGTGTGATTGGGGGGTATTTTTATACCGGTGAACCCGTGAATTACAAGCAGAGAGGGTGGGGAGTTCCAGCCGTATTCCTGTTCACCGGCGTATTAATGGTCAGTGGAGCTTATTATGCAGTGGGTGGGGTATGGAGTAATGAGGTTGTCTGGATATCCATACCCGTTAGCCTGTTGGCCTCGGCACTGATACTCTCAAATGAGATTCGTGATTACCTGGATGATATTAATCACAACATTAGAACTTTGACCGTTCGTATAGGGTTGATTAAAGCGAAATGGCTGTATGCTATTCTGTTGCTGGCAGTGTTTCCATTCAGTTTTGTCCTTTACCGTTTGGGGGAGCTGGATAACCCTCTATACCTACTGATTGCCCTGCCTTTTGCTATTCAGCCTCTCAAGCTTCTTTCGAATCAATCCGGCGATGCTGAGATGGTTCGGCTACCCCCGCTCACGGGGCGGTTCTTTATAATTTTTGGGTCAGGCTTCATTCTGTCTATTGTTTTATAAGGGAAGAAGCTCTTTTTATTACTGGTTTTATAGTGATGATACAATTCAGTTTCTATTTCTAAGATCATAAGTTTCTGTGTCAAACAACGCTTCGGGGCTATCCGGGAGGTTAATAGACTTTCTGGCGTTGCCATTACCGATAAGTTTGAGCTTGGTAAATCGATCCTGAGTCGCTTTTACCAGGGTTTCAGAATTGCGCATGATGGTGGGGCGGATAAACAGCATCAGGTTCTTCTTCTCATCCCCTTTCTGGTTATAACGGAAAAGGTTGCCCAGGATGGGGATATCACCCAGAAGAGGCACCTTTTTTCTGCTTTTCGACTTGATGTCCTCGATCAGCCCGCCAATAACAACGGTCTGTCCATCATCTACCAGTACCGCAGTCTTCAGGGAGCGGGTGTTGAACAGCAGGTCACCGCTATCCTCACCCAGAAGATCTTTGCTTGTTGCGATATCCAGAGAAGAGACTTCTTGCTCTAATATAAGCCTCAGACTGTTGCCCTCATTGATGTGTGGTGTAATTTTCAGTTTAAGGCCGACGTCTTTGCGTTCTGTTGTTGTGAAAGGGTTATTACTGCCTCCGCTGGAAGAGGTCTGGTAAGAGCCGGTTTTTATCGGAATATTTTTACCAATAATCAACTCTGCCTCTTCATTATCCAGAGTCAGCATGCTGGGTGTAGACAGAATATTGTTATTGGATTTTGCACTCAGTGCCCCAACGAGCACGCCAAAGTTATCAGCCCTGAGCGCCAAAGACCCCAGAGCAATATTTTTATTGTCCCATATCTTGCCGGTAACACTGCTTAATGCTGTTGAAGAATCGCGTATGGTTTTCGTACCATCAATGCCCCACTGAATACCCAGCGCATCATTAATCCCACCGGATACTTCAACAATCACTGCTTCCAGCAGAACCTGGGCTCTTGGGACATCAAGCTGTCTGACGATTTTTTCCATCTCCTGAAGCGTTTCTGGGTCGGCAATCATAACCAGTGCATTCTGCGTTTCATCCGCTTTAACAAACGCAGTCGTCGCTGCAGACTTGCTTTTAGTACCGGATTTAGTGGCTGATGTTCTGGATGACTGGCTTGATGGTGCTGTTGGTGGTGCTGAACCTGAGGAGGGGGTAGATTGGGTTGAGGATGCTTTCTTGCCTTGGCTGTCCTGAATAATCCCCGATGCTTCAGAAAGAATTTCAGCAATATTCTTGGCGTCGGCAAAGCTCAGGAACATGACTTTGGTGGTTGATTTTCGAATGCCTTCTTTATCCAGAGTGTCAGCAAGTTTTCTAACCCGCGCCCGCTTACTGGCGTTTCCTTTAACAACCAGACGATTACTACGTTCATCTGCGATGACCTGAAGACCACTGGGTAGCTGCCCTTTACCGGTGACCAGCGTATCGGAAATGATTTTTGAAACATCACCGACCCAGGCATGTTTAAGCTGAATCACTTCATAGTCGTTGTTTCCGGCATTATCCAGCTCTCGTACCAGTTTGGTAATACGCTCAACATTATCGGCAAGATCGCTGACGATGACAGCATTACTGGACGCAGATGCAGCTGCATGACCGTATTGGGCGATCAGGGGGCGGATGATCGGGATGACTTCAACAGCAGACACGCTGTGCAGGTCGATGACCTTGGTGGTCATCACGCCATCAATCGGCTTTTTAGCTTCACCAGGGCTGCTGGTTTTTGCCATGGTGGTGGGTACAACATTGATAATGCGGCCATCAGCTTTTGGGATGACGGTATATCCATTGGCAGAGAGTACTTCCAGAAACACATCGTAGACTTCATCTCGAGTCAGTGGCTTGCTCGAAATAACAGTAACCGTATTGCCACCTTTAATTCGGGGGTCGATGACAAACGTCTCCCCGGTGATTTTGGCAACCTGAACGATAAATTCACGAATGTCTGAATTTTGCTGGTTCAGGGTCCAGAGCTTATCGTCAGGTAGCTGTACCGCATTATTTGCTGTGGCGGCAGGCTGTAACCCGGTTCCAGCTCCGTTGGCAAACAACGGCATGGCTAGCAGTAGCAGCAACAGGGGAATAGCTCTCATTGATAACAGATAGAGAGGGTATGGTAAAAAGAATAGCGCTCTGGTGTTCATGTTATGACCGTTAACTCAGCAGTTTGTCATTTTTGTAGTTACAGTTCCTGACTGGCTTCCTGCAGCTTTTCCCGGAGATCCTGCATTCGCTGTTCAAGAGACATGTCATCCGGGTAATCATGGTTACCCGGGCGCTGTTCCATTGACTCGGGGAGCTCTTCCGAAACAGGCCGGAACTCCTGAAACGTTCTGGAATCTCTGGCTGTTTCTGGAAAGTATAGTTTCTCAAGCTGGTTGCCCCGTTTAATGACAATATGATCAGAATAAACCTGATTCAAAATTGCGCCTCCGGGAAGTGCATCACCCATTTCATAAAGCTTGTCCTGATTCGATATCTGAATAATCGCACTAGCGTACTTTTTGTTTTCAATTCCTGAGAGTGCGCCTCTAAGAATCAGGTTCATCTTTGTAACAGGAATTTCTTTATTGTTTTGAGTTATTTCCTGACTGTCATTAAAACCAAAAAGTAGATCAAAGTTCTCATTCCTGATGATTGATGATTGTGACACTGTTGTTTTGTTTGTGTCGGCTTTGTTTATACCAGTGCCTAGTAATGTTTCTCTATTGATTTTCTGATAAAAATTAAATGCCTGAGTCGCAATGCTCAGGAGCATGGCCAATAAAATTACCAGAATCATGAGCTTCCGATTATTTTTATGCGCCCATCTCGGAATAGAGAGTAGAAATGTGGTGGGAACCACTGATGTCATGGTCATCTCTTCTGAAGTTAACGAATGGGATTAATAGGCTATTCTTTAGTCTAAATAAAAGCATAAGAGTCTTGTTTTTTAAAGAAATAAGTTTTCCCAAAAAAAACTTCACTTTTGATTTAAGGAGTTATGGATATTGGCTACTTTGCTAACCGCTGACTACGACCCTGAGGATAATGCTGTGGGTGAAGCCAGTGTTTTACCAAGACTGCCTTTCACCTTTGCCAAAAGGCATGGTGTAGTTCTGATTGAAAATGATAACGGTCTTGCCACTCTTTATTTCCACAACACTCCACCCGCTGATCTGCTGGCTGAAATCAGTCGTTTTTCGGGTGTGTTTCCTGCCTATCAGAAGGTCAATGTCGACAAACTGTCGGAGGTGCTGGCTCACTGTTATCACAATGACAGTTCGGAAGCATTGCAGGATGCTGCCGGAATCAGTGATCACCTGGATCTGACCAGCCTGGCAGATGCAGTCCCGGTGACCGAAGATCTGCTTGAGCAAAGTGATGATGCCCCGGTTATTCGCCTCATTAATGCGTTGCTGACTGAGGCAATAAAGGAAGGTGCCTCTGATGTTCATATTGAAACGTTTGAGTCCACACTGGTGGTTCGGGTTCGGGTCGATGGCGTTTTAAGGGAAATACTGTCCCTCCAGAGAACGATCGCGTCATTACTGGTTTCTCGTATTAAGGTTATGGCACGCCTGGACATTGCGGAGAAACGCGTACCTCAGGATGGTCGTATCTCACTCAGGGTTGCTGGCAAGGAGGTGGATGTTCGGGTTTCCACGTTGCCTTCCAGCAATGGTGAGCGGGTGGTATTGAGGCTGCTGGACAAGGCAGCCGGTCGTCTTGAACTTAAGCACCTGGGGATGACGGAGCAGAACCGTTCACTGATTGAATATCTGCTCAAAAAGCCTTATGGCATTATTCTTGTCACGGGGCCAACGGGTTCCGGTAAGACGACTTCTCTCTATGCCAGCCTTACCCTTCTGAATGACAAGACCCGCAATATTCTCACGGTTGAAGATCCTATTGAATATCACGTGGAAGGTATTGGCCAGACTCAGGTCAATACTAAAGTTGATATGACCTTTGCCCGGGGGCTGAGGGCTATCCTGCGACAGGACCCTGATGTGGTGATGGTGGGTGAGATCCGGGATCGTGAAACTGCTGAAATTGCGGTTCAGGCAAGTTTGACCGGGCACCTGGTGCTTTCAACACTGCATACCAATACAGCGGTGGGGGCGCTGACCCGTCTGCAGGACATGGGCATTGAACCTTTTCTGATGTCTTCCAGTCTACTCGGGGTGGTTGCTCAGCGTCTGGTCAGGGTGCTGTGCAGTGAGTGTAAGTCTCCCTACAGTCCTGATGATGCAGAGTGTCAGCAGTTGGGTATCCGCTCTCCTGAGGGCGTGACGCTTTATCACGCTGAAGGGTGTAAAGCCTGTAATTTTAGCGGTTATCGTGGTCGTACCGGAATTTATGAAGTGGTTGTTATTGATGAACAGGTCAGACGGATGATTCATGCTCTCAAGGGGGAGCAGGCGATTACGGACTATGCTCGTGAGTACAGCCCTGGCATACGTGAGGATGGAAGCAGAAAAGTACTTGAAGGGGTAACGACTCTGGAAGAAGTACTTCGGGTTACCCAGAAAGACTGATTGGCGCTGGAGAGAAGGCTCTCTTGCACGAAAAAGGCTCACGACTATGGCCGCGTTTGAATACATTGCCCTGGATCATCAGGGTAAACAGCATAAAGGGACACTGGAAGCAGACAGTGGGCGTCAGGTACGCCAGATGCTGCGGGATAAACAGTGGACGCCTCTGTCGGTCAATACACTTACCGAGCGTAAGCAGCAGGGGGAAGAGGGTAGAGGAATTTTTTTTCGCCGGGGTATTTCAGCCATTGAACTGGCTACGGTGACCCGGCAGTTGGCGACTCTGATTCAGGCGGCCATGCCAATTGAGGAAGCGCTTAATGGGGTTGCCGCTCAACAGGAAAAGCGAAGAATAAAAAACATACTGCTGGCTGTTCGATCCCGTGTGCTTGAAGGCTATACCCTGGCAAAAAGTCTGGAAGCATTCCCTGAAGTCTTCCCTCAGATGTACCGGGCGACTGTCGCTGCTGGGGAACATGCAGGCTATCTTGACCGTGTTCTCAATCGTCTGGCCGACTACACTGAGGCCAGAATGCGTTCCGGGCAGAAAATACAGCAGGCACTGGTTTATCCAGTCATCCTGATGGTGGCCTCCATGGGGATTGTCAGCTTCCTTCTCGGGTTTGTCGTGCCGGATGTGGTAAAGGTCTTTCTGGATTCCGGGCAGGAGTTACCATTAATTACGGAACTGCTGATCAATGCCAGTGAGGGGTTTCAGGCCTGGTGGCCTTTAATCTTTGGTGGAATTGCCGTGGTTATTCTGGTCGTTCGACACCTTCTGAAACGAGAGTCGATACGTCTTTCCTGGCATCGAACCCTGTTGAAGCTCCCATTTGTTGGGCGGTTTGTTCGTACGGCTAATGCGGCTCGTTTTGCCAGTACACTGAGTATTTTAACACGCAGTGGTGTTTCTCTGGTTGAAGCCCTGATGATTGCTGCGCAGGTGGTGGATAACGATGCCATCAAAAATGCCGTTCAGGATGTTGCCAGGCGAGTCAGTGAAGGAACCAGTCTCAACAGGGCGCTGACAGAAGCCGGCTACTTTCCACCACTGATGCTTCACATGATCGCCAGTGGAGAGGCAACCGGAGAGCTGGATCAGATGCTGGAGCGTACGGCCCAGAATCAGCAGATGGAACTTGAAGGGCGCATAACGGTCATGATCGGGTTGTTT
>CBDHDM010000020.1:0-29370 GCA_965261315.1 Endozoicomonas sp. | reverse complement strand
TCGGGGTTCTGCGGTGCGATTCCCACAAGTTTTAGCCCGTCAGCCAGAGACCTGCTGATCGTGGCGAGTTTGCTTACGATGACAGTCTGAATACCAGCCAGCAAACGAACCGGTTAGACTGGAAAGCTCGTAGGGTTTAGCTACGATAAAGCAGCTTATGCAGCGAACTGCAGGTCAGCTACGCCTTCGTTGTAGTCGCGATTATTGGCAACTATAGGTTTGTAGTGTTTTGATTTACGAGAACCACTACGTCCTCGGCATGCACCTAAGGGTTCGATACCGTCGTCGAATCCGAATCGCCCCCGGAACTAATAGTTATAGAGCACTGAGCTGGAATGTAGCAATGGCTATGGAGTAATCAATGACAATAGCTGCCATTTATTCTCGCCATGAAGGGTCAATTCTATCCAGTCGGCGAAGGAGCCCGGGCCACTCAAGTTGAGCCCCTTTCCCCAGGTTAGCCTGCCTGTACTGATCGATCACCACTGCTTCAACTTCAGGCTTAACACTGATTCTGCTGGATGCTTTTTGCACACTGGTTACTGAATACACCATGAAGGCCCACTGCCATGACCCTAAGCAGTGAATTGATATACAAGCTCTGGATACTATAGCTATCTTTGGTGATACCGCTGACACACGTAAATTTTTCTTTACGTACGAAGCCAGCTCCACTTTTTATAAAAAGCTGGAGACCTTGTTTTCCCGGGCAATGGCGTATTTATGAAGACTATTCAGGAAGTGTTTGGAGCCACTCGCTCCGGTGAACAGGTTTATGCCTTCCGGCTCTGTAACCAGAAAGGCATGGAAGTCACCATTCTGACGATGGGCGGCATTATTCAGAGCATTCGTGTTCCGGATAAAGCAGGCAATATTGATGAAGTCACCCTGGGCTGTGACTCAGTGGCTGATTACGAGCGCTCTGGTGCTTATTTTGGCGCGACTGTTGGCCGTTATGCCAACCGTATTGCCAGAGGTGAATTTGAACTGAGTGGTGAGCGGTTTCAGCTGGCCTGCAACAATACACCCAATCATCTGCATGGTGGCAAGGTGGGCTTTGATCATCATCTCTGGCGGGCTGAACATCATACAAGCGACAACCTCTGCACACTGTCTCTTTATTATGAATCAGAGGATGGTGAAGAGGGCTACCCAGGTAAACTCAACGTTAAAGTCACCTACACTCTGAATGACCAGAATGAGCTGGGTATTGAATACCAGGCAACGACGGATGCACCCACTGTAGTTAACCTGACCAACCATGCCTATTTCAACCTTAACGGCAGCGAAGACTGCCTGAATCACCAGCTGCAACTTCACTGCAGCCAGTTCACTCCGACTGATGAAACCTCCATCCCCTATGGCGAGATTGAGTCTGTTTTCAATACCCCCATGGACTTCACCACCATGAAGCCCATCGGCCGGGATATTGGCCAAGACTTTGTCCAACTGAAACAGGCCAGGGGATATGACCACAACTGGGTCATATGGACAGAGAGAGACAGTGGTAATCCTCTGAAACCTGTCGCACGGGTAGAAGCGCCAGAAAGTGGCCGAACCCTGGAAGTGCTTACCACCCAACCGGGTGTGCAGTTCTACACAGGCAACTATCTGGAGGGCGAACCCGCACGGGGAGGCCTTCAGTACGGTATGCGGGCAGGCTTCTGTCTGGAGACTCAGCACTTTCCGGATTCACCAAACAGGCCAGAGTTTCCATCCACTCAGCTGAATCCTGGTGACACTTATCAAGAGAAAACAGTTTTCCGTTTTGGTTTGATCTGACCTGAATGTAAAAAGTGGGTCTAGGTACTGCTGGTGATTAACGCCAGCAGTACTCAGTTTTACACAATATCCTTTCTCGCCTTCGTGAAATGCGTGACTTGCACAGTAATGTCATCAATGACTCTGCGATCAGGGGGCCAACGTTTTACTCTGGACTCCCAACGAACATGAGATTCTTCTACCAGCATTTGAGCAATATCACCCGGTGTTTCCAGATTTTTCTCAAGAATCAGCTGTGCTACTTCATCTGTCTTGATGACATTCCAGAGACCATCCGAAGCCTGGATAACCCAGGGATACTCCTCCAGACACAGCCGTGTCATCGTTGGCTTATGATCAATGACTTTACTGGGTTTACGCTCCTGAGACCATGCAAACTCCTGCATCAAATAACGTCCAATCGCGCACGGAACGGCAACATCGCCATTGACCCTCTTCTTCCTTGAGTCTATAAATCCCCCTCGACTCTCAACTTTTTCAATAAACTCGGGGTTACTGCAGCTGGCATCTTCCGTAGCCTGAATGACCTTATTGAAATGCTCTGACATCCCTATCCCACGAGTACCACCCGCATTGGCAAACCACGCATAGTGACCAAGCTGAACCATGAGGTTGACGGTTGTCCCCTTGCCTTTTCCCAATGCCTCTGACGATAACCCCTGCAGGTACTCATCAACCTGCTCTTGAAGATGATCAAATGTTAAATCCAGAGCAAAGTAGAGATTGGCTTCATTGATTTCCTCCTTACAGAGCGACTGCAAACAGGATAAAAGAACTAAGTTGATATTTTCCTGAAGCAGGCAGGAAGCTTGCCGCCCTCCATGCCCATCACACACAAGCATAGAAAAAAGGAAAAGACTTACCATTAATGAGAACATCAAACCTTCCAGTGGTTCTGGCATCTTCATTTTTTTGACTCTTGTATTGATCGCCCTCTGAGACAATATCCACACATGCTTCGTAAGCGTTACTATGCTGGCCTACTGATGGTGCTTGATGGGTAAGACTATGACTTTCAGACGGATACTTCCGGGCACTGGCATTCGCAAGATTCATTGCCAGGGCCGCTTCAATCCAGTTGTGAACCGCCTGTGGCTCAGAACATCCTGTCCGTTCGAGAAAAACGCTGCCTGCTGCTTTAGATTTCCGGGATTCTCGGCTACTGAACCACTCATTCTGTTTTCAGGGTTACTCAGAACCCTTAAGTCAGCACCTTCTAAAGGATGCCTGTTCCAGGAACGGTTATAACTGCCCTCAGGAGAATATTTAGGAGATTTGTCACCAACCTTGTAAGCTGTCTCTTAGTCACAAATCCTAATCTTGGTTTATCCTTTTCCGAGACAAACCAAGATCATGATTCCTTTACCTCCTCAACATTGGTCTGAACAAATTTTTGGATGTGCCAATGGGAGATAAGCGCCGAACCAAACGGCTGATGAAAGTGGCAGGAGACTTGTCTGCTCATACTGGATCTTCACTGGCCACCTCCTGTAGTGGCAACCTTGCGGCGGTTGAGGGAGCCTATCGCCTCATAGAAAATGAAGCTGTAGAGCCTGATGCTATTGCCGAAGCTGGTTTTCAGGCGACAGCGGTCGCTGCAAACGATTATCAACTTATATTGGCCATTGAGGACAGCATAACTCTCAGCTACAAACACTCAGTCAGGTCAGAGCTGGGTGACATCGGGGGACCAGAAAACAGTATATCCAAAGGCATTTGGGCACACTCAGTGATGTTACTGGATGTAGATAGTGAACGAACTATAGGCTTGATTGATCAGCAACGCTGGATCAGAAATGACGACGATCGTGGCAAAAAGCATGAGCGCAAACAGCGTCCATACGAGGATAAAGAGCAATGGCACTGACTTAAGGCTAAAGGTCAATAAAATCAGGGCTTGCCCGAAAGAGAGCGACTATAAAAAGTCGTGATATTCCAACCTCCGAGCAAGCCATGACCAAGTGTAGTCCAGAGTTCCTTTCACTCGCTGATGACTGTCTTCAGCAATTTGCACAAATAGACAATGATGACCTGTCTTCTGTCCTTTCTTCAGATGATCTCAGTGCGTTCCAGGCCCATTACCCAAACTCCAGAAGTCGTGATTTCCCTCCAGTCAAGACGTTAACGCTCTTCATGCGACAAGTCGCCAGTGATACCAAGTCATGTCGGCATGCCTTGATTGATGAAGCCAGAGATCAGGCTGCCATGGATAGAAAACCATCCAATACTCATACCAGTGCCTACTGTAAGGCTCGCAAGCGATTAACGGAGTCATCCATTAAGGCATTGATGTGTCAATCAGGCGTTAAACTTGATAAAGCCAGCCCAGACTCCTGGCTATGGCACCAGCGGCGTGTTCTGCTCACTGATGGATCAACCCTTCTGATGCCAGATACAGCTGAAAACCAAAAGGTTTATCCTCAGCTGAAATCCCAAAAAAAGGGTGCGGATTTCCCATACTAAGAATCCTTGTTTTGATGAGGTTACGACAATGCTTGATGCTGAAACTTATCCAAGAACTGAAATTATTGCTCTGTACCTCAAGCGCTGGAATGTAGAACTTGATTTTGATGCAATACAGGAGACCCTTGTTTCGTTTCATCAAACATTACTGATGGCACCAGTTGATTCATTGGAAAGAAAGGTCAACAGTATGCTGAAAATTATTAGTCAGCACATTGTAGCCAATCGTCCGGGAAGGTCAGAACCACGAGCGGTAAAAAGACGACCAAAGCCACACCAGAGGTTACAGCACTCAAGATCACAAGCTCGGAGGCTCAATAAATACAAGGGGTAGGGCCTTAAGTCAGTGCCATTGGGCTTTAACCCTTCTATGAGCCATTGATCTTATCCATCACTGACTGTACTTCATCATCCGTCGCCTGCTCCGTTACGGAGAGCTCTGCCAGCTTTTTAATAGCCGTAAACTGTCTGACAAAACGTCGGCAATGGTGGCACATCATCAGGTGCATACGCGTACTCATGCGCTGCCGCCAGTTCAGCTCATCATCCTGAAGCTGGCCAGACATGCGTTCAATATCCCGACACTTCAACATATGCCTGTCTCCTGAAAATGCTCAATACCGGTATACAGCTTTGCCCTGGCCCGGTGCAGCAGCACCCTGACATTGGCAGCCGATTCACCAATAAAGCCGGAGATCTCTTCCAGTGACATCTGACTGAGGTCTTTCAAACCAAACACCAGCCGTTGTTTCTCAGGCAATTCTGTAATCTTGTGGTTCAGGCAGTCCATCAATTCACGCTTGTCTAATAGCGCCTCAGGCCCTTCCAGGTGCCAGTTGGAACGGGGGCTGCTGCCAGTGACCATTCTCTGCAAAGCGATGCCCAAGTGCCTCCTCTTCCGGAGCGTCTGATAGAAACTCCCGCTTCTGTTTGCGATACCGGGAGCGGGCTTCATTGGCAGTAATGGTCAGCAACCACCCTTTGAAGCTGCCCCTGGGTTCCCATTCTGGCAGCTTCTGATGCACCGTCAGCCAAGCTTTCTGGACGATTTCATCAGCATAACTCTCCCCAACAATTGGCAAGGCAACAAAGCGCATCAGGCGGTAATAATGCCGCACCAGCACCGTAAACGCCTTCTGATCACCATTCTGTGCCTGTTTTATTAATAATGCTTCATCGTCCATACCGTTACAAACCCGGGGATGAAAAAAAATGACCTTCATGCTGTAACAACCACCCCACTCAAGCGTTGAGTTAATAACCCAATAATAAAATGCTCAGGGAGTCAGCCATGAATACGATCCCGTCACTCTACCAAAAAACAGTGGACTACCTCCATCACGCTGATGGACTACCCCTGCTGGCCCTTCGCCTGTACCTTGATCCTGTTTTCTGGATTGCCGGCACCAATAAGCTGGCGCATTTTGAAGATATTGTAATGTGGTTTGAACACGGGCTTGCCCTGCCCTTACCCTGGCTGATGGCTGTCCTGGCAGCCTGGACAGAGATTATTGGTGCGGTTTTACTGGTGGCGGGTCTTGGTATCAGGCTGATATCTGTCCCACTGATCATTACCATGCTGGTTGCTATTTTTGCAGTACACTGGCCCCATGGCTGGCAGGCCATTGCCGCCCCCGGCAGCTTTGCACCAAATGAGCATGCAGCGGAGGCATCAAAAAGACTGAACGGTTTTCTGGGCTGGCTAAAGTCGAATCACCCCGGCCGCTACCACTACATTACCGAGTTTGGTAAGCCGGTTATTCTGAATAATGGTATTGAGTTTGCCGCCACCTATCTGGTGATGCTGCTGGTGCTTTTTTTCCAGGGTGCAGGACGCTATGTCAGCGTGGATTACTTTGTGGGAAGAAGGCTATTGAAAAAATAAGCCGGATATAGAAACGTCAGATGAATTCTGACGTTTCTATGTTTTTGCATTTACTTTGAATCGATGAACGGAAACACCCGATCAATATCTTCCGATACAAAAGGCCGGCCTTTAGCATTCAAAGAAGTCCCTACAATCAATGCATCAATGGCCAGTTTATTATCCCGTTTACGGAAGATTTTCTGCTTAAAACCAAGCTTCAATTTAGAGAGTCGTACCGGCTCCACTTCCACATAAAACTCATCCCCTGGCACCAGCGACATTTTGTAATCCATCTCGCTCCTCAGCACGACGAGATTAATCTTCTCGGCAGCCAGCCTGGCAAAGTCGATATCGTTAGCGTGCAGAAACTCATGGCGTGCATGTTCAAGATAGTTGAAGTAGACACTGTTATTTACGATTCCCTGCAGGTCGCACTCATAGTCGCGAACCTTCATCTCCAGACTGAATGGCATGGTTTACTCTCTCGAAAAATGAGTCACTTAACAAACAGGATAACAATCTTAAGCGAAATACACGGCTATGACTTCTCATCTGTGTTTATACAGCATCAAGCAAGCATTGTACGCTCCAGACCAAAAGCCCCCTCGAGCTCGCCAAAATGAAGTAGCACAACTAACCTTCTGGCTAAGAGAAAAAATCACTAAATTCAGGAAATAACAATTAAAGCTCATACTCCATACCCAGACCAAGTGCTCCAGGTTTGCCGGCGTAATAACCCTTTAACTTACTGCCAAGTTTTTTCAGCGCGGCCATGCGAGAAGCATTCGTTGGGTGACTCTCCAGGAAGATACGAACAATAGCTCTGACATCACCAGCAGCAGAGGTAAACCTCTCCCAGACATGGGAGCATTCTGATGGATCGTATCCCGCCAGGGCCATCAAATAGAGCCCAATCTCATCCGCCTGATGTTCATGATTATGAGCAATCGCATTCGTAAAGGGGATACTGGCTAAAGCCTTTTTATTAAAAAACAGGAAATCAGTCATCCGCTGACCACTGTGTTTGGCCAGAACATGCCCCATTTCATGCCCCAGAATACACGCCATGCCTGCCTCATTTTTAGCAATTGGAAATATAGAACGGTAGATTCCAATTTTATATCCACCAGCGCTAAATGCATTTGGCCCACCTGTACTCATCAGGTCAATCTCCCAATACAAAACCGGGATATCAAATACCCGCTCCGCAACAGATGTTAGCCTGTCGCTTACTGGCTGCAAAAAAGCCTTGTGCTTCTGATCGAGTGCTGTCGAATAATCTTCATAAAGAATAAAATCTTTTACTTGTATAGCTTTGTACAGAACCCAGAATAAAGGCCTGAACAAGAAGTCAGCTGGTGATTTCAGATACGTTCTAGCCAGAATAGAACCCATACCAAGCAACACCCCAGTCCCAATCGCGGAACCAGTAAGGTTGACAAATACGGTATTTGACAGCCCACCGCTTTGAATCAGCGTATAAAGGCCTACCCAGCTCAGACCAAAAACGTTTCCGACAACGCCTGCAGAAATGGACGCCAGCCCTGTGTTTGCGATTTCATCCGACAGGCTACGATCAATGGTTGAGCGGAGTTTGAACTCAATCGCCTCATCACTGTTATAACCAATGGCTTCTCCAGCTAGCTCAGGGTACTCACTAATATATTCATCAGAGTAACCCGTAAGAGATAACAGAAATAAAAGTGGAGTGATGAAAAACAGGCTTCTTATCCAATACATTTGACACCTCAAAAGGATGAAAACGATTGAGATCAGACACAGTGGATAAGTGATAGTTCCAAATCAGAATTTTCAATAACAAACCAGAGTAAATAAAGAAATGGAGAGAAACATGAAAGAGTTAGTGATGATAACAAATAGTATTGAATAAAAAACCAAATCCATAAATCAGGGTATTAGTACTTCCCAATACCCTGCCAATACCTTGTGATTAATTCAAAATAAGCGTGCCATTTTACAGGGTATATTCCAGCCCCAGCCCAAGTACCTGAGGCTTGTTTAAATAATATTCCTGTAAGGTATTTCCCTGCTGTTTCAAGGCATTCATGCGAGTCTTATTCGTCGGATGTGTTGAAAGGAAAATATTAACCACTTCTCGCAGGTTTCCATCAAAAGTGGTCATCCTGTCCCAGACTCTGGAACACTCTGCTGGATCATAACCTGCCAGTGCAGTCAGATAGATGCCCATTTCATCAGCCTGAGTTTCACGATTCTGTGACATTTTATTGGCGAAAGGAATACTGGCGATGGCCAGCTGATTCAGGAAAATAACATCACTTAAACTCTGACCCACGTGTTTTGCCAATACATGCCCCATTTCATGCCCCAGAATACAGGCCATGCCTGCCTGATTTTTAGCCAGAGGAAAAATCGAGTGATAAACCGCAATATTATAGCCACTGGTTGCAAAGGCATTGGGAGCACTCATATCCATGGGTGTGATTGTCCAGTAATCGGCAGGGACATCAAAAACCTGTTCAACAACGGCCTTTAAGCGCTCGGCAACAGGATCCAGAAACTCGGAATATTTCTGCTCCAGCTCAGGCGGAGCCTCTTCATGCAAAACCCAGTCCTTCACTTGAGTATATTTGTACAACCCCCAGGTCAGTGGTCTGGAAAGAAGATCAAAGGGTGTCTTTAAATAAGTACGGGACACGACAGAAAGTGTGCCCATTGCAGCCCCGGATAGAAAGGCATTAACGGTAAAATCAATAAATAAAGGGCTGGCACCGCCACTGGTCACTGCCGCTTTAAGGCCAGTCCAGCTGACACCAATCATTGCACCAACAATACCACCGGCAATGGATGCAAGGCCGTTATTTTCAAATTCATCCAGCAGACTTCTATCTACCACTCGATGAAGCTTGCTGATAATAATATCTTCTTGATTTAATGAATGAATTCCATTATCCCCATCAGCATTGGAAAAGCCGGGAAATAAGAAGACAGAAAGAGAAAATAAGATTATTAATGAATGTCTGATCCTGGAGAACACGTTCAATCCTCAACGATTATTCGAACTATTGTTCAGGTCAGACAGGTAAAAAACTTGATAGTTCCATCATGCTAATAATTAGGTCAAGGCAAATGCTCAGACAGCATCAATCATCCGCTTTGGCTTGCTGAATTAACCGGGAATGCTCTGGCTTCAATGCCATCGGTTTAAATGGGCTGATATTGGCTCCACCGGTATTACCTTGAGGAATAAACCCAATGGCTGTCATCAATAGGGCACCAACGATTCTGAAAGCCTGCCCAAAAAACTCCCGTAGCGATTTATTACGAACCGCCCATACCAACATAAGCCAATGCACTTTAGTATGCCAGTAAGTAGACTCCTGACCGAGCACATGAGCGTTTTCCAGATGCTCAAACTCGATAGCGGACTCTCTCCGACTCTTTGCCTGCTCAGCCAGATCCAGCTCATTCACAACATGGGGGGTAATATTCTTCGTAAACCTGCTGAACATATGATTTCCTTATCTATTATCTACACTAGGCTATTCTAAATAAGCACATACCCAGTGCTCGATTATGAGCAACCGATAAATGAAAACAGTATATTGAAATGTTGATGCATAATCTATGGATCTCGATGTACGTAAAAATAAGCAAGGCATTCTTAGATTCTGTTGACAGAGAAACTCAAGGGTCTGCGGAGGTCAAGCACTCTGGGTTTATATATGCTCACTTACCTAATACGGGAAAATTAAGATAGGAAAGAATGGATAGTCATCAAATTGATACTGCTCCTGTTAATAAATTTCGAGACCTTGAGCATTATTTGGAAAAGCGTAAAAAGTTAGAAAAAAGAATGTTTGGTCATAGGACTGTTGATATTGCCAGCATCAAACAAAACCATTTTTTCTCAAAACTACCGTATGAGATCCGCACTTATTTTTCCGAGAAACTTTCCTTTAAAGATTTTATAAACCTGACCTCAACGGATCAAAGCAATTATCAGCTAAGGTGTGATCAGACACTTGTCAAAAAACTCCTCCATTCATATAAATGCACTATATGCGATTACAGTACTTTTAGAGAAACATCATTTCATCGGCATAGACAGAATCACCTTCCTCTTGAAAGTCGCCCTGTCATTTATAAATGCGAAATAAGTACATGCGATTATTCATCTTACTTTAAACATAATTTCACGCGCCATAAGCTAGTACATCTGCCGCAGGAAGATCGGCCCAAACGCCACATGTGCCAAGCTCATGAGTGTGTATATAGAACCGACTACAAGTGTAACTTGAAAACTCACATGCATACTCACCAAAGGGCAAAGCAGGTGGCACTAGCTACCCGAAAATAGTTCAAGGGTATTGCTAAAAAACCAGCAAACTCTAGCTGAACAGCCTGGGACCTCTATTATCTCAAACAGCTTGGTTGAGCTGATTTCAGCCTGCTTAGCGTGAGCGGGAAGGCCTCAAGCTTCCGCTTCGGATAGGCAGAAAGGAAAAATAGATAAGTCATGTGTATATATTTTCTTAATATATAATCCAATTATTAGATCTTTTTTTCCTATCTCATTTACTGTAGATAAATTGATCGGTAAAACAGGCATATGGATAATCGAAAGCTTACCTCTTTATTAAGCTACCTGTATCCATGATACCAATAAAACAAGATGCCCTGAGCTATGGAGTAGAACCGATGAATGAGATAAGGATAATACTTGAACTTTCGATCAATAATTACAAGGATCAGTTTGAAAGAGCAGAAGACCTGAATACTCTGTATCAAAACGCCACGGACTCTGAGAGAGTCGTCATCGATAAAGTGATCAAACTGATAGGATCTGAATCGCTTCCTAACATCTGGGCTTATCTTAACCGTTGGCCCTCAATGCTTTGACACACGCTCCCAAGAGCTCGAATTATCCAGGTTCTGTTTTTATCAGCAGTTTTCTGATTAACGTGTCAGCTCCAGACTCGAACACCCATCAGATGTAAACTATCCAACCCTATGAGTCATATTCCACTGGTAACGTGTAATGGCCCCAAAGAAAAACCAGCCAATGCAGAAGACAGAAGGTCTGCACCCTCGTAACCTTCATAATCAGCGTTATGATTTTGATGCGTTGATAGTAAGTTGCCCTGGTTTATCCCCGTTTGTGGCAGAAAATCAATTCGGTGATCTGTCGGTTGATTTTTCCGACCCTGCTGCTGTAAAAATGTTGAACAAAGCCTTATTGCACCATTTTTATAAGGTCGAGAACTGGGATATCCCACCCGGTTACTTGTGCCCACCGATTCCCGGTCGCGCTGACTATATTCACCATATAGCTGATTTATTAGCCGTGTCTAACCAAGGGGTTATTCCTCAAGGTAAACATATTCGTGGACTGGACATTGGCATGGGTGCGAATTGTGTTTATCCGATCATTGGTCATCGAGCTTATAGCTGGCGTTTTGTTGGCTCAGATATTGATGCATTATCAGTAAAATCAGCAACACTGATTGTTGAATCTAACCGCTCATTAGCCGGAGGTATTCAGTGTCGGTTACAGAAAAATTCAGATAATATTTTTATCGGGATGATCAACGATCACGATGTCTTTGATTTCACCCTGTGTAACCCACCATTCCATGTGTCATTAGAAGAAGCTACGGCAGGATCTGAACGCAAGGTTCGCAACCTGAGTGCAAATGCGCGTAAAAAAGGCAGCAACAGGAAAGCAGATCTTTTTTCCAAAAGTCATGCCCATAAACCCGTTTTAAATTTTGGCGGTCAAAAAGCGGAACTCTGGTGCCCTGGTGGTGAGGCTGCATTTATTCATCGAATGACTATCGAAAGCTCAGAAAAGCCTGAAAATTGCTTCTGGTACTCGACCCTGGTGTCTAAGAAAGAAAACTTACCAGTGCTCTATAAAGCCCTTAAACAAGTGAATGCTGTTGATGTTCGTACTATAAAAATGGCGCAAGGGCAAAAGCTGACTCGTATTGTGGCATGGACATTCCTATCGGAAGAACAGCAAATACAATGGAGAGACGAGCGTTGGGATGCGTAATCACCCACTAAAAGTGAAAAAAACTCTAGTACTCCGTCTTTCTATGCTTGATAGATTAAGAAGGCTCGATTCGCTAATTTCTTGTCTATAAGGTCAACCTTTGGCTGAAAATTGGATAAAACACGATTTCACATGCAAAAAATCTGTAATCACCTGTAAGATGCTATTTTTGGGGCTTTCGCAGGTTGGCTGATAAAAAGCGAGGGGTTGCAACAGAAATAGCCTTCAGGTAACGATTGATTTAAACGGATCAACATTACTGAAGGATCAGACATGTGTGCAACGCCCTCACTACGTCCTATGCTCGCATTTTCTGGCTGGGTTATCGATAGTATTGATATTGATTGGCAGCTCTCTGAGGCAACTGTATTTTTACGTCGTGATGGTCGTATACAACAGTTTAAGTGCAGTCAATGTCATCGCCCCATGGGCAAGATGCGAGAAAAGGATAGATGTGTTCAAGATCTACCGTTGGGTTCTATCCAGGTAGTAGTCTGTCAGCGGAACAACGAGCGAGTATCGAATGCGTTGGGATTGACCGTGGGGGTAGTTATCAGGCTTCTGTAAAAGAGTATCTACCCGATGCAGATATCGTATACGACAAGTTTCATATTATTGCCAACTACAATGATGTCATTGACCAAATTAGACGCAGAGAATGGCGTCAGGCAGAAGAAGAGCAGAAGCCGTTTATCAAGGGGCAACGATTCAACCTTTTCATGAACGTGGAGAACCTGACACCTAAACGAGAGAGCAGCCTCAAAGAGCTTCTGGCAATGAATGAAGACTTGAATCAGGCGTACATTCTGAAAGATATGCTTAAACAACTATGGACGTATAAATATAAAGCAAGCGCCAGTAAATTCCTGGACAAGTGGATCGGATTAGCCAAAGAGACTGGTATATCAGAGTTAGAACGATTTGCAAAAGGTTTAAACAGAGCCAGAGATGGCCTTTTATCATACTGTCAGCATCAGATAACCAGCGCGAAAATCGAAGCATTCAATGGTGTTATCAAGCGAATAGTCTATAAGGCATGTGGCTACAATGATCTTGATTATCTGTATCTAAAAATAAGGCAGGAGTCTCTAAAATGATCAGCCAACCTGCGAAAGGGCCCTTTTTTAAGTCTTCCAGCCACTTGCTCTGGACTCCAGTCTGCACGAATATCATCCGTTATGCGTCGTTTAATATCTTCCGTAAGCTTAACAGCCTTGTTTTTTTCTTGATGGCGCTGTTGAGCCATACGATGGGCCTGCTGGTGTCTGTAACCGCGTAACCCCTTGTTGCGCCCTAATTCCCGTGACAAGGAACTCTGATCGCGCCCAAGTTTTTGTGCAATTTTGTTTTGGGAAGTCCCATTTTTTAGTTCAATTTCGATATAATGTCTCTCTTCAGAGCTCAGGTGCTTAAAGGCCATCCGTGGCATCCTCTGTAGTGTTTGGTCGCTTTACAGAGTACACCTGAGTTCTGTTTTAATTCAAAGGTGGTTCTGTAGCAACCCTGTGGTTACAGAGGTTATGCATTTATGATACGAATTCAGGGTTGTTGATTTGATACATTCCTGATTTTTTCATCATCAGGTTCATAACCTAAATTTAAAGCTCCTTTTTCAGTTAACTCAACTACCTTACGAACTTCCTGCCAATCTACAGCATTTCTGTACGGGTCTAAGCCACCACTTCCCAGATAACTACCTTCTAAAACTTTATAGCTGATGCAACGACCGTTAGAAGAAACGAGATCTTCGACAACATCTTCTAAAATGCAGCACTCTCTAGGAGAGTCTAAAGGCTCAAGAAATATTTCAGGCATAGATTCATAAGGAACAATATTAGCTCTCAATTCACGAAGACGCTCTTGAGCAAGAGCTTCACCTGCATCAGGAGGATTAATTGTTTCTGCCGACTCTATCCCTCTCCTAATGTTTGTATGCACACCCGAAATAACGTCCCGCTGAAAATCTCTTCGTTCCCGTCTATCCATTCCTTCTGCAATCGATAATACGCCTGCAATTTCAGGATCATTAAGCCTGTTTGCTAGTTCGCCAGCATCTAAAGCACTAACCCTAAACTCCCTTTGTAAGAATCTCTCTGACGTTAACAACTGAAGTGTATCTGAACGCGATACCCGACATTTACAACAACAACTTCTTAAGCACATAACAGCTCGATGAAACCAAGAGCTACGCCCCCCTTGATCTGGTTCAAGAGCCCTACTTGGACCGGCATCAACAGCCCCCCTTGGCTCAGGATCAACATTTATTACGAAAACAGTTGGGTTATTTACCCCTTGGGGTCCTCCATCTAGCATCACAAACCTCTGACTATGCTTAATGGCTTAATATGCAGATCTTAGCTTTTGGGTTCTTAGACACTAAAACACTGCGGAATATCCTTTTACTGAGTGTAAATAAAAAAAACCGTGCCCACGATTAACGTAGACACGGCTGCAAAGACAATCATTTGCTGCTCTTTAATCGAGCAGTTTTAAAGCATCAGGCCAGTGCCATTTCACCAACTTCCGGAGCCTGACCACTTTTCATCAGTTCATTCATCTCTGTTTTGATCTGATCAGAGCGTGGACCAAAGATAGCCTGCATATTCTGACCAACGACCAGTACAGCAGTTGCACCCAGCGTCTTGATGGCTTCAACATCCACATTCTCAGGCTTGTCGACAGTGACACGCAGACGGGTGATACAGGCGTCAATGCTCTTGATGTTGCTCTGGCCACCAAAGGCAACAAACAGTTTTCTGGCCAGCTCACTGCCAACTTCCGTCGTGGTTACCGCTTCCGCCGCTTCTTCACGGCCTGGCGTACGCAGGTTGAACATTTTGATAGCGAACGTGAACACGGTGTAGTACAGCGCAGCGTAAGCCAGGCCCCAAACCAGAATCATGGCAGGCTTGGTACCAATGCTAAAGGACAGCGCGTAGTCAATCAGACCGTGGGAGAACGAGCCGCCCATTCTGATTCCAAAGAAGTTGGTAATAACAAAAGCAATACCTGCCAGCAGCGCATGAATTCCATAGAGGATTGGCGCGACAAACAGGAAGGAGAACTCGATGGGTTCAGTAATACCCGTCAGGAAAGAAGTCAGCGCAGCAGACATCATAATACCGCCAACCACTTTCTGATTTTCAGTTTTTGCACTACGCCACATAGCGATAGCCGCCGCAGGCAGACCAAACATTTTGAACAGGAAGCCACCCGCCAGGAAGCCTGCCGTTGGATCACCGGCAAAGAAGCGTGGAATATCACCGTTTACCACAACGCCGGACGCCGTGACGAACTCACCCATTTGAGACTGGAAAGGTACGTTCCAGATATGGTGCAGACCAAAAGGAATCAACAGTCGTTCAACAAAACCGTAGACAAAACCCATGGTGGTTGGGTTGCCTTCAACAGCATAGTTACCAAACGCATCAATAGCATTGCCAATGGGTGGCCAGATAAAACTCAGAACCACGCCCATCACGATGGCTGCAAAAGCGGTGATAATCGGAACAAAGCGCTTACCGGCAAAAAAGCCCAGATACTCCGGTAGCTGGATTTTATAGAAGCGGTTGAACATCACAGACGCCAGAATACCCACCAGAATACCACCAAACACACCGGTATCAATGGAAGCGATACCCATGATAGTTTTGGTTTCAATCCCCAGTGTACCCGCCATTACACCCATAGTCGCCAGCATGACAACATAGCCAACAATCGCTGCCAGTGAAGAGACACCGTCATTGTCGGTCAGGCTGAGAACAACACCAATAGCAAACAGCAGAGGCAGGTTACCAAAAACCGCACCGCCCGCCTGAGCCATGATATGATTTAACAGTTCAGGAATGATTGCAAAGTTTGCGCTACCTACGCCCAGCAGAATGCCGGCAGCGGGCAGAATCGCCACGGGCAGCATTAACGAGCGCCCGATTTTCTGTAGAAGGGAGAATGCTTTTTGCACCTGTGAACCTCAAGTAGCCCTGTTATAAAAAGTTTCCAAGACAGTTTTTGCACTCTTATCGGTGCGATTACTCATGATGTTGGAAATAGCAGGTTGTATGAATTTGGGTGCGCGATTCTTATACAGCTGCTTATTTTATGAACTGACTTAGATCAAGAAATGACAGTTTTTCTGTGATTTCAAGACACTTTTTCATTAATCTTTTACAAAAAGTTGAGCACATTCGAGCGCCATGCCAGCACCAGCAAAAACAGCCAGAAAAAAAGTAACCCGTCAGTCCAGAGAAACCAGAGTACGAGATATTCTCAAATCTGCCCGGGAAGTCTTTGAAGCCAGGGGCTACGAAAAAGCAACGGTTGCTGAGATCGCCAGCAGAGCAGGTATCGTTGAAGGCACGGTGTTCAGCTACTTTCCATCCAAACGGGCTTTAGTCCAGAAAGTGATGGAGCAGTTTTATCAGCAAATAACACAACTGATCGAAAAAGGCATTCAGGGCGTCAATGGCACTCGCGAACGCTATTATTTTGTCATCTGGAATCATCTCAACATCATGACTCAGAATCGTGCCTTATGCGGTGTCATTCTCAATGAATCCAGAGGGATTGATCATGAGCTGTCTCAACAGGTGAGAGCCCTGAACCGGCGCTATACCGAAGTAGTCACAAAAATCACAAAAGAGGGGATTGCCCTGGGAGAACTCAGGCAGGATGTGTGCATCACTCTGGTTCGCAATACACTGTTTGGTACGCTTGAACACTATCTGTGGGGGGATATACCTGGATGCAAAAGATACAGAAACACCATTACTGGACATCCATCAGACATCACAGCAGATTACCCGGCTTATTTTTGACGGTATTTCAAATAATGATCAGAAACGGCAAGACAACTCGGTCAACAGTGAAGTGAGTGAGTTAATTCAGAAACTGAATACTCTCTTGTGAAACGGCCTTTTGATACACCGTTTAATACAACGATGGGTACAACTAATGACGGGAAATATTGCCGTGCTCTCCGGGCTTACCTTCAACAGAATCTGAAACACTCTGAATAAACTGGCAAAGATGATCCATACGGGCAACAAAGGTATCGAGGTGCTTCTGAGTTCTTTCTGTACATTCAAGGTGCCGCTCCATATGAGCCTGCTGCTTACAGAATAGTTCAACAATATCTCGAAACTGGCTAAGCACATGAGATTGAAAAGCCTCAAACTCTTCTTTCTTGATGTATTCCTGCATTGCTTTTCTCGCTTTCCAATCCAAACAGCCTATAGCTGAATCTTTGCAGATGAAAGCAGCGCTCATTGATCCGGGAAAAGAAGGATAAACGCAGCGTTGGTTTAATTTAAGTACTCTTCTATTAGAGTAAAAATAGACCCAGATTGGCGCTTGGCAAGCAAGTCATCAGCGTAACATCTTCCTTTTTCAGCGGTTAGATCAGCCTTGCAAATGAATAAATGACCAGGCAGTTTTTCATTTAGGAAGGTTTAAAATAATCTGGCTTTTTATAGGGCCACAATTCCCCCCATAAACGACCTCCGCCATCTAAAGTCATCACCTCCCCCGTCATAAATTGCGAAGCCTCACCACCAAGATAGGCACAAGCCTGCGCAATATCCCAGGCAGAACCAAACCGTTGCATTGGATTGGAGCGGGGAAATTCGTTTACTGCTTCCTGTGGATAAACTTTCATTCCTTCACTGGCAATAATCCCCGGAGCAATAGTTAATACGAATGCCATATTGAGCCCACTCTACCGCTACCGTTTTCGAGGCATAAATGACACCGGCACGAGCCGCACAGGTATGGGCAATATCCGGCATGCCCCGGTCAATCACAGTAACAATATTGATAATATTTCCCGGCTTTTTTGCATCTCGCCAGCGCTGGGCAGCCGTCTGCATCATAAACCAGGTACCGTTCAGATTATTATCAATAACCGCCCGCCAGCCATTGGGAGAGAAATCAATGGCTGGCTGGGGGAACTGGCCACCCGCATTGTTAATCAAAACGTCCAGCCCACCCAGTTCATCCATGATTTCATCAAAGAAAGTCTGGACCTTTTCGGGGTCTCGTATATCCAATGTTTTGCAACCAACATCCAGTCCCATTTCCTGCATCGGCTTAATGGCGGCCATTAACTTTTCATAGCTACGACCGCAAATCAGAACTTTAGCCCCCAAACGAGCCAGTAACCAGGCAGCAGCCTTGCCTATACTGCATTGTCCAGCACCTTGTTACACATATCCGCACAGTACATTACTGAAGCGGCGGTACGGGCATGAATCTCTCCCCGCCCTGCCTGGGTTTCATCCACTTCAGACACTTCCACCAGTACTTTCCAGCAGAAAGTTTTCATGGTTTCCACCCAGACATACATGTCAGAAATGCGCGCCTGAACCATCTGGAAGCTGGCAATAGGCTTACCAAACTGCTGACGTGTACCGGCATAATCAATAGAAAGATCCAATGCCCGTTCAGCAATCCCGGTATTGATCGGGGCAATCATGGATCGCTCAAAGTCGAGCCCACTCATCACGACCTGATGTCCCTGATGCTATTTACCCACAATATTTCTGATCGGTACTCGAAGATCTTCAAATACCAGCTCGGCCGTCTGACTGCCACGAAAGCCCATTTTGTCCAGCTTCTGAGCCACTTTAAAAACCAAGCCAGCTGGTTTCAACCACAAAAGCAGTAATACCTTTTGAGCCTTTACCCGGCTCGGTTTTGGCATACACCAGACAGACATCAGCGACCGGGCCATTGGTAATGTAGATTTTGGAGCCATTAAGCACATATTCATCACCATCACGAACGGCTTTGGTTCTCATAGAACCCAGCGCATCCGAACCTGCGCCGGGTTCAGTCAGTCCCAGACAACCAACCCATTCTCCGGAACAGAGCTTAGGCAGGTATTGTCCCCTCAGGTATTCACTGCCATTGTTGTATATATTGTTGGCACACAGGTTATCGTGAGCGACCCAGCTCAATGCCAGTGCATGGTTCCAGCGGGAGAACCCCTGAAGCACCAGTCCCGCCTCCAGCATCGACATGCCGGCACCACCATATTGCTCGGGAATGGTTACCCCCAGAAAACCGAGTTCACCAAACTGCTTGAAGACATCCTGAGGCCACCACTCTTCGTTATCCATTCTGGCTGCGAGGGGATAGAGCTGTTCCCTACCAAAGCGGTCGGCATGATCCAGCAGGCTTTGTTGCTCAGTAGTAAGGTTAAACTGGCTGGCAGTCATGATTGATATCCTTTTCTTTTTTTTATTTGAACCAAAAAGCCACGAAGAAAGAAGGTATTGTTTTTTTGTTACACGTAGCGTGAGAACAATTAAAAAAACTTTGTGCCTTTGTGTCTTTGTGGTGAAAAAATCACAGCCGCAAAACTCCGTGTTGGGCATCACCAATCGGTGCATTCAGAGATGCACTGATGGAAATGCCAGGCGCATTACGGGTATCCACAGGATCAATGATT
The DNA here is from genome assembly GCA_965261315.1 of Endozoicomonas sp. Lineage (GTDB taxonomy): Bacteria > Pseudomonadota > Gammaproteobacteria > Pseudomonadales > Endozoicomonadaceae > Endozoicomonas. The sequence goes on along the minus strand of CBDHDM010000020.1, from coordinate 9,774 downwards.
CCATCATCCCAGATTTCAGAAGACGTATAGTAAGCACTGGTCTGGTTTTCAAAATTGCCCAGCACTTCATTTCGAATCTCTGCCAGCTCTCTTTCATCCGGCTCTATACCCCAATGGCACTGACTTAAGGCTAAAGGTCAATAAAATCAGGGCTTGCCCGAAAGAGAGCGACTATAAAAAGTCGTGAAATTCCAACCTCCGAGTAAGCCATGACCAAGTGAAGCCAGGGATCAGGCTGCCATGGATAGAAAACCATCCAATACTCATACCAGTGCCTACTGTAAGGCTCCCAAGCGATTAACGGAGTCATCCATTAAGGCATTGATGTGTCAATCAGGCATTAAACTTGATAAAGCCAGCCCAGACTCCTGGTTATGGCACCAGCGGCGTGTTCTGCTCACTGATGGATCAACCCTTCTGATGCCAGATACAGCTGAAAACCAAAAGGTTTATCCTCAGCTGAAATCCCAAAAAAAGGGTGCGGATTTCCCATACTAAGAATCCTTGTTTTGGTGAGGTTACGACAATGCTTGATGCTGAAACTTATCCAAGAACTGAAATTATTGCTCTGTACCTCAAGCGCTGGAATGTAGAGCTTGATTTTGATGCAATACAGGAGACCCTTGTTTCCTTTCATCAAACATTACTGATGGCACCAGTTGATTCACTGGAAAGAAAGGTCAACAGTATGCTGAAAATTATTAGTCAGCACATTGTAGCCAATCGTCCGGGAAGATCAGAACCACGAGCGGTAAAAAGACGACCAAAGCCACATCAGAGGTTACAGCACTCAAGATCACAAGCCCGGAGGCTCAATAAATACAAGGGGTAGGGCCTTAAGTCAGTACCATTGGCACTTAAACCTTTACCGACAGAGCGTTATCAATACGCTGAGTGGAAAGAAGCTCGGGTACACATTGACTACCACGTGTCAGTAGATGGCCATTACTATTCTGTGCCTTAGGAATTGTCCCGAAATAAAACCGACATTTCATTTTTCGTCTGGTACGGCAGTGTAATTCCATTTTGGCAGAAACGTGTCAAATTTAATGCTCATCTTTTCTTTAAAATCGGCGGCATATTTACGGCCTTTTTCAAAGACCTTATCGATTATTTTCACGACTACTTTCAGCCCCGTCGTCGTTTCAGTTTTCTCAATATAGTGCTTCGCAGTCTCAATACTTTCCAGAGGTACACCACTACAGGCTCTTGTCACATGAGGGAATACCCGGTGCTCAATTGGATTGAACTTTGAGCAATAAGGGGGATAGTGTGCAATACGAATCTTTAACCCCAACCGGTTGGAGAGTGCTTCCAAATCTTCTTTAAACAGGTAGGACGATGAACTATTACTACCGCCACCATCACACACAACCAATACCTCATCTTCACCTGCATAGTCTTGCTGTCCATGATCAAGCCACCAGAGAGCCAGACACTCGCATGAAAATTCAGATGTATCTTTACTGGTATTTAAATGAACCAGTGCCTTGTTTTTACCTAAGTCGTATATCCCATGAGGTATAACCTTGCCATTACCCTGGCTGGGAAAATCGTGATCGTTGACAATCGTTGGCTCAATAGCATCCGTTACTCCTGCGCGATAGAAATTGCCCAACATCTCCTTCTTTTTGGTGTCCATGCTAAGTACTGGTTTGCCTGCATCCAAATACTCCTGTATCAATCTGTTTATATTCTTAAATTGAGCGTCGCGATCTTTGTTATGGCCCATCGTCTTCTTTTTTTGAAGCTGACGACGGCGAAATCCTTGTTCATAAAGCACCTTGGAAACTACATTCTTACTTGCTGGAGTGTCTGTCTTCTCAAGTTCCCGGGAAATATTTCGACGGGAGAGATTTGTCCATCGGACTTCCTGTCGCATTGGATCACCTGCGGTATGGTCGTGTAGAATGCGGAGCACGTTATCAACCAAATTTGGACATACCACCGTTAGTCTTCTTCTTCCCCCCTCTTACGAATCCGATTCGTAGTGAGCTGTTCTTCAGAATTAAGTTCAGTTATTCCATGAACGACAGTCTCCCGATGGCAGCCCAATAATTGAGATATGTACTGGATACCTCCATGACCCAACTTCACTGCTTCAATAGCAGCGTACCTTCTCCGATCTCGCTCATTGAGTGAACAGAAAAAATCCATCATCTGAGCTTCAACTACTTCTGAATAATTACCCATAACCGCTCGCACAGGAAAGAATCTCAAGGAAGATATTTATGGCTCTTTACTATAGGCGAAATGTAGGAATTATTTCAGGACAATTCCTAAGCAACGCCAGCGGAGTCTAACTCCTGAATGAATTAGCCCCCCATCTGGGACAAATTCTGTGTGCCTCCAGTCCAGCCCTGCTCAAGAAAGTGGCTGTCTTCCTTAAGCTTGAGAGAATCCAGAATTCGAGCCACCAGTGCTTCCTGCTGATCATCTCTCTGCAGCAAATCTCTCAGATCAATACCAGACTCAGCAAACAGACACAGTTGTAACTGCCCAAGGCTGGTTACCCGGAGTCGATTGCAGTCATTACAAAAGTCTTTACTGTAAGGCATGATCAAGCCGACAGAACCTTCATAGTCACTATGACAATACTCCTGGGCAGGTCCTGAATCCGCTGAGCGTACTTTCCGAATCCAGCCTCGCTCCAGTAACTGATCCTGAATTTTTTTCCCTGGAAAATGATGCTTGTGGAAGAATTCCTGATTGTTGCCGGTTTGCATCAACTCGATAAAGCGAATAGAAACGGGATACTCTCGAATCCACTCAAGAAAGGCATTCAACTCATCATCGTTAATGCCTTTCATGGCCACTGCATTCACCTTGATGGAAGGCAGTCCATGATCAAATGCTTTCTGAATTCCAGTCAGAATTTCCCGAAGCCGGTTATGGCCGGTAATCAGCTCAAATGCGCGGGGGTCAAGGCTATCTACACTGACATTGATGGCATCAATCCCTGCATCCAGCCAGCCAGTAACCCTTTTATCCATTTTGTAACCATTGGTGGTCATTGCCAGCTTTTTTATGCCTGGCACCTGCCTTATGGTTTTAACGATATCCGAAAAGTCCTGACGCAAGGTAGGTTCTCCCCCAGTCAGGCGAATTTTTTCCACACCAAGCCAGGTAAAGGCTTCCACAAGACGACGGATTTCGTCGATAGCCAGCGCTTCACTGTGATGATGGTCAAGGCAGCCATCAGGCAAACAGTAATTACAACGGAAGTTGCAAAGGTCTGTTACTGATAGCCGCAAGTAAGGGAATTTTCGTCCCTGTAAATCCTGCAATGGTTGCATAGAACACCTTTCCAATCGCGGGAGGCGGCAGAATTTCTTCCACAGCCCTGGCAGTCAGTAATGCAATCTCTGACTGCGGCTTCCAGCCCATGGAGATCAACCCCTTTAGGTACCGAAGCTCGGCGCTCGCTTGTTGATTGAGTCAATCAAACGTTAAACAGCCATGAGCGGCTCTTGCTCTTAATAAAAAAGAAAAAGTAGAAGCCCTACTGCTTTGCGGGACTGTTGAGTTCGCTTTATCAACAGTCAAATGAATCCTACCTGCTTATTTCTCGAAAAACCATGACATCAGGCACTATTGTTCTCTTGGAATCATAGGTAGATCTGCTATCCTTCCAAACCTTTTGGTTTATGGAAATCGCCTGTAACCAAAGCAGTTTATATATTCTGCAGCCTGGTTATTTTTACCTCAGGTCGTAATGCTGTTACATCAGACACCGTAGACGGCAACGGGAAAAGTACCGGTACAGAGGCATTATCTGCATAAGTACGACACTTAAAGATACCTTCATATGACGACCCAAAAGATCAGCGCCAAAGTTCCGGTTCTGGGTATAGCGGCTTTCAGCGGTACGGGAAAAACCACGCTGATTGAAAAGCTGCTACCACTTCTGATCAATAAAGGACTAAAGATAGGTTTGGTCAAAGCCTCTCATCACACCATTGAACCAGACCGTCCCGGAAAAGACAGCTACCGTTTACGACGGGCTGGCGCCAGCCAACTGGTGTTGAGCATGCCCGGCCGCTCTATTTGCTATACCGAGTATCCACAGGGACACCAGCGACAACTGGAAGTGCAGCTACAACTGCTCAACCAGAAATCGTTGGATCTGATTCTGGTGGAAGGTTTCCGCGATGCCCCCATCGCCAAAATCGAGCTGCACCGAAGCGACTATGAAAAGCCCTTTCTGTTCGCCGATGACCCCCATATTATCGCCGTCGCCTGGGATGGCAATCCGGGCATCTATCTCCCGGGTCACCTGGCAGAACTGGACATCAATAACCCGGAGCAAATTGCCAACTACATTGCCGGTCACATTTCCAACTGAAGACCGGTTACGGGCAGATATTTCAACTCACTCAGCGCCAACTGCAGCAGCAACACCCGATGCACCGTCCACGGCCGGTGTTAGTCAAAATTGAGCGTATCTTCCCACTGAAGATTTCCGTACTGATCAAACATCTGCTCTGCAACGGTGGTACCTGAAAATTTAAGTAACCCGAAACCATTACGAATACGCAGTTCCTGCTCCCTGTCAGGATCAGGGTAAGGTGTATCACTATAGTAGGCCACTTCAGGAATCAGCGAGCCATCTGACTGGTACATCACCGATGCCCGACCAACCGGAATCGCACCATGCCCCCAGCAGCGACCAACGGTAGTACCGGCAGCTGACTGGTCAGAATAAGCGGCACCCTGATGAATGTGAGCCCAGATCCAGTAGTCAGGATCCCTGCCCAGATATTCACGCACCTGACTCCAGAGTGGATTGTTTTGCTCTTTGCCATCAAGAGTCAAACCATTATGGTGAGTAACCAGCATCACCTTTTTGCCGGATTGCCCCATCTGATGGAGGAAATTGCCCTGACCCTCGTTCAGGGCCCCTTTCAGGAACAGGTCACTTTGATCATAACGGGCGGTATCAAGCCCAACGATCACCCAGTCTTTCAGCAAAATGGCAAAGGTAGTGGCCTGCTTCTGGCTGGCAAACAGGGGGGAATTGAGAGTGATGTAACGCAGGCCGTTTTCACCATCGTACATACCATGGTTGGAGCCCAGGGCAAATGAGTAAGGGGTTCCGGGATTCCAGATGCTGGTAAAGTTAAACGCTTCTTCTCCAGGACTGCCATACAGTGTTTCCCGGGTACCCGCATAGTACTCATCCCCCAAGTGAATAGTAATCTCGGCCGGATGCGTTTGCATGGACAGCATCACCTGTTGCGCCGGTGATGGATTGCTCCCGTCATCCCAGTAGCCGGTGCCCCAATCACCAACCACCAGAATCGACACATCATTCTGGTCACTGAAATCTACCGTTGCCGGCTGCCCCACCGGAGCCAGCTTGATATGCCCCATCCGGTATCCCAGGTAGTACGCCAGACTGCTACTCCAACCCGGGTCCAGCTGTGCATACTTGGTAAAGTTGTATAGGTTGCCACCACTGTCAAGCCTGCCTTCTATTGGTATATCAAATAAAGAGACATCTCCGTTTATACCATCGCTTTTTTTCTGACGGCCGGATGGTAACAGGCGTTTGAAGTCCTCTTCGCCAATGTTGGAATCGGGTAGACCAAGTTGCTGTCGAAGTCGTTCTGCCAGATCAACATCATGATGATTCAGAAAAAACAGTAGCAAACTGCCGTCTTCCGGGGTCACATCATCCTGGTTATGAATCATGGCCAGCACCTCTTTTTCTCGCTCACTTAACTCCGCCCAGAACTGCCGGGCGGTTTGATACTGCTGATCAGAAAGCCCTGTTCGATCAACCCAATCCAGTAAATCATTGAGATAGTGAAGGTGTTCTCGCGGAACCCTCATACCAAAAAACAGGCATCCAGACTCTCTGCAGGAACCACTCGGGGTCTCAGTACAATCCGGAGATTGATGTTGAGCGACCTCAGTCCCACCCTTTGCCTGCACAGCCAGTGGAAGCAAGCAAGACAGGGAGATGATAACCAACCTGAATAAAGAAGACATTAAGGGCACCTGTCATAAAGTGAACCTCAAGTATAGATTCTTTATTATAATTCTTACGCTTTTTATAAATTGTGCTTTTTATGAATTGCGCTTTTTATGAATTGCGGCATAGTTCGGGTAAATTACACGACAAATGGTGCTCACAATGAGTGATTGCTGTAGAACCGATGGACTGATGAGGCTGAAAGACGCACTGACAACGCTGATCAATGGGGTTAAGCCGGTATCAGAGACCGAAACAGTATCTTTGGAAGAGAGCCTGAACAGGGTACTCGCTGAACGTATCGTATCGCCCATTAATGTCCCGTCTCATGATAATTCTGCCATGGACGGCTACGCCATGGCTTTGAAGGATTTACAGCATAACGATACTCTGCCTCTGGCAGGTCAGTCTCTCGCCGGACACCCCTTTTCCGGAGCAATTCCTTCGGGCCACTGCATCCGAATCATGACCGGCGCCAGTATTCCAACGAATGCTGATGTTGTTATCATGCAGGAACAGACAGAAACCACAGACCAGGGAATTCGCTTTCTACAGAAGCCACAAAAAGCGGGTAACAATATCCGATACGCCGGTGAAGATATTCCGGAAGGCGCTCTGGTGTTCACACCTGGCCGGAAAATCAAACCACAGGATATTGGCTTGCTGGCATCCCTTGGCATTGCCAATATAGAGGTTTATCGCAAAGTTAAAGTTGCCGTTTTTTCTACAGGTGATGAGCTGAAACTGCCCGGAGAGTTACTGGGACAAGGCGATATTTACGACAGTAACCGTTTTGTTATTAAAGCGATGCTCAAAAAGATGGAGATCGATATTATTGATCTTGGCAAAATCCCTGACGATAAAGAACAACTAAGACAAGCCTTTTTAAGAGCTGATAATGAGGCGGATGCCGTCGTCAGCTCTGGCGGAGTATCCGTAGGGGATGCTGACTACACCAAAGAAATTCTTGATGAACTGGGTGAAACCGGCTTCTGGAAGCTGGCCATCAAACCAGGTAAGCCCTTTGCCTTTGGCCAACTACCGAACAGTGTGTTCTTCGGCCTGCCGGGCAACCCGGTTTCTGCTACGGTCACTTTTCAACAACTGGCTGCGCCTGCTTTGCGCCATATCATGAACCAGCAAGCGGAAGAGCCTGTTGAACTCACACTGGTCACCGAAACCCGTTTAAATAAACGTTCAGGGCGCAGGGACTTTCAGAGAGGAAAGCTGGTTTACAGTGAATCCGGCAAACTTCAGGTAACCTCGACAGGGCATCAGGGGTCAGGCGTTCTGAGCACAATGAGCCATTCTGACTGCTATATAGTACTGGCCGAAGAAGATGGCGATAAACAGGCTGGTGACCTGGTGAAAGTGCAGCTGTTTGATGAACTGCTGAAGTAAGCTTTCAACCGGTAATAGAATAGACTTTTCGTTTACCAGAAAGGCTATTCTATTTCTCTTCTAACTATAAACACAGGACTGATCGTTCACTCATTTTCCACGACTCCCGCATCTCAGCCCAACTACCCTTCTAATAGCCTGTAAGAATGCTTCATCAAAAGCCGTATCAAACACATCATTACGCCTCTTTCTTAGGGAAACACCGCAGATGTCAGTTTTGTGAAGAAATTGTCATAAAACTGTCATAAAGACTCGATATGTTTGCACTCAATTTTGATAAGCACCAGGGTGCACTATCTATGTCTGAAATGACATCTGCTTCTTCACAGAACGTCGACTTCAAAACCATGACCACACGCCATTATGGGCGTATCTGGTTACGTGTGGTCCTGTGGATCTATGCTCTGTTAGTGGCTGTGAGTGTCATCGGCTCCGGCTTCAAAATGGCTGTCGGTGGCAGTGAAGCGGCGGCACAGCTATTCAGCTTCGCCAATAACGCCATCATGGGCCTGCTGGCCGGCACACTGGCGACAGCACTCGTTCAATCTTCCAGCACAGTAACTTCGGTTATTGTTGGTCTGGTTGCCGGTGGCCTGCCGGTACATCTGGCCATCCCGATGATCATGGGTGCCAACATTGGTACCACTATCACAAACACCATTGTCAGCCTTGGCCATATTCGCTGCCATAAAGAGTTCAAACAGGCTTTTGCAGCCTCTACCGTACATGACTTTTTTAACTGGTTGGCTGTATTAATTCTTCTACCGCTTGAACTGTTCACTGGTTTCCTGAGCAAAATCTCAGCTTCGGTTGCAGAAATGCTGGTTGGCAGTCAAAACATGTCAATGAAAGGCATGAACTTTATCGAGCCATTAACATCGCCAGCAGAAGATATCATTAAAGGCTTTGTGAGCGTTCTGCCTGACAACACTCTGTCCGGTATCGCAATGATCACCATTGGTATTGTCCTGATCTTTTTCTCGGTGGTCCGTCTGGGCAAACTGCTTAAAAAGGTCATGGTGGGTAAAGCCAAGGATGCCCTGCACAAGTCAATTGGCCGTGGTCCTATCAGCGGTATTCTGTCCGGCATGACGATGACCGTTATGGTTCAGTCTTCATCAACCACCACCAGCCTGATGGTCCCGATGGTGGCTAATGGTCTGTTTACTGTACGACAGATGTACCCATTTACCCTGGGTGCCAATATAGGTACAACCATTACCGCACTGCTGGCTGCCACTGCGATCACTGGCCCTGCAGCACTACCAGCTCTGACGATTGCAATGGTACATTTCTTCTTCAACTTTATTGCCGTAGTGCTGATTTATGGCATCAAATGGTTAAGAGAAATCCCGCTGTTCATGGCCGACAAATTGTCTGATCTGGCCGTGAAGAATAGAATGTACGCTTTTGCTTACCTGTTCATTGCCTTCTTTATTCTGCCAGGCATCATTATTTTCATGACAGCCTGATCAAGAGATAGCGACTATCTTACAAAAAGACCTGCTATGCTTTTCTTGCACAGCAGGTCTTTTTTATAGGGTCAACGCTATGGAACAAAAATTTAGTTTACTGTTTTATCCAGACTCCCTTCAAAAACTCAGTATTCGCAAAAAGTACCGATTACACTTTTTCCACGTCCGTCATTGATAAAGATGTACCACTTCTCCTGCCAACTACGATTACGTCTATCCAGAGGGTATAGGCAGCTACTCAGCAGGGATAAAAGTACTTGCCAGTGATATAACGTCTATCAATGCAAACCGTTTCCCGAAAGCGGCTGGTGTAACCAGGCAACTTCTTATTATGAACCTGCTACTGGATTAGCCTGGAATCAGGCATGGGGTAGAGTCCGTTAAATTATTCGCTCATCCCTGCCCAGAAGATGCCCCCCCTTCTGGGCTTCATGAATAAAAGAAATCTTTTCAGGATTACCCCTTACCTGAACACATCAGAAATGAGTAGTATTCCCCCCTTACCTTGAGCGACCAAGAAGCCACATAATTCTGTGAGTTTTCCAGTGACCGACTATTTATTCCAATGAGCCACTACACAACAAAAAATAGTGTTATTGCCTTGCTGTGTTCAGTGACTCTGCACTTCATGCTTGCTTTTGCACCCAACCGCACAGAGCATGCATTGATAAATAACAATCAGGGCACTTCGCAACTCAAATTGACCCTGGCTAAACAGGCTATCGTAGTACCTCCAGCATCCACTCTTATTGAGAGTGAGGATGCAAAGCAACCAATAGATAAGATATCCGAACCACCAGAGCCCTCTCAGCCGACCAAAAAGCGTGTAGAAACGATTACTTCAAAGTCCACAAGTGCCAACAAAACAGTGCCTTCTCCAAAGCTTGAAAAAGAAGAGACTAAAATACTCCCAGCAAAAGA